>DATHES010000068.1:0-40747 GCA_035318465.1 Polyangiaceae bacterium
CAACCGATCTCGAGCACCGCGCCGAGGGCGGGCGTTGCCCCCGTCGTCTGACAATCGACGATCAAGACGCCGAGTTCCGACAGCCGCTCCACGATCCATGGGTGTAGAAGGCGCGGTCGCGCCGTCAAGGCGGTCGCGTCAGGAAGTGGAAAATCGGCTGCCGCTACTGGCCGGCGCGATCGCGGAAGGCTTGTTCCTTCTGCCGCCATCCGTCCTTTTTCTCGGCGGGATCGACGGGGAAATCGCTCAGCTCGAACACCTGGCGGACCTCGATCTCGCCTTCGGTGACGCCCTCGGGCGTCACGCCGATGCAGCGCTTGGCAAAGGCGACCGCTTCCTCTTTCGATTTTACCTGGATGATGGAATACCCGGCCACCAGCTCTTTGGACTCGGCGAAGGGGCCATCGATGACGGTGCGCTGCGTGCCTGACGCGCGGACTCGCGCCCCTTTCGAGCTCGGCTGCAGACCTTCCGCCGCGAGCAATGCCCCGGCCTTGATCTGCTCGTCGATGATCGCCCACATGGCGCCGAGGTCCTTTTCAGCGGGCATCATGGTTTCGGTGGCGGGGTTGTTTTTGTGGATGATCATGAAACGGTTCGTGCCCGGCTTTCGTTTCGGCTTGGCGGGGCTCGGCGCCTTGGGGTCCGCGGCATCGCGGAAGCGCTGCTCTTGCGCGCGCCACCCGTCCGGCTTTTCCGCGGCGCTGACCGGGAAATCCGAGAGCTCGAAGATCTGGCGAAGCTCGATTTCCCCTTCCGTACCAGGGACGCGCTTGGCCCATTCGATCGCGTCCTGTCTGGATTTCACCTGGATGACCCAGAAGCCGGCCACCAGCTCTTTCGCCTCGGTGAACGGGCCGTCAACCACGGTGATCTTTTTTCCCGAAAGGCGCACCCGCGCACCCTTGGAGCTCGCCTGAAGGCCTTCGCCGGCGAGGAGCACGCCGGACTTCACCAGCTCGTCGTTGTACTTGCCCATGTCGGACAGGAGCTTTTCGTCGGGAAGGATGCCCGCTTCCGACTTGGCGTTGCTCTTGACAATCATCATGAATCGCATGGTCGTGCCCTCCTTCGTGGTTCGCTGCCCCGGGGCCGCAATTGCACCTTCATCCTGGCGACGAACGAAGCCCCGTCCGATCGACACGTCGATGGGTCTTTTGTTGGGCAGAGGACGCTGGCCTATTGTAAATAAGCGAAATCATTCCCCCGGCGCTTCGGGCGTGCCGCTCGCTCGACTCACGCGGACCGCACAGGCCTTGTACGCGGGCTGGCGCGAATGGGGATCGAACGCGGCAAACGTAAGCCGGTTCATCGCGTCGTCGTGCATGGGCAAAAACACCTGACCCGGCTGGACACCGTGCGTGACGAAGGCGCGCGCGCGGACGGTGGCGCGTTGAGAGCTGACATCGACGAGATCGCTCGGGCGGATTCCGAGCGCGCCTGCATCGATCGGCGATATTTCGAGGTAGAGCTCGGAGGGCGACAGCCGCTGGAGTACGGCGGAGCGTTTGGTACGCGTCTGGGTATGCCATTGACTCGAGCTGCCGCGGCCCGTGAGAAGAAGCAGGGGGTAGGAGGCGTTCGGTTGTTCCGGCAGTGGGCGCGGGTCAGCGAACAGGAGTTTCGCGCGCCGATCGGGGGTGAAGTAGTGGCCGTCCACGAACAACCGTCGATCATTTTCCGCGAAATCTGCGCCGAGAGGTAGCGGCCATTGGATGCCGCCGTGGCGGTCGAGCATGGCATAGTCCTCGATGCCGGTGATGTCGCAAGGGCGACCTCGGCTGAGCTGCTTCAAGATCTGAAATACCGTTTCTGGGCTCGACCAGGCTTGGAAGAGGTGAGCGCAACCCCACGCTTCGGCGATCAACCGCAAGATGTAAAAGTCGGCCAGCGCCTGGCCCGGTGCGCGGCATACGCGTTTGATCACGCCCACCCGGCGTTCGGAGTTGATGAAGGTGCCCTCCTTTTCGCCCCAGCCTGCAGCGGGAAGCACGATGTCGGCTAGCCGGGCCGTCTCGGTATCGTGGTACATGTCCTGGACCACCAAGCAATCGAGCCTCGTCAGGGCCTCGTGCAGGTGCGCCTGATTGATCCACGAGTGGGCAGGGTTGGTGGCAATCACCCAAAGCCCTTTGATCTTGCCGGCCAGGATCTGTTCGATGATCTGATCGTAGGCGAGACTCGGCGTGCTCGGAATCAAACCGGCATCGAGCCCGAGGACCTTGGCCACGTCGTGGCGGTCGTTGGGATCGCCGAAGTCGCGCCCGCAAAAGAGGTTGGTGGTGTTGCTGAACAGCCGCGAGCCCATCGCATTGCATTGACCGGTGATGGAGTTGGCTCCGGTCCCCTCACGACCCATGTTGCCCGTCAGAAGGGCGAGGGCGATGATCGCCTGGGCGGTGCGGGTGCCCTGGTGGCTCTGATTGACGCCCATCGTCCACCAGAAGCTCACACGCTTGCCCCGATGCACCACGCGGGCGAGTTCCTCGATGCGCTCTCGTTCGATGCCGGTCTCGGCCGCAGCGCGCTCGGCGGTGAAGCCCGCGACGTGCGCTGCGAACTCGTCGAAGCCGGCGACATGGGCGTCGACGTAGGCGCGGTCGATCCATCCGTTCTGAATCAAGATGTTACTGAGCGCATAGAAGAGCGAAAGGTCGCTCTTGGGGGCGAGTGGATAGTGCAGCGTGGCGGCCATCGCCGTTTCGGTTTTGCGCGGATCGATGACGACGATGGTCGGCCGATGAGCATTTCTGCAGATCCGCTCCCACATGATCGGGTGCGCAATGCACAAGTTCGAGCCAACGAGCACGATGACGTCGGACTGTTCGAAATCGCGGTAGGCGTAGGGGGGCGCGTCGAAACCGAAGCTCTGCTTGTAAGCAGTCGCCGCGGTCGCCATACACTGGCGCGTATTGCCGTCGCCATGGCGAATGCCCATGCCGATCTTGGCGACCGCTCCCAGGAGGGCAAGCTCTTCGGTCGGCAGTTGTCCCGTACCGAGCCAGGCGAGGGCGCCCGGTCCGTGACGGCGCTGGATCGCCTTGAAGCGCGCGACCATCTCGCGCAGTGCTTCCTCCCAGGAAGCCGGAACGAGCCGGCCCTCTCGGCGCATCAGCGGTACGGTGGCGCGGCCAGGGGACTCGAGCGGTGAGAGGGCTTCCCAGCCTTTGGGACAGGCCATGCCGAGGTTGACCGGATGATCCGGAGCTGGCCTGAGGCCCACTGCCGCGCCGCCGCGCAGCTGGATCTCGAGCCCGCAGCCCGTCGAACAGAAGCCGCAGACCATGGTGGTCGTTTGGTCGGGAGTGACCTGCGCCGAGGTGCGCTCGATCATTTGAGCCCGCCGGGCATGCTCGAGGCGGGCGCGGCGCGAAAGAAGAGATAGCGTTCCATCAGCTCGCCGGCGAAGAGCGCGAACAGCATGACCAGCGAAAGGGCGCGCGCGGCGCTCCCCGTCATGATCGCCGTGGCCAATACCGATGGCAAGATCAGGCCGCCGAGCAGAAGGAGGCAGAAGCGAGCGGTGGTGACGCCGCCGAGCTCGACGAGCATCACCTGGGCGACGCGCTTGAGCGTCGACGTTCGGCGGTCGCGGACATGGAGCAACCCCGAGGCCGCGAGCGCGATCTTGACGCCGGCCGTGGCGGCGACGAGCCAGAGCAAACTCGGAGCGACGGCCGAAACCGCTCCCGCGGCCAGCGCGTCATGAGCGGCCACCTGCACCGCCGCGCCCCCCAGCACGAGCGTCGTGCCGAAGAATTCGATCCCGGTCCGGACGGCCGACCATTGCTCCCGTCGCGTGACGACGTAGACCATGATCGAACAGAAGACACCGAGCGTGCCAGCCAGAGCGGCCACGGTGCGCACGGTCGGCGCGAAGCTGGTCAGCAAGGCTTGATAGCGAAAGTCGGGCAGCAGCAGCGGCATTGCGGCGAGCGCACCCCACGTCATGGCGAGCGCGATGAACAGACCGAATGCAATCGCTTCCCGACTCAGCCAGGAGGTGCGCCAACCGAGCACCGCGCGATAGGCGAGCCACGGCCGGCCCAGATGAAACACGCTGGCGAAGAGCGCCAAGAGCGCCAGCGTCGACGCCAGGAGCGCTTGCGCGAGGGGACCGCCGAGGCGCCAGGCGAAGGCCCGCTCGCCGAGCCACGAAAGTCCGAAGGCGCCTGCGGAAAGCTGCGTCAACGTCAGCATGACGACCAGCGGCGGATGCGAATGCTCGGCGCGTGTGCTGTAGAAATCGGCCGGCAGCATGTTGCCTGGCATGGCGCGCCGCGTTTTGTAGCGGGTCGCTGGCAGCGTCTGCTCGGGGGCCGGAGCTCCGGGCAAGAATTGACGCGCCTCGCTTCCCTGGACGATGGCCGCTTGATCGACCACGCGAATGGCAATTGCGCCGCTCGGGCAGGCTTGCACGCAGGCCGGTGCCTCGCCGCGCACGAGTCTGTCACTACACATGTCGCATTTGCGAACGATGCCGCGGGATGCGTTGTATTTCGGCGCATCGTAGGGACACATCAGCGTGCAGTATTGGCAGCCGAAGCACTGGTCATCGAGATGCTTGACGATTCCGGTGACGGGATCCTTTTCGTAGGCCTGCGTGGGGCAGCCTTGCATGCACGCAGGCTCCACGCAGTGATGGCAGGAGGTCGTCACGTTCTGTTGCGCTGGAGAGTCGGGAGTGCCGCCGTGCAAGAGTCCCACGCTGCGCCACAGCTCACCCTCATCGAGTCCGTTGAGCGTGTGGCAGGCGCTGACGCAAGATTTGCAGCCGGTGCACCGATCGAGATCGACCTCGAAGGCGTATTGCTCGCCCGGCATCGGTCGGTCGAGCGGAATCAGATCACTGTAATACTGGGCGCTGCGCGGCTGAAGCGGCGAGTCATGGGCCTTCGCAAAACGCTCGACTGCGGTCAGTGTGCGTTGGGCCTCGAGCATGAGCCCCACCGACAGAACCGGCAGCCTGCGCTTCTGTTCTCCGGCCGACGGCAGCGCCAGGAGATCCAAGGCATCGGTGGCGGCTCCGACGTTCACCACTTCCACCCGCCGCTCGAACCTTGAACCTCTATCCGCCCCGCCACGGCGCGCACCGAGTACACACGAAGTCGTACCGTCGGATCGTCGAAACACTCCCCAGTCTTCAAGTTGAAGTTCTGCTTGTAGATCGGAGATGCAATCTTGGGTACGCCGTCGCGATCACCGACGATACCGCGCGCAATCACGAACGCTTTGCTGAAGGGGTCGAAGTTCGATATCGCGTAGAGCGCGCCGCGGCGAGTCTTGACGAGTGCAATCTGCTCCCCGCCGACCAGCGCCGCCACGCCAGTGCCGGGCAGGATTTCGTCGAGCGAACACACGTCTTCCCAGGTCGTCCGAGGATCGCACCGAGATGCGGCATGCACCATCACGCTGGTCTCTCCTTCCATCGTCATCTGGTCAGCACCGGCAGGCGGACGCGCCGCTCATCGAGGAGCGAGCGCTTCTCCGGCCAGAATGCCGGGCGATGCTGCGCTCGCTCCTTCACGAAGACGATGCTCGGGTCGTCCGTTTCCGAGTTCACGAACGCCCGAAACGCTTGGAGCTTCTGGGGATCGGCGAGCGCCGCCTTCCATTCGCATTGGTAGCTCCCGACCACGCGCTCCATGGCGGCTTCGAGCTCGGCTCCGATGCCGAGCTCGTCCCGCACGATCACGCGCTCGAGGTACTCGATGCCGCCCTCGAGGCCGTTGAGCCACGAGGCCGTGCGCTGCAAGCGATCGGCCGTTCTGACGTAAAACATCAGGAACCGGTCGAGGTAACGAATCAACGTACTCTCGTCGAGATCGGACGCGAGCAGTACGGCGTGCTGGGGCTTCATGCCTCCGTTGCCACAGACGTAGAGGTTGTAACCCTTGTCGGTGGCGATGATGCCGAAGTCCTTGCTCTGCGCTTCGGCGCATTCGCGCGCGCAACCGGAGACGGCGCCTTTCAACTTGTGTGGGCTACGCAGCCCTTTGTAGCGATTCTCCACGCGAATGGCGAAACCGACCGAATCCTGCACGCCGTAGCGGCACCACGTGCTCCCCACGCACGACTTCACGGTTCGCAGAGCCTTGCCGTAGGCGTGGCCGGACTCGAAGCCGGCGGCGCCGAGCTCGCGCCAGATCGCGGGAAGTTGCTCGCGCCGCGCGCCGAACATGTCCACCCGCTGACCACCGGTGATCTTGGTGTAAAGGGCGTACTTTTTGGCGATACGTCCGAGGGCAATCAGCTGGTCGGGCGTGACTTCGCCAGCGGCCAATCGGGGCACGACCGAGTAGGTCCCGTCGCGCTGGATGTTGGCCAAGAAACGGTCGTTGGTGTCCTGTTGGCCGACGTGGTTCGTGTCGAGCACGTGCTCGTTCCAGTTGGAAGCGAGGATGGAGGCCACCGCCGGTTGGCATATCTCGCACCCCTCGCCGTGGCCGTACTGGGCGATGAGCTGATCGAAGGAGCGGATGCCATGGACGCGTACCAGATGAAATAGCTCCTGCCGGCTATGGGCGAAGTGCTCACAAAGATGATTGGGCACGATGACCCCTGCCCGCTTTAGCTCGCTCTTGAGCAGCTCAGCGAGCAGCGTGACGCACGAACCGCAGCCAGTGCCGGCCTTGGTGCAGGACTTGACTTCGCCCACCTGCGTCAACCTTCGCTCCCGGATGGCGCTGCAGATGGTGCGCTTGTCGACGTTGTGGCACGAGCAGACCGCCGCTGCCTCCGGCAGCATGTCCACACCGAGACCGGTGGCGTTGCCTACGCCGAGATTCGCGAAGAGCAATTGCTCGGGGGGATCCGGCACCGGTGATCCCGCTCGGAGATAGCCCACCAGCGACGCGTAGTCGGAGGCATCCCCGACCAACATGCCTCCGAGGAGCCGCTTCTTGTCGGCGCTGAGGACGAGCTTCTTGTACACCCCAGCGCCGCTGTCGCAGAGACTCATCACTTTCGCGCCCGGTGCTCGCGCGAAAGCGTCGCCGAAACTGCCCACGTCGACGCCGAGCAGCTTCAGCTTCGTGCTCATGTCGAAGCCGTCGATGCTCTGCGTACCGCCGCCGAGGGCGTCGGCGGCCGTCTCCGCCATGCGATAACCGGGTGCTACCAGCCCGTAGGTCCGGCCCTCGAACGCGGCGCATTCGCCGATGGCGAAGACATCGGGATCACTGGTGTGACACGAGCCGTCGATGACGATGCCCCCGCGCTCGCCGACGTCGAGTCCGGCACGCCGCGCGAGCTCGTCGCGCGGTCGGATGCCGGCTGAAAAGACGACCAAGCCGACAGTCAACTCCCGGCCATCGGCAAAGCGAAGAGCGCGCACCCGGCTGCTCTCGTCCGCCAGAACCTCGCGCGTGGTGGTACCGAGGTGGACTGTCACCCCGAGCTCTTCGATCCTTTCTCGCAACAGGGCCGCTCCGACGTCGTCGACCTGCAGGGGCATGAGACGGGGTGCCATTTCGACGACGTGAGTCTCGAGGCCAAGCGCACGCAGCGCATTGGCTGCCTCGAGGCCGAGCAGCCCGCCGCCGATGACGGCGCCCGTCGTCGAACGCTGGGCGGCCTCCCGGATGGCGGCGAGATTCTCGAGCGTGCGGTAGACGAAACAACCCTCGAGATGTCGGCCGGGAATCTCGGGTACGAAGGGAGACGAACCCGTCGCGAGCACGAGCTTGTCGTACCCGACGACACGCCCGGAGGCCGTGCGCACCCGACGCGCGTCGCGC
This sequence comes from Polyangiaceae bacterium, assembly GCA_035318465.1. GTDB lineage: Bacteria > Myxococcota_A > Polyangia > Polyangiales > Polyangiaceae > DASWDH01. The sequence goes on from DATHES010000068.1 coordinate 7,740, forward strand.
TCCAGAGCCACCACGGGGTCTCCTCGGAGCACTTCGACCCCCATCCGCTCGTACTCACCTGGCTCTACGAGCGAAAGCTCCTCCCGTTTCTTTCCGTCGAACCACTTCGAAAGGTTGACGCGATCGTAGGCGAGGTCGTTCTCTTCCGCGATGACGGTGATGGCGAAGGTTCTGCCGAGTCCCCGGGCGATGGCCTCCTTGACGAAGTGGTGACCGACCATGCCGTTGCCGACGACGCAGAGTCGCCGCTTCGGGCTGCCTGTTCCGTTCGTGATCGAGCTCATTCGAAGACCATGCCGGTCGTCACTCATCGCTCAAGCGCGCGCGTGCGCGAGGCTGGGCAGGCGCGCGGTCAGGAAGGAGCGCCGCAGGTAGCACCACCAGGTCACGCCGGTGCAGGTGACATAGAAGAGCACGAAGCAAGTCAGGGCAGGGATGACGGTGCCGGTGGCTCGGATCGAGGCGCCGAAACCACGCGGAATGAAATAGCCCCCCAGTGCTCCCACGGCGGCGACGAACCCGACCACGGCCGCGCTTTCGCGCCGCGCGATGGCGAGCGCCTCGAACTCGGCTTCGGGACCGCGTCCACTCGCGCGTTCCCCATGAAACGCGCGGAAGATGACTGGAATCATGCGGAACGTCGACCCGTTGCCGATACCGGCGGTCACGAAGAGGGCGAGGAACACGGTCAGGAAGAAGCCGAAGTTCTTGTGTTCGATCGACCACAACAATCCGAGGCTCGCCGCCGTCATGATCACGAAATTCCAGAACGTCACTTTGGCGCCACCCACGCGGTCGGCGAGCATGCCGCCCAGCGGGCGCGCCACCGATCCGACCAGCGCGCCGAGGAAGGCGAGGTTGCCGGTGATCTCCGGAAACTGCGTCTTGAGAAGAAGAGGGAAGGCCGCCGAAAAGCCGACGAAGGAGCCGAAGGTTCCAATGTAGAGCCAAGAGATGATCCAAGTCTGACTGCGATGGGCGATGACGATTTGATCTTTGAAGCTCGAACGCGCCGAGGCGAGGTTGTCCATGAACAGGAACGCCCCCAGGGCTGCCACCACGATGGGGAGCAACCACATCAGTCCAGCGTTCTCGAGGTGGATGGTTCTCGCTGGTCCAGGGTCAGGGAGCAGCGCGTAGCCGATGGCCATGGGTACGAGAAGCTGAACCGTGCTGACCCCGATGTTCCCTCCCGCCGCGTTCAGCCCGAGGGCAAAGCCCTTCTCGCGGTCCGGGAAAAAGAAAGAGATGTTGGCCATGCTCGACGAGAAGTTGCCGCCACCCAGGCCGGCCGATGCAGCTGCCACCTGCATGAGCCAGAACGGCGTGTCCGGTCGGCGAACCAGGACCACCAGCAAGAGAGTCGGAATCAAGAGCAAGAGCGCACTCACGATGGTCCAGTTGCGGCCGCCGAACTTCGGCACCGCGAAGGTATAAGGGAAGCGCATCAGCGAGCCGACGAGACCTGGTAGCGCGACCAATGCGAATAGCTGGTCGGTGGAGTAGCGAAAACCCGCCGCCGGGAGCCGGGTGGCCACCACGCTCCACACGAGCCACACGGAAAAGCCGACGTTCTCGGCGAGGATCGACCAGATCAGATTGCGCCGCGCGATTTGCCGCCCCTCGTTTCGCCAAAACTCCGGATCCTCCGGAGCAAAGTGCTGGATCCAACGCTTGCCTTCGGTCTTCATCTCGAGCTCCTCCGTCGAGCGGTTGCAAGTCTCTGTGCAGTTGTGAGCAGAGGTCAGTGGGTGAGGGGCGAACGCGCGTACGGTCTGCCGGCCCCGCGCGTATCGAGGTAGCGCATCAGTGCGGCCACGAGTGGTCCCATCTTGGGATGCTCGGGTACGACATGCGGCTCGACGCCGTGTGCAGCGAGGATGGCGCGACACGTGGGGCCCACGGCGCCGACCACGACGGACTCATTCATCGCGCGGATCAAGGAACGATCCAGGTCGATGCGCTGGGCGACCCGATGCAGGTGTCGAAACTGAATCTGGCAAGTGAAGGCGAGCGCGTCGACGTCGCGCTCTACGATTCGCCGCACCAAGCGCTCGAGCGGCCCGGTGTCTTCCGGCATTTCCCAGCGGTAAAACCAGAATTCGTGGACCTCGGCCCGCCGAGCGACCAGCGTTTCGAACAAAGTCTCGCAGCGCTCACCGTAGTTCAAGAGGAGGACGCGACGCCCATTGACGACCACTTCGGACAGGGCGTCGATCAGTTCCGCGGTCGTGAAAGGCTCCCGCGCGTTCAAGGTGGGCGGCACGCCAAAGCCGCGCAGCGCCGCGCTCGGTTTCGGCCCCCGGCACACCGTCGTTACGCTGCGCAGTGACGTCACCAGCTCTGCGCGAACGCCGGCCCGCTCCGCCAGCTCGAAAAGGCGCGCAACGGCAACGCCCGTCATGAACACCAGGATTTCGCATCTCCCCTGTAAGAGCTCGGCCAGTAGCGCATCGACGGCGTCGGTCGCGGGCTCCGGCGCCTCGCGCACGGCCGGTACGCTCAAGGGGAGGCCACCGTGTCTTTCCACCAGGCGAGCGAGTTCGCTGCCCATGCGCGCTTCGAGGAGCGCAATGAGCGGGCGCCCGCCGTTACCGGCAGTCTTCGATCCATGATTCGATTCGCCGGAACGAGGATCCTCTCCCGGTGGTGAGCGTCGTGCGGTGTCCATCCTTTCTCTGACTTCGCAACTCGCGTGCCAGAGCCATCGCATCGCCAAGACTCGCGGCTTTGCGCGTACTCGAAACATGAGGGAAAGATTCGCGCGCATGCCGCGCCGACAAAAGCGTGTTGGGAGGCGCTGGTGGTCAACAAAATTGTCCGATGGTTTTGCCGTGTTTCTGCGGCGTTTCAGCCCTCTTTGGCCGCCTTTTCTGCGCGCAGATTTTCATGGCGATGACCGCGCAACGAGCCGTTCATCGGTACGAAACGACAATCTCGTCCTACGTCCGCCCGCCGCCGACACGGGGCGTTGCGCGGGCGAGGGCTCGCTCGCGGCGCTCAGCGACGAAAGCGGGCCAGGTCGACTCCGAGCTTGGTCGCCTTGTAGCGAACGACGCGTTCCGTCGTTCCGAGCGCGCGAGCGGCGGCCGCAATGCAGCCTTCCTCGCTGCGCAGCGCGTCCTCGACCATCTGGCGCTCGAGCCTTTCCACCGCTTCGGCCAAGGTCGGCCGCTCCGCCGGAGCCGGCGAGGCACGCAGCGCCTCTGGCAGGTGGCGATCCTCGATCACGAATCCGTCGCAGAGCACGACGGCGCGCTCGATCACGTTTTCGAGCTCGCGCACGTTGCCGGGCCAGCCGTGGCCGCCGAGGATCTCGAGTGCGCCGGTCGAAATGCGACCGATCTTGCGCTCATGCTGAGCGGCAAGCTTGGTCAAGAAGTACTCGGCCAGCGTGGCGATGTCGGGTCGGCGATCCCGCAATGGCGGCACGGTGATGGTAAAGACGTTGATGCGGTAGTAGAAGTCTTCGCGAAAAACGCCATTTCGCACGGCGCGCTCGATGTCGGCATTGGTTGCAGCGATGATGCGGACGTCGGTGTGCAGCGTCTGGGTGCCGCCCACGCGCTCGAACTCCCGGAATTGGAGTGCTCGCAACAACTTCGCTTGTGTCGTGAGCGCGAGCTCGCCGATCTCGTCCAGGAACAGCGTCCCCCCTTCGGCCAGCTCGAAGCGCCCGTTCCTGCGCGCATGGGCACCGGTGAATGCACCGCGTTCATGCCCGAACAGCTCCGATTCGAAGAGCGCTTCCGGCAGGGCAGCACAGTTGACCTTGATGAACGGCATCGACGCGCGCGGCGAGTTGTCATGGATCGCGCGTGCGACGAGCTCCTTGCCCGTTCCCGACTCACCGCGCAAGAGCGTCGTGGCGCTGGTGCACGCGACTTGCCCAATCAGCTCGTAGACCTGGCGCATGGCGGGGCTCTCGCCGACCATGTTGGCGTATTCGAATACGGCTCGCGTCGCTCCCAGGCGGTCCTTTTCGGGCCGGGATTCCGACGCTGCGCGTCGCTTGGGCGCGGCCCTCGTCGCACGTTCGGCTTTGCCGAGCAGAGACGCCACGACCTCGAGCACGGACAGTCGTTCGCCGAAGTCGACGCCGGCGAGGTGGCGGAAGTACGCACAGAGCGCGCCGATGGGACGTCCCGAGACGGTCACCGGAACGGCGACGAGGCTCCATCCTGCATCGAACCAGCGCGAGAGATCGGCGAGCTCGGAGAGTGCCATCGCGTCGTGCCGGATGAAAGGTACGACGATGGGTTGACCGCTCTCTGCAACGCGCCCGGCGACGCCGGCCCGCAGGCGCGGGCGAAGCTCGTCGGGCGCCATCGCGTGGGTGGCGGCGATGTCGAGAACTTGCCCGACGGCGTTGGAAAGGTAGAGCGCCGAGCGGGCGGCACCCAGCCGTCGCTCGAGCACGCCGAGCACCAGCGCGAAACGATCTTCCAGCGATCCGTCCCCCGCCAGCTCGCGACCGACTTCGCCGACCGCCAGGAGCAACTCCGGGGCGGGGCCGGAAAACGTGGCGCGACCGGCTGGGAAGAGAGGCGGCACGGGCGAATTCGGTGCCGTCATTCAATCCGAGGACGTAGCAAGGGTTTCTTGCGCGGATGTTTCGGCGCAGTGTCGACTTGGTTCACACGAGGGTGGGCGGGTCGCCTCGTTCAATTGGTGAGAGGCCGCCTACACGCCGCGGCGCGCTCGCGAAGCAACTTCTGCTCGCGGGCGTTGCGCGTCAGCGACGCGGCGCGCTCGAACTCCTTGCCCGCTTCCCCGAACCGCCCTAGCTTGAAGAGGAGATCTCCGCGCACGGCCGGCAGCAGGTGGTACGCGGCGAGTGACGCCTCCGAGATGAGCGCGTCCACGATCTGTAGCCCCGCCGCAGGACCAAAGGCCATCCCGACGGCAACCGCGCGGTTCAGCTCGACGACCGGTGACGGCGCGCGCTGCATGAGCGCGTAGTAGAGCACCGCAATGCGCGACCAATCCGTGTCTGCGGCGGTGAGGGCGCGCGCGTGACATGCGGCGATGGCGGCTTGCAGCGCATAGGGCCCTCCCGCGCCGCCCAGTTTTTCGGCCCGATCGAGGGCGGCCAAACCTCGACCGATGAGGAGGCGATCCCAGCGCGCGCGGTTCTGATCGAGAAGGAGAATCGGTTCCCCGGTGGGCCCGGTCCGCGCCGCCGCGCGCGATGCTTGGATCTCCATGAGCGCGGCCAATCCGTGGACCTCCGCTTCGTTGGGGACAAGCTCGGCGACGATGCGCCCCAGACGAAGTGCGTCTTCGCACAGCTCGGGCCGCATCCAGTCGTCGCCCGACGTGGCCGAGTAGCCCTCATTGAAGATGAGGTAGATCACTTCCAGAACCGACGAGAGACGCGCGGCGAGCTCGGTGCCGCGAGGGACCTCGAAAGGGACTTTCTCGTCCGCCAACGTGCGCTTGGCCCGCACGATCCGCTGGGCGATGGTCGGCTCGGGCGCGAGGAATGCCCGTGCGATTTCGTCCGTCGTCAGACCTCCCAGAAGGCGCAGGGTGAGCGCGACGCGCGCTTCGGTCGAAAGCACTGGGTGACAGGACGTGAAGACGAGCCGCAGGAGATCGTCGCCGACGTCGTCGTCGATCGCCGCTTCGAGGTCCGGTGTCTTGTTTTGCCGTGTCTCCATCTCGTGACCGAGCTCCTCGTGCTTCTGCTCGATTCGCTTTTTTCGGCGAAGCTGGTCGATGGCGCGATGCTTCGCCGTCGCCATGAGCCAGGCGCCGGGGTTGTCCGGCACCCCCCCCGCGGGCCATTGTTCGAGAGCCACCACCAGAGCATCCTGGGCGAGCTCTTCGGCCAGACCGACGTCGCGCACCATCCGCGCGAGACCGGCGATCAGCCTGGGCGATTCGATTCTCCAAACAGCATTGATCGCGCGATGGGTCTCGGAAGCCGTCACGGCTTCGCATCAGAGCATCTTCTGCCAACTGTGCAAGTCGAGGTGCGCCCTTACCCCGGCGGCCTCTACTCTCGCGACGATCGGGTGGGCGCCGGATCGACACGGAGCGCGATCTTTTTGGGTCCCGTTCGACTATCTATGCGAAATGGCTGAAAGTTCGTTGACGTCTCGGCAAGCAAAGAATGCGGCGGAGCGGACGGCGTGAGCGTGTTATGAGGCGGTGGTGAACCGCCCCACGATGTCCGGCCTCCAGGCCCTCGCGCGCCTGCGCGAAGGAAACCGCCGCTTTACGACCAACGTGCGCAGCTTGGACGCGCTTCTCAGCCATGCGCGGCGCGCCGAGATCGACCGGCAAGCCCCCTGCGCCATCGTGCTCGGGTGCTCCGACTCGCGCGCCCCTGCGGAAATCGTGTTCGACCAGGGCCTCGGGGACCTGTTCGTCATTCGCGTGGCCGGGAACATCGTGGCTCCATCGCAAGTCGGAAGCGTGGAGTTTGCGGCTGAACGGTTCGGCACGCGCCTGGTGGTGGTGATGGGTCACACGGCGTGTGGTGCCATCTTGGCGACGCTCGAGCACATGGAGAACCCCGGCGGCACGTCGTCGCGTAACCTGCGCTCGATCGTCGACCGGGTGCGACCTTCGATCGAGCCGCTCATGAGGACGGAGCTCGCCCACGATCGGCCGGCGCTTTTGCGCGAGGCAACGCGCGCCAACGTGCGCGTGTCCGCCGACCACTTGCGTCACGGCTCGCAACTGCTCGAGCAACTCATCCAAGACGAGGGGCTGCTCGTGGTCGGCGCGGAGTACAGCCTCGAGACGGGGGACGTGGAGTTTTTCGACGGTATCGGTACGGACTAGCCACCTACGTCTACGTCTTGAGCCGATAGCCCGTCTTGAACATCCACCGCACGATGCCGAGACAGAGCACCAAGAAGACGAGGGTCATGGTGACGCTGACGTCGACGCTGACGTCGGAGACGCCGTAGAAGCTCCAGCGAAAACCGCTGATCAAATAGACGACCGGATTGAACAGCGTGATCTTCTGCCAGATCGGGGGCAGCATCCTGATGGAGTAGAAGCTTCCGCCGAGGAACGTGAGCGGGGTGACGATGAGCATCGGCACGAGCTGCAGCTTCTCGAACCCGTCGGCCCAAATGCCGATGATGAAGCCGAAGAGGCTGAAGGTCACCGCCGTCAGCACCAGGAAAGCCACCATCCACAGCGGATGGGCAATCTCGTAAGGAACGAAGAGGCGAGCCGTGCCGAGGATGATGGCACCGAGCAAGATCGATTTCGAGGCGGCTGCTCCCACGTAGCCGGTGACGATTTCCAGGGCCGAGATGGGCGCCGAGAGCACTTCGTAGATCGTGCCGGCGAAGCGGGGCATGTAGATGCCGAACGACGCGTTGGAGATGCTCTCGGTGAGGAGCGAGAGCATGGTGAGGCCGGGGATGATGAACGCGGCGTAGGTCACGCCGTCGACCTCCGTCATGCGCGAGCCGATGGCCGAACCGAAGACCACGAAGTAGAGCGAGGTGGAGATGACCGGCGAGAGGATGCTCTGCAAGAGGGTGCGGAAGGTGCGCGCCATCTCGAACATGTAAATGGCGCGAATGGCGTGACGGTTCATGAGCGCGCCCTCACCAGGCTGACAAAGATCTCCTCCAGCGAGCTCTCCTGGGTCTGCAAGTCCTTGAATTCCACGCCGAGCTCGCCGAGCTTGCGCAAAAGGCCGGCGATCGTCGACCGTTCGCGCTGCGCGTCGAAAGTGAAGACGAGCTTGTTGCCATTGTCGGACGACTCGAGGCGGTAGGCGGCCAGCTCGTCGGGGATCTGGGGAAGCGGATTCTGCAGCTGCAAAATGAGCTGCTTTTTGCCGAGCTTTTCCATGAGTACGGCCTTGTCCTCGACCAGAATGATCTCTCCCTTGCTGATGACGCCGATGCGGTCGGCCATCTGCTCGGCCTCTTCGATGTAGTGCGTGGTCAGGATGATGGTTACTCCCGTCTCGTGCAGCGAGCGAACCATTTGCCACATGTCGCGCCGGAGCTCGACGTCGACGCCCGCTGTCGGTTCATCGAGGAAAAGGATCCGTGGCTCGTGCGAGAGCGCCTTGGCGATGAGGACCCGGCGCTTCATGCCGCCGGAGAGCGTCATGATCTTGCTGTCCTTCTTGTCCCACAACGATAACGCTCGCAGCACTTTCTCGATGTGCGCGGCGTTGGCCGGTTTGCCGAAGAGACCCCGGCTGAAAGTGACGGTGGCCCAGACCGTTTCGAACATGTCGGTCGACAGCTCCTGGGGCACGAGTCCGATCTTCGCGCGGGCCGCGCGGTAGTCGCGGACGATGTCATGGCCATCGGCCATCACCGTCCCCGCGGTGGGATTGACGATCCCGCAGACGACGTTGATGAGCGTCGTCTTGCCGGCGCCGTTGGGACCGAGCAGGGCAAAGATTTCTCCTTTCTCGATCTCGAGGTTGACCCTTTTCAGAGCTTGAAAGCCCGAGGCATATGTCTTGGTGAGATCCTTGACTAAGATGATCGGCTCCACGCGACCTCCACGACGACCGAGCCGGGAACGAGCTCGACCCCCAGCATGGCCGAAACATCGAGCGCTAGCACGAAGTTTGGACGCGATCGGTTCGCCCGCGCCAGACTGGCGATGCTACCTTCCATGGGTGACCGGCGTGGCGACGAACCTCGAACGGGGGCGCGCGGCGTATGCGTGCCGGCAGTGGAGTGACGCGTTTGCGGCCCTCGACGAAGCCGATCGCAGCGCGCCGCTCGAGCTCTCGGATCTGGAGCGCTTGGTCTGGGCGGCCGGCTTGGTGGGTCGCGACGATGAGTTCGTGAAGGGGCTCGAGCGGCTCTACCAGGTCCACACTGACGCGGATCGGTGTGAGGAGGCGGCGATGATCGCCTTTTGGCTCGCGTTTCGCCTGGTCGCGACGGGCGAAGGGGGCCGCGCCAGCGGATGGATGGTGCGATGCGAGCGGCTGGTGGAGCGTATCGGAGCCGAGTCGGTCGTGCGTGGCTATCTCCTTTTGCCGGTATGCCGTCGTCATCTTGCGGCCGGCGATCACGAGGCGGCCAACGCCGCGGCCCTTTCGGCAGTCGCCATCGGGGAGCGGCATCACGATCGCGATCTCAGCGTGATCGCCCGCAGTTTCTTGGGCCGCGTGCTGCTCGGGCAAGGTCGAATCGAAGAGGGCCTTTCGCTGCTCGACGAATGCATGCTCGCCGTGGCGGGGGCGGAGGTGTCGCCTCACATGACGGGACTCATCTATTGCATCGCCATCGCCAACTGTCACCGCGTCTACGCGCTCGATCGAGCGCGCGAATGGACCTCCGTGCTGTCGACTTGGTGCGAGTCGCAACCTCAGCTGGTGACGTTCGCCACCAGCTGTCTCGTGCACCGGGCCGAAATTCTGCAGCTCAGCGGAGCGTGGGGCGAGGCCATCGAGGAAGCCCGGCGCGCCGCCGATCGCGTCCCGCCGACGATGACTGCGCAAGACGGGGCCGACGCAATGTACCAGCAGGCAGAAATCTGCCGCCTTCGCGGCGAGTTTGCCGTTGCCGAGGAGCTCTATCGGGACGCGAGCCAGCGCGGGCGTGAGCCGCAGCCGGGACTGTCCCTCTTACGATTGGCCCAAGGAAAGACGGAAGCGGCTGCCATGGCCATTCGCCGCGTGCTGGGCGGCGCGACCGATCCGCTGGATCGCGCGCGCCTTCTGCCGGCCTTCGTCGAAATACTCCTCGCCCACGGTGACGTGGAAGGGGCGCGCCAAGGGAGCGACGAGCTGCAAGCCATCGCCGCCAAGTGCGACACCGAGGTGCTCGGCGCCATGGCAGCACATGCCCGCGGTGCGGTCCTGTTCGCCGAAGGGAATGCGCAAGGCGCCCTTGCGCCGCTTCGCCTTGCTTTTCAGGTGTGGTTGCAGGTCGGCGCGCCTTACATCGCGGCGCGTATCCGAACCGAGCTGGCACGCGCGTGCCGCGCGCTCGGCGACGAGGACGGTGCTCGGCTCGAGCTCGATGGCGCGCGGGAGATCTTCGAACGGCTGGGAGCGGCGGCCGACGTCGCCGTCGTCCTCGAGGCGTTGTCGAGCGCGACCGGTGCCACGATCTCCAAAAGCAAATCTCATGCGCCAACGCATGGGCTCACCGCGCGCGAGCTCGAGGTGCTTCGCCTGGTGGCATCCGGCAAGACGAACAAGGTCATCGCCAAGGAGCTTTTCGTGAGCGAGAAGACGGTCGACCGCCACGTCAGCAACATCTTTGCCAAGGTGAACGTCGCTTCGCGCGCCGCGGCGACGGCCTTCGCCTACGAGAACGGCCTCGTCTGACGCGGGTGAAAGGGCGTGGGTGAAATTACCCACGCCCGATGAAGCTCAAAATTGGGGGATTGTCCCGAAGCAGGGCCGCGGCCCAGCGCGTACCTTCCACCTCGGATCGCCGCTTTCGCTCGAGGCTTCAGCAGCCGGCGCGCGAGCGGCCAATCGGAGGAAGCCATGGCAACCGTGAACCCAATGATGCCCGTCGACACCCTCGTCGAAGAGGGAAACGCTTTCGAAGCCATTTCCGAGAAGAACCCCGCGCCGCGAGATCGAGAGCGCCTCGACGTGGTCGTCATCGGCGGTGGGCAGGCCGGTCTCTCGGTAGGCTACCACCTGATGAAGCGCGCTCTCGGCTTCGTGATCCTTGACGGGTCCGCACGCATTGGCGATACCTGGCGAAAGCGCTGGGACTCGCTCCATCTGTTCACGCCGGCGTGGCTCGATTCGCTGGACGGTCTCCCGTTCCCCGCCCCCCCCGACTCCTTTCCCACCAAGGACGAGATGGGGGACTATCTCGAGCTCTACGCGTCGCATTTCAGGCTCCCGGTGCGGAGCGGCGTACGGGTGGAATCGGTCTCTCGCGAGGGTGATCGCTACATCGTGAGAACGCAACATCGCGAGTACGACGCGGCCCACGTCGTCGTGGCGATGGCGAACTACCAGAGGCCGCGCGTTCCCGCTTTTGCCAAGGAGCTCTCCGCCGACATCGTGCAAATTCATTCCTCCGATTACAAGAATCCCACCGCCCTTCGCGAAGGCGCGGTGCTCGTCGCCGGAGCGGGCAACTCCGGCGCCGAAATTGCGAAAGAGCTCGCGCGACGGGGGCACGCTGTCCTCATGTCGGGGCGCGACACCGGGCAAGTGCCGTTTCGCATCGATGGATTTTGGGCTCGACTCGTGCTCTGGCGGGTCCTTTTGCGGCTCGTTTTTCACCGCATCATGACGGTGCGGACGCCCATGGGTCGCAAGATGCGCTCCAAGGTGCTCGGTCGCGGCGGGCCTCTCATTCGCGTAAAAAACACGGACCTTCTGGCCCTCGGGGTGGAGCGTTTACCGCGAGTCGCCGGCGTGCGCGACGGTCGGCCCGTGCTCGATGATGGCCGCATGCTCGACGTCACCAACGTCGTGTGGTGCACCGGTTTCGAGCGGGGCTTCGATTTCGTCCGCCTTCCGATCTTCGAAGAGAGCGGAGAACCGCGCCATGAATCTGGCGTCGTCACCGGGGAACCGGGTCTCTACTTCGTGGGTCTGCATTTCCTCCATGCCATGTCGTCGACGATGATTCACGGTGTGGGGCGCGATGCCGCGCGCATCGCCGGCGTCGTCGCGCAGCGCTGCGAGCACGCCGCCACGTTCGCCGTCGTCGGCGCGCGCGCGCTGGCGGTCTAGTCGGCGATCGAACCGCCGAGCACGATGGCGATGAGAGCACCGGAACACCGGGCCACGAGCAGACCCACGCGCAATGAGCGAAGCGTCTATAATGCGCACCATGAGCGAGGGTCCCACTGTCCCCCAAAGGAGACTACCGACGTTTCTCTATGGCACGGCCTGGAAAGAGGAACGAACGGAAGAGCTGACGCGCTTGGCCTTGGCCACCGGTTTTCGGGGGATCGATACCGCCAATCAGCGCAAACACTACGACGAGGGCGCCGTGGGCGCCGCGATGGCCGCGAGCGGCGTGACCCGCAGCGAGCTGTTCTTGCAAACGAAATTCACCTACGCGCGCGGGCAGGATCATCGTTTGCCCTACGATCCGGCGGCAAAGATTGCCGATCAGGTGCGCCAGTCATGCGAAAGCTCGCTCCAGCACCTCGGTGTCGAGTCCATCGATTCCTTGCTCTTGCACGGACCGTGGTCAGACCAAGGCTGGAGCGCAGAAGATCGCGAGGCGTGGCTTGCCATGGAAGACCTTCGCCACAAGGGCCGCGTGAGGCTGCTCGGGGTGAGCAACGTGTCACGCGACCAGCTGGCGAAATTGTACGACGAAGCGTCGATTCCACCGACCTTCGTGCAAAACCGATGTTATGCGCGTAGCGGCTGGGACAAGGACGTGCGCGATCTATGTCGCAAGACCGGCGTCGTCTACCAAGGTTTCTCCTTGCTCACCGCCAATCGTCACGAGCTCGGCGGGCCGGTGATGACGGCGATGGCGCGGCGCCTGGGGGCGACCGTGCCCCAGCTGGTGTTTCGCTTCGCGCTCGAGATCGGAATGCTCCCCGTCACCGGCACGTCCAATCGCACCCACATGCAGGAGGATCTGGCGAGCGTCGACCTCGAGCTCGGCGCCGAAGATGTCGCGGCCATCGCGCGCATCGGCGAGGAGCGCTAGCTCCCCGCGTCTACATGGAGGGACTTGCACCCGGTTCGCGCAGGTACCGCGTATCCGGGTTGTCCCGCCGCCAGACCACGTGATCCATGAAATAGTGGTGGATGTTGACGATCACGAAGAAGGCCGCGAAAAAAGGGGTGGCGCCGAGCGCGTCGGGCAGGCTGCCGCGGGTGGCACGCGGCGCGTAAAGGCCATCGAGAAAAGTCGGCGCCCCTCGAAAGAGGAGCCAGCCGAGACCGAGCGCGGATATGGCCAAGAAACCGAGCCGAACGGCGACCGGCCGGCCGAAGGAAGGCGGCCCTTCCTCGGCGCGCGCCTCGTTGCGCTTCATGAGCCAGACGAAATAAAAATACTGAATGGAATGAAGCGCAGGAATCAAATATTGGATGAGGCGATCGGCGCTGGAGAAGATGGTCCACGACCAGACGGTGACCAGGAAACCCAAGAACGGCGCCCAGGGGAGCATCTTTCGTTCACGGCGCCACCTGGCGATGAGCACGGCGACGAGCGCTGCCGTGCTCGCCGCGAGCGCGCCCCCGGCCGTGACTTCGAGCCAGCGGGGGTGCAGAAGGCCACGGTAGACGACCCCCTTTTCTTCGAATTCCCCCGCCGCGGCAGCGGGACTCGCCCAAGCGTAGGCCCAGCCGGCAAAGCAATGGAACAAGATCACGCTCCGTTCGCGCCGCGTAATGCGAACGCCGCGCCGCGCCGAGAGGACGGTGACCACGCCGAACCCTTGCTTCACGTAGTGCCAGCCGACGAGAAAGAACATGAGCTCGATCATCCCGCCCAGCATCGGCGCAGAGCGCGACGCGATCGCCACCATCGCCCAAGCGGCGAGCGCTGCCGGCACCACGAAGCCGGCCACCGCATAGCGAACGCGATGGACCCCATCGTACGACGCGCTCAGCGTGCGCTTTCGCACGTCCTTGTAGAAGAGGAGGTAGGTAACGGCGAAATGAGGGTCGTTGATGACGTAGGCGCCGTAGAAGGTCGCGAACCCAACCGCGTATTCCGGCGCTGTCAGACCGAAGGTTCTGCGCAAGAGCCACGACAGAGGGAAAAGGAGCAAGGTGGCTCCCCCGACGAGCATGAACTCCGAAAAGCGAGCGCCCCAGTCGCTCGCCGACGCCGGCAGCGTGGCGTCCGTCGCGCGCGTCGGTGCGGGAACGGGAAAAGCAGCGGTCCCGCTCGTCATCGGCGGAGCTTATCACGCCGGCCATCGAGTTCCTGCGTGCCGCGGCGCGAACGTCGCTAGTCTGACGCCATGACCGACCCCTCGGCGCAAAGGCACGCCGACACCGAGCAACTTCGCCGTTTCGGTTATGCGCAACAGCTCCTGCGCGAAATGGGCGGCTTTGGCAGCTTTGCGCTGTCTTTTTCCATTATCTCCATCCTCACCGGCGCGGTGACGCTCTATGGGCACGGGCTGCGCTTCGGTGGCCCCCTCGTCATGACCATCGGGTGGCCCCTCGTAGCGGTGATGACGCTGGCCGTGGCGGCGAGTCTCGCCGAGCTGGCCTCGGCGTACCCCACCGCGGGCGCGCTTTACCACTGGTCGGCGCTCTTGGGAGGGCCGGGATGGGGTTTTTTGACGGCGTGGCTCAACACGCTCGGGCAGTTCGCCATCACCGCTGGGATCGACTATGGCCTCGCCGATTTTCTGGCGCCGATGCTCGGCCTTCCAGCGAGTCGCGGCTACGTGATCGCGCTCTACGCGGCGGTCCTTTTTTCGCACGCCGTCCTCAATCACGTCGGCGTCCGCGCCGTGACCGTCCTCAATTGGCTGTCGGCCTGGTACCACGTGGCGGGCGCGCTCGCGCTCGTCGTGGCGCTCGCGTGGCTGGCGCCGAAACAGCCGCTCGGCTTTCTCTTGACCCGCTTCACCGACCAGCCTTACCCGTACGGGTACGCCTTCGCGATCGGTCTCCTGCAAGCGCAGTGGACGTTCACCGGCTACGACGCGAGCGCCCACATCACCGAAGAGACCATCGACCCCACTCGTAACGCGCCCTGGGGCATCGTTCTCTCCGTGGCAGTGAGCGGGGTGGTGGGCTATTGCATGCTGCTCGGGGTCACGCTCGCCATCGGCGATCTGTCGGCCGCGGCGAGTGCTCCGAACCCTTTCATCTTCGTGCTGCAATCGGCGCTCGGCTCTCGTCTCGGGAACGTTCTTCTGTGGATGGTGATGGGCGCGATGTGGTTCTGCGGTCTAGCGTCCATCACCTCCAACTCGCGCATGCTCTTCGCTTTCGCGCGTGACGGTGGTCTTCCGCGCTCGTCTTTCGTCGCGCAGGTCTCGTCGCGTTACCAAAGTCCGCACATCGCCATCTGGATCTCGAGCGCGGCAGCATTCGCGGTGGCACTCTGGTCGCAGGCCTATGCGGTCATGGTCGCGCTTTCGACGACCGCGCTCTACGCGTCGTACGCTTTACCCATCTATCTGAGCGTGCGCCGGCGCCGCTCGGGGAACGCGCCGCTGCGAGGGCCCTGGCACCTCGGCCGCTTTTCGTTCTTCGTGAACTGCGTGGCCATCGGCTGGATCGGCCTGATTACCGTGCTCTTCGTGCTCCCCCCCAACCAGCTGGCCGGGTACACCTTCGCCGGTGCGCTGGTCGCCCTGCTGATCTACTGGCGGCGTTACATGCGCGCACGGTTTCGCGGTCCGCAGCTTTCGGCGCTCGCATCACCCGCGGGGTGAGCCCAGGCCCAGGCCGGTCAAGCTGTTCGCTGAGCCTTATGGGCGGGGCTCGTGCACCTTGATACCTTGTGAAGTCCTCCTTGCGAGCTTGGGTCCGCCCGAAAACCGTGAGAAACGCCGCCTGGGGCATAGGGCTGCTGGCGCTGCCGACGGTGGCCGCGCGCGCCGAGGCCCAACAGACCACGGTCTCGATCTCGATGCAGCCCGCTCCTGCCACCCCGCGCATCGGTGGTGCGCACGTCATCGGGATCCGGACCGGCACGCCCGTCCTGCACACGATCGCAGTGACCGGAACGCGCCCGATGACATTCTCCGCGACCGGCCTTCCCGCGGGGGTGACGCTCGACACCACGAATGGCCGGCTCGACGGGATGCTGGCAGCCGCCGGGACGTGGACGGCCATGATCACGGCGAGCAACACCTCGGGAAGCGAGACGGGGGCCCTGCGCATCGTTGCGGGCGACACGGTCGCGCTGACGCCGCCGATGGGTTGGAACAGTTACGACTCCTTCGACGATTCGGTCACCGAAGCCGAAATGATCGCGCAAGCAACGTGGCTTCGCGACAACCTCCTCCCCTTCGGCTGGGACACGGCGGTGGTCGACTTCCGCTGGTACGATCCCAACGCGCCCGGGTCGGACCAGAACCAGGCTGCGGTCAACATGACCCTGGTGACCGACGCGAACGGGCGGATGCAACCGGCGACGAACCGGTTTTCTTCGGCGATGGGCGGCATGGGGTTCAAGCCGCTCGCGGACATCATCCACGGCATGGGGCTCAAGTTCGGGATCCACATCATGCGCGGAATCCCGCGCAAATCGGTCCAGGCTGCGACGCCCATCGCGGGCTCGACCTACACCGCGCAGAACGCCGCCGTCACGACCAGCACGGCGGCTTGGAACAGCGACATGTACGGCGTCACGGGGGCGGCGGGCCAGGCCTGGTACAACTCCATCTTCCAGCAGTACGCCGCTTGGGGTGTCGACTTCGTCAAGGTCGACGACTCGTCCGCCCCGACGTACCACATGGAGGAGGTTGGCTTCATTCACAATGCGATCGTCGCGAGCGGCCGCTCGATGGTCTTGAGTCTGTCGCCGGGCGCGACGCCCACCAGCGCCGCCGCCGACCTGCGCGCGAACGCCAACATGTGGCGCATGTACAACGACTTCTGGGACACCTGGTCGGCGCTGGGCGATCCCGCCAACGCGCAAAACGCGGTTGCGCTCGCCGAGACCTGGTCGACGACCAACACCGGGGGCGCCGGGCATTGGCCCGACGGCGACATGCTGCCGCTCGGGCACCTCGGACCGCGCTGTCCGGTCGCGGGCGCGAATCGAAACACGCGTTTCACGCAGAACGAGCAGGTTCTGATGATGTCGCTGTGGGCGCTCATCCCCTCGCCACTGATGCTGGGGGCCAACTTGACGCAGACGAATGACGCCTTCTTCAACGCGCTGGTGACGAACGAGGAGGTGATCGCGGTCGGCCAGGATGATCTCGGTGCGAAAGGAAGGCTGCTCGTCCGTAACGGGATGACCGAGGTCTGGTCCAAGGACCTGAGCGGTGGGCGGAAGGCCGTCGGCCTCCTCAATCGCGGCGCGACCGACACTGCGGTTTCCGTCACGTGGGCCCAGCTCGGCGTCACGGGCAGTCAGACGGTGCGCAACCTCTGGACGCGATCCGATCTCGGCACGATGACGAGCAGCGTGGGTCTGACCGTGCCGTGGCATGCGGCGGCGCTTCTGCTCGTCGCGCCCCCGCCGCCGCCCACCGACGGCGGCACCGAAGCAGGCAGCACCGACGCGGGGGGCACCGACGCAGCCGCCGATGCATCTGCCGACGCGGCTGCGGGCGGCAGGGGCGGAGGGGGAGGCACGAGTGGCGCCGGGGGCACGAGTGGCGCCGGGGGCACGAGCGGAGCCGGGGGCACGAGCGGAGCCGGTGGAACGGGGAGCGGCGGCGCCATGGACGGCGGTGGACCAGGCGGCGCGGCGGGAGCGTCCGGGGCAACCGGAGCGGCTGGCTCGGGTGGCAGTGGACGGGATGGCGCGGCGGGATCGGCGGGTGCGGCCGGGGCCAGCGGGAGCACCAGCACAACCGGAAGCGGCACGGCCGGAGCTGCGGGCGGCGGGACCGGATCGCCAAGCACCGGCGGCTGCGGGTGCTCGTTCGCGGAGCGGGATCGGACGGCGAAGTGGTGGTGGGTCGCGGCCCTCGCGGTCGCCTTCAGGCGCCGCCGGCGCTAGCTCGCTCCCCACCTGGATACCCCTTGCCAATGGCCTTCCGGAGGCCCATGCATACCCTTTTCCCCTAAGCGCCCGCGACGCGAGCGCGAGCGTAGAGGACGGCCGATTGGCGCTGCACCACAATCGGTCGAAGGGAGCCCGTCGATGCTAGCCCAGAGACCCGCTGAGCTTCCTAGCAGCGATCGAACGATGGAGGTCGACTGCCCGAGTTCCGTCACCGATACGGAAGAGGGACGCGCATTCCTTCAGACGCGGCTCGCGCTGTTCGGGTTTTATGTTTTCGTGCTCGCGGGCGGAAGCTGGGCGGCAATGGCCGTCGCATCGCTGATCTCGGAGGCGAATGGCGGAGAGCCAGGGCCTTTTTCGCACACGCCTTTTTCGCTGGCCGGATCGCTGCACCTCGCCAATGCCTTGCTCGGCGGTGCACTCTGGATCGCGACGCGCACGGGGCAGCGGCGTGGACTCGCGCTCCACGCGCTCGACGTGGGCGTTTCGCTGGGATTGATCATGGTGTGGGTCGCGACCGGCATCGTGATACCGAACGCCATGGCGGGTGGGTTCGTGGCCCTGCTGGCCTTGACCACGGGGTTGCTCGCCCGGGCCATCGTCGTCCCCAGCACGGCCACGCGAACGCTCTGCATCGGATTGGTGGGCGGTGCCACGCTGGTCGGAATCGCCCTCTGGCGCACGTCCGATCACGGCGCGGTACCCATCGGTGCGATCTGCTGGACGGCGAGCGCCGTCACGCTCGCCACCTTGGCGTCACACACGATTTTCGGTTTGCGCCGGGAGGCGCAGAAGGCGCGCGTGCTCGGCCAGTACACGCTGGAAAGCAAGATCAGCGAAGGTGGGATGGGCGTCGTCTGGCGCGCCAGGCATGCGCTGCTGCGCCGGCCGACGGCGGTCAAGCTGCTCGCGCCCCATCGCGCCGGCGATCAGGCCATCCGCCGGTTCGAGCGAGAAGTGCAGCTTACCGCCCGTCTCACGCATCCCAACACGGTCGCGATCTACGACTACGGTCGAACGCGCGACGGCGTTTTTTACTACGCGATGGAGCTCTTGGAAGGCACCGACCTCGAGCAGCTCGTTGCCGAGCACGGGCCTCAACCGCCCGGTCGCGTCGTCCACGTGCTCACCCAAGTCTGTGGTGCACTCGCCGAAGCCCATGATCTCGGGCTCGTTCATCGCGACGTGAAACCCGCCAACATCCTTTTGACACCCCGGAAAAACGAGCACGAGGTCGCCAAGATCGTGGACTTCGGGCTGGTCAAGAGCATCGAGATCGATCCCAAGGAGTCTGCCGTTGTCTCGGCGATCAACACCATCACCGGGACGCCGCTCTACATGTCACCCGAGGCGATCCAGGCTCCCGACTCGGTGGACGCGAGAAGCGATCTTTATTCGCTCGGCGCGGTGGCGTGGTTTCTCTTGGTGGGCCGGCCTCCGTTCGAAGGCGGCAGCGTCGTCGAGGTCTGCGCCCGGCATTTGCATGAAAAGCCCCTTCGCCCCTCGGCGGCCCTCGGACAGGCAGTGGCGAACGATTTGGAGGACATCGTGCTTTCCTGCCTCGAAAAGCGCCGGGAATTGCGCCCCGTGGATGCGCGCGCGCTGCGCAGCAAGCTCGAGGCCTGCAGTGCCGCGGGGCAATGGACGGCCGAGCGAGCGGCCGATTGGTGGCTGACTCGGGCTCCGAACTCGGCGCCGTCCACCCATCCATCCACGACACCCCAAGCGATCGCGCTCGATCTGGCTCGCCCTCCCGTTACCCTCGACGTGCGGCCCACGGGCCGGGCCAAGCGGCAGGGATTGAGATAGAGACGCCGCGACCGCATGCAGGCCAAGGGAAACATCTCCGCGCGCATGATGCTGCGCGTGGTCGACTTTGCAGCAGCGCGAGGCCACGACGCTGACGCGCTTTGTCGAAGCGTGGGGGTTTCCTTGGCTGCCCTGAAGGAGGAAGGGGCGCGGGTACCGTACGCCGTTGCCGAGCAGCTGGGACAACGCGCCGCCGATCTCACCCAGGACCCCAACATCGGTCTGCATTTGGCACAAGACGTACGCGATACGCGAAACTTCGATGCTGGGCTTCTCCTTTTGATGGCAAGCCCCACGGTTCGCGCTGCACTCGAGCGCATGACGCGTTACCAGCGCTTTTGGGGTGACGGGGAGCGCAGCAAGCTCGTCCGTGTCCCCGGCGGACTCTGCGTACGTTACTCTCTGCAAGCTTCGAGCCCCGGAGGGCGGCGCCACATCGATGAATGCGCGATGGCCGAGATCGTACTCGGGCTGCGGCTTCTCACCGAGCACGACATCCATCCGCGCGTCGTACGCTTTCGTCACCCGGCTCCCGCGCTCAGCGGTGAGCACGAGACGCTTTTTCGCTGCGCGCTCGAGTTCGACGCCGCTCACACCGAGCTCGAGCTCGATGACGCGGCTCTCGAAGTTGCGATGCCGCACGCCAACGAGGCCTACGTCGCTATCTTCCAGCATCAGGTGGAGAGCGCCATCGAGCGGTTGCCGCGCGGCCGAGAAATGGCGACCGAGGTTCGCGCCGTCGCCCGGGTCGCGCTGGCTGGCGGCGACTGCACGCTCGCAGCCACCGCGCGCGCTCTCGGAGTGACCGCCCGGACGCTGCAACGCCGCCTTCAGTCGGAAGGCACGTCCTTCGCAGCGCTCCTCGACACGCTGCGCGGCGAACTCGCCTTGACGTACCTCGGCCAAGAGCGAAGGGTGGGTGAGATCGCACTTTTGCTCGGCTTCTCCGACGCGAGCACCTTCCACCACGCGTTCAAGCGCTGGACGGGTACGACCCCGGAACGGTACCGCGCTTCGCCCGTCTCGCGGGACGAAGACGCCTGAGTGCAGTCAGTCGTCCCGACGCGGTGCCCGAGGAGCGCGCCGCGCTGCCTTGTCGTTTCCCGCCAAAGCGCTGTTCTCGCGCGCCACCGCGAAACCTGGGCGGAGCGGCGATGTCGAGATGGACATGTTCCACAGCACGACGATGACA
This sequence comes from Polyangiaceae bacterium, assembly GCA_035318465.1. Classification (GTDB taxonomy): domain Bacteria; phylum Myxococcota_A; class Polyangia; order Polyangiales; family Polyangiaceae; genus DASWDH01. Next base: position 28,299 of record DATHES010000068.1, read on the forward strand.
TCTTCCGCCGCGGAGCAACGGAGCGCTCTGCCGTTCTTCATCCTGGTCTTCGGAAGCACTTGGCTGTTCCAGCTTCCCTTCATTCTGGCAAAGCGCGGTTGGTTGTCCGGACCTGCCGAACGCTTCATGCCCCTCGTGGTCATCGGCTTTTTCGGTCCGTTCCTCATCGCGATGGCCCTGTCGCTATGGGAAGGGGGACGCGACGGCCTTCGTGCTCTTTTTCGTCCCCTCGGCGTCCGGGGCGTGGGGCTCGTTTGGTATCTCTGCGCTTTGGCTCTTCCGTGCGTCCTCTTTCTGACGGCACGGGCGCTTTGCGCGCCGTTCTTCCGCGTGGACCTCGGCCCGTGGTTTTATCCGCCCAGCACCGCTGCCAATGTCGCCGCGATGCTCGTGATCCCGTTCACGGAGCAGATCCCGTGGCTCGGGTTTGCATTCGGACGTCTTCGCGAAAGACACGGTTCGCTTTTCGCGATCACGGCGGTTGGGCTGGGATGGGCGCTCTTTCACGCGCAGAAACACCTTTTTCTCGACCCGGGCTTCGCGCCGGGCGTGACGGCGATCATGATCCTCGAAATGACGGCAGGCGCCATCGTGTTCGGCTGGATGCGGCTGCGAGCGCGCGGTAGCCTTCTTCTCGCCGTGGTGGCGCACGCCGGCGTCTATTTGAACAATCCTGCCTATGCGCTGCCCGGCGATTGGCTGCCCCTTGCGCTACACGCGTTCGCTCTCTCTGCCGCGGCGCTGGCCGTCGTGCTCGGCGATCGAGCGATCTGGCGCGCCGACCCCCGTCGAGACACCGACCACGACGTTCACCGGTCCGCCGCGGTGCGATCCATTTGAACCCGCGAGCGCCGATCGACCGGTCTCAAAACGGGGGATTGGGTCCGGCAGCGTAGCTCGTGCCGATCTGAGCGGCTGAGAGGGCGACTTTGTAAATGCGAAACTCGTCGAACACACCGTTGAATTCCGGATCCACGCTGTATTCCGAGCGACCTAGCCAGCTGTGGACGTGGTTGATGGCCGCGAGGGAGCCGGCCCACGCGACGGTGTCCGCCGACGTCCCGTTGAAGTAGAGCGTCATCGAAGCGCCCGCGGCGTCTACGACGACCGCGACGTGCTGCTGGGCGCCCGTTGGAAACGAGCTGGCCGCATTGAGCATGATCTCGTTCCCGCTGCCGGTGGTCGAATAAGCGGCGCGCAAGATTCCGCTGCTCGTCGCGTAGGGCGTGAGAAAAAGGTACGTGTTGCCAACCTGATTCGAGCCCGACGCGACCTGATCGCCGAAGTCGAAGATGCGCTGCCACACCCGATTGCCCTGAGCGCCCGACCCTCTCCAGGTGACCCACACCTCGAACGTGGCATTCGTCAGGCCATCCAGGATGCTGGCGGGAAGGTTGACGTAGCCTTCCGTTGTGTACCCGGAACCGAGATCGCCGGTGAGACTGAGCGTGCCGCCCGACAGCGTTGCGTTGGCGCCGCCCATGATCGCCCCATCGGCTGCGCCGATGGAATCGGTGGCCACCGTTCCCGTGCCGCCGAAGCTATAGCGATGAGCGAGCAGTGCCTTGAGGCAAAAGGCTTGTCCAGCGTCGAGGGGCGTGGGGTCGTCGGCGTTGCACCCGCAGAGTCCGACCTGCTTTTTCTTGGGATCCGTCGGACAACCGTCGATGCAATCGGCCGCGCCGTCCACGTCCGTGTCCGTGTCGGCCACGCCGCAGCCGCAGGCGCCGGGGTCGGTCTTCGCCGGATCATTGGGACACTTGTCGACGATGCCGCCTTCGGCGTCGACGGCGCCATCTCGACACGCGGCGTCGCTCGCAACGCATCCCGACGTGCCCGCCGCACCACCGCTACCCCCGGTGCCGTCCGCTGCATCGCTTGCGCCCGCTGCGCCGCCCGTGGCACCTGCCGCGCCGGCTGTGCCGCCCGTGGCACCTGCCGTGCCGGCCGCGCCACCTTTGCTACCTCCTGCACCTGCCGCGCCGCCCGTGCCGCCTGTGACACCTCCCGCGCCCGACGCGCCCCCACTTGCCGCGCCTGCACCGCCGCCGGAGCAAGACCCATCGGTGGCGGCGCACGCGTCGCCTCCTTTCGTATCGCCTCTCGCGTCTCTCACGTCGAGCGAAGACGACGCATCCCCGCGTCCCGAGTCTTCTGTCCCGAGGAGGTCGGAATCGTAGACGTTGCAAGCGACGATCCCGCCGAACGCGAGCACGTACGCACGAGACGAAAACATTCGACGCCCAGAAAAGGGCATCGGAGGACTCCTTCGAATAGAACTCCTTTGGCGGCGGCCCGACGCCGCGGTGAGCTCGACGGACTTCGCGTCGGGCCTCATGACACGAACGAGTTTACCATGGGCCGCCCGTTCCCAGGCCGCTCTTGGAAGACCACATCCACGCTATTGCACCGCTTTTTGGACAAAACATCGCCCTGAACCAAATGAAGTGGCTAAGGGCGATGTAGGCGGCTCATGAAAATCTCCTGGCGGTTCGCCAGATGGCCCCTCACGCGCGCTGAGCCTCGCCGCATCTTACATGTCCGTCTCGCTGAACGATCGTGATCGGGAGGGCGAAGAACTGACAGCGTGCGAGCGTGGAATGCGTTCAGGAAGTCAACCAATGCGTCGGTATGCTCTTCCTCTTTGCAGGACCCGCAACAGACGGCGGGTGGTGGGGTCGCCGTCGGCCGTCGGCCGCTAGCGCAGTTGCGGACGAGCTCGATCGCTAGCGCGCCATTCAGGAGCGAGATTACCTGCTCGCGATCGCCGCGATAGGCGGCAGTGACCGCGCCCTTCTCGACGTCAGCACGCGCCCGGTGTCGAATCTCTTGAAAGTCGAGGTTGCGTGCGTGCGGTCCGTCTCGGTCTTCCGCGTCTTCCTCGTTGGATGGAGGTTGGGTCGATCGTCGCTACAGGCGGGAGAAACGCGCGTGATCATCTCCGCGCGCTTTCGCACCGCCGTAACCGGCTCCTCTTCTTCCATCAGCGAGGCCGCAATTCGCGCCAGCACGACGTCGGCTTCGGTGATGCCAGGCGCGAGCGCCGCCGCCAGGGCTTCGGCAAAGTCAGCCGCCGTCGGGAAGCGGTCGTGCACTGCAATCGAAAAGGCGCGATCGAACACCTTGTCGACCTCCGGACCGAGGCACATCCGCGCGACGTCGATGGATTCGCGTTGACTCTGGAGCGCCGCGCCGAGGACTCCGATCATCGATCTTCCCTGGAAAGGGGGGCGGCCGGTGAGGGCCGTGAAGGCGAGAACGGCGAGCCCCCAGAGGTCCCAGTGGGAGGCCGCCTCGTCCGGCTTCAGGATTTGCTCCGGGCTCATCGCGTAGATGGTGCCCGAGGGAGCCTCGTCGCCATCGAGCGGCGCCTCGTCGAGCGCGCGCGCCACGCCGAAGTCGATGAGCTTGGCCTCGATGGCCCCGCCATTTTCGAAGACCATGACGTTGGCCAATTTGACATCGCAATGGACCACGCCAGCTGCGTGCACGGCATCGACCGCCGATGCGAGCTGCCGAACGACGGTGGTAAGCTCGAGGGGCGAAAGCGTGCCTCTCCGGTGGAGCAAGGAGGCAAGATCTTCACCTTCGACCTTTTCGAAGACGATGTACGGCACGGCGCTGGTGCAAGCGTGATCGAGCACGCGAACCGCGTGCGGCGTGCGGATGCGCGCGGCAATGCGCGCTTCGCGCAGGAAACGTTCGCGCGCTTGCGGGTGGTGCTCGAAGGCCGGACCAAGGACCTTGACGGCAACCTCGCACCCCATGTCCTCGTGGTGTGCGCTGAAGACACGCCCCATGCCTCCCTCGCCAAGCAAAGTTCGAAATTGAATTTTCCCGAGCATGCTGGATCCCTACGCAACGCGCGTGCCAGTGGCCATCGTGGGCGAGTTGCCCGGGTTCGTCGCGCCAATCGCGTAGAGACGGCGTGATCGAGCGCAGCCGGCTGTGCAAGCGCACCACAGTGTGGCGCCGATGCTGTCGCTTGCGCCGCGAGCGCCTCATCATCGGCGCAATACCCTCGTACGAAAGTCCGTCTCGCTGCGGACCGCTTGCACCTAGTCTCGCCGTTGCAAGAACGTCACACCGTGTGGCGTCTGTGTAGGCGAAGTGAAGGCACTGCGACTTTTGGCTGATCGCTCGACCGGGGTCTACTTCTTGCCCAGGTCGCGCGATTCGGAGGGCGCATGAAGGAGCGCGTTCTCATCATCGATGACCAGCGGGAGCAATGCGAGCTCCTCGCGGCGCTGGTATCGGCGCTCGACTATATCCCCATCACGACGACCCAGGCCGCGGAGGGCCTCGATCGCATCACGCGCGAAAATTTCGACGCCGTTCTCACGGACCTGGAAATGGCGTCGATGAGCGGCGTCGAAGTTTGCCAAGGGGTCTCCGTCATTCGCTCCGATGTACCGGTCATTCTCGTCACCGGCATGGGGTCGATGGACTCCGCCATCGCCGCCTTGCGCGCGGGTGCTTACGACTTCCTCGGCAAGCCGGTCGATGCCAACGTGCTCGGTCTTACCCTCAAGCGCGCCATCGACCATCGCAAGCTCCGCGAGGAGGTGAAGCTGCTGCGCGCCTGCGCGCCGGACCAGGGTGGCGCCGGCATGGTGGGCGACAGCGCGGCCTTGCGCAAGGTAAAGGAGATGATCGCCCGCATCGCCCCGCGGGACGTTTCGGTCTTGATCGAAGGGGAGACGGGTACGGGCAAGGAGCTCGTGGCCCGCGCCATCCACCGCTCCAGCACGCGTCAAGAGGGTCCCTTCGTCGCCATCAACTGCGCCGCCGTCCCGGCCCACCTTCTGGAGACCGAGCTTTTCGGGCACACGCGCGGTGCCTTCACCGATGCCAAGACGGCGCGCGACGGACTTTTCGTTCAAGCCTCGGGAGGCACGCTGTTTCTCGACGAAATCGGTGAGATGCCTCTCGACATGCAGGCCAAGTTGTTGCGCGCCTTGCAAGAGCGCACGTTGCGGCCGGTGGGGTCGAACCACGAGGTTGCCTTCGACACCCGGATCGTCGCCGCGACCCACCGCGATCTGGAATTCGAAATCGAAAATCGCCGCTTTCGCGAAGACCTTTACTACCGCATCAACGTCGTCAAGATTTCGATTCCACCCTTGCGCGAAAGGGGCAACGACGTCCTGCTCTTGGCCGCCAACTTTCTCCGAAAGTCCGCCGAGCGCAACCGACAAGAGCCGCTCGCTCTCTCACCGCAGGTGGCGGCCTTGCTGCTCGCCTATGATTGGCCGGGCAACGTGCGGGAGCTCGAGAACTGCATCGAGCGGGCCGTCGCGCTGGCCCGATTCAGCGAGCTCAGCGCGGAGGACCTGCCGGACAAGGTTCGCTTTTACAGCCCCCGCCGCTTCGTCGTCTCGGCGGACACGGAAGGCGAGATCCTTTCCTTGGACGAGCTGGAGAGGCGCTACATCCTGCGCGCGCTGAAGATCTTGAACGGCAATCGCTCTCGCGCAGCCACGGTTCTCGGCCTCGATCGCCGTACACTCTACCGGCGTCTCGAACGCTACGACGCGGAGGGTGCCGTCCCCCCCTCGGCACCCGTTTCGTCCGCCGGTTCGGCTTTTCCGACCAAGCAGATCGCGTCGACGTCGTGAGCGACGGACAGGAGGTGGCGGCCCCTCTGGACCGCAAGCTGAAGCTGGAGGAGAGGCTCCGCCGGGCGCTGGTGTTGCCCACGGCCATCGTCTTCGCCCTGGCGATCATCTTGGGGCTCCAGGTGGAGCGCCGGGTCGACTACCAGCAATGGGTCGCCCATTCCGAGCAGGTTTTGGCAAAGCTCAGCGATCTCGAGCGGGAAGTCCTCGATCAAGAGTCGGGCCTGCGCGCATTTTTGCTCACGCGCGACGAGACGTTTCTGGAAGCGTATCGGCGCGCGCGTCCACCCGTCCAGCTCGACGAGCTCGAGGCGCTCGTCGCCGATAACGCGTCGGCCCAAGCGCGGGTGCGCGAGGTGCAGCAACGCTACGAAACGTGGCGCAGCAGTCGGGCCGGCCAAATCATGACCGACCCCGACGAGGCGCAGAAGGCCGTGCACGTGCACGAAGGCAAGCGTTTGATGGACAGCGTGCGCGCCGCGATCCTCCGATTGCAAGCGGCGGAGCTCGACCTGCGTCGCGACCGCGTCGATGCTTCGCAAACGTCGCTCCTGGTCACCCGCGTCGCTTTCGTTGTCCTCTTTCTCCTCGCCGCCGGCGTTCTGGCGGTGGTGTCGCGCAGTCAGCTGGCGGCGATCGCGGGTTTTTACGATGACCTCATGAGTCGCGAACGACGCGCTCGCGAAGAATCGGAGCGGGAGCGCTGGGTTCGGGGTGGGGAGGCGCAGCTGGCGGGGCGCCTTTTGGGCGAGAAGAGTATCGAGCAGTTGGCCGAGGAGACGCTGCGGGTCCTCGTGGATTACGTGGGTAGCGACGTCGCTGCGCTCTTTCTGCGTGATGCGGAGGGGTGGGTGCGCAGCACCACGGTGGGGCTGGGCCCCCAATCGAGCACGACCGACCATCTGGCACTCGCGGAAGGGCCGATCGGGCGCGCCGCAGCGGCCAAGAAGCTCCTTTACTTGAAGGACCTTCCACCGGGCTACCTTCATATTCGGTCCGGCGTGGGCGCTCATTCCGCCGTCGAGCTGGTGGCGGTGCCGGCCACGGCCGACGGCGAAGTGCTCGGCGTGGTGGAGCTCGGATTTCTCCACGCCGTCGACTCGCGCGTGCTCGATCTCCTGGAGCGCGCGGGCCCCATCGTGGCCACGGCGATTCGCTCCGCCACCTACCGCCGCCGCTTGCGCGACCTTTTGATGGAATCGCAGCAGCAGGCCGAAGAGCTACAGACGCAGCAGGAAGAGCTGCGGGTTGCCAACGAAGAGCTGGAGCAGCAAGGAGAAGCGCTGCGCGAAGCAAGACAGGCCATGGAAGAGCGCCAGGAGCGTCTCGAGCGAACCAATGCCCGACTGGAAGAGCACGCCCAGGAGCTGGCGGAGGCGCGTGAAGCCTATCGGCTCAAGGCCGACGAAGCCGATCGAGCCAGCCGCTACAAGTCCGAATTTCTCGCCAACATGTCGCACGAGCTGCGTACGCCGCTCAATAGCACCCTCATCTTGGCCAAGCTCCTCGCCGACAACAACACCGGCAACCTGAACGAGGAGCAGGTCCGCTTTGCGCAGACCATTTATTCGTCGGGCAACGACCTTCTCGGGCTCATCAACGACATCCTCGACCTCGCCAAGGTAGAAGCGGGTCACCTGGAAGTTCGCAACGCGCCGGTGGTGCCCGCTGGCCTTTTCCAGAATCTGCAGCGCACCTTTTTGCCCATCGCCGAGCAGAAGCACCTGGAACTTGCGCTCGTGGCCGAGGACAGCGCGGGAGAGCTCACGACCGATAGCCAGCGCCTCGAGCAAATCCTGAAGAACCTGTTGTCGAATGCCTGCAAATTCACGGAAAAAGGCAAGGTGTCGTTGCGGGTGAGCGGCGATGCAGCCTCGGTCTTTTTCGAGGTGCGCGACACCGGAATCGGCATCGCGCTCGTCGATTTACGTTCCATCTTCGAGCCCTTCCGCCAAGCGGACGGCACCGCCGAGCGCAAGTACGGCGGCACCGGGCTCGGTCTCTCCATCTCGCGCGAGCTGGCCTTCATTCTCGGCGGCGTGCTCGATGTCGAGAGCGAGCTCGGTAGGGGGAGCACCTTTCGCCTGCAGCTCCCGCGCACGCCCGCCGTGTCCGGTGATTTCGCGGCCGTTCGCCCGGTTCCTGTCGCGGCCCCGCCGCCTTCCCAGGCGCTACCGATCGCGCCGGCATTTCCCGACGATCGTGGCGCGCTCGACTCCACCCGCGCCTTGGTCCTCGTGGTCGAAGACGACGTCGCCTTTGCGCGGATTCTTTACGATCTCGCGCACGAGCGAAAACTCCAGTGCATCGTGGCCCACGACGCCGCGTCCGGCCTGGCGCTGGCCGCCAGCCATGTGCTGGCCGGCATCGTTCTCGACGTGAACCTGCCCGACCGCACCGGTCTCTACGTGCTCGATCAGCTGAAGCGATCGAGCGCCACCCGTCACGTCCCGGTTCACATGATGTCGGTGGAAGATCGGGCGCAGCAAGCGCTCTCCATGGGCGCCATCGGCTATCTGCGCAAGCCTGCCGATCGCGAGGCGCTGGCGCGCGCATTGGACCGCCTTGCGGCGCACGGTCAAGAGCGACAACGGCGAATCCTCATCGTGGAGGACGACACGGTGGAGCGCACGGCCATCGAACGCCTGCTCACCGCGCCCGGCGTGGAAACGGTGTCGGTGCCGAACATCGCGGCGGCGGTGCGAGAGCTCTCGTCCCGAACCTTCGATTGCGTGGTGACCGATCTCGGCTTCTCCGACGGATCGGGCTTCGATCTGGTCACCGAGCTTTCGCGGGAGCAGAAGTACGCATTTCCGCCCATCATCGTGTACACGGCGAGATCGCTGGAGCCGGGCGAGGAGGAGCGTCTGCGCCAGCTGTCGAGTGCTGTCATCTTGAAAGGCGTGCGGTCGCCCGAGCGCCTTCTCGACGAAGTCTCGCTTTTTTTGCATCAGGTCGAAAATCAGCTGCCCCCGCAGAAGCAGCAGCTGCTGGCGAAGGCGCGCGACCGCGACGGTTCCCTGGAAGGCAAGACCATCCTCCTCGCCGAGGACGACGTGCGCAACATCTTCGCCCTCACCAAGCTGTTCGAACCCCACGGCGCCCGTATCACCGTGGCGCGCAACGGTCGTGAAGCATTAGAGTCGCTGGAGCTGGCCGCGCCGCCCGATCTCGTTCTCATGGACATCATGATGCCCGAGATGGACGGGCTGGAAGCGATGCGGAGGATCCGTGAAAAAGAGCGATGGGCCAAGCTCCCCATCATCGCTCTCACCGCCAAAGCCATGCCCGACGACCGCGAGAGCTGTCTCCGGGCCGGAGCCAATGACTACATCAGCAAACCGCTCGACACGGACGTGCTTCTCTCTCTCGTCCGCGTATGGATGCCGCGATGACGAATGTCGGAGACGTTGCGGAAGAGGGCGCGCTGAATCTGCTGCGTGATGAGGGCGCGGTAGACGCCCTTTTGCACAGCATCTACGAGCGCCGTCATTACGACTTCCGGCGCTACGCGCGCGCCTCCTTGCGAAGACGCCTCTCGCTGGCCATGCTCGAGTTTCGTTGCGAATCTCTGCACGGTCTGCAGGCGAAAGTGCTGACCGATGATCGTGCTTTCGCTGCGCTGGTTCGCACCCTGACCGTGCCGGTCAGCGAGATGTTCCGCGATCCCCCGTTTTTTCGGGCCTTCCGCGAGCAGGTCGTGCCCGAGCTTCGTACCTATCCTTCCCTCAAACTGTGGGTTGCCGGATGCAGCTCGGGCGAAGAGGTCTATTCCCTGGCCATCGTTTTGGCGGAGGAGGGGCTTCTCGATCGCTCTCTCATTTACGCGACCGACATCAACGAGGATTCGCTGGCGCGGGCCCGGACAGGCGTTTACTCCATCGACCGCATGAAGCTCTTCAGCGACAACTATTTCAAGGCGGGGGGCAAGGAGTCGCTATCGCGCTACTATACCGCCGCCTACGCTGGCGCCGCCCTCGCGCGATCGCTCACCGCCAACGTGCTTTTTTCCGACCACAGTCTGGCCACCGATTCGGTGTTCTCCGAAGTAGAGGTCGTCACTTGCCGCAACGTCATGATCTACTTCGACCGGAGCTTGCAAGATCGCGTCCTCGGACTCTTCGCCGAGGCGCTCCCGCGCCGCGGATTCCTCGGGCTCGGTAGCAAAGAGACGGTCCTTTTCTCGAGCCACGCCACCACCTTTTCCGAGCTGACGGTGCGCGAAAAGTGGTTTCGACGATGCTGAATCGGGGCACGTCGGACAGGGCCGCGGCGGTGGTCATCGGCGGTTCCGCCGGCGCCATTCAGGGCCTGCTTCATCTTTTGCCCGGCCTCCGGGCGACCTCAGCCCTACCCATCGTGATCGTCGTTCATCTGCCTCCCCGCAGCCCCAGTCTCTTGACCGAGCTCTTTTCGGAGCGCTGCGCATTGCCCGTTCGCGAACCGTGCGACAAAGAACCGGTTACGAGCGGCATTTGGTTTGCGCCGCCCGACTATCATCTCTTAATCGAGAAGGACCGCACCTTCTCTCTTTCGCTCGACGAACCCGATTTGCATTCCCGCCCCTCCATCGACGCGCTCTTCGAGTCCGCCGCCGACTGTTACGGAAAAACGCTCCTGGGAATCGTGCTGACCGGCGCCAGCCGAGACGGCGCGCGCGGCGTTCGCACCATTTGCGACCTGGGTGGAGAATGTTTCACGCTCGCGCCGGACGGATCCGATGATCTTTGCACCATGCCGAGGGCAGCCGTCGAGCAGGGAGCCACGCCTGTTTCGCTGGCCGATCTCGGCGACTTGCTTCGCCTGGCGGCCGACATGCACCCTCGAGGAAGGACTGCCGTTGAAAAATATTCGTAGCGAAAAGCCCGTCTTTCTCTTGGTGGACGACAAGCCGGAGAACTTGCTGGCGTTGGAGGCGCTCCTCCGGCGCGAAGATCTCGATATCGTCACCGCGCGGTCGGGTCAGGAAGCGCTGGAACTGATCTTGGTGCATGACATCGGGCTGGCCATCATCGACGTACAGATGCCGGACATGAACGGCCTCGAGCTGGCCGAGCTGATGCGCGGAGCGGAGCGCTCCAAACGCATTCCCATCATCTTCATTACGGCAGGACTTCACGACCGAGACACCGTTTTCAACGGATACGATTCGGGCGCCGTCGATTTTCTGCACAAGCCGATCGATCCGCGCATCCTCAAGAACAAGGTCGAAACCTTCTTTCAGCTCTGCAAACAGCGGCTGGAGCTGACCGAGACCCTCCGCTTTCACGAAACCTTCGTGGCCACGGTGGGTCACGACCTCAAAAACCCGCTCAACTCCATCGTCATGGCCAGCCAGATCCTCGCCTCTCTCACGCAAGACGGAAAGCAGCAGGAGATGGCGGTGCGCATCCGGCGCAGCGCACAGCGCATGGCTTCGATGATCGACGAGCTCTACGATCTGTCGCGCTGCCGTCTCGACGGCGGTCTTGCGTTGCGGCGGCGTCTGGTGGAGCTGGCTCCGGCGATCCGACGTGTCGTGGAGGAACATCGTCTGAGCTCCCCCGTCCCCATCGAGTTTCACGAAGAGGGGACCGCCAAGGCTCATTGTGACGACGTCCGCATGACGCAGATGATCTCCAACTTGATCGGCAATGCCGTCAAGCATGGCACGGCGGGGCAACCCGTCGGCGTGCGGCTCATCGTCAATGACGAGGAAGTCGAAATCTCCGTACACAACGAAGGCGTCATCGACGAGGAGGTGCGAAGAAGTCTCTTCGACCCCTTCGTTTCCGCGGCTCGCAAGGGCGCTGGCAAGGATGGCCTCGGCCTCGGACTCTATATCGTCGAGCAGATCGTGCGGGCGCACGACGGTCGCATCGAGGTGCGCTCCACACCGATGGAAGGTACGACCTTCACCGTGCGCGTGCCTCGCGATCAGGCCAAGGTCGACCTGACGGCGGGCTTGACGGTCGAACGCTGAGGGTCTTCCCGGGGTTCTGCATTCGACCGCAACCACGCAAAAGGAAACGGGTCGAAGGCACGGCTTGCCGCGCGTCCGACCCGCCCCCCGGAATCGGGATTCAACTGGGTGAGCTGTCGGAGCGACCGCTGCTGCCGAGTTTACCGATCCACTCGTCGATCTGCTTCTCGGCCTCCTGCTTCTGAATGCCGTACCGCTCCTGGATTTTACCGGCCAGCTGCTCGCGCTTGCCGTTCAGGTTCGCGAGGTCGTCGTCGGTGAGCTTGGACCATGCCTGCTTGGCGCGACCCTTGAACTGTTTCCATTGACCTTCGATGGTATCCCAATTCATATCTTTGCTCCTTCCTATCGAGAGAAACGGCTTCAGACGTCGAGCTTGTTACCGTTGCTGGGGCGTGACGATTTGAGCGCGTTCTTGGCAGTCTCTTTGGCATCGTGCATCTTGCGCTTGACCGCGCGCTCGGCATCCACGGCGGCGTCTTCGGTGGCACCGATGGCGTCGTCCATCGCCTCGCGCAATTTACCAACCGGGTCGTCCGTCAGCGCTTCGCGAACCGCCGGTACCAAGGCGACGACGGCGAAGGCGCCCGCCGCGCCGAGCCCCATCCATGCCATGGCCGATAGTGCCGTCATGGCCGGTCGCCGGCGCTTCAAATGCATTCGATCGAGAATTCCGTCCGCGAGGTCGGTAAAGTCGACATGCTTGAGGATTGATGCAATGGCTTGTGTAGTTTTTTCGGGATTCATTTCTCGTTCCTTCAGCCGTGTGGGGTCGTCGTGCATGACGGAGGCATGCGTCGCAACGCGCGTGCCAGCCGCGGTGGAAGAAGCTTTCTCGGTCGTATGGCCGGGATGCCATCCGCTCAGTG
>DATHES010000069.1:0-4361 GCA_035318465.1 Polyangiaceae bacterium
CGAAAAGCTGCACGAGCGCCCGTACACGTCGCTCGAGCGCGAGGAGCTGCTCGACCGCAAGCAGGAACACCTGCCGTTCGTTGTTGGCGACGAGCCGGAGAAGAAGAACGGCAAGAAGCAGAAGACGCTGTTCGACGCGAAACCGGTGAAGGTCGGGCCGAAGGACGCGACGCCGGCGCCCGACGAGCTCGAGCGTCGCGGCCAGTCGTTGCAAAAAATCAAACGCGGGAAGAAGGCCGGCACGCGCAAGACGAAGAGCAAAGAGGCCATGGCGTAATGGACACCGGGTACGGCTGCTTCTTCGACACCGCGATGTTGCCGTGGGCGATGTTCTGCGAGCGAGAGGACGCCATCACGTTCGCGACGGCGGTGGTGGCGAAGGTCCTCGCCAGCGGCGGGCGGCAGTGCCATATGCGCGTGCACTTCAAGCCGAGCAACGGGCCGTGGGAGAGGAAGGCCGTGTGGGATTCCGACCTTCTCGTGTGCGCGGCGTCGAGCGATCGCCGGGAAACTGAAGCGCGACGGATTGAATCGCTACGCGATAAGTTTGCGTGCGAGGCGATGTGTCAGTGGGCGCCTCAATACGGTCTCGACAACGTCGAGCGATGCGCAGCGCAGGCGTACCAGTTGGCCGACGCAATGCTTGCCGCGCGCCAACCCAAAGACCCAACGGAGTGCGCGCCAACGCTCGACCACGCGCAGTCGCCCGACCGGTGTGAATCATGAGGCGCTTCCTTCTCAATCGCCACGAGGACGTGACGGGCGTCAGCGGCACCGGCCTCGTAGCCGAAGGTGTCGAATTCAGCGACGGCACCGTCGTGGTCCGCTGGCGCGGTACTCACGCGACGTCGACCGTCCACGCGTCGTTCGCGAGCGTGGAAGCGATTCACCTGCACGCCGGCCGGACGACGGTCGAATGGTTGGACACACATGAGTAAACTCAAAACGCAAGAAGAGCGCGATGCGATCCGGCAGTTCTGCCCGGCGTGCTTCGCCGACGACCAAGGCGGTTCATGGGGCTGCGGTACGGTCGGCGGCCACTGCATGAACTGCGGCAATGGCAGCACCGTCGCTGTCCCGGCGTGGGCCGTCGAGTCGATCCGCGAGCAGGCATCGTGGGTCGGCAAGCGGTACTACCCGAACGCCGAGGACCACGAAGCGTGCGAGGAGCGGCTGGCGCTGCTTGCTCTCGTGAAAGAGTTCCCGGGGCGCAGCGTCGAGCCGACTGACGAGTCGGGGCGTTGGGTCGTTAAGCAACTTCAACCGAACGGCCTGTACACGATGACGTCGGTCGACGCCGCGACGGTTGACGAGGCGTTTGGGAAAGCGATCGCGATCCTGCCGTACGTGACGGCAAAGATGATGGCGGCGGAGAAGGAGACACCATGAGCGATCGCATCGTCATCTTCCACGGGCCGGGCTGCGCCGATGGCTTCTGTGCGGCCTACGTGGCGTGGACTGTCTACGGCGATTCCGCCACCTACGTCGAGGCCAAGTACGGAGACGCACCGCCCGACGTCACCGACCGCGACGTGCTCATCGTCGACTTCTCCTATTCGCGCGCCGTGCTGCTCGAGATGGCGGCGAAGGCGAAGTCCATCCGCGTGCTCGACCACCATGCATCGGCGCAGCGCGATCTCGAAGGGCTCGACTTCTGCACGTTCGACATGAACGAGAGCGGCGCGACGCTTGCGTGGATGGCGTTGCGGCCAAACGATCCAATGCCGCTGATCTGCCAGTACGTGCGCGACAGGGATTTGTGGAGGTGGGAGCTGGAGAACTCGAAGGCCATCAACGCGTGGCTTGGGATCGCCAAGCGCGACTTCGGATATTGGGCAGAGACATCGAAGATGCTAGCCCTTCGGACAGAAGCCGTCGCGTCGCTGGGCGTGGCAGTTCTCGCCCATATCGACGCGTACGTCGAATCGACCGCGAAGAACGCGCGCGCCGTTCGCTTCTGCGGCTACGACGTCCCGTTCGTCAACGCGCCCGGCATGATGGCGTCGGAGCTCATCGGCAGGCTCGCCGACGCAGCGGCGTTCGCCGTCGGGTTCTTCCAGCGCGCGGACGGCAAGTGGCAATACTCGCTGCGCTCGCGCGGCGACTTCGACGTGTCGACGATCGCGGAGCAGTTTGGCGGCGGTGGGCATCGCCAGGCGGCGGGCTTCGAAAGCGCCGCATCGCCGAATGAACTCATCGCCAACACGTGCGCGACGGAGGTGCCCCATGGCGAATGAAGAATACCGATGGCGCTGCCAAACGTGCTGCGTGGAATGGTCCACGGCGGCATGCATAAACACCGATCATTGTCCCAACTGCGGCGCGCGACAGGTGAAGCCACGCGGCGCGTCGGCGCCGGAGGCTAGACCAGGCGTCGTCGACACAGCCCTGCGTACCGTCGACGCGATGCTGGCGGCGCACCGAGCCGAGATGCGGTCGATGGTCGACAGCATCGTCGAGCTCACGTTGCGCGATCGCTTTGCCGAGCTTGCGATGCAGGTGCTGCCGCAGTCGGTATTGATTGGCACGAACGACGGGATCGCAAAGGCGGTCTACGATCTCGCCGACGCGATGCTGCGGCGGCGCGCGCATGCCGAGGCCAGCGACACCGAGCGTCCGCCGCCGCCGCCCGAGCGAGGGCCGGAGTTCACGCCCGAGGAGGCGAACACGTTTGATCCTGTCGTGACGACGCTCGGCCGGATGGTCGGCGTGGAGCGCCACGAGACGCCGGCGGAGCTCCGGTGGGAGCGAACGGCGGACGATGGCTTCCCGAAAGATGGCGAGGCGCGGTCGTGAGCCCGTGGATCTGGCAGTGGTGGCGGTTCGCGTGGACCGGATGGCGTGACCGCAGCGGCGGGACGTTGACGATGAATCGCGTCGAGTGGCGTCGCGTCGCCTTCGGGCTTTGGCGGAGGGTCAGCTGATGGGCGTCGAGACGAAGATCGAGTGGTGCCACCACACGTTCAACCCGTGGTGGGGATGCCAGCGCGTGTCCGCCGGCTGCGAGCACTGCTACGCCGAGTCGTTCGCGAAGCGCGTCGGGCAGAAGGTTTGGGGCGCCGAAGCGCCGCGCCGATTCTTCGGCGGCTCGCATTGGGCGGAACCACTCAGGTGGAACGAGTCCGCGGAGCGCGCCGGCGAGCGTCGTCGGGTGTTCTGCGCATCAATGGCGGATGTTTTCGAAGATCGCGCCGAGCTCGAGCCTCACCGTCAACGGCTGTGCGCGGCCATCATGGCGACGCCGTCTCTCGATTGGCTCCTGCTCACGAAGCGTCCCGAGAACATGGCGAGGTTGGCGCCGGCATCGTGGAAGCCGAAGTGGCCGCGAAACGTTTGGGCGGGGACAACCGTCGAGAATCAGAAGGCGGCCGAGCAGAGGGTGCCGTGGCTGCTCGAGGTGCCGGCGTCCGTTCTGTTCTTGTCGTGCGAACCGCTCCTCGAACAGGTCGACCTGGAGAACGTTCGACCGTACTACCTGCCGCCCGAGACGAGCCCACTCGATCCCATCGTCCGCATCGACTGTCTCCGTGGCCATGTCAAAGGGCCAGACGACATGCTCGACGCCCGGATCGATTGGGTGATCGTCGGCGGCGAGAGCGGCAACGGCGCGCGCCGGTTCGACGTGCTTTGGGCTAAGCATCTTCTCTGGGCGTGCCGCAAGGCGAAGGTGGCGTGCTTCATCAAGCAACTCGGCGCCGTTCCCGGCGAGAGCAACCCGAACGCGAGCGAAGAGGTCTATGCCGCGTGGGATTCCCTTTCGTTCCGGGACATGAAGGACCGCAAGGGCGGTGATTGGAACGAGTGGCCGGAGCAGCTGCGCGTTCGGCAGTTTCCGGAGGTGCGATCGTGATCTCCGCCGCGGCCACCGTCCTCTCGACCATCCAGCGCGACGCCTTCATCTGGCAAGTGAAGAACTTCGGCCAGCCGAACGCGCTCGTGATGCTGGCGGGCGTCACGGAGGAATACGGCGAGTCCTGCGAGTCGATGGCCGACACGGCGCTGTTCCTCGACGCCGTTGCCGATAGCTCCATCTACCTGATGCAGTTCTGCTCGGTGGTCGGCTGGGACGTCGGCGAACTATGGGACCTGCGAGACGTTGTCCATCTGCCCGATGGGCGCGCCTGGCCGCAGCTGATGGGCAGGATCAATCACCACTACGTGAAAGGCCGCATCCAGCACTACCGCGGCACGCAGGCCGAGCACGACTTTCGGTGCAGGGCCGCGATCGCGGCGCTGCTGCGTCACTGGGAGGCGCACATCGCCGACATGGGACGGGATTTCATCGCCGTCGTCGACGCGACGTGGCGGGTGGTATCGGCGCGCGATTGGACGGCGGACCGGGCGGCGCCTGGCGACGGGTT
>DATHES010000070.1:0-4814 GCA_035318465.1 Polyangiaceae bacterium
GGCTTCGGCGGCATGCCGTGTCTCGACTGGGGCAACAACACTGTCCCCGCTCGGGTGATGACGACGCCAGACATCTCGATCGGGCCACATACACTATTTGTTGTCCTACGCGGTGACGGGGCGGCTGTCTTCTACAGTCTCACCCACGGCGCGACCGCCGGCTACCTGCGCAGCACAACGAACTGGTGCTCGCAAATCCTTCGCGGAGGGGTAAGGAGCGCTCGCGACATCGCCGGCACGAGTTTTTGGCTCGCAGACGGGAAAAGGAAGCAAGTCACCGTCTCTTTCAACGGGCTTCACAGTTCGCACAAGGTTTTGATCAACGGCGTGGCGCCCATCACCACCGACGCTGTCGCCAATGATTTGAGTACGTCTCCTGTCACGGCGCCTTTTTACATCGGCAATAACCAGGTGCCGAACAGCCCGCACATCGGCGTCATCGCCGAAGTCGTCGTCTTCAACCGCGCGCTCGCGGACGGCGAGCGGGTGCAGGTTGAGCGCTACCTCGCGAAAAAGTGGGCGCTCGCGCCCGTGCGCGCCATCATCGCCGCGCCGACGCAAATTCAGGACTGCGAGCTTTGGCTCGACGCCATGGACTCGGCCTCGGTCATTCGAGACGGGGCAGGGCTCGTCTCGCAGTGGAGTGACAAAAGCGGCAACGCCAAGCACGCCGTGCAGGCAACACCGGCCAACCAACCGACCTACAGTGCGGCGGGGTTCGGCGGGTTTCCGTGCGTCGATTGGGGCAACGGCCAAGTCGCCGCGCGTCGGCTCGTCACGCCCAATCTTACCTACGGACCCTTCACGATATTCATCGTGGCGCTCGGCATCGTAGGGACCACGGGATACCCATACGTGCACAACAACTATACCGGGGTAGATGCGGAATACCTGCTCCACGGCGGCGCCGCGGCTGCTCCGCAATTTCTACTGACCCGCGTCTCCACCCTCTCCGCAAGAACCGTCGACCTGCTTCACGACGGTCTTCGGCACATCGTCACCCGGTACTTCGGCGGCCTCAACGCAAACAACAGCGTTCGCTTCGACGGGCTTCAGGCGGCAGTCGTCAATTCAACCAGCAACAACCCCGGCACGGGATTGGCAACCGGTCCCATGTACATCGGCAACGCCAGCCTCGCAGTCGCCCCGCACAAGGGCGTCACTGCCGAATTCATCGTTTTCAGCCGCATGCTAACCGAAGGCGAGATGGTGCTCGTCGAGCAGTACCTTTCGAAGAAGTGGGCCATCGCCCCGCAGCGCCTCATCACCGCGCCAACGGAGATCCAGGGCTGTCAACTCTGGCTCGACGCGACCGATCTCTCCTCCATCACGCTCGACGGGTCGAACAACGTTTCGCAGTGGGCCGACAAGAGCGGCAACGCCAAGCACGCCGTGCAAGCAACGCCGGCCAACCGGCCCGCGTACAGCGCCACCGGCTTTGGGGGCTACCCGTGTCTCGACTGGGGCGCGGGCTCGGTCGCCGCCATGCGGCTCACGACGCCGAACATCTTGCTCGGCCCGGCGACGGTTTTCATGGCGCTCCGCGCCAGCGCGACATCGCGCAAGGCGATCTTGCTGGGGTCCATCAGCCACTTCATCTCGATCGATGCCCTCGACGTGGAAGGGGCTGGCTGGTCCGTCACGGTTGAGCGCGCAGCGACTGCCTACAAGAATTTCACACGGGCAAATTGGCTGCGCAATAATCTGCGGCACAGCGTCTCCGTCGCGTTCGATGGCAATTGGGACTTCAAGATTTGTCGAGACGGCGCTGACCCAGGCGAAGCGAGCGTGTACCAGACGGGCAGTCCGGGTACGGCCACGCAAAACTACCCGGTCTACGTCGGTAACGCAGACGGCCCTTGGTACGGCGACACGCCCATGGCTGGTGTCATCGCCGAGGTGATCGTCTTCAACCGCTGCCTCGCCGACGGCGAACGCATCCTCGTCGAGCGCTACCTCGCCGACAAATACGCATTACCACCAGGATAACCAACAGGAGGAAAACGGAATGACACCCCAAGAACTCGCAGACATCCTCGAAAAGGCCGAAGCCGTGCCGCCGCTGAAGACCACATTCGACGCAAGCTTCGCCGCCTACAACGCCGCCGTCACCAACGCCGCGAACGCAAGGGCCGCATGGCTGTCCGGCGTCGACTCGAACGCCGACGAGCCGACGCTTACAGGCCTCGCGACGCAATACGTTGCTACCGCTGTGGCCAGGGCGAACGCGATGGCCGCCATGCAGGCCGCGGCTACCCCCAAGGAGGCCGCGGACGCAGACCTCGAAGCCGCCTGCCAGGCGGCCATCTCGGCCACGTTGAACCCCTGAACTGACGGATGGCCGATCCTCCTCGCCCGCCCCGCGCTCGAAGCGCAACGCTCGACGAAGCGATCGCGCGCCGGCGGGCGCAGGAGGAAGTTGAAGCGATCGCGCGCCGGCGGGCGCAGGAGGAAGCGGAAGCCGAAGCCGAAGCAGAGGCCGAAAAGGAAGCACGCGGAACCCACCAGGCGTGGGAGCCAACCAACCCACCCCCGCCTGCACAACGCGCCCCCCGACCCGCTGCAATGCCGAGAGAGGTGTGGCCCCCTCGTGTCGTCGAGGCACAGGGCTCTCCGAGCGTCATGGCCCCGCCGAAGAAGCACGCCGACGCCGCCCACAAGGCGATGGTGAGCGTATGGGGCATCATCGTCATCCTCTTCGGTGCCGCCGCCGGCGGTTGGGGGGCGCGCGCCTTCTACGGTGACGTCGCAACCCTGAAGGCCCTGAATGAGCTCGCAGCTGAGGTGAAAGAAGTGAAGCGCATCTGCACCGCGAACCAAGGCTTCAACCAAGAGACCTTCGCCGGCATCAAGACCGATCTCGAATGGCTGAAGCGCGAGCAGTCGAAGCAACCGGAGCCGATCAAACCCCCCGGACGGCGGTGACGTTCACTTCAAAAGTCATCGTCGCCGGTCAAGTACTGGCAGTGCTCGCACAAGTCCTTGTCCGAATCGAGATCGTCCTCCGTCAGCGGATCGCTGCACATGTCGCAGAAACCCTCTACATGAACACGGCGCTCGTCATCCTCGTCGTCGTTCTCGTCATATTCGCCATCCTCATTTTGGCGAATATCGTCGTCCGGATTGACACGGAAAAACTTGGGCGCCGTGGCGGGCCCGCTCACGACTGGCGCCCGATTTCGCCCTGACCCTGGGGTTGCATCCACGGCTGGGGAAAAAGGTTCGGCCAATGCTGGAGGCACACGCCCTTCCACACTCGGGCGAGGCGCTGAAACTCGAGATCGGCACTCTCGTTGTCACGCTCCCGAAAGAGCTTGGCGAGCGCCATCGGGTTGGTCGTCCAGATGAACGACGTTTCGCAGGCGTGCGAGAGGTACGCCGATGCCGATTCATAGACGCGCTTTCGGTCGAGACCCTTTGGCGGAGCTCCGTGCGTTTTCTCGAACTCCTCAAACCGGCGCTGAACGAAGTCCAAATACGCGTTGTAGTTGTCCTGCATGGCCACCGCAAAACGAGCGAGCTCGCTGCGGCGATCGATGCCCGGAAGGTTCAATAAGTACGGATGCGCGATGTACCATCCGTAGTGGTGGGTAAAGCGGGTGCTCTCCTGCGACGGGTTGCCCTCTTCGTCCCGGTCGGCCCCGACGTAATTTCGGATGAGCTCGTGGCTCACACGACGACTCACTCCCGCAATGAAGAAGGACATCTTCGCGTGGTAGAGGATCGACGCGTGGGGAACTTCCCCCGCCTGAGTGTTGGCGATGTATTCGGCGTTCGACTTCTTGCCGGCCCTTAGCCCGAACGAGTCGTAGCATTTTCTCCCAGCGAGCTCGACGAGGAGCTCGTTCGAAGAAAGCCGCCGTCCATCCTGCTTCAAGTCATGCGGGTAGAGCTGCATCCATGACGGGACACCAGGATCGAACTCAGCAGGGAGGCACTCGGGCCGGTGGGCCCCTACCCAGTCCATCATCTTGAGGATGCCCTCCGCATTGAGTTGCATTTCCCCGATGGGCGCCACAACGGGGTTGTCCGTCACGATAGTCGCTCTCTTTGTCACATCCATGGGTTCCCCCCTTGTTTCTTGGGCGTTCGGCCTGCAAGTCGGCTCCATAGCGCCATCTTGTAGGCGACACAACGTCTACTTCTACCCTCGAGCGGGGCCTGTGGAAAACCCAATGGCAGCTCGCCCGATGCCGGGTTACTTGCCGAGAGCTTCCTTCGCTTCGTAGATGATCTCGCGGATCTCGGGGCGGATCTTCAGCACCGTGGGCTTCGGAGCGACGGTCAACGCATGCAAGAACGCCGGCACAGTCTCATGCCTCATCGTCTTGTCCATCCAGTGCATCACGACCAGATCTTCATACTCGATGAAGGCATGTGGTCCGATCCAAGGTGAAAGCGACTGAAATTGCCAACCGCCCTCACGCTTCAATCGTTCGGCGCAGAGCTCGGAGCACACCGCGCGAAACGCGATGAGCTTCAACTTTCGCGGCTGGCTTCGAGCCACTTTGACCTGCCTCCATCGAAGAGCTGCAGAGGCGGCTGGGAGATTTCGGCGAACATCGCGGCCGCAGCTAACGCAGCTGCAAGGCTCTGCCGCATGCCTGACGAGAGGAGACCCAATCATTTGCGCACCCCATCCCTTCGCGCCTGAATGGTAGACAAGAGGCCCACGACTCCCTACATGGGTGGTCTCCGTCACCTGCCCCTACGAACGCGCTCGATCGTGCTGAGGAGCGCGAACTGCCATCAGTAGCTCCATGGACAGGAATAGGCAACAATGACGTGGCTATTGAATCAAAAAAAGATGGCGT
>DATHES010000071.1:0-4269 GCA_035318465.1 Polyangiaceae bacterium
ACACATACTTTGCCCTGTCGTTGCCCCCGACCGCGCGAACAGCAAGTCACCGGCGGGAACATTGTAGCGAGAGAGCGACGCCGCTTTGACAGGCGCAATGAAGGAGAGCCGTGGGCGCGGACGTTCCGTTTGCGGGGCAAAAAACTCGCGATGGATGGCACGCTCGCGCCGCGAGCGGCGCAGCATCCGCACGCTTCGCGGCGCGCTCGTTACACTCGTCTCGGCTTTGACGCTGTCGCGTGCCGCATGGTTTGCACGACACGGGATTTTTCCGGCAGGCAGGCACGCACCCCATGCGACGGTTTCGTCGTCCTAGCGGCGGCGTACGGCACGAAATTCGACCCGAGTTCGTGTACCAGCGTCACTTAGTAGATTGGGGACTTCCGGTGGACCGGTTCGTCGATCGGCGTCCTCTATAAGTAAGGTTGGCCGGGGAAGCGCTCGTGTGGCGAAAGACTCGCTAGGAGATTGTCATGGTCCGAATCGGCACCGTCCTCATGTCGCTCAGCACGGCCATCTTGGCGATCGGCGCCGCGTCCGGATCGGGATGCTCCGGGGAATTGGGGCCTGGGGGGCGCGGCGGGGCGGGTGGCAATGACAGGGGAGGGGGAGCCGGGCAAAGTGGCACGACGGGCACCGGCGGAGCTGGCGGGGTGGGCGGCAGCGCCGGTGAAGGAGGAGCGGCCGGTGGCGGCGGCGTCACGGATGGAGGCGGTGCTGGTGCCGTCGGCGGCGGCGCTGGTCTCGGCGGTGCCGGTGGCGCCGGAGCTGCCGGCGGCAGCGCTGGTCGCGGCGGTAGCGGTGGTGCAGGAACAGGAGGGGCCGGAGCAGGTGGCGGCGGAGGAGCAGGTGGCGGTGGTGCGGGAGCAGGTGGCGGTGGTGCGGGAGCGGGCGTCGGTGGTGCGGGAGCGGGCGGCGGAGGAGCTGGCGGTACCAGCGGCGCAGGCGCGGGCGGCGGCGGTGGTGCATCGGATGGCGGTACGGGGCTGCTCGACCGAATCACCGTGAGTGACGTTACGGTTCCGGAAGGTGTTCAAGCAGGAGGCAACAACTGGCGGATCTGGGCCTCGAGCTCGCTCGGGGTAGCGCCGGTTTTCACCGCGCCCTCGGTTGGCTGCGGAACGCTCGTTTGCTTCACGACCGGCGCCGCCTCCGCGCAGACCGCAAGGGCGGTGCAGCTCGACAAAGACGACAAGCTCGTCAACACCTTCACCCTAGGCCCCTACCAATGTCGTGGGCTGGCCGCCGAAGGCGACGGACACTTCGCCGCGCTTCTGTGGCAGCCTGGCACGAGCTCTGACTGCAGCGACTACACGCAGAACGGCAGGATCTACGTCAAGCGGTTCGACGCGGCCGGCGTGGAGGTCTCGAGCACCGAGCTCCTCAACAATGCCACCGATCCGAATTGCCCCACCAACTGGGGTCTAGGCGAATCGCGCTTTGCCTTTGGGGGCGGGTCGTACGGAGCTTACTACCACGTGCATTCCGCCACTGGGCACGAGGGGGACTCCTACAAGACGGTCGACTTGACTGGCAAAGAAACGACCAAATGGGCTTGGGGCTGCTCGCACAGCATGAGCAACGTGCTGCGCTACAACCCCGCGGCCACGAAGTTCCTGTCGGCTTGCGTGACCGACTGCTACCCAGGTACCTCGGGATCCGACTTCGCGACCACCAGCAAAGGCGGGCTCTATACAGAGAACCGCAACAAGGTCATCGATATCGACGCTGGTTGCAACGGCAAAGTGGCCGGAGAGCTTGGAGGAATCGCACTCGCGCCGAGCGGATGGAAGATGGTTTTCAACGCGCATCAAGCGCCGATGACATTGGGCCAAAGCTCCTACAACACGTCGACGATGAACCAGGACATCGGCTTTGCCAGCATCGGCGTGAGCGCGCTCTCGAGCGGCGTCGTGTGGCTCACCACCACGTCGGGCAACGAAGCGGATTCCACCATCGCGGCGTGGAAGCCGTCGGGCGACACCACCGAGCAGTACGTGGTCGGTTGGCTCGATGGAGCCGTCTATCGGCTTGGCCGGGTGAACGCGACCGGCATGTTCCTGGAAGGCCCTCTCGACGCGACGGCCAAGGCGAAGTGGGGCAGGCGCGACGATCCGATGCGCGAACACGTCAACGGCGACATCGTCTGGTCGTGGTTCGACAAATCCGCGGCCACCGTGCTGCACTTTGCGCGCATCCACTCCGGCGCTCAGTGCCCGTAGAGAAGTGAAGCTGCATCGGCTCGAGGAGAACATCGGCGCAGCGAACATCGAGCGCTCGGCCCCGGACTTCTGCGGCGCCTCAACTCGCCTTGTACGCGATCGCGGCGCGGCCCTGCTTCATCCAATCGTCAATGGTGAGCACGAACGGGTGATCGTTGATGCCGGTGAAGTAGCGAATCGGAGGGCGTTTCTTCGAATCGTCCATCTCGCCTTTTCCCTTGAACATCCTCGCGCGCGACGTCGGACGTTCCAGGCCGATCGCAGCGGCCTCTTAGTCAACGCGGCGATCGCGTGCGACTCTTCGCCCAATACCCTGGCCGACGCTTACCGTGCGCGATCGCCAGCACGACAACCGTTTCCGCATCGCTCATCGTGAAGACCGACGAGAAGGGCAAACGAAGAATCCGCACGCGTCGCGCCCACGAACGCTCGGATCGCGCGGAAACGACTCCGGCGCTCGCGCAACCTCTGCCATTCTCTCGTCGATGAGCCTCACGAGCTCTCGTCCCTTCGCGGGAACACCTTGATCCGCGTACCACTCGTTCGCCTCGCGCAGCTCTCGCAAGGCGTCCTCATGGATGACGACATTCATTTTTCGGAGAGAATTTGCTTACGCGCTTCGTCCCACGGGATGACGACCGCCGTGCCGCGCCGAACGGCCTCCATCCGCCGATCGAGATCGTCGTAATCGAGATCGTGATCGTCTTGCTCGTACGTCTCCGGAAGGGTCTTCGCGAGTTCGTCGACGAGCTCAGCACGCTCTTCATTCGGTAGCTCGGCGGCCTCGGCGAGAAGCTTGCGAACGCGGTCAGAAGGCATCGTCCAGAGAATGCTCTCGTCCGCCTCGTCTGTCGAGCGTCGCATTCGGGCCGCATCCCACGATCGGTGCGCCCCCGCGAATCGTTTAACTACCCGGTGCGAAAGGGGGGACTTGAACCCCCACGAGAGTTACCCCACTGGAACCTGAATCCAGCGCGTCTGCCAATTCCGCCACTTTCGCTTGCTATCTGTGGCCCATTCGTGGCCCGTTCGGAGCTCGGGGAGGGCCTCGTCGAGCGGTACTACCTCACCCAAGTCGAGTTCGGCAAGGGAATCCGCAGCTTGTCGGTACTTTGAGAGCTGTTGGGTGTTCGTGTGGCCGGTCCGGCGCCTCACCCACTCCTCCGGGTGCCCGTTTGCCAGGGAGTGGGGACGAAGCTGCGACGGAAGCTGTGGGTGCCGAACCTTCGGCTCGCGGAGACCCGCTCTGGCAGGCGGACCACGGTGCGTGTGTTACGGTCGCGGCGGCGGCTCGCGGCCTGACCTCCCTACTTCGCGGGCATTGGCAAGGACGCCTGCCCCAACACGTAACGCCTCACTTACAACCCTGTCCTGCTGGATAGCAGGCCTCACCGCATCGCGGTACTTGCCCGGGGGGACATGGTGCGCGGACTCCAATCACGGTGGACTCTGCGAGCGCGATCGCCCGGCCGCTATCTGTATAGAGGGTGAAGACACGAGAAGCGCCAGCTTGAATTCCTGACTCGGACTGGCAGCCGGTGCGTCCGGATCCAAGTAGTCTCTCTGAGCTCCCATTCGTCACCCAGACTTGTGCATTGTCGAATGCGGAATTCCAACAGACATAGGCTGACCCAGCACCAAGAGGCCCTGGAAAGACATTCACGGTGGCAGGCGCGCTGAGGGTGCCGAAGAACTCCGACAGTCGCGGACGAGGGCAAAAATCCCCGACCAAGACCCCAGACCGTCCAATACAATCCTCGGCCGAGGTGGAGAAAGAGCAACTGATGCTGTCTATCCGTCGCAACTGATAAGCATCCGGAAAACACCCGGCACGATCACGGTAGAGATCCGCGCTCGACAGTTCAAAAGTATTATAGACAACGTGGCTGTCCTTATCGACTTTGCAGACCACGTTCGATGCGACCGATAGGGCAAAGTCCGGACGGCACCCCACTGCTTGAACGGACTGCTCGACCTCACTTGGTTCCGTCTCGCTCGGCGGCTCCGCTACGGCGCCAGAACAAGAAGAAAGAAACAGACAGAATGA
>DATHES010000072.1:0-149719 GCA_035318465.1 Polyangiaceae bacterium
CCAGCCGAAAGTGCGCGGGCCAAGCTGGTCGGCGTGAGAATGACGTCGATCTGCCCACCCACTTTGCCGATCTCCACCAACGGCTGCAGACCGAGCACCGCCGCCACGCGCGTCTGGGGGCCGAGCCGCAGGACTTGGCTGTCGATGAAACGGCTGGCGATGGGTTCCGTGGTGGGGTGCTTGCCGCTGAGCAGCGCGCGTCCCCGCGGCGTGAGGCGCAGGGTGGGACCGAGCTCGGCAGCGGGTTCCTCGTCGTCGGGATTGGCATTGCCGATATCGATGATGCCGATGTCGATTGCGCCGAGCGCGGGCAAGCTTTCGAGGGCGATGCGCCGCGCAACGTCGATGGGAGACGGCGGCTCGACGCTGGCGCGTTCCGCCCACCGTCGGAGAAGGCGGGCGACGCCAGCCGTACGCGTGTCGTCGCGAACGTAGCCAGCCACCGCTTCCCAGGGAACCCAGCGCCCTTCGCCGAGCTCGCGCAAGGCGTCGAGGACCATCTCGCGAATGACGCCGACCGGGCTCGAGTCGCGCGCTTCGGGAGCAAGACGGAGAATCTCGGCGTCGGGACGCGCTTCGTCCCACGCCCCGCCCCTCCACCACGCCGTGTAGAGCGAACGCTGCAGCTCGTGCAATTGCGACGAACCGGGCGGCGATGCCGACGACATGGCCGACGCGTCCCACAGACCGATCGCTCGCGAGAGCGCGGCGATGAGCGCCACGATTTCCGGATCGCGGCCGAAGCGCTGCGCCAAGCGCGTCACCAGCGAGCGCGGCGTTCCTACCCCTTCGCGCACCTCGACCCCCGGTTCGCGAATGGCGAGCGCGAGCGCCAAAGTGAGCGGCACGGGGTCGTCGGCAAACCGCGCGCGCCGCGGCGCGTGATCGGTATCCAGCACGAACGAGCGGATCTGCGCGCGTCGCGTCTCGCGCGCCGCTTGGTGCGCCGCGCCGACGACGAGCGCCACTTCCGTGGGCACGATGTGGCGATTGGGGTGCACGGGAATCAAGAGACCACGGCGCTCGAGCGCGAATCCCACACCCCGCCGCGACGGCGTCGCGCCCGTCGCACCGCGCAGCCGCATGGGCTCACGCTCGAGGTCGAGGAGCTCCTCGGTGTCGACCTCGCCACCTTCGCGCTCGAGCGCTTCTAAAAGGCGGCGTTCGACGGGGGCGAGCTTCTCGATCTCTTCCGTCAACTTGGCCGTGTCGGAAAGAACCTCCCACGCGACTTCCAAAGACAGCGCGATGGGCGGCGTCGCCGGGCGACCGAGGTAATGGGTGGCGATCGCGCTCACCGTTTCGAAGGGAGCCTGCGCGAGCAGCGCGCGAATGCCGCGCGGGTCCTCTCCTTCCCAGCTTCGTAGCTGCACCAAGTACGCAGCGGGGAGGACCAGCTCGATCGTTCCCGATCCGCTTCCGCGCCCGGTTTGTGACGATGGCGGCGGGGTGTCCACGCCGCTCCGCATACGTGCGAAGACGATACCGCGCGCCGCCAGCGGCTCGAGGCCCATCGGAATCGACTGCACCAGCAGCGAGCCGCGCGCCTCGGCGATGCGATGCAAGAGCTCGGCGCTCGCGTTCGGCAGACGCGATGAGTCCCGCACTTCGGGCAGCGATACGAGAGCCCGACCCACCTGGGAAGGCGTGTCGATTCGCTTGGCCGCGACAATGGAAATGCCGAGGCGTGAGATGAGCGAATCGAGCTCTCCCGTGGGAAGTGCTCTCAGAATATCGACCAGTTTGCGCGGCGATCGGCCATCACCCAACGGCATGCACTTCTCTTTACGCCCCCGTGTTCACATCCTGAGCAGTGGAGACGACAGGCCGTCTCCGCGACGAAGCATAAGTAGGAAGAAGAGCTCGGCCCCGGTCGCCGCGCAACGACCTCGATCGAGTTGTCAGGGCAAAAAACATAGGGAGTATCCCAGTTAGCCTCGTTCTTCTCCCCCTGTCCACCGAGAAAGGCACCTCGCGCTACACGGCAAACATTTCCGCGACGCGATGAGAGACCCTTCGTTCGTGGGCCTCGGCTTTGCCGGAACGAGAGTAAGCTACGCCCCGTGGCCAAAAGGCGCGTTCTTCTAACATGGGAAGGAAAGGCCGAAGCGCTCGCCTCCCTCGACGTGGCACCTCCGCCCCTCGAAACGCAAGAAGAAATCCTCGCGCCCGCGCAGGCGGTGGGAGCGGAACTTTATGACGATAGCAACCGCGTCGACAATCGCGTTATCCACGGCGATGCATTGGCGGTTGCCCGGACGCTCGAGCGGGAGGGCCTGGGTGGCAAGGTCGATGTGGTCTATCTCGACCCCCCTTACGCCTCGGGTGTCGATTACAACCACGAGGAGCGCCTCGACGGCCGAGTGGCACGCGCGCCCGCTTACCGCGATCGATGGGACGATGCGGCCTCTTATCTCGACATGCTGATGCCGCGCATCGCCGCCGCCGCGCGGCTGCTCCGACCGACCGGCTCCCTCTGGATCCAGGTGGATTGGCGCGCGAGCTACCTCGTCAGGCTCGTCTGCGACGAGCTTCTCGGACGTGAGCGCTTTCTCAATGAGATTGTCTGGCGGCGCGCGCCGAACCTGGGCAGGCAAGCTCGCTCGGGCCAGTTCGGACGCACGCTCGACACCATCATCGTCTACGGGGCGAGCGCGGAAGCGCGACTCGTGCCACCCGAACGCCTCGTCACCGTCGCGCGGCGCTCGGCGCGGCACGACGCGAGCAGCGGTCGTTGGTTCACCGTCGCGCCCCGCGGTGACTACACCGACGCGTCGGTGGCGCGACTCGAAGCCGAAGGGCGCGTTCATCGCACGTCGTCCGGTGGCGTGGCGGTCAAATACTGGCTGGAGGAGGACGCCGAAGGCCGGCTCGGACGCCGAAGGCCCGTCGACGCGTTGTGGATCGACATTCCGCCCCTTCGCCATGCGGCCTCCGAGGAAAGGACGGGGTACCCCACGCAAAAACCTCGCGCCCTTCTCGAGCGCATCATCGCGGCGGCGTCGCCGTCCGGCGGTCTCGTCGTCGATTTGTTCGCGGGCTCGGGCACGACCGGTGCCGCGGCCGCGCGGCTCGGCCGACGCTTTATCCTAGGCGATGCGAGCCCCGTGGCGATGGCCGCGATGCGAAGCCGTTTGCTGCGCGAGGGGGCGACGCCGCTTCGCGTCGAGCGATGCGGGGGCCGATGCGAAACGGCAAAGGCCGACGTCGTCGTGGGTCCGCACGGCGCGTCCGACGTCGAGGTCACGCTCTGTTGCCCGCCCGGGACGCGACCCATCGCGTGGGCCCTCGACGTGACGAATGGCGAAGAGGCGCCATTTCGGGCGGACTGGCACGCCGAACGTGGCACCGGACGCCGTCCGACTCCGCTCGCGCTCACGGCGATCGTTCCAAAATCACCGCTTTTACGTGCCCGCGTTTACTTCGTCGATGGCAAAGTCGCAACGCTGCGCCCCCATCTCGGCACCGAACGCGCAACTGCGTCCGCCGCCGGACCGACTGCTTCCTTCGAGGCCCCACCTTGATCCTCCGCGACCCCGTGCACGGGCTCATCCCGTTCGACACCCCCGAAGATCAGATCATCGTCCGGCTTCTCGAAGCGCCGGAAGTGCAGCGCCTGCGCCGCATTCGGCAGCTCGGCGTGGCGTCGTTCGCGTTCCCAGGCGCCGAGCACACCCGCTTCGCACACGCGCTCGGCAGCGCTCACGTCATGCGAAGGTTGGTCGCGCGGCTGCGCGACGTCCAAGGCGACATCGCACCCGCTCACCGGCTCGACAAAAGGCGGGCGCGCGAGGCGCTCGCCGCCGCGCTCCTCCACGACGTCGGCCACGGTCCGCTTTCGCACAGTTTCGAAGAAGCGCTGCCCAACGCGCCACGCCACGAAACCTGGAGCACGCGTGTCATCCTCGACCGCGATACCGGGGTCGGCAAGGTCCTCGCCGACGAGGACCCCGAGCTCCCCGCCGTCGTCGCGGAGCTCGTACGCGGACATCACGAGCTCGCTTACCTCGCACGCGCCGTGAGCGGCACGTTCGACGTCGACCGCTGCGACTATCTCTTACGCGACGCACACGCCACCGGCGTTCCCTACGGTCGCTACGACCTCGATTGGCTCCTACGCGCGCTCACCTTTGCGCAAACCTCGGGGGGCGAAGCCCCGCCGCTGGCCATCGACGGCGCCAAAGGCATCGTTTCGCTCGAGTCTTTCGTGCTGGCGCGCCTCTTCATGCACCAGCAGGTCTATTTTCACAAAGCCGCGCGCGCCGCGGAATGGATGCTGTGCGGCATCCTCCGCCGCGCGACCGCCCTCTTGCGCGACGGAAGCAAACTGCCGGGAGCGCTTCCCGCCTTGGCCTCGATCGCCTATCACGGAGACGCCCCCCTCGGCGAATACCTCGAGCTCGACGACGGGGCGCTCTTCGTCGCCATGCATGCCTGGGAATCGTCTTCCGACAGCACCCTCGCCGATCTTTGCCGGCGCATCCGGGGCCGCTCGCTTTTCAAGACCCTCGAGCTCTATGGCACGAGTGAAGCCACCCGCGCGGCCGCCCTCGCCACCGCGCGAGAAATAGCCAAAAAGCGCGGGCTCGCCCCCGACGCTTACGTGGGGCTCGATGTTGCGAGCGACACGCCATTTTCCGACGATGACGACCCACTCACCGTGCTGTTCCCGCACCGCGTCGCCAAAAAACCGGGCGACGTATCGTTTCTTCTCGGCCGGCTGCGCGACGAGACGGTGACGCGGGTCCGGCTGATCTTTGCGCCCGAGCTGCGCGAGGCCATCACCGCGGCCATCCCCGCATGAACCGCCTTCTTCGATCTTGCGGCGCGCGCCGCGCGCCATGCTCGGCTGAGATCGGATCGTTCCCGTCGCCTACGCGCGTGGTCGCTCTCTACACCCTCGCCGCGCTCGTTACCGTGCCCGCGACGTCGTGGGCGGCGCCCGTCGAACCGCCGGCCAAGACCTCCGACGGTGTCTACGGCCGCTTTGACGGCGATCTCGATCTATCCCTAGCGGCCGGATCTACGTTCGGTTCGGGCGGGCCTACTGCCGCCGCTTTCGCACGCGCCACGTTTTTCCAGACGGCGGGCATGTACGTGTCTTACACCGACGCTCTCGGTCGATCGGACGTCGCTTTACCGCGCACGCTCGGGCTCGGTCTAACGCTTCGCCCTTTTTTCGTGCCTCGATGGGCCTTCGATCTCGAGCGCGGCCCGGCCATCCTCGATCTCACCATCGACGCCTTCGCGTTCGACCTCGGCGTCCTCTGGCCCGCGAAGCGAGACGGCTCGTTCACCGAGCGCCCCGGAATGGAGGCCGCCATCGGCACCGAAGTGCCGCTCTTCGGAACGGCGAGCGGCCCCTTTCTCGGCGCGCGCGGGGCCATCCGTTGGCGCACCTCGGAGCTCGCTGGTGAGGATGGCAATCCTTTGCAGCCGATCATCTTCTTGACCGTGGCCTGGCACGCCCTCATCGACGCGAACATCGTCGATGCCGGCGACCGACGGCTACGCTGACGCTTCGGCGTTCGTCAGTTCGCGCCCATCGACTCGCGTACGTGCAGCGCGAGTTGGCAACTATTGACCTGCCTCTGCTGGGCGGCAATCACGTCCGGATCCGTTGCGGCGATTCCGCCCATCGGCATGAACCGACCGGCAACGTCGCGGCGCAGACGCAGGAGCGTGCGATCCATCCCACCTTTCAGGCCGAACAGGAACACGCGGGCGGCGTGCGGCGCTGCTTGCACGTCTTCGATCGTCACCTTGCCAGGCGCTGCATCCGCCGGATCCTCGTCCAGCACCAAGAGGAAGAACTGCGCACGCGTCAACAAGTCGATGACCAACGGAATGTCGTCCTTGACGGCACTATCGAACTCGCGCTCCAAGAGACGCATCTTCATGTCGTCGCTCGCCGTCCGCAAACCCACCGTCCATTCTTCGCCGAGAACGCGGGTACCTCGGTAAGCCGCCCGGATGTTGTAAGGCTGCGCGGGCGGCATACAGTGATCGACTTCGTTGCAGAAGGTGCCCGGCGCACAATCGTGCGACGCGTGACATTGCGGTCCGGCCGTCGGGTCGGCGTTGGGGATGCGAAAAAGGCAGGCCGTGAACGCATCACGCAGCGACCGTACGGCCGTCTTGCGAATCGACTCTACCGATTTCGCGTCGACGAGCCGGAGGCGCAGGTAAATGCCAGGCAGCGTGGTGACGTCGAGCTTGGAAAGCTCGGGCGCCGCGAAATCGCCGGGGTACGAGCCGGCGCCATCCATCGTCCACTTCTCGACTCGTTCGAGGAGCGGGTCGACTTTCGACCCGAGCTCGCCGGCGACACCGCGCTGGCGAGCAAACAGCGCCGCTTTGCGCGATTCGATCTCGGCTTGGCTCTGACGCCAATAGAAGATGGCCGAAGCGACGATCGCAATCAGAACCCAAAGAACGAAACGGCCTGAGATGGCGGAAGACGTCCCCAGCTGCCGCCGCTCCCTCGATTCTTCGACGGCAACGAGGCCCCGCGTTCGAGTGGGCACTTCCTTCATCGCAGCATGACCATCACGGAAGTGCGCATCCCGACGACCAGCGGCACATGGCCGCCACAAAAGGCAACATGCCAGAGATGCAATGCACCTCTGGCATGCCGTGCTTCAACGCTCAGTGCTCGTGCTTCGGCAACTGCCCGACCATGAAGCTGACGTTCGGATAACCCGCGAACGCTGCCGTCTGGAAGACGCTCTTCACGACGAGTGCTTGAACCTGCTGGTCGACCTGCAGAACGCAGACACCGGGAAACGCTTTGCCCGAACCGCCCTGGATCGACTTCCACAACTCACGCTTCGACTTCAGGATGTTGAAGAGCTCGTCGATGCGCTGCATGCGTCCGGCTTCTTCGAGGGCGCGCGTGGAACCGGCGGCCGTGCCGTCGACGAGGATCTGACTTCCGTTGATGGCGATCATCGGCGCGTCGACCATGTCGATCGTGTTTTCGGCCTTCGGCAGCTTCACGTTCTTGTCGAGCGGAATCTCACCGGACGCCGAGAAGGACGCCAGCAGGAAGACGACGATCGTCACCAAGAAGTCGATCATGCTGGTCAGATTGAGCGCCGCAGAAACCGACCTCCCTCCGCCGCCTGACACCTTTTTCTGGACGAACTTGAGCGGTATGAAATGCATCAGCCGCCGACCGGGCTCGTGGATCGACATGGTTCCTCAATTCACCGCGAAGGTGACGTTGAATGCTGGAATCTGCTTGGACGCGCCGCCGAATTCGCGCTTCGGCGTGTAGATGGCGTCGATGACGGCGATGATCTCTTTGAAGACGGTCTTGTTGTCGGTGTGGAGCACCGCTTGATCCACCTTCTTGTCGCTCGAGTCGCGGTGCGAGCCGTTCGCCTTCCACTCCTCGTTGACCTTGGTGGCAAGGTCCGGGTACCGGATGGTGACGCTCGTTCCTTCGTTCACCTCGACGGGATGGCGCGGCACGTCGATGGAGTTGACGACCGTGGGCCCCTGCTTCCAGATGAGCGTGAACTTGTCATCCGTGCGCATCTCGACGTGAAGCATCTTGTCGGGCGGCTGCGGATTCAGCTCTTTTTCGGGGTTCGGCGGCCCGGGCACCTGCGCGTCCGCGTTCATGCGAGACATGTGCGACCAGACCGCGGTGATCAGCAGAAAGGCGATGCAGCAAATCAAGAGATCGATCATCGGGATCATATTGATCTCGCTGTCGAGCGCCTTGCGGCCGCCTTTGCCTCCCGTGTCTACGTTTACGCCACCCATTGATTGTTTCCTTACGCTGGAGTCTCTGACGTTTGGCGAGTACCCGGGGTTAGAAGCGCGGCTTCTCGATTTGTTCCCGGGTTCCTGCTCGCACAGTGCAACAACTCGAGGAGCGCTCCCCCGACGCCGGCCGCCAGGTCGGGAGCGCTCACTCGGGTTGAGGGCGTTAGCCCTGGACGCCGGCCAGATTCACCTTCTGGCGATTCGACACGACGAGGTTCAGCACCTGCACCGATGCCTCGTTGATGTCGTCTTCCAGCCCCTGGGTCTTGCCGTTGAGAACGGCGTACCCGATGAGACCGACGATCGCGACCATCAGCCCGAAAGCGGTGCAGTTCATCGCTTCCGAAATGCCTTCGGCGAGAATTCGCGCCTTTTGGCTGGGATCGACTGATTCTCCACCGACGGCGCCGAAGCTCTTGATCAAACCGATGATGGTCCCGAACAAGCCCGAGAGCATCGCCAGGTTGGAGAGGAGAGCGAGGTAGCCGGTGCGCATCGCAATCTTCGGGACTTCACGAAGAGCTGCTTCGTCCATTGCCGCCTGCACTTCTTCATCGGGTCGGTTCACCTTGACGAGGCCAGCTTGCACGATGCGGGCGAGCGGCGCGTTGGCCGCTGAACACATCTTGACCGCTTTCGCTACGTCGCCAGCCAAGATGCATTTCTGCATCGTCGCCAGGAAAACCTCTTTGTTGATCGACGAGCCGTAGAGGTAAAGCGCACGCTCGACGATGATTCCGATGGTAATTATCGACCAGAGAACGATCGGGTACATACCCGGACCACCATCCTGAAAATGCTTCCACATGCCGGCCATCTGGATCCTCCTCACACGCCCCTTCGGATTATCCTCTGGGGCCTGAGTCTTTTACGGGTTGATTCTGCCCACGCTACGGCGGTCGCTCTTTTCGCCGGGGGCCACGCTACTTATCAACTTCTACTTTCGCAAGCGCTCTCTGACTTCCCACCGCTTTGCATTGAACGGTGTGGCCGAACGCCGATGGCCACCCGTCCCCAGTGCCTGCATCATGACGAGTCGGACATTGGGTCGTCAAGGGAGTTCGAGCCTTCTCGCGACTTTTCTATCGCTCTAAGTGCTGGAATTTGTGGACAATTGGTAATTATACAGCCACAACGGTACTCCTGATTTTCCAAGTTATCGCGACTCCGCAGCGCGGCGAGTTGAACCGCGGTGAACGCGACTTCGTGGCGTACCTTCACTCCGAACGAGCGCCTATGAGTGTCCGCATGCGGCGCTGATGATCGGTAAGTGCGCGTCTATCCCACTAAACTCTCGACGACGTTCCCTTGCCTCTGCGGGAAGTAGCCCGCTATATTCGCGAACCGGACCGTCGTAATCTCGTCCACGCAATTCACCGAGAAATCGATACATAGCTGGCGTCAGGAAAGGAGCCTCAGGGATGCGTCTTCTCCTTCTGGTGGAGCAGGGAGCAACGGGCAGCGGCGACACGGGGGCATTTGCTGCTTTTAAGGAAAACCCGTGGTTTCTTCTGTTGAATCTCGTCTGCTCCGCGATCGTGTTGACGATCATCATTGAGCGGTTCGCGTTTCAGCTGGGGC
The DNA here is from genome assembly GCA_035318465.1 of Polyangiaceae bacterium. Taxonomy (GTDB): domain Bacteria; phylum Myxococcota_A; class Polyangia; order Polyangiales; family Polyangiaceae; genus DASWDH01. The sequence goes on from DATHES010000072.1 coordinate 9,358, forward strand.
GATACAGAGTGAACTCGAAAGAGTTTTTCGCCCAGATCAAGAAGCTGGTGGCCGCGGGCAACATCGATCGCGCCATCAAGCTTTGCGATGCCAGCGATTATCCAATCCTCCAGCTCGTCAAGAGCGGGTTGACGCACGCCAACAAAGGCCCCGACGAGATCGACGCCGCGTTGAGCGAAAAGCTCGGCGACTTGAAACCGGCCGTCGAGAAACGCATCGGCGCTCTCTGGTCACTCGCCAACATTGCGACGCTGATTGGACTGCTCGGCACGGTTTCGGGTCTGATTCACACCTTCGGCGCCGTCGCCGCGCAGGGACTCTCGCAGTCCGACAAGCAGCGCATCCTGTCGAATGGTATCGCCGAGGCCATGTACAACACGGCTTTCGGTCTCGCCATCGCGGTGACCTGCATGATTGCGCACGTGATTCTCCACACCCGATCGAAGAACATTCAGCACGATCTCGAGGGGACGATGGAGCGCGTGTTCAATCTCCTCACCATTACGAATCGCCCCGCCACTTACTAGTCCACTGCGATGCCCGAGCAGAACAAGCTCAGCGCAGCACAGCGGTCCAAAGTTCGCCGCCTTTCCCAGCCCAAAGAGCTGGAGGAAGGTGAAGAGGCGGGCGAGCTCAACATCATCCCGTTCCTCGACATCATTATGAACGTGCTGATGTTCGTGCTCGCCACCGTAGCCGTGACCTTCACGGCCACGATCGATTCCACTCCACCTTCGCTCGGCGGCAAGGGAGTGCGCTCTGCGATACAGAGCAACGCGCTGAACCTTGCCGTCTTCGTGGTGAACGAGGGGTTCTCGCTGAAAGCGTCGGGTGGCAACATCGCCACGGGCTGCACCGCTCCTGGGCCGGGGCTCGCGGTACCGAAGACTGGCAATGATTACGACTATCCCGCCCTCACCGATTGCGCCAAAAAGCTCAAAGACGCGTCGTCGGATTTCAAAGACGAGACACAAGTGACCATCACTGCCAATCCGGGGATCGACTACCAGACACTCATCCGCGCCATCGACGCGCTCAGGCACTCGAAAGAGGGTGAGGATCTATTTCCGGACGTGCACTTCGGGGTGCCGCGATGACCGACGGTCGACAAGTCCCGGCCAAACCGGGAGGGGCGAGCATCGTCCGCTACAAGATGGAGCTGCGCAAGGCGATCCGAAAGAACGCCGGCGCCCCGGAGGTGAACTACCTCAACATCACCGCGATGCTCGACATGATGACGATCATCCTGGTGTTCCTCTTGAAGGGGATGTCCTCGTCGTCGGCGTCGATCCCGCAATCGAAAGACATGACGCTGCCGACGTCGATCGTTACCACCGAGCCGGCGCAGGAGGGCACGTCGGTCCTCATCTCGAAGACACAGATTTTGGTCGGTGAAGATCCGCACCCGGTTGTCCTGCTCCCCGGGCGCGACTCGCTGGCGCAGTCGGGCATCGACGCCAAGTACAAGCGCAGCGGGCCGAACGACCTTTACATCGTTCCGCTCGCCAACGCCCTTCAGGCGGCGCGTCAAACCGACAAATTGATCCGCCAAGCCAAAGGAATCGACGCTTCGAGCTCCGAAGCGATCGTCATCGCCGATACGACGACGCCCTACCGCCTGCTCATCGAGGTGCTCTTCACCCTTGGGCAGAGTGAGTACGCGAAGTACCACTTGATGGTGCTTTCGGGCGCCAAAAAGTAACCCGCCCGTCACCCGAAGCGGACCGGCAAAGGTCCCGAAGCGCACGCGCCGACCTGCCGCCGTGCGCGCTCGCGTTTGCGTGCGGCGTGGCGCTTTTGATCAGCAGAGTCCTATCAATACGGCTCTCCTGCGGGTGGTGAGACTTCACCCTTGCGCTGCCACATGAACACGTGTTAAGTGGCGACCGCGTTGGGTGTCGGCCAAGCCGGCAGGGGAAGCGGAAGCGACACCGGCGCGTTGTTTTCGCCGCCGCGCGTTCACCGGACGCGTGAGTGCGCCAAGGAGATACGTGCGATGGTGGAGCTCGGGCTCATTCTGGTAATCAGTGTTTTCGGCTTGGCATTCGCCGGTTACCTCATCAAGTGGGTCATGGCGCGGGACACGGGAACGCCCGCGATGCGCGAGGTCTCGGACGCGATCAAAGCAGGCGCCGAGGCGTTCCTGCGCCGACAAAACAAGACCATCGCGACGATGGCGGCCGCATTGGCCTGCCTCATCTTCATTGTGTATGGCTTCATTCGCCAGCACGAAAGCTTCGACCCGACCGACACCGCCTTGGAGCTCGCCGGCTGGACGACGCTGTCCTTCGTGCTGGGAGCCATCTGCTCGGTGGCCGCAGGTTATGTCGGCATGTGGGTCTCGATTCGGACCAACGTACGCGCCGCGGCCGGCGCGCGAACTTCGCTCAATGACGCGCTGCAGACGGCATTGCGCGGCGGCGCCGTGAGCGGGCTCTTCGTCGTGGCCATGAGCCTTCTCGGCGTGGCCGGATTGTTCGGCATCATCTTCGCGGTGAAGGGCGGCTTCGCGAACAACGCCATGGGCGCCGCGGCGCAGGCGATCGCTCCGAAAATCCCGCTCATGATCGCGGGATACGGCTTCGGTGCCTCGTTCGTCGCCCTCTTCGCCCAGGTCGGAGGCGGCATCTACACCAAAGCCGCGGACGTCGGCGCCGATCTCGTCGGCAAGGTCGAAGCTGGAATCCCCGAGGACGACCCGCGTAACCCCGCCGTCATCGCCGACCTGGTCGGCGACAACGTGGGCGATTGCGCCGGTCGCGGCGCGGACCTTTTCGAATCGACCGCCGCCGAGAACATCGGCGCGATGATCATCGCCGCCACCCTCTATCAGACCAATGCCGCCAAACTCGGCGCCAACGTGCTCGGCATCATGCTCTTTCCGCTGGTCGCCCGGGCCTTTGGCATTCTCGCCTCCATCGTCGGAGTCATGGTCGTCAAGACCGACGGCAAAGAAGACCCGATGCACGCGCTGAATCGCGGATTTTACGTGACCGCCGTTCTCGCCGCGGCGGGATTTGCCGGCGCGTCGCTGTGGCTATTGCAGGAATACTGGTTGAATTTCTTCCTCTGTGGCGTGCTCGGCATCGTCACGAGCCTGCTCTTCGTTTACATCACGCAGTACTACACCGAATACCGATTCAAGCCGGTGCGAGACATCGCCGAAGCGTCGATCGCCGGGCCTGCGACCAACATCATTCAGGGCATCGCTGTCGGTCTCGAGTGCGTGTGGATGCCGGTGATCGTCATCAGCGCCGCCATTCTCGGATCGTACAAATTGGGCGATTCCAGCGGTCTTACGCATGCCGGGCTATTCGGGACCGCCGTCGCCACCATGGGAATGCTCGGGACCGCCGGGTACATCCTGGCGATGGACACGTTTGGACCCATCACCGACAACGCCGGGGGCATCGTGGAGATGTCGATCGGCCATGACCAGCCCGAAGTACGAGAAAAGACGGACAAGCTTGACTCGGTGGGCAATACGACCAAAGCTCTCACCAAGGGATACGCGGTGGGGTCAGCCGCCCTCGCGGCCTTCCTTCTCTTTTCGGCCTACATCGACGAGGTCAATCACTACTCGGAGGGCACCCGCCACCAACTGACGGCGGTCAACCTCAACAAACCCGCGGTCTTCGTGGGTGCGCTCTTGGGAGCCATGTTGGTCTTCTGGTTCAGCGCCCTCTGCATCAAGGCCGTCGGCCGCTCGGCCCAGAAAGTCATCGAAGAAGTGCGTCGGCAGTTCAAATCCCTGCCCCGCGAGAACGGCATGATCGTGTTCCCCGCTGGCTACAAGCCCGACTACGGGACCTGCGTCGACATCGTCACCAAAGACGCACTCCGTCAGATGGTGGCCCCTGGGCTATTGGCCGTTGGAATGCCCATTGGGGTAGGCTTGCTGCTAAAGTCCCTGAGGACAGCAGACGATCCGCTTCTCGGCGCGGAGGGAGTCGCGGCGCTGCTCATGGTGGGGACCATCGCCGGCATCCTCATGGCCCTCTTTCTGAACAACGCCGGCGGCGCGTGGGACAATGCCAAAAAGTACGTTGAAACCGGCGCCCACGGTGGCAAATACCTGACGGCTCCGGACGGCACGAAAACCAAGAATCCGGTCCACGGGGCCGCCGTCGTCGGCGACACCGTGGGCGATCCCTTCAAGGATACGGCTGGACCGTCTCTGCATGTGCTCATAAAAATGCTATCGACTATCACCCTCGTCCTCGCACCTCTCTTCTTGTAAAGGTCCGAGCGCCGCGAGGGGAGCGAGAATCCCGCCTTGCCATCCCCCATCTCGGATGCTCTCTCAACGCTCAGTGATCGCGGACTCCGACGTCTGCTCGGGGCGCGAACTTTTCTGCGCGGGCTCGACTACGCGCGAAGGCGCGTGGTCGAGGACGTGCAGGTCGCCGAAGCGAGCGCGCAAGGGCGCGTCAAAGGGTCCGACAGCGACCCTTATACCGTGCGCGTCGATTTGACGCCGGAGGGAATCCAGTCGAATTGCACCTGCCCCGCCTTTGCCAAGGCAGGGCAGCACTGCAAGCACGTCGCCGCGCTGCTCATCACGGTGCGCGACCAAGCGCGCGGCGCCCAGCCGCGGCGCGAGCCGCCCCAGCCCGTCCCCCAGACGGCCCATGCCGGAGGCGATAGCAAGTCACGACGCCGCGATCGGAGGCGGCGCGCCGTGGGCGGGGGAATGCCGCCCGGCGCCATCGTCCCTGCCCCGCGCGAAATCGGCGCTCTCCCGCCCGCCGAAGCGAGCGCGCGTGCGACCGGGGTCGGTGCGTGGTTGCCCCCACCGGGCACCAACCATGCGCGACCCATCGAGTTCCGCGTCCACGCGCGTCAGCAAGGGCTCACCGTTACCGTGCTCGATACCGAGGCGCGGGTACCGCTGCTCCCCTCCGTGGCGCTGGCGTGGCAGTCGCTGCACCCCACGCAGGACCGCGACGCGCTGCGCCTCTTGCGCCGATTCGAAAGCGGTAACCCGCGGCACCCCGCCGTGGATGTGCGCGGTGAAGACGCCGCCGACCTGCTCCCCATGCTCAACGGTCGGCGCGTGCTGCTCGAGCCAGCCTTGATGCAGCTGCGCTTCTCCGACGAGCCACTGAAACCGCGTTTCGATCTGGAGATGATCGGTGGCGAGACCATCGTCGCCAAGGCGAGCTTCGAGCGGCCGAGCGACAGACGGCGATTCTCGCTCTTGCAGGGCGGGTGGTACGAAGGGGCGCCGGGGTGGCACGTGGACACGTCGGAAGGGATCGCGCGCCCCATCGATCGGCGGACCTCGCCGGCCGCGCTTCTGCGCCTGCTGCGCTCGCCGACCATCGCCGAGCCGATGAGCGAGCTGGTGCAGGTCATCATGGACGGCCTGCCGCGCGTCGCCCTCGAAGTCGGGGCCGAGCTGCCCGATCTGGGTCAAGTGGCCGACGTCGTCGACCTCGAACCGACGTTCCGCATGCGCGCCGGGGGCTCGCTCATCGAAGCGCACGTCACGCTCATCGCGGCGTACCGGGACACCGAGGTGGCGGTGCGCGCCGACGGCATCTCTCCCCCCGTCATCATCAAGCCGCCGGAAGAGGGACAAAAGCGAGCACGCTGTATTCGCTGCGACATCGCCGCTCAGCAAGCGGCCGCCGAACGGCTGAAAGCCCTGGGACTGCGCCCCGACGAAACCGGGCAATACTTCGTCGCGCAGGGGGAGCACGCCATCAAGTTCTGGTCGGAGGGAATCGGATCCCTCCCCGACGATTGGGATCTCTTCGTCCCCGACGATCTCGTCGACACGCAGGTGCGGAGCAAACCCATCGCCGCGCACGCGCGGGTTTCCTCGGGCATGGATTGGCTGTCGCTCAAGCTGAGCTTCGAGTCGGACGGCGTCAGCGTGTCGCGCGATGAGCTCGCGCGCTGTCTCGCCGAAGGCAAGAAGTACGTTCGCCTCGACGACGGCTCGTTCGCCGCGTTCGACCCGGTGAACGTCAAAGCGATGCTCGAGCGCGAAGTCGAGCTCATGATGGCGGCCGGGAAAAACGGACGGTTTCCCCTATCCCAGGCGGGACGGCTACAAGAGCTGCTCGGGCACGCCTCGGAAGCCCTGGTGCCGGCCACCACCAAGGATCTTTTCAAGAAGCTGCAGTCGATCGACGAAATCGAGGCGGCCAAGAAGCCCCGCGGCCTCAAAGGGACGTTGCGTCCTTACCAGGAGCAGGGATTGTCGTGGCTCAAGTTCATCCACGACATCGGCTCGGGGGGCGTTCTCGCCGACGACATGGGTCTCGGCAAAACGCTGCAAACGATCGCCCTCCTCTTGTCCGTCAAGCAGGAGGAAAAGAGCGTCAAGGCGCTCATCGTCGCTCCGACCAGCGTCGTCACCAACTGGGTGCGCGAGATCGAGCGTTTCGCGCCGACCCTCACCGTCGCGCTTTGGCATGGCCAACAGCGCAAAGAGCAGCAGGACGAGCTGGAAACGGCCGATGTCATCATCACCAGCTACGCCCTCTTGCGGCGCGACGAGGAGATGCTGAAGGAGCTCGACCTCACCTACGCGATTCTCGACGAGGCGCAGCACATCAAGAATCCGATGTCCGCCACCGCCGCCGCCGCCAAGCGTTTGCGCGCCAAGCGACGTCTCGCGCTCACCGGAACGCCGATCGAGAACCGACTTTCCGAAATCTGGTCGATCTTCGACTTCGTTTCACCGGGGTTGCTCGGACCGCTCAACAAGTTCGAAGAGCGCTTCGCGCGGCCCATCGCCGACGGCGATCACAAGACCGCCGCGCGCCTTCGGGCCACGATTCACCCGTTCATCCTCCGCCGCACGAAATCAGAGGTGGCCAAGGACCTTCCCGAGAAGATCGAGATGGATCAGATCTGCGATCTGGCGGGCGAGCAGAAATCGCTTTACACGCAAGTGGTGCGCGAAGTGCGCGCGCAGATCATGGGGGACGTCGAGCGTCTCGGCGTGTCGGGTGCGCACATCCAGATCTTGGCCGGCCTCACGCGCTTGCGGCAGGCAGCGTGCGATCCGCGCCTCCTCGGGCTTCCGCGTCCGTTCTCCGACGAAGATTCAGGCAAGCTCATCGCGCTGCGCGAGCTGGTGGAGGAGTGCGAGGCCGGCGGGCACAAGGTGCTGGTGTTCAGCCAGTTCGTGACGATGCTGCAGCTCATCAAGAACGCGCTCGACAAAGACGGCATCACCTACGAATACCTCGATGGATCGACCAAGGACCGCCCCGAGCGGGTCGACCGCTTCCAGAACGATCCGGGGTGTACGGTGTTCTTGATCAGCTTGAAAGCCGGCGGCACGGGTTTGAACCTGACTGCCGCCGATACGGTCATCCATTTCGATCCGTGGTGGAACCCCGCCGTCGAGGATCAGGCGACCGACCGTGCGCACCGCATCGGTCAGACCAAGGTCGTCACCGCGTACCGTTTGGTTGCCGCGGGGACCATCGAGGAGAAGATCCTGCAGCTCAAAGCCAAGAAGCGCGAGCTCGTGTCGAGCGTGCTCACCGAAGACGCCGGCGGCGCCAAGAAGCTCACCAAGAGCGACCTCGACGAGCTCTTCTCGACCGACTGAGGTTTTGGTGATGGGCGCGGGGGAACGCTAGAACGCCACGTCGACCAGTAGCTCGCCGCACAGCGTAGGGCGGCTCATGCGCCCCACCTCGGCTCCGGCAGCGCGAACGATCGGCTGAGGGGCGATGAAAAGGAGGCGCACATCGGCGAGCAGCGACACGCGCTCGCCGAGCCGAACGCTCGCGCCGGGACCGAGCCCGAAGATCGCCGCGAAAAGATCGTTCGATTCACCCTTGTACGGCGGGGCGGCCACGCCGACGACGTCGAGGTGGTAGACGCCTACGCCGCCGATCGCGATGGGCCGCACGGTAGCCCCCTCGAGCGGCAGCGTGTACGTGATTTCGAGACTCACCACGTCCTGGCGCACGGCAATGGTCCCGCCCAGTGCCCGCAGATCGGCGGTGAAAGCGGTTGCCCCGCGCACGCCGACGGCGAGATCGGGTGTGACGCGGTAGGCAAAGCCGAGCAGGGGCAAGAATGCGGGGCCGACGCCGCTGAAGGAATGGATCACCCCCGCCCCCGCCTGAAGCGCGAAGCGGGGATCGCTGCGGGGACGACGTGCCTGCATCCAAGCCGAGACGTCGCTGGGGACGATCGTCACCGGAGAGGGCGGAACGTCCGAGGTGGCGGGCTCGGCCCGAGGAGCAGGGTCGATCGCCTCGAGCAGGCTCGCTTGCAGGAGCTCGACGGCGCGCACGGCGAGGATAGGTGCCACATCGCGTCCGCTCCCGGGCGGGACCTGGATGCGGCGTACGACCGTTTTACCGGTGATGCGGTCGGCGACCCAGATGTCGGCGATGTCGGCCGTGCGGGGGACAATGACGATGGTGGCGAATACGCCCGCTGCCGTGGGCTCTGCTTCGGCAGCCTCACGGACGTCCTGGCCGTGCCGCTCGACCTCGGTGATGGTGAAGCCGGCGGCGATGAGCTCGGCGCGCAGCCGCGTCAGCGTTCGCTGCTCGAGCGCATCCGGCTCGACTTCGTGCACCAGCGCCACGCGAGCCGGCGCCGCACCCGCGATCCCTGCGACGGCGAGACAGGCGAACACGCCGCGGCAGAGCACCCCATCCATCGTCCCAGCATATCGCCGGTCACGGTCGAAGTGTCGCGATCTGCGCGATGTCCGTCGTCTCGTCGTCGACGAACAGGGGGCCCGCGCCTTGGTGAAATCCGTTCATTCGTGCACCAGATCGTGGGCCAGTGCGGCGTGTGGCCCTCCGGGAAAGCGTTGCAAGTACTCGACGGCGGTCGCTCGGGCGGCGGCGCGTCCGGAGAGCCGCGAGATCGCCACCATCCTGCGGCCGAAGGCCTCGGTCGTGAAAGGGCCATGCGGCGCCTCGGACAAGTACGTGTCGTACCAAGTGATGGCGTTCGCCCATCCATGCTCTTGATCGTCGGCGATCCTCCCCAGGAAAAAAGCGGCGTCCTTGGCCGCGTTCGTGCGCGCGAATCGACTCCGTTCCGCGGAAAGCGCGCGCTTGCCGAGCTCCTTTCTTCCGCTCAGGCGAGCCGCGTCGGCCACGGCCACCAGATCGGCGAGCGACGACTCGGCCAAGACCGAGGTGAGGCCGCGACGCTCGGCCTCGCGCAGGACGAATGCATAGTCTCCCGCGGCAACCGCGTCCGACCACGTCGCACGCCGCGCCGTTGCCGCACTGGAGAGCGCGGGCGCGACGAGCGGCGCGGGCTCATCGCTGGAGAGCGGGCGCGGAGGCGCCTCATTGCGCACCTCGGGAACCGCGGGGGTGAGCGCCGCCGTGCGCGCCAGCGGGCCTACCTCGACGGTCCCGTCCCTGGCATTGGCCGAAACCTGCTGTCCAGCGTGCAGATGGAGCGGGCTCGGTGTTCCCTGTACCGACGTCTCGCCCTCGAAGATACTGACGCGCAAGAGCTCGTCGGCGAGCCATTCGACCATCAGACTGGCCACCGCGCCCGGCGAGACCGAGAAGGGACCAGCCTCGATGCGGAAGCTCACCGGCGAACGGTTGGCGATCCGCACGCGCGACGCGCCGACCTCCAGCACCGCTTTCACCGTCTTGGCCCCTGCCTCGGCGACGCGCAGGCGGCTTCCGCGCTGAACCGCGAACTCGGTCCCCTCCGAGAATCGGACCATCGCTTCCTTTTGCACGGGACTGACGTACGTGCCTTCGCCGAGAGGCGCCCCGTCGACGGTCCAGGACACGGCGTTTCGCGCGATCTGAAGAGTGAAGATGACGAAGGCCGCAACCGCCGTGGCCAAGACGGTGGCCAGCCCGAAGAGCCGGTGCCCTCGCGGGTTGCGCCGGCGGTTTGCCAATGCTTCCACGGCACGGCGTTCGCCGACCGCATCGACGGCGCGCGAGACGCTTCCCGTTGCAACCGAGCGCGCCAGCTCGCCGAGGCGAGCGAACGGACGAGAGACACCTTGCTTTTGCGAATCCATGGTCAACTCTCAGCTGCCTCTGGCTCGAGATACGGAGCCAAGTAAGGGTCTTGCGCGGCCAGCGACCACACCCGTGTCTCCACCGCAGCGAGGACGCGTTTGACCGTGGCCAGTGAACAGGAAAGCGCCTCCGCTACCTCGACGAGCTCGTAGCCTTCGAAGTGGCGGAGAACGAAGGCGAGATGGCCCCTCGTGTCGAGCGATTCGAGGACGCGATGCAGTCTCTCGAACGCGTGGCGTGCATTCTCGTCGCCGACGGCGAGCGTTTCCACCGGCTCGCCCGTGCGGGAGAGCTGCAGCCAATGGCGAACCCGCCGTCGCCGCAGCTCGGTGCGGATCTCGCGAATGGTGATCCCAAAAAGGAAGGATCGCAGTGCGTTCGGGTCCTTGAGCGTCGCGATCTTGCGAAAGAACACGGCGAACACGTCCTGCACGCGATCCTCCACCTCCGCGCCCGGCCCGAGCGCGCGCACCACGAGGCCGCGCACCATGACTGCGTACGCGCGCCACGCCAGCACCGCCGCGCGCGCTTCGCCGCGGACGAGACGCTGATAGAGCTCGGCATCGGGAGGATCGGGGGTGGACCGGGCTTCGCCGACAGCGGGCAGGAGGCGAAGCTTGGGCACCATGCGTTCCTCATCATAGCGACCGCTCGGGTCCCAAACGGCTCACGAAGTCCGCGACCTGCCTGGGCACATTTTCACCCTCGCATCGCGTCGTTCCCAAAGCCGACTGTACTTTTCAGACGGTGAGCCGTTTGGCGAGGGCGCCGACGCTATCTGGGAGCCCACTGGGGGGTCCCATTTCGAAGGAGCACAACGTGAGAAACCTGCTTACATGCGCCGCGCTCGCGGCTTGCGCGACGATCGTCGCGGCCACAGGCTGCGGGAGTTCGGACGTCGATGGGATGTCCGCGGGGGGTGCGGGTGGATTGGGCGGAGCGGGTTTCGACTCGGGCACGCTGGACGCGAGCACCGGAGGTACCGGAGGCACCGGAGGCACCGGAGGCACCGGAGGTACCGGCACGGGCGGGAGCGGAGCTGCCGGCTCGGGGGGAAGCGGCGGTTCGCCTTGCACCTCCGACGACCAGCCCTGCGCGAGCTCGGCGCAGTGTTGCAGCGGCACCTGTAGCGGGGCCAGCGTTTGCGCTCCTTTGAACCCGTCCTGCCGAACGATGGGCAACGCATGTACCGCGCACGGTGACTGCTGCTCCAAGCTCTGCAGGAGCGGCGTCTGCGCGAGCGGATCGTTCTGCACGCAGAACGGCGACGTCTGCGCGGCGAATGCTGACTGCTGCGGTGGGCTCTGTGACAAGGCAGCGGGCGCCACTTTGGGCACCTGCGGTCAGACCAAGCCGCCGGGAGTTCCCGGATGCACCGTCGCCGGCCAGGCCTGCGGTGGTGCCGTGGTCACCGACGGTGGCGGCAGCGGTGGCATCCCCGAGTGCGGCGGCGAATGCTGCAGCCGCGCATGTGCTCCGCACCGATCGGGCCTGCTCGTGTGCCAGCCGCCGAGCGGTTGCCGGCCCACGGGCGAGATCTGCGCCACCAACTCGGACTGCTGCGGTGCCGTCGGCTTCCCGGGTTCGTCGGGCGTCGAGTGCAGCAAGGCGAACCCGAGCGACCCCGTGGGGCGATGCGACAACGGCAATGCATGCCGCCCGGCCGGCGCCATTTGCAAGCTCGCGACGATGTCGTGCAACGCCGAGAACAACTGCTGCTCCGGCAACGTGAATCAGAATCCTTTCGCCTGCCAGCAAGACATCCTCGGTATTCCGCGCTGCACGATGACTGGACAGCCCTGCAACGACGGCGGTTCTAAAGCCGGGCAGGCTTGCGCCACCAGCGCCGATTGCTGCGGATTAGCCTGCGTCCCCAATCCGGGGTTCACTGCCGATGCAGGCGTGCCGCCGTTCGTCTGCGGCGGCGAGTGCATCGGACGGGGCGGAAGCTGCACCACCGCCGCCGACTGCTGCCCCGGGCTCCCCTGCACGTTGCCTCCTGGCTCGACGCGAGGGGTCTGCGGTCCCCCGCCGTCCGGTGACGCCGGTCCGCCCGCCGATGGCTCGACCAGCGACGTCGACATCCCGGATGGTCCCAAACCCCCCTGCGCCGAATACGGCCAGGTCTGCACCACCAAAAGCGACTGCTGCAATGGCGTCCCCTGCACCGACGGGCGCTGCGTCTACATTCCCAAATAAGCACCTATGGAAATCGCGAACTCGAGCACCGCGGCTGAGGAAACGGGAAAAATGAGAAAGCTTGTCATCGGTGTCTTGGCGGGGGCCGTCGTCTTCGGGCCCTCGGGCTGCGGTAACGATGCGCCCCCACCCGGGGGCGAGCAGACCGGCCAGTCCTGCACCAGCGCGGCGCAGTGCTTCCCCGATACGTACGACGCGGCATTGCGGGGCGGCCCCGCGGTGTGCATCGACAGGGTGCCCGGCGGCTACTGCACGCACATCTGCACGACCGATGCCGATTGCTGCGCCGTGCCCGGCGAATGCAGGACCGGCTACCCGCAGGTTTGTTCCCCATTCGAATCGATGAAGAACCCAATGTATTGCTTCTTGAGCTGCGAGGACATCCCCGACGATGCTGGCTTCCCCGACGCCGACGGGTTTTGCGGCGCCTACGCGTATCAGGGGTTCCGCTGCCGCTCCTCGGGGGGGGGCCCGGCGAACCGCAAGGTCTGCGTGCCGTAGCCGCGACGCGAGCTCAACGCGCCAGGAGATCGCCGCGCTTCACCGGCGCAAAATAGTTGCGCCGCATGCTCACGTTCATGAGAAGGCCGACGCCGATGAGCACCGTCAGCACCGACGAGCCGCCGGACGAAAAGAGCGGCAGCGTGACGCCGACGACGGGAAGAAGACCGAGCACCATGCCGAGGTTGATGAACGCTTGCCAGAAGATCATGGCGCCGATACCGACCGACAGCGCGGCGCCGAAGCGATCCTTGCTCTGCGAGGCGACGCGGATGGCCCAGATGCTGATAAACCCGTAAAGCCCGAGGAGTAAGACGCCGCCCAAAAAGCCCCAGTCCTCGGCGAAAACGGGGAAGGGAAAGTCGCTGTACTGGTCGGGCAGGAATTTGAACTGGTTCTGCGTGCCGCGCATGTAGCCCTGGCCGAAGAGACCGCCGTTACCAATCGCGACGCGCGCGTGGTGCGCCTGCCAACCCGCGCCGCGCAGATCCGCCTCGGGGTTCAAGAACGACGTGATGCGCTGCCGCTGATAGTCCTTGAGCCCAAAGTTCCAGGCCAGGGGCACGATGATGGCCGCGATGCCCGCCAGGCCCACGACGCTGCGCCAGCGGAGACGGATGAGAAGCGCGATGCTGAAGAAGATCAACATCAAGATGATGGCCGTGCCGAGATCGGGCTGGCGCCCGATGAGGTAGACCGGGACCACCGTCAAAAGGACCGGCACCACCAGATCTTTCAGCGTGCGCGCCTCGCCGCGCGGATCGTCGTGGAGGAACTTGGCGAGGGCGATGGCCAGCGCGAGCTTCATGAATTCGCTCGGCTGAAATTGGAAGCTGCCGAGAACGATCCACCGCGCTGACCCGCGAATATCGCGCCCCAAGATGAAGACGAGGACCAGGCAGAGAACGCCCACGATGTAGACGACGTAGCCGAGCCGTTCGAAATGGCGGTAGTCGACCGACGCGGCAAACACAGCGAGGATGCCGCCCCCCACCAGCCAGTAGACCTGGTTGACGTACTGCTCGGCGCGGGCGCCGCTGTAGACGCTGGTCGCGCTGTAGAGGTTGACGATGCCGATGACGGCCACCAGCGCGGCGCTGATGAACAATGGCCAATCGAACCTTTCGCGCAGGCGAAAGTAGTCGTTGCCCATCATCATGGCTTCTTGCTCCCGGCGGGGCCGACCTGGCCCGAACGCGCGGTGGCGGGGCGCGCGGCAAGCCGGCTCGCTTGCAGCTTTTGGTACTCGCGCGCCACCTGCATGGCGACGGGCACGGCAGCGCGACTTCCCGCGCCGCCGTGCTCGATGAGCACGACGATGGCAATTTCCGGGCTCTTGGCGGGAGCAAATCCGGCGAACCAGGCATGGGCGCGGTTGAAGTACCAGGCGCGGCCCGGTTCGATGTCGCGCTGGGAGACTTGCGACGTCTGCGCGGTGCCCGTCTTGCCGGACATGTCGACGTCATTGAGCCGCTCCTGGTACGCGGTGCCACCCTCTTCGGTGACCACGCCGCGCAGCGCGTCGTCGACGAGCGAGAGGTTCTCGGGACGAACGGAGATGGTGCGCCGCACGCGCGGAGGGAAATCTTGCACGATGGCGCTGTCGCTCGATTCGACCGCGCGCACGATCTGGGGCTGGTAGAGCGTGCCACCGTTGGCGAGCGCGGCGTAGGCGAGGGCGAGCTGGAGCACGGTGACCGTGGCTGCGCCCTGGCCGATGGCGAGGTTCAACGTGTACCCGACGCGGAACTGACCCTTGTGGTGCAACGTCGTCCAGGCGTGCGTCGGAATGCGACCGCCGGCCTCGGGGTTCACACCGACGCCCGTCTTTTGCCCCAGGCCGAAATCGAGCGCGACCTTGGCGATGCGATCCATACCGACCGCCTCGGCCAGGTGCCAGAAATAGACGTTGCACGATTTCACGATGGCCTCGTGCAGCTCGACCTGGCCGTGCACGTGCATGCACTTGAAGATGCGGCGTCCGAACGCGTAGTAGCCCGTACACTTCACCTTGGTGCGCGGGTCGAGGATCTTGTCTTCCAGCGCGGCCAGCGCGGAGAATGGCTTGAACGTCGAGCCGGGCGGGTACGCGCCGGACATCGTCTTGTCGAGCATCGGCTGCAGCGGGTCGACGTTCATTTTGCGGAAGCTACTGCGAATGACGTCGACCCCTTCCCCACCGGAGAGCTCGTTGGAGTCGTAAGCTGGCTTGGAGAAAAGGCCGAGCAGACGCCCGGTACGCACGTCGACGACGGTCACCGCGCCGGCCGCTTGACCGCGCATGGCTTTTTCGATGGCCTGCTCGAGGTCGACGTCGAGGGTGAGACGCAGATCGCGGCCGGGAACGGGGTCGAGCCGGCGCGGATCGTCGATGAATTTCTTGGTCTCGGGTCCGTTGTGACGGATGCCGCGCGCATCGACCACGGCCTTTTCCCAGCCGCGCGTGCCGCGCAGGTAGCTCTCCCAACCGCGCTCAACGCCGGCCGCGCCGATGCGGTCCCCCTCCACGTACGACAGCGAGCGCAGACGCGCCAAGGTATCGGGGTCGATCTGCGCCATGTACCCGAGCGCGTGCGCGCCGATTTCGCCTTGCGGATAATAACGAACCGGCACCGGCACCACGTCGACGCCGCGCAGCTCCGCGGCATGCGTCTCCAGGGCCGCCACCACGTCGCGCGAGATGTCCTCGCGGATCAGGATCTGCTGGAGCCTCTTCGAGCCCTTGTCGGCGCGGATGTCCTCCAGCTTTTTCTCGAGGCGAGCCTTCTCGTCGGAGGTGAGCCGCAAATAGTCCGCTAGCGCGTTCCACGTCTCCTTCATGTCGAGACGCGACGGCACGACGTAGACGTTGTAGGAAGGGCGGTTGGCAGCGAGTACTTTTCCCTGGCTATCGCGGACGATGCCACGCGTCGTCGCCAACCGAATTTCGTAGATGATGTTGTGGCGCGCCTCGGCGCGGTAATCGTCGCCGCTGATGATCTGGAGCTGGAAGAGCCGCACCAGGAGCGCAAGAAATGCAAGAACGGTAAAGAGCACCATCCACTTGTAGCGGCGCCGGAACTCGCCGACGTCGGAGCGCTGGACGAGGACGCTCACCGGCCAGCCCCTTCCGGCCTGGGCACGGTGATGGTCGCCTGGTGCAGCCGTTCGGCGATGCGGAAAACGAGGGGAGAAACGAGCGCCGTGGCCGCGGCGTGGGGAAGCACGAGCGACAGAAGTGCGCGCGGGCTATGCGGATCTTTGCCGAAGATGGCAACGAGCATCAGCACGGTGATGCTTTCGAAAAAGGCAAACCCGAAAGCGAGCGCGAGCTGCGTGGGGATGGTCTGGGCAGCAAGGCGAACACCGGCTGCGCGCGAGAGGACGAAAATCGCCACCGAGATGAACGTAAAAAGTCCGACCGGTGCGCCGGCGAAGAGATCGAGCGCGTACCCGAGCAGCCATGACAAGGTCGCGCCGCGCACCACCGAATACTCGTGAACGCCCATGAACACGATGAGGGGCAAGACCAGGTTCGGCATGATGCCAGCGAACGGGATGTGCCCGAGGATACGATAGAGATTGCCTTGCACCACCAAGAGCAAGAGCCCCACACCGAGAAAGAGCGCGTTTCGCACGGCGCGCCTACCGGTTCGCCCTCGGAAAGGCGGGCTCGTCGCCGGGCGGCGACGTGATGATCAGCACCTCTTCGAGGCGCGAGAAGTCGACCGTCGGCACCGCTTCCACCACCTGGTACATGCCGAAATCGCGGCGGACGACTTTGGTCACCCGCGCCACCGGTATGCCGCGCGGGAAGGCGCGCCCCACGCCGCTCGTCACCAGGAGATCTCCCACGTTCACTTCGTCGCTTCGCTGCATGAGCTCGACGTGGCAGCTGTAGCGCGAGGGGTCGCCGGTGCCGCGCACGAAGCCGCGGGCCTGGGTGAGCTCGTCGACGACGTCGATCCCACTGCCGCTGTCGACCGCGAGAAGAACGTCGACCCGCTCGCCGGAGACGCGCTGCACCTTGCCCACCACGCCGTCCAAGGCGATGACGGGCATGTTGGGGCGCACTTCCCTCCCCGCGCGGTCGACGACGACGCTCGCCACGCGGAAAAACTCGGTCAGGTCCTTGCCGATGACTTGCGCGCTGATGGGATCGCCGGGGACCGTTTCGCGCAGCCCGAGCAAACGCTTCACCCGCCGAAGCTCGATCTCGTTCTGCTCCAGGCGGCGGACGCGGTCGGAGAGACGCGCGTTCTCGTAAGCGAGGCGCTGATGATCGGCTTTGACTTCGACGAGGTAGACGAAGTTGCCCCACAGGTTCGACACCTCGCGGGCGATCAGGCTGGACACGTACTGGACCGGAGCCGCCATCCGCATGACGAGCCGGTCGAGACCGTTCAGCTGTTGTGGATCGCGGATGCTCGCCCGCAAGAAAAAGAAGGGCACCGCGAGCAACACGGCGACGATGAAGGCGTCCTGGTACCGGCGATAAGGATTCACCTCGCTACCCCTTGCGCGAGCTTTGACCTGGACCGGTGCATCATGCGACCCAAACGGAGGGGCGATCGGCTAGCCGATCGTCACCTCCTTGAGCAACTCGAGGTGATCCAGCGTCTTGCCGCTGCCGAGCACGACGGCGCTGATGGGGTCGTCACAGACCATTACGGGGAGGCCCGTCTCCTCGCGCAAAAGCACGTCCAGGTTCTTCAGCAAAGCACCCCCGCCGGCAAGAACTATCCCCTTGTCGACGATGTCGGCCGCGAGCTCGGGCGGCGTGCGCTCGAGCGCGAGGAGCACCGCTTCGACGATGGCGTTGGTGGGCTCGGTGAGGGCTTCGCGGATTTCGTCGGAGTTGACGACGACCGTCTTGGGAATGCCGGCCACCATGTCGCGGCCTTTGACTTCCATGGTCGATTGCGGCTCGAGCGTGTAGGCGTTGCCGATCGTCATCTTGATTCGCTCGGCGGTTTGCTCGCCGATGGCGAGGTTGTACTTGCGCTTCATGTAGGCGACGATCGCTTCGTCCATCTTGTCGCCGCCGACGCGAACGCTCTGCGAATAGACGATGCCGGCCAGGGAGATCACGGCGACCTCGGTGGTGCCCCCGCCGATGTCGACGACCATGTTGCCGCTCGGCTCGGTGATGGGAAGCCCGGCGCCGATGGCCGCCGCCATCGGCTCTTCGATGAGGTATACCTCGCGCGCGCCGGCGCTCTCGGCGCTCTCTTTGACGGCGCGCTTTTCGACTTCGGTGATACCGAAGGGGACGCAGATGATGATGCGCGGCTTCACCAAAGTGCGCCGATTGTGCGCCCGCGCGATGAAGTAGCGCAGCATGGCCTCGGTGATCTCGAAGTCGGCGATGACGCCGTCGCGCAGCGGGCGAACCGCTTGGATGTTGCCCGGTGTCCGCCCGAGCATCTCTTTGGCCTCGCGACCGACGGCGAGGACTTTTTTCCCGCCCCTCACGTCGCGCTGCACGGCCACGACGGACGGCTCGCAAGAGACGATGCCTTTGCCCTTCACGTAGATGAGGGTATTGGCCGTCCCGAGATCGATCGCGAGATCGTTGGAGAACAGGCCATAGAGCCAGTCGAAGATCATCTGGCTATTGCCTCGAGCATCGTTGAAGGGGTCCCTCTCGAAAGCCGGCGGTTCGACATGCCCCGACGGACGCCCGCCGAGTCGATCCCGCAGACACGGGACGGCTCAGACTGGGATGGCCAGTCGGTTGACCTCGGTCAGAGGGCCCCCTCAGGTATCACGGGGCGGGGGGCCTAGGCAATTCACCCCTTCGAAATCTTGCCTTCCTTGTGCGGGAAGTGTTTGCGGCACGCGGGGCAGAACTTCTTGATCTCGAACTTTTCCGCCATCGTCCGCTTGTTCTTGGTCGTGTGGTAGTTCGCGCGGCTGCAGTTGCCGCAGGTCAGCTTGATGATGTCGCGCATCGAATGCTCCGAACAGAAAGAGGCCGAACTCTAGGGATCTCCTAGAGTTCCGTCAAGGCGAAAGGTCAGGAAATCAGCGCTCGCCCGGGATTCGCTTTTCGGACGACGCCGGAGGTCTATTCTTCGTCCCAGCCGCCGCGTCCGCTTCCGCCGCCGCCCCGCCCACCGTCGCGGTCCTTGTCCCAATTCTTTTTGCGACGACCGGCGCCTTCTTCGCCGCCGGGGCCGGCCCCGGCTCCGCCGCGGCGCCGCTGATCGAATGTTCGGCGCTCGGGCGGGGGACCGCCGCCGCTGAAGCCACCACCGCCGCCACCGCCGGCGAAACCGCCGCTGGCGGGGAAGCCGCTGGGGCCACCGCTGTAGCCGCCACCGCCACCACCGCCGGCGAAATCGGCGCGCGCTGGGCGTTCGCCCTTCGGGTGGGCGAGGTTCACGACGAGACGACGACCGCGAAGGTCGGCGCCGCGCAAAGCTTCGATGGCGCCCTTGGCGCCATCGGCCGTGCCCATCGTGACGAAGCCGAAACCGCGCTTGCGCCCCTCCGGATCGGTCGGCAAATGGACGCGCGCCACCGGACCCGCATTGGTTGCTGCGATGAGGGTCTCGATTTCCTGCTGCGTCACGTCGTAAGGAAGGTTTCCGACGTAGAGCGTCCGATCGGGCGCGCCCGGTGGACCGCCGGCGCCAGGAGCGCGCGACGGGCTGCCGGGGCTCATCGAATCACGTTTGGGCGGTTCGGCCTGGAACGGCCGCACCGAAATCGATTTTCCAGCTTGGATCGATCCATCGAGCGAGTCGCGCGCCGCCTGCGCCTCGTCCGAAGTGGAGAGCGTTACGAATCCAAAACCCCGCGGTCGACCCGTCGCCCGATCCTTGGGAAGGCTAATCTCAGAGACGGTGCCACCTGTAGCCTCGAACAACTGCTTCAACACTTCTTCGGTCACGCTGTCTGGCAGTCCCGCCACGAACAGCTTGCGCGCATCCTCATTCGCCATGAAAAAGCTCCGTATCCTCCCGTGATGGCCGAGCAGGCGTGATCACGATTCTTCTCTTGAATTCGATAGGTGATGGTTGTTGGGGGTTTTGGGTTGAGCTAAAAGAAGTGACTTCCGAGTCCGGGAAGAACCCCGACTCTCTTTCCACGATATCTCGGGTGCCGCGGCCGTCAAGCCAGGCTGTTCGGTGCGGGTCTGCCTCGCGGAGGCATCCGATGGCGCGCGGCCCGAGGTGCCCCCAGGCGCACGGTGCTCGTCGACGTGCCCGCGGCGCGCGGCCCGACGTGCGGCGGGCGGGCCCGGGAGAGAGGCGCAACTTGGCGACGCCGCGGCTCAATTCGGCTCCTTGTCGCCCGGTCCCTCGGGGGTCAGCATGCGCAGCACCGATGCGTCATACAGCCAAAATCGCCCGTGATGGGCGAGAAGATGGACGCCCGAGGCGGCACTGCGGAAAGTGCGGGCACGGGGGTCGACCGAGGGGGCGACGTCTGGGGTACGAACCAGGACGGTGTCCCAGAAGCGCGCATAGGGAGCGAAGGGGTCGTACTTGGCACCGTCCCACTCCATCCCGCCCGGGATCAGCGGGGGTGCTTTTCCCAATGCGTAATGCACCGGCATGCTCTCGAACTTGGCAAAGGAATAGCCAATCATGCCCGAGCGCCGCGCTTGGTAATAGGCGAGCAGATGGACCCACATTTCGCGGAGGATCACCGGGCGGCCGGTATTCGACCAGGTGACCGCGATGACGCGCTTGCCCTCCGGGATCTCGTCGATGATGGCGCTGGCATCCTCTTCGTCGGGGATGCGCGCGAAATGGAGCACGGTGCTGATGGCCGCGGCGACGGCCAGGCCGACGGCACACGGTTTCAACCAGCGCTGCAAGGCGAAGTTGCCGAGGGCGACTGGTGTCGCAGCGACGGTGAAAACCCAGAAGAAAGTGGGAAACCTCTCGAAGATGAACCAGGTGGCGATGAAGACCTTGGGGATGACGCAATAGAGCACGCCCCAGGTGATAGCGAGGAGCTTCATGGCCGGTTCGGCGCGCGTCTTCTCGCGCGGCCATTGCCAGAGGATGATGAGAATGGCCGCGGCGATGGTGAGCAGAACCTGGTCGGTATGATCGGAGAAGTTTCCGACCGAATAGGCCGTGACGTGCAAGAGCTTGCGCCAGAGCGGGTCGTCGTAGCCGTCGTCCCAGCCTTCCCAGTTGGCGTGCGGCGAATAACGATTGCGCACGAAGACGACCACCGACCAGAGGACGGCCGGCCAAACCGCCAGCGGCAGCTTGATCAAGGCGAGGAAGCGGGCTCGCAGTGTGTCGTTCGACGAGGCGAACGTCGCGAAACCGGTGACGCCGATCATCACGCAAAGACAGAGCGTCGCGAGCACGTGGGTGTACGAAAGGAAAAAGCTCGCCAGCACGACCTTCCACATTTGACCGGGCTCGCCGCGGTGAGCCCGGAGCCAGACGGCGAAGGTCAGGAGCACGAAGGGAACGCTGAGCACGTAGTTGGCAAAACCCCATCCCACCGCGAAACTGAACGTGATCGGCAACGCCAAAAACGCGTACCAGCTCGGCCGTGACGCGACCCGCGTGAGCGCCAGCGCGGCGTACGCAAATGCCGGCGGGTAGACCGACATGAGGAGTCGCCCTGCCGTCTCCGGACGCGTGATGAAGGACAGCGCCGCGATGAGCAGATGAAAGCCGCCGTTATACGTGACGAGGTTCACGTCGTAGAGGCTTTGCTCGGGGCTCGTTGGGTCCGCCATGCGGCGGAGCAGCGCGCCAACCGCGACGTGCTGGGGGTAGTCGATGAGGGGAGGAAAGGGCGTCACCCAGAAGGCCAGCGAGAACAGCAGCGCCGCGCCCCAGTACGCCGCCGTGAGCGGAGCGGTCTCCAGGTAAAAGGCCTCCCAGGACGGTCGTCGCGGCGCCGCCCGAGCGTTCGACGACGCCGGTGATGTGCCCGGCAAGGCTGAGGCCGCGCTAGTCATGGCCGTCGTTTTCTGGCCGGGCCTCCGGCCCACCTTCGCCGAGGCTCGGTTCGCGGCGGAAGAGGAGCCACGTGTAGTCAGAGAGCGGTTCGAGGAGCGAAGAGGCGTCGAGGAGACGCTCCCCGCCGCGAAAGAACGGAGCCACGTAGGCCGCGGGCCAATCGCGGAACGCAAAGAGCAAGCGCGTCGGCACGAAGCCCATGCGCCCTCGATCGAGAAGCGTGAGACCGTGCGCGCGCGACCTTTCGATCCACTCGCGCACGCTCATTTTGAGGATGCGCCGCAACAGACGCGACTCATGGATAGGCTCGAGAAAGAAGAAGCGCCCTCCGGGCCGCACCAGCGACACCAGGTGCCCGAGCGCGCGCTCGAAGTCGCTCGGCGCGGGGCATGCCATCGCCAAACAAGAGATGGTGAGCCCCACGTCGAATGCCCCGCGCAGATCGGCGGGCGGGGGCTCGAGGGCGTCATAAATCCGGTAATCGATGGCGAGACCTTCGGCCGCCGTCTCGGCGCGGGCTGCGGCCAGCGTTTGCGGCGCAAAATCGAGGCCCGTCACTTTGGCGCCGGCGCGAGCGAGGTGCCGGCAAGCGCGCCCCGTGCCGCAAGCGACGTCGACCACGTCGAGACCGCCCACGTCGCCGAGTACGCCGGAAAGGATCGCCATTTGGCGCTCGTCCCAGAAGCGGTTGAACGTATTGCTCGGCCAGTTGCTGCGCGCGAGTCCCTCGTAGGTTTCCGCCTTCATGTCCCAATACGACGGGGTGTCGTAGAGGCCCTGCTTGGTCAGCCGATCGCGCACCATCTGAACGAAACTACGCCCCGCTGCCATGGCTACACCGTCTCGATGCGAATCGTTTGGGCGGCGCTTTCGGCGCGAGCGTTCGCCTGATCGCGATCGGCGCCCACGGCGAGCACGTGGCCGGCGCGTTTGGAGCCGTCGGTGAGGGGATATACCGTGCCTCCGGGCTCGACGTAGACCTCGGCCGCGATGACGCCGGGCATCGATCGCGCCGCTTCGAGTCCGTGGATGCCCACCACGCGCCCCGGCCGACCGACGAGGAATTTGCCGATGGCGCCGCCATGCGGCTCGCCCTCCGGTCCCTCGCTTTCCCAATCGTCTCGCCGCAGGGCGACCCCGAGGATCTTGCGGAAGAGGGAGGTCCCCGAGGCGAGCAAGGCCACGTCGGGGTCGAGCCCACCGCCGAGCCGGTACGCCGTTTCCACGATCATCGCGCCGCGCGGCCCCATGCGAAGCTGCGTATAGGTCGGCCCCCGCCGAATTCCGAGCGCGCGCACGCCCGAAAGCGCCGCCTCGACCGCGCGCGCCTGGTCGTCGCTGTCGAGGCCGGCGGGAAACCACTCGGCGAAAGTGATGCCCGGGGGATCCGGATAGTGCGTGATGATGCGCTCCGTGATGCTGTAGACGGCGGTCGTGCCTTGGGCGGTGTACGCGTTGACGCTGAACTCGCGACCTTCGATGAACGCTTCGACCACGGCGACCCCGGCCGAGGAAGCGGCCCGGGCGCGTTCGAAGGCAGGGGCGAGCTCGGACGCTTTCTCCACCTTGGAGACCCCGCGCTGGCCCCATCCGCGCGACGGCTTGATGACGACGGGGAGCCCCTCTGCATGGACGAAAGATTCTGCCTCGGCGAGCGACGTCACCACGGTGAACGCGGGAATGGGCGCACCGCCTCGGCGGTAGGCGTTGCGCATTTGATCTTTGTCCTGACAGCGATCGACGGTGGCGACGTCGCCGTAAAAGGGCAGACCGAGCACCTCGGCGGCTCGCGCCGTGCTGGCCAGGGCAATCTCGGAACCGCAGGTGGTGATGCCGTCGGCGCGCAGCTCGCGCGCGAGCGCGGCGATACGGTCGACGTCGTTCGTCGACACTTCGCGAAAGTCGTGGCACACCGCGGCGCCGATGGCGCGCGGGTTGGCGTCGACGCCAATCACCTCGAGACCGAGCCCGCGCGCCGCGCGCAAGAGGCCGAGCTGCGGAAAGCCGCACCCCACGATGAGCACCCGTGCCAGGCCGGTCATGATGCGCCTCGCGCGATCCCGTCGTTCGCGGACTGCACCCACCGCGCTTCGTCACCGAATCCGATCTTCTCGGCGATGTTGTAAAGGGGACGGTCCTGCGTCTGGATGAAGATGCGCGCGATGTATTCGCCGATGACGGAGAGGGCGATGAGCTGCAAACCTCCCAGGATGACGATGGCGGAAAAGAGACTCGTGTATCCCATGGTGATGTCGGCTCCGAGGAGCTTCTGGGCGATGCGAAAAAGGCCGAACCCGAGGCCCAAGCAAGCAATGATGGCGCCCCCCACGCCGATGATCCGGAGCGGCCGCGTGCTAAAGCCCACCATGAGGTCGAAGGTGTGGTTGACGAGCTTGCCGAGGTTGTACTTGGTGACGCCTCGGGTGCGCGCGGCATGTTCCACGGGCACGCTCGTAGCACGCGCGCCCGTCCACACCGCGAGCGCGCTGAAGAACTTCTTCTTCTCGGGGAGGCCCGCAATGAGACGAGCCGTCCCCCCCTCGATCACGCGGAAGGTGGTGACGTCTTCGGGTAGCTCGACGTCGAGCACCGACCGCATGAACCACAGCATCATCCGCGAAGCGAGCACGCGGTGCAGCGGATCGCGCCGCTTGGTGCGCACGCCGTAGACGATTTCGTACCCTTCGTCACGCTTGGCAAGGAGCTTGGTGAGCTCCTCCGGCGGATTCTGCAGGTCTCCGTCCATCTGGACGATCCATCGTCCCGAGGCGTGGAGAATCCCGGCTTGCACCGCAGCCTCCTGGCCGTAGTTGCGCGAGAACCGCACCAGCTTCACGCGCGGATCGGTGGTCGACGCCGCGCGCACCATGGCCGAGGTCTGATCGCGGCTCCCGTCATCGACGAAGACGATCTCGAAGCCTTGCTCGGTTCGTTCGAGGACCGGCACCAGGCGATCGACGAGCTCGCGGACGTTGCCTTCCTCGTTGTAGAGCGGGATCACGACGGAGTGCGCGAGCGCGGCGGAGCTCATCGGAGCGTTGCAAGGGTCTCGTCGAGCGCTGCAACGACGCGGTCGACGTCGCGTTCGGTCAATTGGGTGTGCAAGGGGAGGGAGATGGTGCGATCGCCGATGTCGGCTGCCACCGGAAACGCGCCGCGCGCGTGTCCGAATTTGTCGCGGTAGTGCTTTAGCGTGTGCACGGCGCGGTAGTTGACCGCCGCGCCGATCCCCCGCTCACCGAGCCCATCGAGGACCGCGTCGCGAAGGCCGAGGGGCACCAGCACCGTGAAGAGGTGATGCCCGGAGCGCCCCGCCCACGACAAGAGGTCGATGGCGGGGTGATGGCGCAGCGCCTCCTCGTAGCGTAGGACCAGCGATTGCCGAATTTCGCGGCGGCGCCACAGCCGTTCGATCTGCGGCAAGAGCAAGGCCGCCTCGATGTCGGTGAGGGCGGCCTTGTAACCGAATTCGACCATGTCCCAGTGTACGTAGCGGCCGCCGTGGCGCGTCGCGGCGTCCTTGGAAACGCCGTGGTTGCGCAGCCGACGGAGCCGTTCGGCGATGGCCGGGTCGCGCGCGGCGATTGCACCGCCGTCGCCGCTCGTCATCGTCTTGGTCGCGTAGAAGCTGAACACGGTGAGATCGCCGAGCTCGGCCACGCGCACGCCGTCGTTCTCCGCCTCGATGGCGTGGGCCGCGTCTTCGATGAGGGCGAGGTGGTGACGGTCGCAGATGGCGCGCAGACGCCGCATGTCCGCAAGCTGTCCGTACAAGTGCACGACGATGACCGCTTTGGTGCGCGGCGTGATCGCAGCTTCTACCGCGGCGGGGTCGAGAATGCCGGTCTTGGGATCGACGTCGGCAAACACCGGGACCGCGCCGTGAAAGAGAGCCGCATTGGGCGTCGAGACGAAGGTCATCGGCGTGGTGATGACTTCGTCACCCTGCTGGATGCCGATGGCCGCCAGCGCGAGCGCGAGCCCCATGGTGCAGCTCGATACGCCGATGACGTGCTCTTGCCCGAGAAACGCGCCGAAGGCCTGCTCGAACTCGCCGACGCGCGGGCCGAGCGTGAGAAAAAGCGATTTCAGCGTGCGGGCCATCGACGAAAGCTCCGCCTCGCCGATGTCGTGTCGATAAAACTCGATCTTTTCCATGCCTAGACCACGACGAGAGGACTCGCCACGTTAGGAGAGGACCCGCCCCTCCATGGCGACGTCATTGAAGGTGCGCTCGACGTCGGCCAAAAATTGGTACTGGCGGAGCGTGTACCAGCGACGGTCGTCGGGGTCGATGGCGCCCGTTTGCAGCGCCTGCAGGATCTCGCTGATGCCGCTCTCGATGGTGCGCGCCGGGTGAAAATCGAGGAGCTCACCCACGCGCTCGAAGGCGACGTTGTAGTCGCGCAGATCGGGGTCGGTCGGCGCCATGACGACCTCGGTGCCGGGCACGAGATCGCGCACGCGGTACGCCAGGTTCTTGATGCGGACGTTGTTGTCGGAGGACCCGACGTTGATGATGTGGCCGGTGAGCGGCTGACGCGCCTCCAGCACGCGTCGAATGGCTTCGCCCACGTCGAGGACGTGCACGAAGGGACGCCACTGTTGGCCTCCGCCTTCGACCGTGATCTTGCGGGCGACGTAGGCGTTCTTCGTCATTACGTTGACCGCCAGGTCGAAGCGCATTTTCTGGGAGAGGCCGAAGACGGTCGCGAAGCGCAGCACCGTGACGGCGATGCCGGTGCTTTTGCCGAGCGCGAGGAGCGTCTGCTCGGCATCGGCCTTGCATCGCGCGTAGAGCGACACGGGGTTGAGCGGGGATGTCTCGGCGAGCCGAAGCCCCGCTCCATGGCCGTAGACGCTGCACGACGAGGCAAAGACGATGCGTGATGCCCCCGCCGCCTGAGCGAGGCGCGCCACCCGCAGCGAGCCCTCCAGGTTGATGCTGCGGGTAAGGTCGGGATCGAGCTCGCAGGACGGGTCGTTGGAGATCCCCGCCAGATCGACGAGCGCGTTCGCCCCTTCGAAGGTGCGCGGATCGACACGCCGGATGTCGGCCCGCACGACGCGCAGCTCGCCAGGAAACCCTTCTTTCGCGCGCCGCAGGGAGGCGTCGCCGAAATAGAGCCGATCGATGACCGTCACCCGGTGGCCGCCACTCAATAGAAGGGGGACGAGCGCCGAGCCGATGTAGCCAGCCCCCCCGGTAACGACGATGTGCATCGAGACGTCCTCGCGTCGAGCTTCTACTACAGAAGAGGGCGAGGGACACTAGCCCGACGTCGTCCGGAGCGGCAGAACGCGGATGGATGTTGACGAACCTCGCTGCCTCCTTCATATTCCGCGCCCGCAAGATGGCCATGAGCGCGACGAGGTCCGCTCCTCGCCATCCCAGGACGGGCGGTCAACGCCCGACCGAATACCCCTAGGCGGATCGTTTTTCCAAGGCAAAATCATGGTTTCCTCTACCCAGCAGTTCGAACGCATCCGCAAGCGCAAGGCCACGCAGAACGGCAAATGGAACAAGCGCGCGCGGCGGCGGGAGGGGACTCCGGCCTTTCCGATCCACCAAGCCGGCTACGACCCGAAAGCCGCCGACGCCCAGCCCCACGCCGCTCCGACCGCTGCCGCGGCCAAGAAGGCCTAAGGAACTCTCATGGCCAATCACGCATCCGCCGAGAAACGAAACCGCCAGCGTATCCGCCGCACGGAGCGCAACCGCAGCGTCAAAGGGGCGGTTCGCACCCTCCTGAAGAAGGCCCGCGCCGCACTCGCTACGCCGAACACCCCGGCGGCCGACTCGGCGGGCGCCTTGGCAGCAGCCATCAAAGCCGTCGATCGAGCGGCCTCCAAAGGCATCGTGCACGTCAAGATGGCGGCGCGCGCCAAGAGCCGGCTCGCCAAGGCGGCCCACAAGCACACCAAGTCGGCGTCCGCCTAAGGACGACGCCCGCGGCCCTGCGCGCCCTGGAGGATCTCGGTTTCTTCCTTCGCGGTACCGCGAGAGGGTGAGCCCCAGCGCGCGGCCCAATTCGGCCCCAGCGAGTCTTTCGTGTAGTTGGTCGTACCACCTTTGAGGTGGGAGGCGGGTTCGAGCGAACGGAGCGCGTCCGGTGGTGATACGCTGACCAAACGCATGAGCACGGCGGACCAGGCGAACCGTCCCCCAGAGGTCTTGGCGGGGGAGGTGGTCGGCGGAAAATGGCGCGTGGGCGCGCTCATCGGCCGCGGCGGCATGGGCGCGGTCTACGAGGGGACCAACACCTCCATCGGCAAGAAAGTCGCCCTCAAGTTCATCGACGCCGAATTCGCGCGTAACGTCGATATCGCTAGCCGGTTTCAGCGCGAAGCCGAAGCGGCCAGTCTTGTCGAAAGCGCGCACATCGTCCACATCTTCGACTCCGGGACGACGGACGCCGGCCTTCCCTACATCGTGATGGAGCTGCTCCGCGGCGAGGATCTGCGCGGCAGGATCAACCGGCTCGGGCGGATCGCGTGCGAAGAAGCGGTGCACATCGTCGCCCAGACGCTGCGCGGTCTCCATCGTGCCCACGAGGCGGGCATCGTCCACCGCGATCTCAAGCCCGACAACGTCTTCCTCGTCGACCGAGACGACGACCCGCTTTTCGCCAAGATCGTGGATTTCGGGATCTCCAAAATGATGCGACGCCCCGGCGATCCCGCGGGGAACGCCGGAACGCTGACGCGGCAGGGGGTCGTCCTCGGAACGCCGTTCTACATGTCGCCCGAGCAGGCGCAGGCCTTCGCCGATCTCGATCTTCGCACTGATCTCTGGTCGCTCGGAGCGATTCTCTTCGAGTGCCTCGGGGGAAGGCCTCCGCACACGGGGGACGCCTACGAGCAGATCATCATTTCTATCTGCACGACCGATGCCCCCGACATACGGTCGCTCGATCCGAACGTTCCCGCGCCGCTAGCGCAATTCGTGGCCCGCGCCCTGCAGCGTGACCGCACCCTGCGCTTTCAGACGGCGAAGGAAATGCTCCAGGCGCTACAGGCGACCGGCATCGGAAACGTCCGCACCCTCGGGGAGCAAGCCTCGGGACAGAGGGCGCCGATGAGCGCGGCGGCGGCGGGGAGCGGAGCGAGCGACGCCGAGCGGGCAAAGGGCGCACCGAGCGGTCGCACGCGGGTCAGCTGGACCGCCGGGGGAGGTAGAGCGGCCGCGAGCGATGCGGAATCGGCGGGTCCCGACGATCCGCGTGGAGCGCGCGCCAAAGGGGTGCGACGGCGCGCAATCCTGGTGCTCGGGGCCATTGTCATGGGGGCGGCCTTCCTTTTGACGTTCAGCCTACTGCGGTCGCGCGGGGCGGGCCCCGCCGCGACCGTCACGCCGTCACCGACGTCACCTGTCTCGCCGAGGGCAACCGCGTCGACGGGAGCGAGCACCGCGGCTGCACTGGCCGCTGGCACAGCGCCCGGCGCCGCTTCATCGGCAACCGACGCCCCGGCAGCCGCCGCGAGCGCCGAACCGCGCGCCGCAGGGAGCAAGTCGAATCCCTTGCCCATCGCCGCTGGCGGTAAAATTCGCCGCGGGGCGCCCCCGGCCCCGGCGGCCCCCGCCCCGACCCCAGCAGCACCCTCCCCTGCCCCCGCCGCCGCGGGTTCGACGCGCGCCGGCGTGGCCGGCGGCCTCCAGATCAAGACCAGCTACCCCTGATGATCACATTGGCGCTCGTCGCTCGAGGTCGTTCCCGATGAATTGCCTGCAGCGACGTTTCTTCGCGCTGCTCTCGGCCGTCGCGGCGCTCCTCCTCTTCGTGCGCCCCGTCGAGGCTCAGGCGGGCGACGACGCCAAACGCCATTTCACCAACGGCGTGCACATGTTCGAAGATCGCAACTTCGCCGGCGCACTGGTCGAGTTCGAAGCCTCCTACCAGAAGAACCCCACCGCCGTCGCGCTGCAGAACATTGCCGTCTGCCAAAAGGGGCTTTTTCGCTACGCGGATGCCATCGCCACGCTGGAACGGATGCTGCGCGATTTTGCGACGCAGCTCTCACCCGAAGACAAAAAGGCTGCCGAGGACGCGATTCGCGACATGAGCGCCTTGCTGGGAACGGTCGTGGTCAAGGTGACGCCGCCCGATGCGAAAGTGAGCATCAACGATGCCATCCTGACCCCGGAAGCCGCGAAGAGCCCCGTGCGGCTCGCGGCCGGTGAATACCGCGTCGTCGCCGAGGCGCCCGGCTACGCGCGACAAGAAAAAATGGTGACGGTGGTGAGCGGACAGAAGGATCAACCGCTCGTTCTCACGCTCTCGCCTTTGTCGGGCATGCTCGTCATTCGTGCCCACGACTCGCAAGCGGCGATCGCCATCGACGGCGTGCAGGTCGGTTACGAAGAGTGGCGAGGGCCGGTCTCCGCAGGTCCTCACGCGCTTTACGTCTACACCTCCACGCAGCGCCACAAAAGCAACGTCGTCGCCTATGCCGGTCAGATCACGGAGTTTGACGCCAAGCTCACGGCGCAAGACGTGGTTCCGGAGGGAAAGCCGGCCGAGCCGAACGGACCGCCCCCCTACGTGCCTCCTTCGCAGCGCGGGCTCTTCGGGTTCATCACCTTCGGCCTCGACTCCATGGGCAACACGGCGCCTCCGGGCCTGAACAACGACAAAGGACGAACGACGGGGGGGTTCGGCAGCTTGCGCATCGGCTATCGATTTTCGACCCATTTCGCCGTGGAGTTCCTGGGGGAAAACGGCGCCCACGAGATCGCGGCTTGTGTCAACGCCGGCGCCGGCTGCGCCAACGCCACGGTCAAGAACTACACCTTCACTTCCACGCGCATCGGCCCCGCCGTTCGCTTGATGACGAGTGGCCGTAAAGGTCGATTCGTCGGCACGGTCGGGCTCGGTGGCGCGGTGCACACCATCAAGTACGACGCCGCGCTCGAATCGACGACGCGTCGGGGGCAGACGTCGGCCGGCACGTTTTTCCAGATCACCGGCAGCTACGAGCTGAACCTCGGCCACTTCTTGCTCGACGCCGGCGTCGGGCTCACGGCCCAGACGGCCGATGAGAAGACGGTCGGCTTCAAGAATACCGGCAGCATCGGTCTCGAGCTCCGTGTCGGCTACGGTTTGTGGTGAGCGCAGGACCCCCTTTGCGAGAACCTGATCGTTCGCGGTAGGCTTCGCTGTCGCTGGCGCAAGAGCGCCGCACAGGCTCGGAGGGCCCCTCATGAGTGACGCGTCGTCGATCTCGTCCCACCTCAAAGAGACCCGCCGCTTCGAGCCACCGAAAGAGTTCGCGGCGGGGGCGCGCATCGGTTCGCGCGCCGACTATGACCGGCTCTACCGGGAGAGCATCGACTCGCCCGAGACTTTCTGGAAGCGAGAGACGGCGACGCTCGTGTGGCGCAAACCGTGGACGACGCTGCTCGACTGGAAGCCCCCCCATGCGCGCTGGTTCGACGGTGCCACCCTCAACGTCACCGAGAGCTGCCTCGATCAGCACCTTGCCACCAGCACCCGCACCAAGACGGCCATCTTGTGGGAAAGCGAGCTCGACGAAGGGGCGCCTGGCACCGTGCGCAAGATCACCTACGAGGAGCTTTACCGCGACGTCGTGCGTTGCGCGGGCGCGCTCGCCAAGCTCGGCGTCCAGAAGGGGGACCGCGTCGCCATCTACATGGGCATGGTGCCGGAGGTCGCGATCGCCATGCTCGCCTGCGCGCGGCTCGGCGCCCCGCACACCGTCGTGTTCGGAGGTTTTGCCGCCGATGCGCTGCGCGACCGCATCAACGACTGTCAGTGCAAGGTGCTGATCACGCAGGATGCCGGCACGCGTCGCGGCGCACTCGTACCGCTCAAGGCCACCGCCGACAAAGCCGCTGCACAGTGCCCAAGCATCGAACGGGTGCTCGTTTACCGGCGCCTCGGCCAGGAAAAAGCCCCCATCGAGATGAAGGCGGGACGGGACATCGATTGGACGGAGGCGCTCGCGGCGGCCGGAAACGAGGGGGAAAAAGCGGTCGAACTGGAGGCCGAGCATCCCCTCTTCATCCTTTACACCTCGGGATCGACCGGCAAACCGAAAGGCGTGCTCCATACCACCGCCGGGTACCTCGTCGGCGCGCACGTCAGCACCAAGTACATCTTCGATCTGCGCCCCGACGACCTCTACTGGTGCACCGCCGACGTCGGTTGGGTCACCGGGCACAGCTACCTCGTCTACGGTCCCCTTTCCAACGGCGCGACCTGCTTCATGTACGAAGGAGCGCCGAATTTCCCCGACAATGGCCGCCTCTGGCGCATGATCGAGCGCCACCGCATCACCATCCTCTACACCGCGCCGACCGCCATCCGCGCCTTCATTCGCTGGGGCAACGAGTGGCCGAACAAGAGCGATCTTTCGAGTCTGCGCCTTCTCGGAACGGTGGGCGAACCCATCAACCCCGAGGCGTGGATGTGGTACCGACAGGTCATCGGCAAAGAGCGCTGTCCCATCGTCGATACGTGGTGGCAGACGGAAACGGGCTCCATTCTTCTCACCACGCTCCCCGGAGCCTCCGCGACCAAACCGGGATCGACCGGGCTCCCTTTCTTCGGCGTCGTCCCCGACATCGTCGACAAGGACGGTCAATCGGTAGGTCCGACGGAGGGGGGCGGGTTCCTCGTCGTGAAGCGCCCCTGGCCGTCGATGCTGCGCACCGTGTGGGGCGACGACGACCGTTTTCGCCAGCAATACTGGACCGAAATCCCCGGCGCCTATTTCACCGGCGATGGTGGTCGCCGTGATGCAGACGGCTATTACTGGGTCGTCGGGCGGATCGACGACGTGCTCAACGTGGCCGGCCATCGCATCGGCACGGCCGAGATCGAGAGCGCCCTCGTCGCCCACGCCGCCGTCGCGGAAGCGGCGGCCGTGGGAAGGCCCGATGATCTCAAAGGGCAAGCGCTGGTGGCCTTCGTCACCCTGAAACCGGGTTTTTCGGCGGACAGCGCCATGAAAGCGAAGCTGATGACGCAGGTCGAGACGGAGATCGGCAAATTCGCGCGGCCCGACGCCATCCGTTTCGCCGACGCGCTACCGAAGACGCGCAGCGGCAAGATCATGCGGCGTCTGCTGAAAGACGTCGCCGCTGGCACGGACGCCAAGGGGGACACGTCGACGCTCGAGGACCTCAGCGTGCTCGCCAAACTCCGCGCGGACGAAGAGTAGTCTCACCTTGCGGCCGCGAGGGCGGGGATGTCCCGACCGACGGCGTGGAGAAGGCTCGCCCGCGCCGAGCGCAAGTTGGCGCGCGCATTGATGGCCTCGAGACCAGCCCGGAAAAGCTCCAGCTCGGCGTCGGTGAGCTCGACGCTCGTGGCGCGCCCATTCCGAAAGAGCTCGCGACGAACCCGGTACCCCTCTTCGGCGGCGGCCAGTCCGCGCTGCGTCGTCTGCATGGCTACCTCCGCTTCGTGCATGGCGTTGTGGGCCTGGATGACTTCCAGCTTCACGCTGTCGCGCAGGACCTGCTTTTGCATCTCCGTCTGGGCGGCGCGTGCTTCCGCGTCGGCGCTCGCGCTCCCGGCGTTGAGGGCGTCGTTGGGGGTCCACACCAGCTGCGCCCCCACTTCCCACGACCCTCGGAAATCGGCCGATGGAATGAAAATGCGCGGGTTCGGATTGGCGAAGATGGCATTGCCGAAGACGTCGACGCGCGGGTAGTAGCCAGCGCGCGCGACCTTGGCTTGCTGCCGGAGCGACCACGCCGTCTCGTCGAGGGCGCGCACTTCGAGCCGGCGGTCGAGGGCCTCTGCGCGCAGCGCGGCGAGGTCGTCGAGACCGGCGACGGGGGCCGGGTCGACGCGCAAGTCCTCGCCCACCTGGTAGCGCTGCCCGCCAGGATCGTGCATCGCGGTGCGAATCTGATCCTCGGTGAGGTCGACCAGGTTCTTGGCCTGAGCGACGACCAGTTCGGCGCTGGCAACCTGAGACTCCACGCGCAACACATCGGCCTTGGAGGCGGTGCCTACCTCGAACGCGTGATGCGCGTCCTCGAGGTGCGCCTTGGATTGATCGAGCGCACGGTCGGCAACGGTCATCTGCCCCTTGGCTCTCAGCCAGGCGTAGTAGGCGAGCCTACCGTCGTTGGCCGCCTTGAGACGCGAGGCCTGCTGATCGAGCTGCGCCGCCCGCTGGTTGCGCGAGGCCGCGGCGTAACTCTGCGACAAGCGGAGCACGTAGTCGGAGACCGGGATGGTGAGCCCTGCTTGAAAGAGAAAGCGATTCAACGGGATCACGATCTGAAAGGGCGAGCCCGTTTGCCCCATCGTCGTGCCGATGTTGAACGACGGTTGGGCAATGTCGGAAAGTCGCGTGTAGCTGCCCGTCAACGTCAGCCTCGGGTAGTACGCGACTTTGGCCTGTTCGAGCCGCGCTTCGGCGGCGGCGAGGGCTTGCCGGCGCGCGCCGGCATCGAAGCTCGTCTCCTGCGCGCGCGCTGCCACCTGTTCGGAGGTGAGCCCGCTGCTCGAGCTTGGCGCCAATCGCACGTCGAGCGTATCGGATGGAGCGGCCTCCGCGGCCGCTCGGCTCGTCGAGGCTTCACCCGCCATCGCACAACACGCACCCAAAATCGCTATTTTCTTCATCCCTCGATCTCCGTCGAAAAAGCCGTCCGCCGGCGTGTGAGCTAGGTCCGAGCTCTACCCGAGGTCAAGGCGAAGCCGCGGAATCGAGCGCGGGGGCCCGCCACGACGGGCTATCGGCCGGTTCCTTGAGGACCCCCTGCAAGAAAATCTGGGAGATGTGACGCTTGAGCACGGCGATGGTCGCGGGCGAGCGCGGGCCAATCAGCGTCGAGGCGACGGGATAGGTCGCGAAATAGTACTGGAGCATCCCCATGAGCAGGACCGCCGCCGTGCGCGGATCGACGTCGCGCAGACGATGGGCGCCGCGCGCTTCCTCGAGAATGGATGTCAAGAGATCGACGTTCTCGGCGATCTTGGGACGAATGGCGGCCAGGAGCGGGCTCTGCGCCTGCGCCAGTTGATGACACATGATCTGCATGCCTTGGCAGCAGCGGTCGAAGTGATCGACCATGGCGTCGATGAGCCGGTCGAGACGATCTTCGGCCGGCATGGGGGTGGCGTGCAGGTGACGCAGCTCGTCCCCCACCGTGGTGATGCCGTGCACGATTACCTCGCGCAGCAGCCCCTCTTTGGAGCCGAAATAGTGGCTGATGAGCGCCACGTTGCATTTGGCCCGTGCCGCGACGGCGCGCGTGCCCGTGGCCGCGTAACCTTGCTCGCTGAAGAGCGAAATGGCCGCTTCGAGGAGCTGCTCTCTCTTGCTCACGACGGCGCCGCTTGCCTCATCGAGGTTCCCCCGTTTAATCAATCGCTTGCAGGTGTCAAGCAAACGTTTGATGAGCCGCGCCGTCACGGACCTTTGGGTCACCCGGCCGACGTGCTAGCCCTACCCGCCACCGCCATGAATTTCGCGCCCACCGACGAACAACTCCTCATCCAAAAAGCCGCTCACGACTTCGCCGAGCGGGAGATCGCTCCCAAGGCGATGGAGCTCGACAAGACGGGTCGCTGGCCGACCGAAATCGTCGCGCGCATGGCGGAGCTCGGCTTCCTCGGCATGATGGTGCCGAGTGAGCATGGGGGCACCGGGCTCGACGCCATCAGCTACGTGCTGGCGATGGAGGAAATCAGCGCGGCCTGCGCGTCATGCGGCGTCATCATGAGCGTCAACAACTCGCTCTTCTGCGACCCCGTGCTGGCCTTCGGAAGCGATCAGCAGAAGCGCGCGTTCCTCGCGCCCGCCGCCGCTGGAAAAAAACTGGGCTGCTTCGGGCTCACCGAACCGATGAGCGGCTCCGACGCGCAGACGATGAAGACGGTCGCCGAGAAAAGCGGCGCTTCTTGGGTGATGAATGGGTCCAAGAACTTCATCACCAACGGCCCCGAAGCCGACTTCATCATCGTCTTCGCGGTGACGAGTCGCGACGACGGCAAAGCCAAGCACACCGCCTTCGTGTTGCCGCTGGAAATGGCGGGCGTCACGCTGGCCCCGCACGACGAGAAGATGGGCATTCACGCCGCTCAATCGTGCACGGTCTTCTTCGAGAACGTGAAGCTCGGCGACGAGCACGTTCTTGGCCCGGTCGGCAGCGGTTTCAAGGTCGCCATGGCGACACTCGACGGGGGGCGGATCGGCATCGCTGCGCAGGCGCTCGGCATCGCGCGCGCGGCGCTCGACAAGTCGGTCGTCTATTCCAAAGAGCGGCAGGCTTTCGGCACCGCCATTGCCAACCACCAAGCCATCCAGTTCATGCTGGCAGACATGGCCACCGAGCTCGATGCCGCGCGCCTCCTCACCCTGCGGGCCGCGTCGATGAAAGACCAGCACGTGCGCCACTCCCTGGAAAGCGCCGAGGCAAAGCTCTACGCGTCGGAGGCGTGTACCCGCATTACGCACAAGGCCATCCAGATTCACGGCGGCTACGGGTACACGACGGAGTTCGGCATCGAGCGTCACTATAGAGATGCGCGGATAACGGAAATCTACGAGGGAACCAGCGAAATTCAGCGTCTCGTCATCGCTCAAAATGTGCTTAAACGCTGACATGGAAGTCAAGCACGCCGCGGTCCGCTTGGGGACCGCAACGGCCCCGCGATCCTTGGTCTTCGCTCTCACGATGATCGCCGGCGCCGCTTGCGGCGGTTCGGCACCTCCTCCCTCTGCGCCCAAGGCGCAAGCCACCGCCAAAGCAGCTCCTGCCAAACCGAAGCAGCAATTTTCGATGGGCGGGCAGCTCGGATCGCTCGACGAGGGAAAAGTGAACGAGACGTTCGCCACACTCGTACCGCGGTTCGGCGAATGCCTCTCGCAAGGGTCGTCACGGGTCGAGTTTCTGGGCGGCCACGTGAAGTTTGCCATCCGCATCGCGCTCGACGGCAACGCCAAGTGGGCCTACTTCGCGGAGAGCACGCTCGGCGATCGCGATACCGAGCGGTGCATGCTCAGCGCCGCCAAGAGCGCGCGCTGGCCCCTTCCTCAGGAAGGCGAAGGCCAGGCACAGAGGTCCTTCGATTTCGACCCCTCGCCCGACGTGCGCGAGGCCGTGCCGTGGGGCTCGGACCGCATTTCCAAGGCGCTCGGCAGCGCGCGCGGAAAGCTCGGTCAATGCGCGAACCGCGCGCCCGGTAAGTACCACGCCACGGTGTACGTCCACACCAACGGCACCGCCATGGCCGCCGGCGTAGCGCCCCCCGACGAACGGGGAGAAACGGGTCCGGTCGACTGCATGGTCGATGTGATCAAAGCGATGCGGTTTCCCTCCCCCGGCAGCTGGCCCGCCAAAGTCATGTTCGAGGTGGATTAGCATGGACTTCGAACTCTCCGAAACCGAGCAACTCATCCAGCGTACGGCGCGCGACTATGCCGAGCGAAAGCTGCTCCCGGTCGCCGGCGAGATCGACGAAAAGAGTCGCTTTCCGATGGCTGAGGTACGCGGCCTCGGCGAGCTCGGTCTGCTCGGCGTCAACGTCCCGGCGTCATTCGGCGGCGCCGAGGCGGGCCCCGTGGCGTATGCCCTTTCGATGATGGAGATCGCACGCGGGTGCGCGTCGACGGCGGTAACGATGGCGGTCACCAACATGGTGGGCGAGATCATCTGCCGCTTCGGCAACGACGCCCAGCGCGCGGCGTACGTCCCCAAGTTGACGTCGGGCGAGTTCGCCGCCGGTTCGTTCGCCCTTTCCGAGCCGGGCGCGGGAAGCGACCCAGGAGGCATGCAGACCACGGCGACACCGACGGCGAACGGGTTCGCGTTGAATGGCGCCAAGGCTTGGGTCACGAGCGGCGCGCACGCCGGGGTCATCGTGGTGTGGGCCCGAACCGCGCCGCGCGAAACGCACCCGGGAGCGAAGGGCATTTCCTGCTTTCTCGTCGAACAAGGAACGCCCGGTCTCAAGGTGGGGCCCGCCGAGCGCAAGATGGGGCTGAAGGGCTCCAACACCGTCTCCCTCACGTTCGAAGATTGCCGCATTCCAGCCAGTGCACAGCTCGGGCAGCCGCAGCAGGGCTTCGCGATTGCGATGATGGCACTCGACGGCGGGCGCATCGGCATCAGCGCGCAGGCGACCGGCATTGCCATGGCCGCGCTCGAGGAAGCCGCTCAATACGCCAAAGACCGGCGTCAATTCGATCGCCCCATCTCGGATTTTCAAGCCATCCAATGGTTCCTCGCCGACAGTCGCACCGAGCTCGACGCGGGACGACTGCTCTGCTTGCGCGCAGCCCAGCTCAAGCTCGAAGGCAAGCCGTTCACCCGCGAGGCGTCCATGGCCAAGCTCTTCGCCTCCGAGGCGGCGGGCCGGATCTGTGACCGCAATTTGCAGGTGCACGGCGGCTACGGCTACGTCCACGACTTCGCCGCCGAGCGACACGTTCGCGACGTACGCGTCACTCGCATCTACGAAGGCACGAGCGAGATTCAGCGCACTGTGATTGCGCGCAGCGTTCTGCGCGGGTAAGCGCCCGGAAAAGCGCCACCCGGAGAGCTCCTAGGAGGCAGCGCGGGCGCCCGCGCCATGAAGGCCACGTCATGGGCGCGGCGGGGTGATAACCTCCTCGGTCTGGTGTTGCAGCAAGCCGACCCCTGAACGGAGCTGCCAGAACCTTGAACGGTCCGTTTCGCCTGCTTCTTCCACTTTCGATCGCCATCGTCATCGTGGCGGCCATTTTTCGGGCGGCGCCGGGCGCTCCGCGGCGACGCTTGCGCCGCTGCGTGCTGCTCTTTGCGTTCTATGCGGTCGCCATCGCCGCCGAGCAGCTCTTCAACCTCTTCGGCCCGACCTTGTCCAGCACATCGGCAGTGTTCGGGTACGCGGCCCAGGTGCTGGAGGTCCTGCTCATCATCAACTTGGCGGCCTTTGCGCTCTTCGATCTGCTCTTCCACCTCGCGCGCTGGAACTACCCCGACATCGTCCACGAGCTTTCGGTGGGCGCGGCCTACATCATCGCCGGCGTCTGGCTCATGCACCGCTCCGGCGTCAATCTGAGCAGCATCGTGGCGACGTCGGCCGTCGTCACCGCCGTGATTGGCCTGTCGCTCCAGGCGACGCTCGGCAACATCGTGGGCGGCCTCGCGCTGCAGCTCGACGATTCCATCCACGAAGGGGACTGGGTCGAGCTCGAGAGCAAGGTGCAAGGGCGGGTGCGTCAGATACGGTGGCGGCACAGCGTCATCGAAACCCGCGACTGGGACACGCTCATCGTCCCCAATTCGCAGCTCCTCGCCCAAACCATCAAAGTGCTCGGCAAGCGCAGCGGTGAGAAGGCCCCCCACCGCATGTGGGTGTACTTCAGCGTGGATTATCGTTTCGCCCCGGGGCAAGTCATCAGCATCGTCAACGAAGCGCTCCAAGCCGCGCCCATCGCCAAGGTGGCTGCCGAACCGAAAGCACATTGCATTCTGTTCGAGCTCGGCAAAGAGAACCGCGACAGCTACGCCTACTACGCCGTCCGTTATTGGCTCACCGACTTGTCCTCCGACGACCCCACCAGCTCTCTCGTACGCGAGCGGATTTATGCCGCTCTGCGGCGAGCGCAGATGCCGCTCGCACTGCCGGCGACGACGGTGTTCCTATCGCACGACGACCCTGAGCACGATGAGCGCAAGCGGGCGCGCGAGCAGTCCTTCCGTTTGGCTGCCCTGCACAACGTGGAGCTCTTCGCGAAGCTCTCGGTCGAGGAGAAAGACAAGCTCGCCGAATCCGTCCGCGTGGCCCCGTTCAGCGCGGGCGAGATCGTCACGCGGCAAGGGTCGACGGCGCACTGGCTCTACATCTTGACCAAGGGAAGCGCCGAAGTGCGACTGACCGGCGCGGGCGGTGAAGAGAAGAAGGTGGCCGAGCTCCAGGCTCCCAGCTTCTTCGGCGAGATGGCGCTCATGACCGGGGCGCCGCGCGAGGCGACGGTCATCGCCAAGACCGACGTGGATTGCCTGCGCGTCGACAAAGACGACTTCCGGGAGATCCTCGCGCGAAGGCCGGAGATCGCCAAAGAGATATCGACGGTCCTTGCCCAACGACGGGTCGAGCTCTTGGCAGTACGCGACAACCTCGACGCCGAAGCCAAGAAACGCAAGATGGTCACCGAGGGAAGCAGGATCCTCGAGTCGATCCGCGAATTCTTCGGCCTGAGCGAGTGAACCCCGCCGCCTTGCCAGCGGCGCGCAGTCAGTTGAGCGATCGGTCTGGCTTGGCGCGCTTGGTGGCCCCAAAAACGCGATCCCAGTTGACCCGATAGTCCTCGGTGGCGACCTGCGCCGGCCGACCCGAGGGCTCGACCGAAGGCGCGGGTGGAGGTGAACTCGGCTCGCGACGCTGCGTCTCGTGGAGCACGTGGACATCGCAAATGCACGGCGCGTCGGACCGTGGCTCGAGCCTCACCAGCTCACCACCCTGCAGGGGCTGGCCGTCCTTGACCGGCCGGATTTCCCCGGCTTCGATGTTGCCACCGCGGGCACGCAGGATGCGCGTTCCTTTGCCATCGTCGGTCGGCGCGTACAACAGGGCGACGTCTCGCGACCCCCGTTTGCTTTCCTGCGCCATCTCCCTCTAGCGTTACGCGCCTTTTGCCCAAGCGCAAACATCATTTACCCAGGCGCAAACAAAGAAAGCGCGAGCGAGCACCCGACCGCCCGCTCAGGGCAGGTCGAAGGCAAGCAACTCGGCCGACGCGCCGTCGGCAAACCCGAGCTGACGCTCCCCCTCGACGGCCGCGCCGTCCCCTTCTTCGAGGCGTGTCCCGTTGACCGAAATCGCTCCCCGGGCGACCTGGACCCACGCCTTTCGGCCCGCCGCGAGTGAAAGGCTCGCCTCTTCGCCACGCTCGAAACATCCAGCGAAAAGCAGGACATCTTGGTGCAAAATCACCGACCCATCGCGCCCGTCCGGCGCAGCGACGAGTCGCCAGCGGCCGCGCTTTTCGGCAAGGGGAAAGGTGCGCTGCTCGTACCCCGGGGTGAGCCCTTCGGCCTGCGGAAGGATCCAGATCTGTAGGAAACGGACGGGGTCTGTCGCCGAGGGGTTGAACTCGCTGTGCCGCACGCCGGTGCCAGCGGTCATCCGCTGCACGTCGCCTGGTCGAATGATGGAGCCGGTGCCGAGACTGTCCTTGTGCTCGATCGCACCCTCGATGACGTAGGAAAGAATCTCCATGTCGCGGTGACCGTGGGTGCCGAATCCGCGCCCGGGAGCGACCCGATCGTCGTTGATGACACGCAGCTTGCTGAAGGCGACGTGTGCGGGATCGTAGTAGTCGGCGAAAGAAAAGGTATGCCGGCTGTCGAGCCAGCCATGCTGGCTACGGCCGCGATCGGCGGCCTTGCGAACGGTGATCATAATCCTTCCCCATCTTTCAACCAGGCGCGCGGGAAAGCAAGGAGCCGGAAGCCGTATCCAGCGCAAGTCCAGATATTGACCGTTTTAGCCATTTGATTCATATTTGAATCGATGCCGCGCGAAGCCACAGCGACTGATTCCGTTCATCCGCTCGATCACGCCGCCGCCAAGCGAGCCTTCTTTCGCATCATGCAAGCGTGGGATGTCGGCGACGCCGAGGCGCGCGTGCTCCTGGGAGCGCCCAGTCGCTCCACCTTCTACAACTACAAGCGCGGTGAAGGCGGAGCGCTCGGCGCCGACACGCTGGAGCGAATCAGCTACGTGCTCGGTATCTACAAGGCGCTCAAGCTGCTCTTTCCGAATCCGCAACAGGCCGATGCCTGGATGCGCAAGCCGAATGCGGCGTTCGGCGGGCGCTCGGCGCTCGACCGCGCGCTCGGCGGCAAGGTCGTCGACTTGGCCACGGTGCGCGCGTACCTCGACGCGGTCCGGGGGCACGGCCTGTGACGCGCACGACGCGCGTCCGCTGGGCAGAAGCATTCCGCGCCATCAATTCACGCTATCCGCCCGTCGACGTGTTCGAGCACGTCGCCGAGCGTGCCGACTGGGAGACCCTGCTCCGCATCGAAGAGATGACGAACCCGCGCGTGCGCGAGGAATGGGGCGAGATTGCGCGCATCCCCCCCGACGAGCGCCCTTCCGGCCCGGGCGCGAGCTGGATCGTAGCGGCATTCACCCACGTCGGCTGGCCTTCGCGGTTCAGCGACGGAAGCTACGGCGTCTATTACGCGGCCCGCGCGCTGGAGACGGCCGTGTGGGAAACGGCTTACCACTTCGGTCGTTTCCTCGCCGCCACCGCCGAGCCGCGCGGCACCGAGATCGAGCTGCGCGTGCTCGTCTCCAAGCGCGTCGAGCAGCGTTTTCACGACGTGCGCACCGGCCACCCCGAGCTCCATCGCCCCGACGACTATCGAACCTCGCAGGCGTTTGCCGCGCCGCTGCGTGCGGCCGGTTCCAACGGTCTCGTTTACAACAGCGTCCGTCACCCGGGGGGGAGCTGCCTCGCCGTTCTCCGGCCCAAGGCCATTCCCTGCCCCCAACAGGGGGCCCACCTGCGCTACCACTTCGACGGCTCGCGCATCGACCGCTGGTTTCGCATTGGCGAGCAGCGCTGGCGTCCTCTCGACGCGGCGGGGTGACCCCGTCTCGGCACACCACCCGGCAAGGCAAGTCCGGATGATGGTCACGATCGAGAGCGCCCCGCGCGACCGAAGGGAGACACGGCTCCGGTCGCGCGAGGCAAGGTACTGACAAGTAGCAAGAGCGGCAGGCTCCGATGTCTTGGCCTGCCTCGAGGGGACCTCCTTCAGAATTCGCAGTGGGCCCAATTGATGACGGTGGCGCCGTTGACCTGCATGACACTGCCGTCCGGCCCCACCACCGTCTGCGGCCCGGTGTAACCGACGCAAGCGCCGCCGGAGGATCGATTTCCCAAGCTGTTGACGCACTCTTTCGCCCAACCGAGCGCCGAGCCGCACACCGTGGCGAGGGCCAGGCCGGCTGCCCATCCGGGCGGTCCGAAAATCGCAAACAAGACCGTGCCGCCGACGCATACGAATCCCGCACCAGCGGCCCAGGCGCAATCGTTGCCGCCGCCGCTGGCGGCGACTTCAGCGACTCGCTCGAGGTATTTCGTAAAGCCGCTGGCGCAGCCCTCATCGCAACTCATTTGATAGCCCGGCGGCGACAGCAGGGCGCCGGTGGCATGGAAGTCGTTCAAGAAGCTGACGGTTGCCACCGCGGCGGCTCCGCGACTGGTGTCCCTTCCCCCCACGAGATGGGCACCCGAGCCGTCGTCCTCGAAGTCTCCGCTGATCTCGGTCTGATCGCCCCACAAGAGCGCTTGCTGAAGACCGATGGTCTGCCGCGCAATACCGTCTTCGCCCATCCATGAACTGATCCTCCCGTGCTGGCGGTCCGTGTAGGTCGCCGGGGGCCCCTCGACGGGCAAGTAAAGATCGGTCTCGGCATGCCATTCGCTGGCGGACATGACAGTGATGGACATGACCACGTGCCTAGGGTCGTAGGTTAAGCCTCCTCCGAAATCCTGGGGGTAGTAGCCCTTCACGTAGAGTCTGTTTTCGTCCCAAAGATAGGCCCACCACTTCACTCCTTTTTCGAGATTTTCTTGGGAAGCGTCGATGACGGTCCAGCCCTGGGCGGGGTAAAACGGCCTGGTCGGTGGGCGATCGGGCGGATCGGGATGAGGACAGCCGTCCTCCGGGCATAATAGCTCTTGCGGCGAGCTCACCGGCGCTTCCTTCGGTGCTTCGTTGCATGCAACGAAGGCGAAAGAAGACGCCATCACAGTCATGCACAAGAATCGGGTGAAGGGACGCCGAGACGGCGCGATGAAAAGATTCATTGCAAATTCTCCTCTGATGGTAGGGCAGACGGGTGCATTGACCACAGCAATGGCGTGGGAATCTCCCCGTCGATGTCGAACAACAAGTATTGCTCGTTTCCCCCGCAGTGAATTGCAGCGGGAGCCACGCTTGCCAGAAAACTCGTCTCTCGCATTAGCCTCTCGCATTTCGAATTGGCCAAGTCGAGGGGGAAAACTTTACGTTATTGTCAAGAACAGCAGAGACGTACAAGCGAAGCGTAGCCATGCGGCGACAAGTTTGCCGGGTGAGCCGATGCGCCTTCGAAGGGAGCCTGGTGCGAACGCGCGTTGGGCGTGATACGGAATGCGGGCGGACATCGTTCGTATTTCCGAACCGGCCGCGCTCGCGTTCGATTGCACGTGGCAGTACCATCATGCGGGCTTTCACCAATCGGAGGAGCAAGTGTCGACGTCGATGGTGCAGATCCGAGGCTTGACCAAAAGGTACGGGGAGTTCACCGCGCTCTCCAACGTCACGTTCGACATCCCGCGGGGCGAGCTCTTTGCGCTCGTCGGTCCCAACGGTGCCGGCAAGACGACGACGATGCGCTTGCTCATGGGTATCCTCAAGCCGTCGGCCGGCACGGCGCTGGTCGACGGGAGAAGCTGCTTCGACGACCGTGTCGAAGTCAAAAGGCTGGTGGGGT
This sequence comes from Polyangiaceae bacterium, assembly GCA_035318465.1. GTDB lineage: Bacteria > Myxococcota_A > Polyangia > Polyangiales > Polyangiaceae > DASWDH01. Next base: position 53,449 of record DATHES010000072.1, read on the forward strand.
TTCTACCCGACGAGCCGATTTTTCATGACTACCTGCGAGCTATCGAAATCGTCCGCTTCGTGGGGAGTATGCACGGTCTCTCCGGCAGCGAGATCGAAGGCCGGGCTTGGCCGCTGTTGGAGCGGATGGAGCTTGCCGACGCGACCGACGAATACGCCGTCAACTACTCGCGTGGGATGAAAAAAAAGCTCGCCCTGGTGTGCGCGCTCATGCACCAACCGAAGCTGCTCGTCCTCGACGAGCCCACGAGTGGCCTCGACCCCATCGCGACCCGGCGGCTCAACGAGTTACTCCTCGAGATGGTCCAAGGCGGGGCGACGGTTCTCTTGAGCTCGCACTTGCTCGACCAGGTGGAAAGGCTTTGCCATCGGATCGCCATCATCAACGCGGGCCGGCTGGCCGCGGTGGGCACTCTGGAGGAGTTGCGCCGGCGCGCCAACGCGGAAAGCTCGCTCGAAGACATCTTTTTTGCGGTCGCCGGCGAGATCGCGCCGCCCGCTTCGGCATGAGCGCGGCATTGCGCGGGCCAGAGCGACCGCCCCCGTCGACGTTGCGCGTCGCCGGGCTCGTCATCGGCCTCGCCGTGCGCCGATTGACCAGCCGAATGTCGATCACGAGACGCAAGAAGCCGTCGACGGCCCGCGGTGCGACCGCGCGCAAGCGATCCGCCGGGGTTCTGTTTTTGGTGTTCTCCATTCTTTTCTTATTCAATGGGATGGTGCAGTCCACGCTGCTCGTTCATCGGGTAGCGGTCGCCGCAGAACGACGAGCCAACTTGCAGAGTGAGCTCGTGACGCGCGACACCATGGTATGGGTCGATTGGGCACACCGTTGCGTACAAGCCGAGCGGCGGCACGAGCACGAGGACGCGAATTGGCGGGAAACGCTGCTGCGCGCCTTCACCAGGCAGGTCCGTGACGACGGCATCGGCGACGACATCAACGCCGTACGGCGCATCTCGGAGCTGATGCGGATTTTCGAGGAACGAGGCCCAGCTGGTTTTCGAGAGGCCCGGGTGCCGTCGCGTGCCGTCTTTCCGTCGCAGCGCGGCTGGTATGGGGAAGGCGATGCCGGAGAAATGCTGATTCCCCTCGGCGTCGTGGGCATCCTGCTCGCCGCCGCCGTCGTGCTGAATAGCACGGCGTCGAACCAGGACCTCGCCAAGGTGGACTTTAGCCTGGAATGGTGGTTCACGTTTCCGGTGCCGGCGCGGAGTTTGCTCCTCGCGCGCCTGCTGGAAACCGCCGTCGCCAACCCGTTGGCGTGGTTCACGGTCTTTCCTTTTTTTTCAGTGGTCTTCTGGTGCGCCGGCTATTCTTGGCGCGGCGTTGCTGGGGGGCTTGCCTCGACCATTTACATCGGCTTGCTCGCGGGAAGCGTGCGCATCGTCGCGGAAACGGGTTTGCGAAGGTTTTTTTCCCTTCGCAACGTCGCGCGACTCCAGGCGGCGCTCACGCTAGTGGCAGCCATTCCATTGGTTATTGCCATTGCAACGATGTCGCCGCAGTGGCTAACGACGCTGGACCGGCTGGGAAGGCGCCTTCCCACCTGGGTGATCGTCAATCCATTGATGCCGATCGGCATCGCGGCCGGGGGCAAAGAGGCCGTGATGGCCGTTCTTGGTTGCGCCCTCTTCGCTCTCGTCATCACCGGCAGTGCAACGACGTTGGGGGGCTGGATGTTGCGTGACGGGCTCACCACCGGCGCCGGTCCCCATCAAGGTCATCGCCAGCCCGCCAGGCCAGTCGGCGAAAGTCGCCTCGGCGCGCTCGGGGTGGTGGCTGGAAAGGAGCTGCGCTTCCTCGTTCGAGACCGGCGCACGTTCGTACAGGTGTTCTTGGCTCCCGTGATCATCTTGGGAATGCAGATGATCATGAACCCCAGACTTTGGCGTGTCTTGGCGACGCACCCCCGACACGCGGGCGCCATGGCGTTTGGACTGTCGGCCATCGTCTTGGCGACGGGTGCGTGCACCACATTCGCCGTCGAGGTGCCTGCCCTATGGATGTACTTCACGTTCCCACTGGCGATCGACGAGGTGCTGGTCCGCAAGGCGGCCTTCTGGGGCGTCGTCGCCTCGGTGATCGCCGTCGTCACGTTCGGCGTGTTGACCAGCGCCGACGCGACCGCCGTTCTCAACGGCATCCCGACCCTCGTTCTCGTCCTCGTGGGAGTCGTTCTCTATGCGTTCATCGGCGCCGGCTTGGGTGTGCTCGGCACCGATGCGTTCGAAACCGAGCCGCGGCACCGCGTGCGCGGCTCGATGGTGTATTTGTTTATGACCCTGGCAGGCTTGTTCGCCCACGCCATTTACACCCCATCGGCATGGGCCAAGTTCGCACAGCTGGTGTTGTCGGCTCTGCTCGCCTATGCGCTCTGGCAAAAGGTTCGCGACCACGCGCCGTTCTTGCTCGATCCGAGCGAAGCGCCGGCACCTTCGGTAGCGGTCGCCGACGGGCTCATCGTTGCGCTTGCGTTCTTCGTACTCCAAGGCCTTTTGGTGTTGACCTTGGGGGGGCTCGATTTTTCACCGGGCGCGGCGTTGCTGTTGGCGTTCGTGGGGGCAGGTTTGGTCGTCGGAGTGGCTTCGCTCTTCATTTTTTGGCAGAGTCGAATCCCCCACCTTTGGGCAACGCTCGGCCTCAGGACACCGCGACGCGGACTCTTGCGTGGGGTCTTGACCGGCGTGGGCGCCGGGGCTGTCGGCGGGCTTTGCGGGCGGGGCTATCTGATGGTCGTCGATCGTTTCGATGTCCTTCGGCGTTTACGAGATGACACGCTGTCCCTCTCTCACTCGGACACCGGCGCGGGAACCATTCTTTGGTTCATCGCTCTCACCGTCGTCGCGGCACCCCTGTTCGAGGAGTTCATCTTCCGCGCCGTCTTGTTCGGCGGGTTTCGGCGCTCCATCGGACCCTGGGGCGCCGCGCTAGCGAGCGCCCTCGTTTTTGCGGTGGTTCATCCGCCCATCGCCGTCGTTCCTGTTTTCGTGCTGGGCTTTCTGGCTGCCGTTGTTTACGAACGATCGCGGTCGCTGGTGGTGCCGATCGCCACGCACATGACGTACAACGCGATCGTCGTCGGGGCGGCTCTCTGGCGGTCATGAAACCGGGGGCGGCCGCCGCGGGGTAACCCTTCCTTTGTTCACGCCACTCGTGGCGAGCAAGGCGAGTCCGGGGTAGGTCTTGTGACGAGGAGCGTCCTTGTCCTTCCGAATCACCCGCCGATCCAGCTTGCAACTCGCCGCATGGGGGGCGCTCGGCGCGATCGGCGGTTGTCGTAACCGGCAGGTTGCCCCGTGCGCGGCGCTGAGCGAATGCGGCGCGCCGGCGGGACCGGCAGAGGGCGACATCAAAATCGCCTTCGGTTCCTGCAATCAAGTGCACTATCCGCAGCCGCTCTGGGAATCGATCCTTTCGTTACAGAGCGACATGTGGATCTGGCTCGGAGACACGATCTACGCCGACACGGAAGATATGGGCCGCATGCGCGCGCTCTACGAAACCCAAGCGCGACATCCCGAGTACGCAAAGCTCGTGCAGAGAACGCGGGTGGTCGGGACCTGGGACGATCACGACTACGGTGTCAACGACGGGTGGCGCGCGTATCCGAAGCGCGCCGAGAGCCAGCAGGCGTTCCTCGACTTCATCGGGGAACCCACCGACAGCGCGAGGCGCCGCCAAGAAGGGCTCTACACCAGCTACACGCTCGGGAACGGCGCCCAATCGGTCAAGGTGATCCTGCTCGACGAGCGCTACCACCGCGACGAGCCGGGTCCCGAAGGGGACATTCTCGGTGCCGAGCAGTGGACATGGCTCGAGGCCCAGCTGCGCGAATCGTCGTCCTCGATTCATCTCCTCGGTTCGAGCACCCAGATCATCCCCGAAGAGCACGACCACGAAAAGTGGGCAAACTTCCCCAAGGCGCGCGCGCGCCTTTTTCGCCTGCTCGCAGCGACGCGGACGCGCGGCGTGATCGTGCTGAGCGGCGATCGGCACATGGCCGAAATCTCACGCATCGCGATGGATCCCCTCCGTTACCCGCTATGGGAAGTCACCTCCAGCGGTCTGACTCATTGCTGGAAGCAGGGGCACGGTGAACCGAACCGCCATCGCGTGGGACCGCTCCTGACGGCGCTCAACTTCGGGTTGGTGGAGGTGGACTGGGCAGATGGCGGCTCGGTGCGCGTTTCGGTCATCGATCTCAGCGGCGAGCGGCGCCTGCGCCAGCGTATCTCGCTGTCCGACTTGACGGCGCCGACTTAACCACGACTGCCTGCGTCTCGGCAGACCCCTCGCGCGCTACGGTCGGCGCGGCGGGAGCCGGCGTTTCTCGACCTTCACGAGCACGGTGTACTCCGGGTCCACCATCTCCGTGATCGGCGCCTTGGCCGTCTGCGAGACGAACTGGTACGCGTCCATTTCGCCCATCCCGGTCTTCTCCCGCACCCACTGCACCATGTCCTTGAATGCGATGCGCGCGGCATCTTCGAGGGGGCGCGCGGCGCCGAGCGACATCATGTAGTCCGCATTTTCGATGCGCGGCCACGGCGTTTCGCGATTCTTGATGAGATCGACGACGATCTCGACGTTCATCGCCCCTTCCACCGCGGTTCCGATGATCTCGCCGTCCCCCATCGCATAGTGTCCGTCGCCGAAGGAGAGGAACGCGCCGGGAATGCGAACGCCCAGGTACACCGTGTTGCCGGCGCGGACCTCCGGACAATCCATGTTGCCTCCGAAATTGCCGGGCACGACCGTCGATCGTGCCTCGCCGCCGGAAGGCGCAACCCCGAGGCAACCGAGAAAGGGCGTGAGAGGAACCTCCCAGCTGAATCGCTTGTCCGAGGATTGCGTGCGCACCACGCGACGTGCCGGATCGACCTCGTAAAACCACACCTTCTCGGGCAGCTCGGGGCCGAGAATCGCGGTGCGATCGGTCCCGTTGAGCGCGCCGAAACCGGGGAACCACGAAGAGAGGCCGACGTTGCGCGCCGGCTCGAGCTTCTCGATACGAATGGCGAGCGTGTCGCCGGGCATGGCGCCTTCGATCAAGAACGGGCCCGTCTGCGGATTGTCGTGGTGGGGCGGCACCACCTTGGAGGGCAGCTGATCGGGTCGGGTGACCGCGCCGTCGAAGCAGTCCTCGCTCCACGACACGATGCGCGTCCCCGGCGCGATCTTGTGCGTGGGGGGTACACCGCCGAACGTGTATTTCAGCTCGGCATGCTGGGGGATGTACCGCAGCACGGGGCGATCGGGAGGTGTCGCCGCGGTGGTGGCCAAAAGCACCGCCATGCCGAGGCAACGCGTCAGCGCCGCACGATGATCGTCGCCTCTTCTGCCTTTTCCTGCTCGAGCATGATCGACCATGGCGCGCAGTCTATACGCGACGACCGCCCGACGACCACTCAGGCGTGGCGGGTGGACCGGAAACGCCGGCGCAGCGCGGTCCCCAGCAGTACGACGCTGAGCAGCCAACCTTTGGCGGCCTCGGCACTGCCATCGCCGACCTTGCCCACCGAACAACCGCGGTCCTCGCCAGCGGACGCCGCACCATCGGTCGTCGCGACAGGTCCCTGTCCGTCGATTGCGCCGAGCGGCGCATCCGGCGAAACATTCGGGGTGGCGTCGACTCCGGATGGGGCATCGAGGAAACCGGTGCCGCGATCGTCCACCGCCCGTACATCGGATGGGGGCACGGCTCCCGCTTCGCCGTCCGTGGTGCCGCGCGCGCCATCGGGACCTGCGTCCGTACCAGCGTCGGAACACGGCCCCACCTCCGGCGGCGGGCAGTCCAGCTGAACATCGACGGAGAGAAGGGGGAAGTCTTGTGCCGCACCTGCGAGATGCGAGCGAAGCGTGAACGTTCCTCGACCATTGACGAAGCCGGCGTCGTTCGACATCGGCGGATAGCAGTTGATCATCTCCTGAATCACGCCGACCGCTCCCGGCGGGTCCGCGGGGCGTCCATAGTTCCTTTGGTAAGCGGGCGCGCCGTTCGCTCGCCGCGAGACGGCCTGCACGGCTTCGATGAAAGGAGGCAGCTCGGATGCGAGGTTCCAAAGCACCCAGACCTTGGCCCATTTGAAGCTTTGGATTTGGCAGACTCCCTCCGCAGTGACGACCTGCGCCACGACCGGTTTCTCGTCCGAGATCCCTTGGTCGGCCGTCAGGGAGCCAGCACTCGTCGGCAATGGGGAATCGAACGTGAAGCGAAACGGAAGCTCCACCGTGTGCAATCGCTGTTCGTAGGCCCCCCCGTCGGTTCGATTGCAGGGCTCCTCGTAGCGCAACATATAGTCCCCCACCGGAGGTGGCATAGCGGGACGGAGCAGCCAGAAGCTTCCCAAGAGGCTGTCCCAGAATTCGAGCGTGGCTTCGGCGTTGATGGTTGCGTACGTGCCGACCATCGTGAAGGAGGCCGTCTCCGCGAGCGACGACCGGTTCAAGGGAACCGCGGGCACATTGAGCGGCAGCGTGTGGCTCTGGGAAGGGATCGACGCCGACGTGCAAAAGAAAGGCGTTCCTCCCTCGGGTATCCCCGAGGACTCCGCGCGTGCGGGAGAAGCGGCGGCGATACCGCCGAAGAGGATGGCGGCACACGACGCGATCGGGAAACGAGATCGGCGAGTGGCTGGCACAGTATCGGGTGGCATAAAGCGCATCTTGGAGGTAATTGCAAGGACTGCACCACCGGATGGGTGCGCCGATCGAGGCCCATGACGTGGCACACATTGGAGCCAGGCACACCTTGTGCCACGCTTCGCAGTGACCGTGCCTTCAGCCGACGTGAGCGGATCAGCCCGGGCTGCGCATCGCCAGACGATCGAGCCGCTCGGCGATGGCGCGCGCGCTCATCGCACCTTTGTAGACATAGAGCGCGCTGGAGGCGTTCTCATCGAGCACCTCCTCGCTGACGCGCAGGCGCGAGCTCACCGCGAAGAGCATCTTGTGTCCGAGGCCGCGTTCCACGAGGTCGACCCGGCGAAACACTGCGTCGCGACTCCAAAAGCCGAGCACTTCGAAGAAGATCCTCTCGCCGCCACGCGCAAAGACGAGATCGGGGATGGTGAGACCGACCCCGGGCAAATCGAGCACGCGCTCGTTGGCACTCGCCGTCCAACCCGTGCCGAGCTCGGCGAAGCGACGCACGAGCTCGCCGATGGCGTCGGGCAACGGCGGATCGCTCATTCTGCTGCCGGCCGAGCCTCCCGAAGCACGGAACGTCAGGGGAGCGCGCGTTTTCCCCCACCGGACCTCGGCCACGAGTGTCCAGCGCTGACACTCCTCCAGCACCGGAAGCACCAGGGCCATCTTTTGTCCATACTTGGTGACGGCGTCGAAGAGGCTGAGCGGACCGTCGATGACAATCGTGTACCCTTTTTCGGCCGGGGCAATGGTATGCAGCAGACCGAGGAACTTGAGTCGCCGGAAGAGCGCGCGCGCCGCGCCGGGCGATGCGCACTCGACGCCGACCTGGATGCGCACGGCGCGCAGAAGCACCGCCTGCGCTTGTCCGCGCTCGTAGACCTCGACGAGGGCAGGCGCGGAGATGGTTTCCACCCCGGCGAGGAGAGCGGCTCCGCGCAGATCGGCATAGAGCGCCTGCTCGATCGCGCTCGGCGGCGCCGCATGCGCGACGGCGATCTCGCCGAGTACGGCGGCGCGATCGAAATGCTGTCCCGGCGACAGAGCCGCACGTACGGCCGTGGCACGGAGAAACACGTCGCGGCGAACCTCTTCCGGATCGAGTCCGCCGGGGATGCCCCACGTGGCACGGTCGTCGAGCAGCTTGAGGAACCCTTCTTTGAGTCGCACCTCGCGGGGAAGGACTTCGATCCCAGCCGCGGCGGTTTCCACCTCTTCGCGCGAACGGCCGATGTGATCCTGGTAGAGCCGGAGCAAGTCCGTCGCCAGCGCGACGGCCCGGGGGCGCGCGGCCGGATCGAGCTTGGAAAGAATCAACTCGGCGCCGCGCCGCCGCGCGCTCACCAGATCAGCGGTAAGCACTGTGCTCGCGCCTCCGCTCGCTGGTGAACGTTTCGCCTGTCCCCTCGGTGACGAGCTCGTAGAGGATGGCGCGTTTGCCGTCTTTCTTGCGCAGGATGCGGCCGAGGCGCTGCACGTGCTCGCGCACCGAGCCGCTACCGGAGAGAACCACGGCGACGTTCGCGTCGGGGACATCGACACCTTCGTTGAGCACCCGCGACGTCACCACGCCGCCATACGAACCCTCGGCGAGCCCGGCGAGGATTCGGCTCCGCTCTTTGACCTTGGTCTGGTGAGTGATGGCGGGCACCAGAAACCGGCGCGAGATCTCGTAGGCCGCCGCGTTGTCCTGCGTGAAAAGGATGAGCCGATCGCGCCGGTGCACGAAGAGGAGGTGCTCGAGGTAATCGAGCTTGGCTGACGCCGCGAACGCGAGCCGCCGCTGGGTGCGATAGGCGAGCATGGCGCGCCGGCCCTCCGCGCTGCGCGACGACAAGAGGATGAACTCCCCCCACCCGGACGGGCTGCCCATGCGGATACCATGACGGCCGAGAAAGGCGCGATAGATGCTCCGCTCCGCGTCGTAGAGCTTTCGCTCGTCGGCCGTCAGCTCGATGCTCACCTGCTCGACGTCGTAGTCGGCGAGGTAGTCACCGGAGAGCTCGACGATGTCGCGCCGATAAACGATGGGACCGATGAGATCGTCGAGATCGGCATCGCGACCATCGGCGCGCTCGGGCGTGGCGGTGAGCCCGAGGCGGAAGGGGGCGAGGCACCCCTTCGCTGCCAGCGCGAACGAGCCGCTCGGCAGGTGGTGGCACTCGTCGAAAACCACCAGCCCAAAACGAGCGCCCAGATGATCCATGTGCAGGAAGGCCGAGTCGTAGGTCGCCACCGTGAGCGGCCTGACGTCGTGCTCGCCGCCACCTACCAGCCCCACCGGGCCACCGAAAGAGAGCGTGAGGAGATCGTACCACTGCCGCACGAGGTCGAGCGTGGGAGCGACGACCAGCGTGTGACGTCGCTTGTCATCGATGGCCAGAATCGCGACGTGACTTTTGCCCGCGCCGGTGGGAAGGACGACGACGCCGCGCCCACGCGCCTTCTGCCATGCCTCGACGGCTTCGGATTGGTAGAAGCGAGGCAGCCGATGAACCCGTGCCCCTTCGGCGAGCTCGCCGTAGTGCCGCGCGGCGTCCTGGTAAGCGATTTTGCCGGCGACCAGAGCGCGCACGATGTCGGCATAAGCGAGCGCGGGCGCACGAAGGCAGCGCGTGCGAGGGTCCCAAGTCGCGCACGCCGCAAGAGAACCTGGGATCTGCGAGTCACCATTTCCGGCGAAGCCGCGGATTTCGAGGGTGCCCGCGACGAACGCGAGGACCACCGCGCTCGTCCGTCGATCGCTTTCGACCGTCATGGCCACCGCAGGCGTGTCTACCAGATCAGCCTCCCTGATCCCGGTCCAAATCAGTTATAAGGGGTGCCCCTTCAGGGCAGGGTCACAAACCGCGCGGCGGACCGAAACGGGCAGGCCGTCTCGCGAGTAAGAAAGTGGCACCCGCGCGGTCGCGCTCCGGCTCGACCGTATCCCACGCTGTAGGTACCAACGAAAGGAACGAAGATCATGAGACTAACCGAGAGCCTCCTCGCCGCAGCAGTGTCTGGAATCGTCATGGGAGCCACCGCCGGCTGTGACAAGAACGCCGCTCCGGCGAACAGCGCCACCGCCCCCGCCCCCGCGGGCAGCGGCGCTCCCGCGGCGGGCGCATCCGAGGGAAAGCACTCTTGCAAAGGGCAGAACGGCTGCAAGGGCCAAGGTGGCTGCAAGGTCGACGGAAAGAACTCCTGCAAGGGGCAGAACGGCTGCAAAGGCCAAGGCGGCTGCAAGGTCTGAGTCGGAGTAGAAGGCTCGGCTCGAGGAGCGCGCTTCGTGGCGAACCGTTTCGGCTTCCCTGACCTCGGCATCGGGTTGGGGCTGCGCACGGTGCACTATGGGCATCTCCTCGAGCACTGGCCCGACGTGGGCTGGTTCGAGATCATCAGCGAAAACTACATGCAGACGGCGGGGCGTCCGCTGTATTTTCTCGACCAAATCGCAGAGCGTTACCCCATCGTCATGCACGGCGTGTCGATGTCGATCGGATCGACCGACGACGTCGACATGAGCTACCTCGCCGACCTCAAAGCGCTGCGCGAGCGAACGGCGGCGCTTTGGGTCTCCGATCACCTCTGCTGGACGGGGGTCGCCGGCCGCAACACGCACGATCTGCTTCCCATGCCGTACACGGAAGAAGCCTTGCGCCACACGGCCGAGCGCGTCCGCCGTGTGCAGGATTTTTTGGGCGCGCCGATTCTGCTCGAGAACCCGTCGTCGTACGTGGAGTTCGCCGGTTCTTGCATGACGGAGTGGGAATTCTTGGCTCGGCTGACCGAAATGGCGGACTGTGGACTCTTGCTCGACGTGAACAACATTTACGTGAGCGCGTTTAACCACGGCTTCGACCCCGCCGCTTACCTCGGCGGCGTACCTTTCGACCGCGTCGCGCAGATGCACGTCGCGGGGCACACCAACCAGGGCACGCACATCGTCGACACGCACATCGGACCTGTCATCGACCCCGTGTGGGAGCTCGCGCGTGAAGCCTACGGCCGCGCGCCGGGCACTTCCCTGCTTCTCGAGTGGGATGCGGAGATTCCCCCCTTCGAAGACGTCCACCGCGAGGCGCTCAAAGCGACGGCGTTCGTGGGGCAGCGAGAGCCGGAGAGCCCGGCAGCGCATGAACCTCGCGGCCCGGCGGCCCGACCATGAGCGAGCCGACCGACGCCGCTTCGGCTTCCTCGATCGCCGTCCGCGCCGGCGAACAGGTCGGCGTGCCGCTCGAAGGTGGACCTGCCGAAGCATTCGTCCGTGAGCGAGCCAGCGCAACGCCCAACAGGCACCCCGCGCACGCGAAGGCGAGCGCAAACGTCGAACGCTCACCGCGTTCGAGCGGCCATGCATCCGACGTTCGCGCGCCGCCGCTCGACGTCCCCCTTCGTTCGCTCCAGCACTGGTTCGCCAGGGCCGTGATGCACCCAGGGGGCGTTGCCGACGGCATCGAGCAGCATGCGGCACACGGCGGGCTCGGGGTGTCCCTCGGTGACGTCGAACGGGTGATTTTGCCTTCGAGCCGTCTCGCTGCGATCGAACGGCTCGCGATTTACGGCGATGCCTACCGAGCCCGTCTCGTGGAATGCCTCGCTGACGATTACCCGGCACTCGAGTACGCGATGGGCGACGACGCCTTCGAGGCCCTGTGCCTGCGCTACATCGCGCGTCATCCGTCCGAATCGCCGAATCTCAATTCCTTCGGACGCCACATGGCCGCGTTTTGTCGCAGCGAGGAGCGCCCCCCGCTGGTTTTCGGGAGCGATCTGACGGCGCTGGAATGGGCCATGGTCGAGGTGCTGCACGCGCCGTCGACCGAGAAGCTCGAGCTCGCCAGGCTGGCCACCGTCGCGGCCGACCGATGGGCCGGGGCACGCTTCGCCCCGAGCGCGACCGTGCGCGTCCTCGAATTCGCCCACCCGGTGAACGCCTATTTTCAGGCCTTTCGAACCGATCGAGCACCCAGCGTGCCTGCCGCGGCATGGTCGGCCACGGCGGTGTTCCGCGACGGCGCGACCATCTGGCGCATGGACCTCGGCCGTGCCATGCATGCATTGCTCATGGCGCTGCTGGGTGGGACGCCGCTCGGGCCCGCACTCGAAGCGCTCGCCGCCGCGGGACAACTCACGGAAGAGGAAGGCACGCAGGTCATGGTGTGGTTCCGCGACTGGGTACGACACGGCTTTTTCGCACGCATCGAAACCGACTGAACCATGTCCAGCGAAGCGTCGTTCCAATCGCAGAGCGGCCGCGACAAGTCCAAGCGCAGCCGGCGATGGGCGGCTGCCCTCACGACGGCAGCGCTCGCTCTTTTGGCGAGTCCTCCGGCGCGGGCGAACGGTCGTTATCCTCTCGCCGATCAAATCGTCATCGACCCCGCGAATCCTTCGCACATCGTGGCCCGAACCACCTTCGGCCTGCTCGACAGCGATGATGGCGGGAAGACATTTCGCTGGATCTGCGAGACGGCGATCGGCTACTTCGGCGTCGAAGACCCCCCCATCGCGGTGACCGCCAACGGCAGCGCCGTGGTCGCGCACTCCAAGGGGCTCAGCGTCAGCGCCGACGGCGGTTGTACGTGGGTTCGCAACGCGGGTCTCACCGGCACCTGGTTCGGTGTCGACGTCACCGTGCTGCCGACGCCACACGAAGCATTGGCCCTTCTCTCCAGCTTCGCCGACGGCGCCTACACCGTTTCCATCGCCAAGACCACGAACGCCGGCGCCACGTGGGACGAAGTCGTTTCCTCGCTCGGCACGAGCTTCGTGGCCACGACGATCGAAGTCGCACCGTCGAACCCCGACCGCGTCTACGTGAGCGGCAAGGTCCTGCCCGACGGCACCGCAGCCATGCTGCGCTCGGATGACGGCGGTCACACCTGGGCGCGGTTTCCGCTTCAGCTCTCGGGCTCTTATTCCATCTTCATCGGCGCCGTCGACCCGCGCAATCCTGACGTCGTCTACGTTCGCACGAACGCCGACGACCTGGGGCGCGTGATCGTGAGCCGCGACGGCGCGGTGAGTTGGAACGAGGTGTGGCAAGCGCCGGGCGACGTCTCCGGTTTCGCCCTCTCATCCGACGGAGCCGTCGTGGCCGTGGGCGGCGCGGGCACCGGAGTGAACGTCGCCAGCACGACGGACTTCGCTTTTCGCAAGACCAGCAATGCGGGGGTGTACTGTCTCACCTTCTGGGGAGAGAGGCTGCTCGTCTGCACGAAAGAAGCGATCGATCGCTTTTCCATCGGCGTCTCCGACGATCTCGGGGAGCATTTCGATGCGCTGTTGCACCTCTCCGATGTCCTGCCGCGCGCTTGCCCCCCCGAGTCAACGGCTCGCGCGGTGTGCGCGTTGGACTGGCAGACCGTCGCCGTGACGATCGGAGCCGACGCGGGAACGAGCCTCCCGACCGACGCCAGCGATGGCGAACCGGTACGCAACGATTCGCGGGGATGCGGCTGCACCTTGGCCGGCTCCCGGCACCGCGATGAGCGAGTTGACCTCTCGCTCATCGCAGTGAGCATGACAATGATCGGCGCGGGTACGCGGCGTGGTCGCCGAACCCGTCCCTCGCGTCGCTAAGAGAAAGAGAGCCGACCGCTCTTACCGGAGGGTCCCTCCGGTGTTCATCCCTCCGATGCCACCGCTGCCGCCGGGGCCAAAGGTGCCGCCCGAGCCACCGGTCGCGCCCGAGCCGCCGGTCGCGCCCGAGCCGCCGGTGCCGCCCGATCCGAAGGTTCCACCTGAGCCGCCGCCCGAGCCGCCGCTTCCCGTCGGCGCCTGAAGCGGCGCTGCGGGGGCCATTTCGCGCGGACCACCATCGTTCCATTCCGGGACCTGGGCCGACGGCCACCCCGCATCGTACCCTTTTTCCAGGGACGAGGGTCGTCCGCTGGAGAACGCATCTCGCTCGCACGTCGCCAAACCAAAAACGAGCGCCGCCAAAACGGCGCTCTCGATGATTACCCGTTTCATCGCGTCCTCCTTGCCTTCTTGCTGCTCTTGCTTTTGGTGCTCTTGGTCGTGCTCTTGCTCTTTCGCGTCGGGGCCCTCGTCGCCTTGCGGCGGCGACTCGCCTTGCGCGCTTGATAGGCGAGCGCGCGCGGCGACGCGGCTTGCCGACCTTCACGGCGCAGCGCCCCCTCGGCCGCCGCGGATCGCTTGGCGGACACCGGACGCGGATGTTTTCCTCGCTTCAAGTCGCGCCGGGCTTGCTGGCGCGTGCTCGCCGAGACTCCGCGTCCCTTCTTCGGCGCGGGAAGGCGGACGCCTGCACGTCGGGCCTTCGAAAGACCGATGGCGATGGCCTGCTTGGCCGATCGCGCGCCGTGCTTGCCGCTTCGGACGTGGTCAATCTCTTCTCGGACGAATTCTCCAGCTACGGTCGTGGGCGCTTTACCCTCGCGCACCGCTTGGCGCGCGCGTCGGATGGTTCGCTTTTCCGGCATGTCGGTCCTCCAGGAAGCTCCGACTAGCAAGTCGCGGACCCACCCGGACCCCGAGTGTGGCAGTGCGTGGATCGATCGGGCGAAGGTCGACGAACTGTGCGCTTTCGGCCCGTTTCATGCGCGCTGGGCACGCATGATGCGCATCCTTTGCGTCATGCGGCTCGATTGCGCACGTCGAGCGCTCGACCGAGCGGTTCGCCGAGAGCGCCGCGGTTCCCGCTAACGGAAGCGACTACGTCGCTCGCTCGCCGGCCTTCGTGTCGACGCCGACCGGGCAACTGACGCCAGTGCCGCCGAGACCGCAGTAACCCTCGGGGTTTTTGGCCAGGTACTGCTGATGCTCATCCTCCGCGTAATAAAACGTGGGCGCGGGGGCAAGCTCGGTGGTGATGGTTCCGAAGCGCGCGGCGCGCAATCGATCCTGGTAAGCGGCGCGCGAAGCCTCCGCCGCGCGTTTTTGCGCATCCCCCTCGTAATAGATAGCGGAGCGGTACTGGGTCCCGATGTCGTTGGCCTGCCGCATCCCCTGTGTGGGGTCATGGTTTTCCCAAAAGACCCGGAGCAGGTCTTCGTAGCGGATGGCCTTGGGGTCGAACACCACGCGCACCACCTCGGCGTGACCGGTGCGCCCGGTGCAGACTTCGCGATAGGTAGGATGGGGCGTCTGCCCGCCCGCGTAACCGACCATCGTCGAAACGACCCCATCCTGTTGCCAAAACTTTCGCTCCGCGCCCCAGAAGCAGCCCATGCCAAAAACGGCCGTTTCCATCCCCGCAAAGGGGGGTTCGAGCCGCGCGCCGGTCACGAAGTGCTTGTCGGCGACCGGCATGCGCTCGTTTCGCCCGGGGAGCGCCTCGCCCTCCGGAAGGCTCGTCTTGCTCGAATCGGATGACATGGCCGACATCATGGCGCCGGGCGCCCCCGCTGGCCAGCACGAGCGCAGCATGGCCGAATTCGCCGATCGTGATCTGGTATGGCGAGGATCGGATGCAGTAGTGATAAGGGAAGCTCTTGGCGCCCGTCCTCCACAGCCCGCTGTCCCTCTTCATCATCCAGGCCGCCCTCATCATCGCGCTTTCGCGCGTGGTCGGCCTGGCCGCGACGAAGTTCGGTCAGCCCATGGTCATCGCCGAGGTCGTGGCCGGGATTCTCCTCGGCCCCTCCCTGCTCGGGGCGGTGAGCTCGGACACGATGACGGCGATTTTCCCTCCGAGCTCGATGCCGCTGCTCGGCATGATGAGCCAGGTCGGGCTCCTTCTCTTCATGTTCCTGATCGGGCTCGAGCTCGACCCCAAGCTGCTGCGCGGGCGCGCCC
Source organism: Polyangiaceae bacterium (assembly GCA_035318465.1). Lineage (GTDB taxonomy): Bacteria > Myxococcota_A > Polyangia > Polyangiales > Polyangiaceae > DASWDH01. Next base: position 68,847 of record DATHES010000072.1, read on the forward strand.
ACACCTCGGTCGCCATCAGCCACTCGAGCATCATCGTACCGAGCCTGCTCGGCGGCGTGCTCGGGCTCTACCTCTATCCACGCCTTTCGTCGCCCGCCGTCCCCTTCGCCTCCTTCCTCCTCTTCATGGCCGTGTCCATGAGCATCACCGCCTTCCCGGTGCTGGCGCGGATCCTGGCCGAGCGCCGCCTGCTCAAAACGAAGGTCGGTGCGATCACCATCACCTCCGCCGCCGTCGACGACGTCACGGCGTGGTGTCTCCTCGCCTTCGTGGTCTCCGTCGCCAAATCGACGGACATCAAGCGCGCCGCCATCACCGTCGGGCTCGCGCTCGCTTACATCGCGCTGATGCTCATCGTAGTGCGGCCGTTCCTGCGCCGGCTCGGCGCACTCAGCGCGAGCCGTGAAGGGCTGACGCAGAACCTCGTCGCGGTGACGCTGCTCGTCCTGCTCGCGTCGAGCTGGCTCACGGAGTACATCGGCATCCACGCCCTCTTCGGCGCTTTCATGCTCGGCGCCATCATGCCCAAGGAGGGGCACGCGGGGCGCCTGCTCGCGGAAAAGCTCGAAGACCTGGTGGTCGTCTTCCTACTTCCGATGTTCTTTGCCTACAGCGGGCTGCGCACCCAGATCGGCTTGCTCGATACCGCGAGCTCTTGGCTCATGTGCGGACTCATCATCGTCGTCGCGTGCATCGGAAAGTTCGGTGGCAGCTTCGTGGCTGGCCGGCTCACCGGCCTGCGATGGCGCGAAGCCTGCGCGGTCGGCATCCTGATGAACACCCGCGGGCTCATGGAGCTCATCGTCCTCAACATCGGGCTCGACCTCGGCGTCATCTCCCCCGCCCTCTTCACGATGATGGTCATCATGGCGCTCGTCACGACGTTCATGACGACCCCGCTCTTGCAGCTCGTCTACCCCACCTCGGAAATCGGCAAGGAGGAGCCAGGGCCGATCGTGACCCCGTCACCCGAGCCGGCTTCGGCGAGCCCACGATTCACGGTGCTCATGTGTGTGGCCTTCGATCGCTCTGGGCCGGCCATGGTTCGGCTGGCGAGCGCCCTCGTGGCCGATCAGCCGCAGCACCACCGCCTCTACGCACTGCGGCTCATTCGCCCCACCGACCGTGCCTCGTTTTACATCGTTGGCCAAGACGACGAAAATGGCATCCAGGGGCTCAAACCGTTGATGGAGACAGCCGATCGTCTTCACGTCTCCGTGAGCCCGATCGCTTTCGTTTCGCCGAGACCCGCGCTCGATATCTGCAATGTCGCGGAGGTCAAAGGCGCCGATCTCGTTCTCCTCGGCTGGCACAAGCCGGTCGTGACGCGCACCGTCCTCGGCGGCACGGTTGCCGACGTCCTCGAAAGGGCGCCGGCCACCGTCGGGGTCTTCGTCGATCGCGGATTGCAGACCGTCCGCAAAGTTCTCGTGCCTTTCCAAGGGTCGCCCGACGACAAGGCCGCCCTCGGCCTGGCCCGCCGCATGACCACGTCCAATGCCGAGGTCACCATCCTGCACGTCATCAAGCCTGGGCGGATGGAAGGCGAGCGCCTCGGCGCCCAGCAAGAAATCGATGAAACCTTTGCCGAGGGGGGCCCCTGGAACCGAACTTCGGTGCGCATGAAGCTCGTGAGCCACGAGAAGCCGGCCGTCGCGGCCGTCGAAGAAGCCGCCCGGGGCTACGATCTGGTGATTGTCGGGGCAGGGCACGAGTGGGGGCTCGAAAGGCGGCTTTTCGGTCTCGCGCCGGAGCTGATGGTCGAACAGTGCCCGACGTCTCTTCTTCTCGTTCGCCAGTACGATGCGCGGCGCGCTTCCCCCCTCGGCGTCACCGTCTGACGCCGGACACGCGCGCCAAACCCATGAAATAGCGGGGTCTCTCGCGCTCCTGGCCCCCTGGCCCGATACCGGTGCGCTTTTGATCAGTTTTGCCGCCACCTTGCCACTAGAGCCATGAGGTAAGAGGCCTTCGGCGTGGATTCGAGGACCGCGGGGCTGCTTACAGGTTTGGCTGTGACTTAACTGGTGGGGGCTCTGGGAAGCGCGTATTGAGGACAGTTTCGAGCGGTCGACACGCCGCAATACGACGGTTTCCATGGAGGTTCTTTTGGGCGGACGCGATTCTCACAACGGGCGCGCATTTACCAAAGCGCGCGGATGCGCTTTTCAAAGCGATGCGGTAAGGTGATGCTACAAGGACCTGCATACATGCTGAAAGTGGTCGACGGCGGCAAGCCCGAGACCCAGGACCAGCCGCCGCGACCTGATCCGCTGGCTGACCTGGCGCTCCGGGCGAAGCAGGGAGAAGACGGCGCCATGCGCGATCTCCTGCGCGCCATCGGCCAGCCGCTCCTCGCCGCTGTTCGCGCCATCGCCGGCCGCGGTGCACCAGACGTCGAAGACATCGCCCAAGAGACGATGGTTGCCTTCGTGCAAGCGCTTCCGGCTTTCCGCGGCGAGTGCTCCGTCATGCACTACGCTTCGCGCATCGCCGTTCGCACCGCGATGGCGGCGCGCCGCCGACGCCTCGCGCGCGAGACCCGCGCCGATTCGCTCGAAGACGCGCCGGCAAGCGAACGTTACGCAGCGTCGCCCGGTGAAGAAGCCTGGATCGCGCGAAGGCGCAACCTACTGCGCACCCTCCTCGACGAACTTCCCCCGGTGCAGGCCGACACCTTCGCGCTGCGAATTGCGCTCGGCTACTCGATGCAAGAGGTCGCCGACGCGACGGGCGCCCCCATCAACACGGTTCGCAGCCGCGTGCGCCTCGCCAAAGAGGCCCTGCGCCGCCGCATCGAAGAAGACCCCACCCTGGCCGAGCTTCTGGGGGGCGAAATATGAGCCACCCCGTCGACGTGCATCCTGAAGACCTGTTCGATCGCGAGCAGGAAGGGACCCTGACGGCCGACGAGCGGCGACGTCTCGACTCGCACACGCTCCAGTGCGCGGCGTGCGCCCTGGTGCGCAGCGCCGTGCGCGACTTTGCCGCCCAGCGCAATCCCTCCCCCGGGGACGACGCGCTCATCGCTCGCATCAGCAACGAGGCGCTCGGTAAAGCCGCGTCGATCTCGACGGGAATCATCTCCCCCGCCTTGCGCACGACGTACACCGGGAGCCTTCCGAGGCGACGGCGATCGTGGGCCGTCGGTGCCATCGTTCTCTTCGCGGCCACGGGTGCCACGGCGTCGTTCTGGTCGGTACGAGGCGTCATCGTGCAGCGCCTGCTGAACGCTCCGGCGGAGACCGTCGCGCCAGCCCCGGTCGAGGAGCCGAAAGCACCGATCGCGCGCACCAAAGTGACGCCACGTCCCGTGGCCGAAGAGCCCGAGGCCGTGGAAGAAGAATCGGAACCGGCGCCCGTCGTGGTCACACCGGTCGCGCCGGCACCGGTCGTCGCGCCGCGCCCGCGGTTGCACGAGCCGATCAACGTACCGCCCGCGATCGTCGTCCCCTCCGCCAACGACCTTTTCACGGCCGCCAATGAAGCGCGCCGGCGCGGCGACTCGCAGAAGTCCTTCGAGCTTTACACCCAGCTCGCTCGCAACTATGCCGGCACGCGCGAAGAGACGACATCGCGGGTGCTGCTCGGGCGCCTGCTGCTCGATCGCGGTGCCGAGCCGACGCAGGCTCTCGGTCTCTTCACGCGCTACCTGGATGAGAGTCCCGGTGGTACGTTGGCCGAGGAAGCTCGCTTGGGGAAGGCCCTCGCTTTGACGCGTTTGGGCTCGGCCAAGGAAGAGCGCCTCGCATGGCAGCAACTCCTTGCCTTTCATCCCAACTCGATTCACGCCGAAAGGGCGCGAAAGCGGCTCGACGAGCTTCGTTGATCGGGCTGTGCATGTGGGTGCTCCTCTGCACGCGTGAACGGACCGCGCTGGCCGAGGGACCGCCGGGTGAAGGCACGCCTCGTCGCGTCGAAATCAAGATGGTGGCCAAGCATGAGGATCGCGCCCTCATGGAGGTCCTCTCCGAGCTGCTCGATCGTCTCCAGGTGACGGCCCGGTTCTCGACGGTGCCCGATCTGGAAGCCGAAGAGATGTGGACGCCGCACCCGGGAGCGCCGGCCGCCGTGGCGCGCGCCTGGATCGATCTGCGCGACGCCGGGCAAGTCACCCTGTACCTGACCGGTGACCGGCAGGACCGCGTCCTCGTCCGGCAAGTGCCGCTCGTCATCAGCCTGGACGAGGTCGCTCGCGAGGAGATTGCCCACATCGTCGAAGCAGCCGTCGACGAGCTCCTCTTGGGGGGACAGATCGGCGTGGAGAAAAAGCACGACGCCGACCTGCCTCCCAAAGTCGTGCTGCCCCCTCCGCTGCCCGAGCCTCCCCTGCGGCTCGATATCGGATTCGGCTATTCCGTTCAAGCGTGGGACACGAATCGCGCACTCCTCCACGGCCCCGCCGCATTCGCGAGCTTGGCCATGAAGAGCGGCCCTTGGAGGCCGGGGGTGTGGCTCTCCGCGGAGCAACGATTTCAGGAGGATCTGGAGGCCCCCCCTTACGTGACGACGACGCTCAATCAAGGCGGTATTCGCCTGCTCTTCGTCGTCGATCGCACCCTCTCGAGCCGCTGGATGGTGCGCGGAGGCCTCGGCGGGGGCGTGGATTGGGTTCACATCACGTCGACGTCCTCGGGGGACGCGAATAGAGTCACGGCAACGCCGGCAAGGACGAGCCTCGTCCCCATGTTGCGGGGGCTTGGGACGGCGCGCTACGCCTTTACCAGCAAGAGCGAGCTTTTCTTCGGGTTCTCCCTGGATTTCGATCTCCGCGGCACCTCTTACGTCCGGCAGGACTACGACGCGCAGGGTACGGAGATCTTCATCCCCGTCTTCGAACCTTGGCGGTTTCGTCCGATGGCGCTCATTGGAATCACGGCCGATGTTCTTGCCTACTGATCGCGCCAAGCGCGCAGCGAACAAGTTCCGGCGCGCGCGGCTGCGTTGGCTGGCAGGGGCTTGCGCAGCCATCCTCGGAGCCAGCGCGTGCTCGGAGCGAAACGAGATTCTGGCGACGACCGCCCGCCTCACCGATGCGGCGCCGCAGGATAGCGGGGTGTGCAAGCCCAGTGGCTACCCTGCGCCGGACATGGGACTCGACCTCTTCTTCGTGCTCGATCATTCGAACACTTCTTTCGGCGGCCAACAGTGGTTCCTGCTCACCACTTGGCTCTACAGTCTGGGCCTCTCCAGCCCCGGGGGCCCGATTTCCGACGCTGGTGGGTCCGAATCTTTCGAAGGCGTCGGCGTCGGCTTCACGACTTACCCTAAGAAGGAACCCCCCCCCCAGAGCTGCGTCGACGGTTGCGCCATGAGGACGAATTGCGACTGCCTCCGGGAGTGCGGATGCGAAAACCCGCTTCGTCCTCCGCTTGATCCGCTGGGTCCCTGTCAATGTGAGGAGTGGCCATGGTCGTGCAAGGAGGAGGACTATGCTCCTACCCTCGAGATAGCACCGCTCAACGAAGGTAGACTGATCGAGGCCCTCGGTGGGGTCGGCCAACCGGACGGTGAAAGTACGCTCGGGCCGGCGCTGATCGCCAGTCTCGATTACCAGCAAGCATGGGAATTCAAGAATCCGGGCCGGCGCATCACCCAAGTGCTCGTCATGGGATCGGATTGGCTCGGGGACCAGTGCGACGACGTGGATCGCATCTCTGACATTGAAAACCTGCTGAAGGGCGCGGAGAGGCCGAAGACCTACGTCGTTGTCGTCGACGATTCTCTGAACGACGACTACAGGACTCTTGCGACAGCCGGTCGAACCAATGCCCCGATTCGCCTTTCCACCCAGTCCGGCCCGCGGAATCCTTTCGCCGATCTCGTGAAAAAAATCCGCGACCAAGACCAAGAGGGGCGCTGCGAATACCTGCTCCCGGCGCCGTCGCCCGACCTCGACTACGACAAGGTCAATCTCACCGCGAAGAGCGACGGTGCGCTCTTTCCGCGCGTGCGATCGCCCGTCGAGTGCGTGCGCGATGGCCACGGCTGGTACTACGACGACCCGGCGCACCCCAAGCGCATCGTTGCGTGCGAAGAGGCGTGCCAGACGCTGCACACGGCGGGGGCGTTCATTCAGCTCGGCTGCCCCACGGTCCACGCACCCGACGCCGGACGGTAACGGCGTTTCACCGGCGCGTCCCGCACCGTCTCGATCCGAGACCGCGGTGCTCATGATTCTGGCGACGCCATTTTACTTGCCGCTCACGACGCGACGCGGCTATGGCACTGCGATCCCCGTCAGTGGGGGTGCTTCGTCCATCGAATCATTACGCGTCGAGGTTTCGCCATGCACCATCTTCGCAGCTGGTTCGCCGTTTCCCTCATCGCCCTGCATCTCCCTGCCCTCGCCTTCGCGCAGACAGGCCCCACGACCGAGCCGCCGCGCGAGCCGCAAGCGCCCCCCGCTGCACCTGGTCAGCCTCCCCCGGGCCCGCCGACGAGCATCGAGCCCATGCCGCCCGACCGAATGCCTCCGGGCGCTCTTCCGCCGCCCCCCGGTGTCCCGAGCGCAGAGCAGCGCATCGAGGAGCTCGAGCGCCGGCTGCGCCTGTTCGAAGAGAAGCACGCCGACGCGCATGGCACGGCGTCGGACCCGAAGGGCCCCGATCACCCCACCGAGAAGGCCCCGGACAAGGGACCCCAGGGCGTCGCGCTGGCTTACGGCCCTGACGGCGCGGGGGTGGTTTCCGCCGACGGTAAGTTTCAGTTTCGTTTCCGCCCCATCATCCAGGCCGATGCGCGCTTCTTCCTCAAGGACGGCACCAACACGTTCTTGCTTCGCCGTGTCCGGCCCCTGATGGAGGGCACGGTCTTCGAGTTCTTCGACTGGCGCCTGATGCCGGAGCTGGCGGGCACGCCCAACGTTCAAGACGCGTACGTGAACATTCGCCTGTTCAGGGAGATCCAACTGCGCGGCGGCAAGTTCAAACCTCCGGTGGGTTTCGAGCGTCTCATGAGCGATCCGGATCTGCCGTTTCTCGAGCGGGGGCTGCCGACCAACCTCGTGCCCGACCGTGACATCGGCGTGCAGCTGCACGGCGACGTTCTCGGCGGCACGGTGGTCTACGCGCTCGGGTACTTCAACGGAACCGGCGATGGGGTCAATGGCGACAACGACAACAACGACAAGAAGGATCTGGCCGGACGCGTCATGATTCGCCCCTTTCAGCCGACGTTCGCCACCGCGCTGCGCAAGCTCGGTCTCGGCATGGCCGCCACACGCGGCACCCACGTCGGCGCCTTGCCCCCCTATCGCACGCCCGCCCAAACGACCTTCTTTCAATACGCGGACGGCGTGATCGCCGGCGGAACGCATCGCCGTCTTGCGCCGCAGGCGTACTATTACTTCGGCCCCTTCGGCATCTTCGGCGAGTACACGCGGTCGACGCAGATCGTCGCCGCTCCGGGGACCAGCACGCGCTTGAACCACGAGTCCTGGCAAGTCGTTGCTTCCTTCTTCCTGACCGGCGAGGAAGCATCGGCGGGCACGGTGACACCCAAGCTGCCCCTCGACCCTCGACGTTTCGGCACGGGCGCGGTGGAGCTCGTCGCAAGATACGGCGAGCTACGCATCGACGAGGATACCTTCCGCTTGAGGATGGCCGATCCCACCAAGAGCGCTCGCAAGGCAACTGACTGGGGCGTCGGCGCCAATTGGCACATGGCGCGCAACTTCAAGCTGATGCTCGACTACGCGCACACGAGCTTCGACGGTGGCAGTGCGACCGGCGATCGACCGAGTGAGATCGTCATCCTGACGCGGCTTCAGGCCGCGTATTAGAATTCGATCGCGCGGCGAGGGCGCGCGCTTCGTTGCCGCCGAAGTGCGAGAGCCCCGAAGCTCAGAACCCGACGTCGGGCTCGCTGGCGGTGCTGCTCGCGGACCCGGGCGCCTTGGGGCGCGCGGGGGGAACGGCACGTCGCGGCACGACGCGCGGCGGCGGATGTGCTTGCCGCTCGGCCATTGCCGTTGTCGCAGTCTCTGGCATGGTGGGATTCGCCTCTACCCCGCGCGTAGCGCCGTTGTCTCCCGCGACCGCCTCCGCGGGTTCCTTGCCTTCCAACACCTCGGCGACCGTGGGCTCGTTGCCGCGGCCCGGCGTTGCCAAGAATGTCTGCGAGGCCATCATGGGCTCTCGAATGCCGGGCGAGAGCGCGCGCCAGAGTCCGAGAACCACGCCCAGTGTGGCCACGGCGGCCAGCGGAGCAAAACCTTTGCGCTCGCGTGCCATGCGACGCGCCGCGACGGTCACCCTCTGCATCGTGCCGCCGAGACTGCCGGAGGGCGGCATCGAGAGTCGCGGAGACGAAGCTTCGAGACCGGTGCTCACGCCGTTCCAACTCACGGGCCCTGTCGTCTCTTCGAGGTCTTCGAAGGCCGTCGTCGGATCGAGCACGTAGCGGCAGCGGTCGGCCACGATGCGCGAACGCGGCGCCGCAAAGGGGCGCAGGGCCGCTGCAAGCTCACCGACGTTCTGAAAGCGTTTGGCGGGGTCCTTGCCCAAACAATGGTTGACCACCCATTCGAGATCAGGCGGCAGATCGGCCTTGACCGAACGGAGCGGCACCGGAGGGCGCTCGAGAATCTTGGCTGCGAGCTGTGTCAACGAAGGCGCATCGAACGCGGGCGCGCCGCAGAGCAGCTCGTAGAGCACGCACCCGAGCCCCCAGACGTCCGCCCGCGCATCGACGTCGTCCAAGGCGCGAATCTGCTCGGGGGACATATACGTCGGTGAGCCAACGGCGGAGGTCGATCGGACCGTAGGTCGGCCGCTCTGCTGCGGAGGCTCGGGCGCATCCAGCTTGGAGATGCCGAAATCGAGCACCTTGATGACGTCGACACCGGGCACGCTGCGCGACAAAAACAGATTCTCTGGTTTGATGTCGCGGTGCACGATGCCGAGGGAGTGCGCGGTGGCGAGCGCCTCGCAGGCCTGCAGGATGTAATCGATGGCCGCTTCCACCGGGAGCGCGCCCTGCTCCGACACCACGCGCCCGAGGTCCTGGCCTTCGAGCAGCTCCATGGCGATGAACGGTCCCGCGTCGGGGAGCGTGCCGACGTCGAAGACGCGTGCCACGTGCTCGCTCTTGATCATTACCGCGGTGCGCGCTTCTTTCGCGAAACGCGCCACGAGATCGCGATGCACGAGTAGCTCGGGGCGGAGGAATTTCAGCGCAACTTGGTGCCCGAGCTCCACGTGCGTGGCCGAAACGACGTAGCCCATCCCGCCCGAGCCGATGACCTTGATGATCTCGTATTTGTCGGCAATGACATCGCCCGGCGAAAAAGGCAGGACGAGAGGAATACCGACCTGCCGCGGGGAGGCTGCCGTATCATGCGCGTCTTCACGCTGGGGGAGTGCTTTGGCTTCCATGGGCTCGCTTTGTAAGCGTCTTCGGAGATGAGTCCGTACGCCCAAGCTAGTGTGGCCGAGAGAACGAAACTGATCCATAGCAGACAACAAAACATGTCCAGACCTACAGCGGCCCCGATTGGCGACGTTGCGCGTCCGACACTCAACCTTGTCTGGCGCGGGTCGACGACGAACTGTGTGGAGGAAAGTACTGCGGACGGACCCCTGCCATGACGACAAACAGGGCCGGGGCCATGACATCTTCACGAAGCCTTCAGCACACAGGCGCTGTGCCGTGGATTCCGATGCGACATCCGTTGCTATCCGATGGGCAATGCGCTTTTCGTGAGCCAGCTAGGGTGCCAACGATGTGCCTCGTCGCGCGCGACGAGCTGTGAGAAAAGACGCCCATGCCCGACCGAGCTGACCAGCCTCTCCACGACGTCGTCGCCCTCGTCACCGGCGCCAACGCCGGCATCGGTCGCACCACCGCGATCGGGCTCGCCCGCTGCGGCGCGCGCGTTTTTCTCGCGGGTCGATCGGAAGCGAAGATGCGACCCGTCGTCGACGAGATCGCGCGCGCAACGCCGGCTGCGCAGCCCCACTTCTTGCGGCTCGATCTCGGCGATTTCGAATCGATCCGGCAATGCGCCGAAGATTTTTTGCGCCGCGATCTGCCGCTCGGGCTCCTGGTCAACAATGCAGGCGTCGCTGGGCAGCGGGGTTTGACCAAATCGGGATTCGAGCTCGCCTTCGGCACGAACCACGTCGGCCACTTCCTCTTGACGAACCTCTTGCTCGATCGCCTGCGAAGGTCGGCGCCGGCGCGCGTGATCACCGTCGCCAGTCGCGCCCACTATCGCGCCAAGAGCATCGATTTCGAGGGCATCCGCCGCCCCACGCGATCGCTGACGGCGCTCGATGAGTACGGCGTCTCCAAGCTTGCCAACGTCCTTTTCTCGGCCGAGCTCGCGCGGCGTCTGGAAGGCACGCGCGTGACCACCTATTCGCTGCACCCGGGCGTCGTGGCGAGCAACATCTGGCGTCGCGTGCCGCCCCCGTTCGGATGGATCATGAAGCTTTTCATGATCTCGCCCACCGAAGGCGCGAAAACGACACTGCACTGCGCGACCTCCGCCGACGCGTCCGCCGAGACCGGTCTCTATTACGACAAGAGGCGCCCACGGCGCCCGTCCACGCTCGCCCTCGATGTCGCGCTGGCCGGCGATCTTTGGCGTCGGAGCGAAGCGTGGACGGCGTAGCGCGGCTCAGGGCCGCGCTTCCAGCACCAGGTTGAACGGCGTTTGCGTGGCGCGGCGAAACCGCGTAAAGGCCCCGCCCTTCACGACCACGTCGCGCAGCCGGGCTTCGCCCGCCTGCGCGCCGAGGGCAGGTCCGCGGTGCGCGAGCGAGTGCGGTACGCAGAGCATCGTCGAGGCCGAGTAGAAGACGCGGCCCACCGCGTTGTGGTTCTCTTCCACCTTGTCGCTCGCGAACGGCTCCACGATCATCCAGCTGCCATCCTTGGCGATGGCTTGACGCGCCCAGCGCGCGGCGCCCACCGGATCTTCCATGTCGTGCAGGCAATCGAAGTGAGCGATGAGATCGTAGTCCTTGCCGGGAAACTCGGTCGCCTTGGCTACCTGAAACGTCACCCGATCGGCGACCCCAGCCTCGCGCGCGCGCTCCGCGGCGAGGGCGATGGACGCGGCGTGGGAGTCGAACCCCGAGAAGCGCGACTTCGGAAAAGCCTTGGCCATGAGAATGGTGGAAGCGCCGAGACCGCAGCCGACGTCCGCGACTTGGGCGCCCGCGGCGAGCTTCTGCTCGACGCCGTCGAGCGCGGGTAGCCACGAGCTCGTGAGATTGCCGATGTAGCCCGACCGGAAGAAACGCTCGGTGCCCTCGAAGAGGCACGGATGCTGTTGGCCCCATTCGAGTCCTTTGCCGGTGCGAAAGTTGTCTTCGATTTTGGGTTGCCCGTTCCACATCGCCTGGGTCACCTGAAACAACCCGGGAACGAAGGCCGCGCTCGTTTCATCGGCGAGTGCGAGCGCTTGCTCGGGGGGCAACGTGTAGCGTCCCGAGGACGGCTCGTACGTCACGTACCCACCGGCCGCCTGCGCGTTCAGCCACTCCCGGATGTACCGCTCGGTGGTCGCGGTGCGCTCGGCGAGCTCGGTCGGGGTGACCGGCCCTGCGGCCGCCATGGCGCGATAAAGGCCCAGCCTGTCCCCGATGATGACGAGCGCCGCACTCATGGCGGAGCCGACATCGCCGACCACCTTGCCCAAAAACTCCTGCAATTTCGTTTCATTCACTGCATTCGTCATGACAGCCTCCATGTTCGTTTTCGCGCTGAGAGGCGCGCCGGGTCGATGGTGCAAGCCTCGTCCCGGAGCGTTGGAGCCCCCGTTGGCATTGGCGTGGAAATTTGCCAAGGTGCCGGGCAATGACCGAAGGGGCATCCGCCGGGCAGGAGCTTTCCATTCGGCTGCTCGGCCGGCTCGAGGTGCGCAAGGACGCTCAGCAGGCGGCGCTTCCGGCATCCAAGAAATCGCGCGCACTCTTGGCGTACCTCGTCGCGACGGCGCGCCCCCACCTGCGTGAGCGCCTTTGCGAGCTCCTCTGGGAAGCACCCGATGATCCCCGCGGGTCGCTCCGCTGGAGCCTCGCCAAGCTGCGCCCGCTCGTGGATGCGGGGAAGGTCGTGCGCCTCGTCGGCGATCGGGACGAGCTTTCCTTCGACGCCAAGGGGACGAGCGTGGATCTGGTGGAGCTTCGCGCCGAGCTCGGCGCGGGACCCGAAGCGGCGTCGATCGAGTCGCTGCGGCGCGCAGCGGCGCTTTTCCGCGGCGAGTTCTTGGAAGGGCTCGATCTGACCGGCTGCTACCGCTACCACGAGTGGTGGATCGCCGAACGCGAGAGGACGCGGGCCACCCGGCTCGCCATCCTCGGACAGCTCATCGACCGCCTCCACGATTTACCCGACGAGGCGCTCGAATATGCGCGCCAGCGGCTCTCGCTCGACCCGCTCTCCGAGCGCGCGCACCTCGGCGTCATCCGCCTGCTCGGCGTCATGGGGCGCACGCGCGAGGCCATCGCGCAGTACGACCGCTGCAAGCGCCTTCTCGCCGCCGAGCTCGGCGCGCAGCCGTCGGCGGACCTCACGATGGCGCGCATGGCCTTGTCGAACGCGCGCCCCGGGGCCGCGCCGGACGGCGCGCCGCGCGTCTCGGCGAAGCCTTCCGCGCAACCGGCCGCCTTGCCCGCGGAAACCGCCGAGGCGGAGCGCGCCGTGCTGCCTTTCATCGGGCGAACGCGCGAAGTCGAACGGGCGCGCACGGTCATCGCGGGCGCCGCCGCGAGCAGCGAGCACGCGGCGCTGCAGGTGATCGGCGATGCCGGTATCGGAAAAACGCGGCTCCTCGAGGAGCTCGGGCGTGAGGTCCGCGACATGGGGGGCGTGGTCCTTTCCGGACGCGCCTTCGAAGCGGAAGCCGTGCGCCCCTACGGCGCCTGGATCGACGCGCTGCGTTCGGTGCCGCTTCCGGCGTTGCCGAGCGCCGTCATGGCCGACTTGCTCCCCCTGTTGCCGGAGCTTTCCCCCGGTTTGCCGGGGCCCGGTGATCGCAATCGTTCGTTCGACGCCGTCACCCGCTTGCTGTCCCTCTTGGCGCCACCGGGGGCGCCCGTCCTCGTGATTTTGGACGACATCCAATGGTTCGACGAAGCTTCGGCCGCGCTCCTTCACTTTGCGGTGCGCGCGCTGGCGCGCTCGCACGTCGTCTTCGCGTGCGGTGTGCGCCCCGGGGACCTCTACGACAATCCGGTCGCCATGCGCGTTCTCAAATCCCTCACACGCGAACGGCGCCTCGTGGAGATCGCGCTCGCTCCCTTCGACGCGCGCGAGACGCTCGATCTGGTGGCGACCGTGGCCAAGAAGGTGGACGCTGCGCGCATTTTCGCAGAAAGCGAAGGCAACCCTTTCTTGGCGCTCGAAATCGCGCGCGCCATCGAGGCCGGGGATGACCCGCTGGCGCGCAGCGTCGACCAGCTGATCGGTGACCGCTTCGACCGGCTGGGGCCCACCGCGGCGCAGCTGCTCACCTGGGCCGCGGCGCTCGGACGGAGCTTCCCGTCCGACCTCCTCGGCAAGGTCGTCCCTTTCTCCGGCGCCGAGCTCGTCTCGGGCATCGAAGACCTGCAGCGCCGCGGCATTCTGCGCTGCGTTCCGGCCGCCGGCAGCGCTTTCCACTACGATTTCGCGCACGATCTCATCCGTCAAGCGGCGTACCGACAGACGTCGGAAGCGCGCCGCCAGCTCGTCCACCTCGAAATCGCGCGCGTGCTGTCCGAGGTGCCCGATCCGGCGGAGCTCTTGGCCGGTGACGTGGCGCATCACGCCGCTTTGGGAGGCAACGACGAGCTCTGCGTGCGCGCGTGCATCACCGCCGGTCAAAGATGCATCCGTGTCTTTGCCAACCTCGAGGCGCAGGCGCTGGCGGACCGCGGTCGCCAGCGCCTCGACCGGCTTCCCGCGAACCTCCGCATCTCCCTGCACATCGGGCTCCTTCGTTTGAGCATCGAGTCCGGCGCGTGGCGTCTCTGCTCGCGTGAAGTCGAGAGCGAGCTCACGCGGACCATCCTCGAAGCGCAGTCGGCGGGATTGAGCGGCGAGGTCGCCGCCGGTTGGGAGCTCCTAGCCGAACTTCACGAAGAGGTCGGCAACACGGCCGGCGCGCAGCAGAGCCTCGCCCTTTCCGAGCAAGCTTCGCGCGATGCCGACCCCGAGACCAAAGCGCGCGTCATTGCGCGGGCGGGTCGATGTCTCGCCCAACTCGAAAAGGACATGCCTCACGCCAAGGCCCTGCTCGAAGAGGCGGCCGTCCTTTCGACGCCGCTCAGGCTCGACCTGCCCGACATCTCGCTCGGGCTCGGGCTCATTCGCTACCAAGAGGGGCAGCACGACGACTCCCAACGACTTCTGTCCGACGGATGGGCGGTCGCGGCGCGGCAGCTCAACCATTGGCTCGCGTCGGAGAGTCTGAGCCGATTGATCATGGTGCTCCTGGAACGAGGGCAGTTCGACGTCGCCTCGGCACGGTGCGCCGAGCTCGAACCCCTTGCCGCCAAGCTCGGCGGCGGGAGCGAGCTTCCTTTCGCGCGCACGCTGTCGGCGCTGGCCAAGGTGGCGCGCGGCGACGAGGAGGGGACCGGCGAGCTCGAACGAGCCCTGGCCGGCCTTCGCGCCATCGACACCAAAGGGCACCTCGCTTACGCCCTCAACTTCATGGCCAATCTCGATTTGTGCGCGGAGCGCTTCCCCTTGGCCAAAACGCGCGCCGAAGAGGCGCTCAAGGCCGCCGAAGCGGTCGGCCGCCGTACCGAGGTCGCCCGCGCGCGCACGGTGCTGGCGCAGGTCGCTCGCCGCACGGGTGCGCTGGCGGCGGCGAGCGCCCACCTGGAGGCGCTACGCGAGGACCTCGATCGCCCTCTCGGCCTGGCGGCGACGGTGCGGCGCGCCGTGGCCGATCTGGCCATCGAGCTGGGACGCGCCCTTCCCGCGCCGCGGTCCGCCGCACCCGACCTTTCCCGCCGCCGCAAGAGACCCGCACTGTGATCGGGGATCATCCCGTCCACCAGGAGAGAGACCATGCCCCGTCTGATTGTCGAACACAGTTACGATCCCCCTCTCACCGACGAAGAGCATCACCGCGCGGCCAAACGGCTGGACCCTTGTCTGGACGCGCACGGCGCGCGCTGGATGTGCAGTTACCTCTCTCACGACCGTCGCCGGATGATCTGCGAGTTCGACGCGCCCGACGCCGAGTCCGTCCGTCAATCGCTGCGCTCCGCGGAAGTCGCGTTCGATCGGGTCTGGACGAGTGAAGTCTTTCGCCGCGACGAGCCCGACATCAAGTAGGAGTGAGAAACCACGATGTCCGCCGACAGTCTCTACGTGCATGGCACACACCCCGAAGAGCAAGCACGGCTGACGCGCCTCAACACGCTTCTCAACGAAGGCTCCCTCCGCGAGCTCGGCGCGCGACCCGGCGAACGAATGCTCGATGTAGGGGCCGGGCTCGGTCAGTTTGCGCGCGCCGTCGCCAAGGTCACCGGCGTCGCCCCCGTCGGCGTGGAACGGAGCGCGCACCAAATCGCGGAAAGCACGCGGCAAGCGCAAGCGGTAGGCGAAGATCAACTCGTCGAGCTCCGTCGCGGCGACGCGGGAGACCTACCCCTGCGTGACGACGAATGGGCCACCTTCGACATCGCTCACGCCCGCTTCCTCCTCGAGCATGTCCGTGAGCCGCTCGAGATCGTCAAAGGGATGGTGCGCGCGGTGCGGCCCGGCGGGCGCATCGTCCTCGAGGACGATGACCACGACGTGCTTCGTCTATGGCCGGAGCCGCCGGGGGTCGCCGACGTTTGGAGGGCGTACATGCGTACCTACGACCGCGCCGGCAACGACCCTTTCATCGGGCGACGCCTGGTCCAGCTGCTGCACCAGGCGGGCGCCCGGCCGCGCCGCAGCACCTGGGTCTTCTTCGGCGCCTGCGCAGGACATGTCGACTTCGAGCTGTACGTCGAGAACCTCGCCCTCATCCTGGAAGGCGCACGCGAGGCGATCGTCGCCACCGGCACTGGACGCGAAGATCTGGCATCCGCACTGGTGGCGCTGCGGGAATGGAAACGGCGCCCCGACGCAGCCTTCTGGTTCGCGATGTCCTGGGCCGAAGGCGTGCGCCCGGGCTGACGTGCTATTCGTCGGGGCCGATCGGGCGAAGGTCGGCAGGAACCACCGGCGCGCTACCGGGGCTGACCGCCACTTCCGGGGATGCAAAGAAACCGCTGACGAACCAGCCTGCCGCGAGCCCGCCCGCCACCAGCGCCGCGACGAGCGCCATCTGGTGATGCTGCGCTTTGCGCGTGACACGGGGCGTCGGCCGCACCGGGGCCGGGCGCGGCTTGTTTGCTTCGCGACGAGCGGCGGCGGCACGCTCGATCGCAGCCGCGACCCCGCTTTGTTCGGGAATCAATGCCCACGAGCCGGAAGCGATCATCTCCAGCAGCGCATCCGGGATCTCTCCGGTCCGGAAACGTTCGAGATCGGCGGACAGGTCTTCGACCTTGCGATACCCCTTGGCGGTCTCCAATGCCAGCGCCTTGACGACGATGGCCTGCAGCGCGGCCGGCAGCTTACGGACCTTCTGTCCCAAGACCGGTTCGAGCTCCGCTTCGCGCTGTCGTCGCACGGCGAACGTCGTAACGTCGTCGAAGCGCGCACGGCTGGCCAGCTCGAGCAGCACCTCGCCGAGCGCGCGAACATCGGCGCGCGCCCGGTCGCCCTCCGCGTCGGCCCGCTCGCCGAAGCCGAGCACCTTGATCCGATCTTCCTCGCCTTGCCGGACGCGAAACAGGCGGCGAAGCTCGAGACCGCCGTGCACCACGCCCAGCGCGTGCGCCGTCGCCAGGGCTTCGGCCACTTGGCTTACGATGGGAAGAACTTCGTCGAGGGAAAGCGACTCATTTTGCGCCATCCACGCCGGCACCAGTTCCCCGTCGAGCCAGTCCATGACCACGTAGCTGCCTTCGGCCGACTGACCAAAATCGGAGATCTTGTTGACGTGGGGGCCGGTGAGCGACGTCGCCAGCTTGGCACGGGCCAAGAAATGCTCTGCGACGCCCTTCGATCGGTCGGGTCCAGCGTGCAGGACCTTCAATGCAACACGCTTGCCGAGTGCCTCGTGCCGCGCTTCGTAGACGACTGCTGCTCCCCCTTCGTCGACGACGGCTTCGATGCGGTAGCGGCCGGCAATGGTTTTCCCGACGAAGTGTCCCCTCGCCGGTCTCTCAGTCGAAGCCTGCCCCGCCGCGTCCGCCATGCGTCACGATCAACGGCGGCGCGCCACGTCGCCCTAAGACCCACACTAGCCTGCGCATCCCACACCGACCGCCCAGCAACGACTGCGTCCGTGTCTCGTTACCAGTAGGCGCACCCTCTCTCGTGCGCCGTTTTCAGAAGAGAGCAAGAGGTGCCGTTCAGTAGTTGGTATCATCATGTCCCGTCGCTCCATTCGCCCCAAGCCGAGAGCTGCCGTCGAGCAACTCGACGACCTGTTCCGCACGCTCGGCAAGCCCGACCCTGCGTTGATCGCGGCCCTTCTCGACGGCACCAGCGAGCAACAACTCCTCGCGCGGGCCGACGCGGCCCCCGCCTCGCCCGACCTCATTCAGTCCGCTGCCGCGACCATCGGGCGTGCCTTCGAATACTGGCAACGTCTCGCCGGAGAGAAGCGCAAGATGCTTCGCGGTTGCTCGCAACACCTCTTTGCCGTCGCCGTCGATCAAACACGGACGCTCCAGCACCTGCATCAGCAGCATTTGCAGCGCATCGCCGAAGAGGAGGAGGCCAAAGTGCAGCAGCGCGCCGCGCTCGACAAGGCCAAGCACGTCTGTAACCAGACCAAGGGGATCGTCATGAAGGTGGCGGGCGGGCGCCCCAGCATCCAAGTGACGCTCGACGAGAAGGTCGCCGATTCCTCGACGCCGTACGGCATGATCTGCAACTTGAAGTTTCTCGCCGATACCAGCCGCAGCCTCCTCCAATTGCCAGGCGCCAACATTCGAGGCCGGGCCACGCTCTACGGAATGGACAAATCGTTCATCGAGTCGCTCGACACGATGGCGGAAGAGATCCGCGTCCAAGAGGAAAAGGCGAATGTACGGCCGAGCAAGCTTCCCGGTCACCAGAGCGCGGCGCGAACGCGCGCCGTCGTCTTTTTCTTGATGAACCACCTCGTCGACGTGTTCGAGGCGGCGCGTCAGATCGACCCTGCCACACCCGAGCTTCGCAAGGCTGAAGCGGCGCCATCGGGGATGACGTCGGTAGCGCGACCGATCGTGGCCGCGGCGCCCGCGGTGCGCGCCCTACCGCAACGACTCGAGATTCCGCGCGTCAAATAGCTGCTTAAGGAAGGGGCCCGACTTCCGTTCTCGGGCACGATGAGGGGCTATCCGTGACGTCGAGTCGACCAACCCAAGCACTGGATCTACATCTTGCCCTCGGGTTATCGGTTCGCCCCGATCGACCGCTGGAACGGCAACTCGCGCTGGGGAGCTCGATTCACCCCGCCATCCTCCACGTCGACACGACCCGACAGACGGGCGGAGAAACGCTGCGCTGTCCGAGCACGCGCGCACAGCCGCTCGTCTCCTACCCACCGCCCACATCCGCGGTGGGGTGCTACACGGGCACCACCATCGACGG
Organism: Polyangiaceae bacterium; assembly: GCA_035318465.1. Lineage (GTDB taxonomy): Bacteria > Myxococcota_A > Polyangia > Polyangiales > Polyangiaceae > DASWDH01. Next base: position 87,477 of record DATHES010000072.1, read on the forward strand.
GCGCTACCGTATCGACGGCGTGCTCGGCGAAGGGGGCATGGGGGTCGTTTACCTGGCCCGCCATCTTGCCATCGACAAGAAAGTGGCCATCAAGATCCTTCGTGCCGAGTTTGCGCGGCGGGCCGAGACGAAAGCACGTTTTCGTCAGGAAGCGCGCGCCGCATCCTCCATCGAGAATCCGCACATCGTCGACGTCTCTGATTTCGGCTCGCTGCCGGACGGCTCGACGTACCTGGTGATGGAGCATCTCGAAGGCATTCCGCTTTCGAGGCTGACCAAGGACGAGAAACCGGTCGCGCTCGACAGAGCGATCGCCATCGCCCGTCAGATCGCGGACGGGCTCGCCGACGTTCACGACCGCGGCATCGTCCATCGCGATCTCAAACCCGACAACATCTTTCTCGTGAAGGAAGGCGAACAGGAAGACTTCGTCAAAATCCTCGACTTCGGTATCGCCAAGGTCCTCGAGTCGACCGAAGCGCGGGTGACTTGCGCCGGTTCACTCTTCGGAACGCCCAGCTACATGTCCCCCGAGCAGGCGGCGGGCATGCCCGTCGATGCGCGCACCGACGTGTACGCTGTCGGCATCATCATGTACGAGCTGGCCAGCGGTCGCGTCCCGTTCAGCGCCGATACGCTGATGGGAATTCTCACGCAGCACCTTTACCGCAAACCATTGCCTTTGCGGGACCTCGTTGGGGAAAGCAGCGTCTCGGCGGGCCTCGACGCCATCATCACCAAGGCCCTCTCCAAAGCGCCCGAGCAGCGTTACCAGAGCATGCGCGAGCTGTCGGCCGATCTGGCCGCGGTCGCCGAAGGACGTACCCCGGACGCGGCCATCGAGATGGCGTTTCGCCAGGAGTCGCCGCGCCCTTCGGAATCGCCGCTCAAGGAGATGGCTGCCCCCATCCCTGCGACGCCGAGACCGCGACCGCGCACGCCGTGGAGCCTCTACGCCGGCGGCGCCGCCATCTTGGTAGCGTGTGGGCTCGTGCTGGGGGTGCTCGTGCAAGGGAGCCGCAGCTACGCCGCTACCGGCGACGGCGCCATGCCGCCTCCAGGAGAAACCGTTGCCCCTCTGCCCGAACAGGTCGTCTTCAGCGTCGAGCCGCTCGACGCCCACGTCTTCCAGCGCGGTATCGATCTCGGCGCGGGACCCTTTCTGTTCCAGGTTCCCGCCGGCCACCCCATGGTGCTCGAAGTCCGGCGCGAGGGTTACAAGACGCGACGGGTCACCCTCGACGGCAGCCAAACGCGTCTCGGCGTCAAGCTCCTTGCCTCTGACCCCCCGTCGCGCACGCGCTGAGCGCAAGTTGCCTCGAGAAGCCGCGCGATCGTGCTAGGAAGGCCCATGGCCATCCCCGATTCCATCGGTGGACCGGTAGCGCGCTGGCTGCTCAATATCAACGAGCCCCTCCTTCGCCGGCTTGCCGGCGCTCCCTTGCGCAACGACGACGGCGCTGTCTTGGATACGCACCTGCGCGCTCTCATCACGCTGGAAGCGATGGCCCGGCGACCGCCGCAAGAGTCGTTATCGGTGAGCGAAGCGCGTTTCCAGATGCTGTCGAGCGTGATGATGGTGGAAGAGGCCGCGTGTTCTCTTTTTGAAATCCGCGACGACTCCGTCCGCGGCTCGATCCCGATCCGCATCTACACCCCGCGCCAAGCATCCGAATCGCTCCCGGTCGCCACCTTCTTCCACGGCGGTGGCTTCTTGCTGGGCGACTTGGACACCCATGACGTCGCCTGCCGCCGGCTTGCGCGCGATGCCGACTGCATCGTCGTCGCCGTCGATTACCGCCGCGGACCCGAGCACCGCTTTCCCTCCGCGGTGGACGACGCCTGGGCCGGCTTTCAGTGGACGTGCGAGAACGCGGCCGCGCTGGGCGGCGATCCGACGCGCGTCGGCGTCATCGGCGACAGCGCGGGTGGCAACCTCGCCGCGGCGGTGAGTCTTCTCGCTCGCGACGCGGGCGGCCCGGCGCCGATCTTCCAGCTCCTCGTCTATCCGGCGCTCGACTTCTACCGGCGGGCCGAATCCCATCGTCGCTTCGCCCAGGGGTTCTTGCTTTCCTCGTCGACCATCGATTGGTTCACCGCCAACTACGCCGATCGCAGCGATTGGGACGACATGCGCGCCTCGCCGCTCCTCGCCAAGGACGTGAGCGGCGTGGCCCCCTCCTACGTCGTCACCGCCGGTTTCGACCCGCTCCGCGACGAGGGCAGGGCTTATGCCGCGCGCCTGCGCGAAGCGGGGGTCGAGGCTCGCCTGCACGAGGAGTCCACCCTCACCCACGGGTTCTTCAACATGGCCGGCGTGATCCCTGCCGCGCGTGTCGCCAGTCGAAGCATCGCCCGCGAGCTCCACGCCGGACTACGCCGAACGCGTTGAGCCGGGAGGAACTCGGCGGCGCGCTCGTACCACACTCCTTGCTCCGCCAATAGCTCGCGGCGCGGCAGCGATGTCGCTAGGACCGAAGGACCGTGCGCTTCATCGCCGATCTCCACATTCATTCCTACCTCTCGCGCGCGACCAGCAAAGATCTCAACCTCGAACAGCTCTACCGTTGGGCGCAGCTCAAGGGCATTTCCCTGGTCGGGACGGGCGATTTCACCCACCCCCGCTGGTTCGCCGAGCTACGCGAGAAACTCGTCCCCACCGGCGGCGGCCTTTTCATGCTCCGCGACGATCTCGCGCGCGCCATCGATGCGGATTTGCCTCCGGCCTGCCGCGCGCCGGTGCGCTTCATGCTGTCCGTCGAGATCAGCAGCATTTACAAGCGCGCGGACAAGGTCCGCAAGGTCCACAACTTGATCTACGTGCCCGATTTCGAATCAGCCGCGAAGATCGCCACCCGCCTGGCCGCTATCGGCAACATCGAGTCCGACGGCCGCCCCATCCTGGGGCTCGATTCGCGCAACCTGCTCGAGATTCTCTTGGAATCGGCCACCGATGGGTTCCTGGTGCCGGCGCACATCTGGACGCCATGGTTCTCGGTGCTCGGCGGGCAGTCCGGATTCGACGCCGTCGAGGAATGCTTCGCCGATCTGACCGGTCATATCTTCGCGCTCGAAACGGGACTGTCATCGGACCCCGCCATGAACTGGCGCCTCTCGGCGCTCGACCGCTTCGCGCTCGTCTCCAACTCCGATGCGCACTCCCCGGAGAAGCTTGGACGCGAAGCGACGGTCTTCGACTGCGATCTTTCGTTCTTCGGCGTGCGCGACGCCCTGCGCAGCGAGCGCGCCGGATTCCTCGGCACCGTGGAGTTCTTCCCAGAAGAGGGAAAGTACCACTTCGATGGCCACCGCAAATGCGGCGTCGTGCTCACGCCGGACGCGGCGCGCGCTGCGGGTGGGAACTGTGCTCAATGCGGCAAACGGCTCACGGAGGGCGTTTGCGGGCGCGTCGCGCACCTCGCCGATCGCCCGCTCGGGTTCCGCCCCCACGACGCCAAACCGTACCAGAGCCTGGTGCCGCTCACGGAAGTGCTGGGTGAGATTCTCGAGGTGGGACCGGGCGCGGGCCGCGTGCAAAAAGCCTACGACCGCCTCCTTTCACGCGTCGGCGCCGAGCTCTACGTGCTCTCCCACGCGCCCCTCGAAGACATCGCTCGCGAGGGTCCGCCGCTCCTTTCCGAAGCGGTGCGCCGTATCCGGAGCGGCGAGGTGCACGTGCAGCCCGGCTACGACGGCGAATACGGCGTGATCCGCGCGTTCGACGACGCCGAGCGGCGGCGGCTCGGCGCGCAGCGCAGTTTTGCGCTCCATGTCGAGCTGGCAAGACCTGAAGAGCCGCTGTCACTGCCTTTCGCATCGCCCTCTGGTGAAGGCCGAGCCGTCGCCCCGCCAAGCCCGACGCCGATCGCGGGGTTGAACGCCGAGCAACAGCGCGCCGTCGAGCACGGCGAAGGCCCTTTGCTGGTCGTGGCCGGGCCCGGCACCGGCAAGACGCGCACGATCGTCGCGCGCATCGCGCGCCTGGTTCGCTCGCAAGGCGTTTCGGCGCGCGCGATTACGGCCATCACCTTCACCCGCAAAGCCGCCGAAGAGCTCGCCCATCGTCTGACCAGGGAGACGAGCAGCGGCGTTGCGACGGCACGGCTCTTTTCGCCAGCCGCCCTTACCTTCCACGCCCTCGGGCTCGAGCTGCTGCGGGCGTTCCCGCGCGCCGCCGGTCTCCCGCCCGACTTCACCGTGCTCGATGAAGCCGCGCGCCGCCGAACCATCGAGGCGGCCACCGTCGACGTCGGCGTGCCCGCCCGCCGCGCCGGCGCCTTCGCCCAGGAGATCTCCCGCGCCAAGGCTCGCCTCGAGGGCCCCGACGACGTCGCCGACGACTGCAAACCCGTCTATGCGGCGTACGAGCGCGCGCTGGCCCAGCAAAAGGCCGTCGACTTCGACGACCTCGTCGCGCGCACGGTCGCCCTTCTCGAAGGCAGCGAAGAGGCGCTTTTGCATGCGCAGCAGCGCTGTCGCTACCTCTTCGTCGACGAGTACCAAGACATCAACGCCGCCCAATACCGTCTGGTGCGCAAGCTCGCACCGCACGGGGCCAATCTCTGCGCCGTCGGCGATCCCGATCAAGCCATTTACGGTTTTCGCGGGGCTGACCCTGCGTACTTCGAGCGGTTTACCGCCGACTATCCCGGCGCGTCGATCGTGGTCTTGACGGAGAATTATCGCAGCACGGCGAGCATCGTTCGCGCAGCGACGATGGTCATCGAACGAAGCCCGGGCCGCGCGCCGCGCCCGCTCCGGCCCAAGGAGCCTGCGACGCCCCCCATCGAGCGTTTTTGCGCCGCCGACGCGTGGGAGGAAGCTTCGCACATTGCCGAGTCCATCGAGCGCGCGGTGGGGGGCACGAGTCTCCTCGCCATCGAGGAAGGATCGGGCACCGGGCCCATCGCGTTCCACGACATCGCCGTGCTCTACCGCATCGCGCGACAGGGAGACGCCATCGCCGAGGCGCTGCGACGCGCGAATCTCCCCTTCACCCGCGCCGGTCACGACCCTCTGACGTCACGCCCGTCGATCGCGGAGCTCACGACCGAGCTTCGCCGCTGTCTTCGCTCTCCCGGGCCCGCCAGTCTCAGCGCCGACTTGCGCCGCGACGTCGGCCAAAAGCCGGTTACCGACATCGTCGTGCGCATCGGCGCGCTCGGCCCCCACGATCCGGCGTGGCGGGGCGCGGTCGAGCTGCTCGCCACCCTCGCCGTCCCCTTCGGCAACGACCTGGCGGCCTTCTTGGATGCGCTGCCCCTCCTTCACGAAACCGACCTCCGTCTCGACCCGCAGAAGATTGCGCTGCTCACGCTGCACGCCGCCAAAGGCCTCGAGTTCCCGCTCGTTTTCATCGCCGGCTGCGAAGAGGGGCTCGTCCCCCTCGAGCTGCCCGGTCTGCCTACCGAGATCGAGGAGGAACGACGCCTCTTGTACGTCGGCATGACGCGCGCACGCTCGCGGCTCGTCCTCGGCTCGGCGCGCTCCCGCACGCTTTTCGGGCACAAGACGACCGGCGCGTCGTGCCCCTTCCTGCGGCACCTGCCGCCGAGCCTTTTCCACGAAATGCACTTGCGTGACCGCCGCCGTCCGGCGCGTCAGCTTTCCTTGCTCTGACGCACGCGCCGACCCAATCGCGCCAACGCCTCGACGGACCGGGCGTCGATTTTCAGCGCGTCGCGGTACGCTTCTCTTGCGCCATCATGGGGGCGGGTACACCGGAGCGCGCTGGCACGCGCCGCCGCGGAAAGACCGACTCCGCCGTAATTCCTGGCAGGGCGCGAGGATCCCCCACCCGCTTGAGACACTGGCAAACGATGTCCTTCAGTGTCTCGTAGACGCCTTCACCCGTGGTCGCCACCGCCTCGACGACGTGCGCCTCGTCCGGGATCTCGAGCGCCAGGCGCAGCTGCTCCACCGTGGCGGCGTTGGGGAGATCGCGCTTGTTGAGCTGGACCACCAGGGGGAGGCTCTTGGGGTCACGCCCCTGCAACCGCAAGTTTTCGTCGAGGTTCTCGGCGCTGGCCACATTGTCGAAGAACGACTCGCGCTGGCTGTCGACGACGAACACGATGCCGTCCGCGCCGCGCAGGATGACCCGTCGGCTGCGGTCGAACGCCGCCTGTCCGGGCACGGTGTAGAGGTGCAGACGGATGGCGTAGCCTTTGAAAGTGCCGAGATCGACGGGGAGAAGATCGAAAAAGAGGGTCCGTTCGGTCTCGGATTTGAGGCTCAAAAGCTTGCCCCGCTGATCGGGGCGGCTCGTCCGGTGGATGTACTCGAGATTGGTGGTTTTGCCCCCGAATCCGCAACCGTAATAGACCAACTTGATGAGAAGCTCTTGCTTGGCGTGGTTGGTCGTCGGCATGCGCTCGCCCTCGTGGTCTCCTTTAACTAGCGAAGGAGAAGCCACCTGGCCAATTTGTTGTCGTTCTCGGGGTCGCTATTCACCGTGGGGAGAACTCTCCTCTCCGGCAAGACGGGCGAACGTCCGCAGAGAGCGCGGCTCCGCCTTCGGCTCGACCCGACCCGACCGCGTCAGATCGGCAGCGACGCAGAATCCGGCGCACGTGCCGTCATGGAGCCCTCGGACGCGACCGTGTCGACACTTCGTCCGAGCACGTATTCGGCCGGGCGAAAGCGGCACCGCCGTCGAAAGGAAAAGGTGAATCCCGGCCACAGGGTCGAATTGCGCCCCGTTCGGTCGATGTACCAGCTCGCGCACCCCCCTGTGGCCCAGACCGTGCCCCCCATGCTGGCGTTCACTTCCGCAATGAAACGCGCCTGCTCTTCCGGTCGCGGTTCGACGGTGGCAATCCCGTGCTTGCGCATGTGCCGAATGGCCCCGAGCACCATCTCCAGCTGACTCTCGATCATGAGCACGACCGAGGTGTGGCCGAGGCCCGTGTTGGGACCGAGGAGCAAGAACAGGTTCGGAAATCCTGCCACGGTCGTCCCCCAGTGGGCGGCCGGGCTGCCTTGCCACGTTTCCGCCAGCGTGCGTCCACTGCGCCCGCGAATCCGGTCCGAGAACGGCATCTCCGTCACTTTGAAGCCGGTGCCGCAGATGATGGTGTCGACGGCGTGCTCGATGCCATCGCTCGTCACGATCGAACGCGCGCGCACCTCCCGGATCGATTCGGTGATGACCTCGACGTTCTCCTTGGCGAGAGCGGGGAGGTACTCGTTGGAAATGAGGATCCGCTTGCAGCCCATGCGAAAGCTCGGCGTCACTTTGGCTCGCAACGCTGGGTCGGCGATGCACTGCTTCAAGTACCGCACCGCAAACGCCTCCACGAGGCGCATGAGCCGAGGATGGCGAAAGGCCAGGACGAAGATCTCGCGCCGGGCGTAGATGATGGCGCGCGCGAGTTTCTGCAAGGCCGGAACCTTGCGGTAGAGCGACTGCACGACGGGGCCGAGGGTGTGCTCGTAACGCGGAACGACCCAGGCCGGCGTGCGCTGGAAAAGGCGCAGCTTGGCCACCTTGGGCTGGATCTCGGGGACGAACTGGATCGCCGAAGCGCCGGTACCAATCACGGCCACCTGGCGCCCCTCGAGATCGTAGTCATGGTCCCAGCGCCCCGAGTGAAAGACGTTGCCTTGGAAGGCGTCGAGACCGGGAAGCGGGGGGATCGACGGCTCGCTGAAGGCGCCCATACCGCCGATGAGCACATCGGCCGTGTACGGCCCGGCCGACGTCTCCAGCAGCCAGCATCGTCGTGCTTCGTCCCATGCAGCCCCCGCCAGCTCGTGCCCGAAGCGCAGGTGCGGGCGAAGGCCATATTCGTCAGCGCAGCGCCGCAGGTAGGCGAAGATCTCTCTCTGCGGCGAATAGGACCTGCTCCAGGTGGGATTCGGAGCAAACGAGAAAGAATAAAGGTGCGATTCGACGTCGCACGCGCAGCCGGGATACGAGTTGTCGCGCCAAGTCCCCCCCACGTCCCCGGCTCGCTCGAAGATGGCGAAGTCGTGGATGCCCTCGCGCTTGAGCAGGATGGCCGCTCCGAGCCCGGCGAAACCGCTCCCCACGATGGCGATGCCCACGTGCCGCGCCTTCTCGCGGGGCGCTGATCCATTGCTTTCTGTGTCGCTTCGGCCCCGGCTCGTGTCGCGGTACGGCATCGTACCAGCGAGTATGGTACCATCGCGTACCACATGCAAGCCCCTTCCCGAACGCGCGCCAAAAGCCGACGCGCCGCCCCGCGGCCCAACCCGGCACCCGCCGCGCCGGACGGCGTCGGTAGCGAGGCCGATCACCCCCCGTCGCGCCTCATCCAAGCCATGGCGACGGCGCTCACGGAGAAGGGCTATGCCGACATCAGCGTCGCTGACATCGTGCAGCATGCGCGTGTCTCCAAACGGACCTTTTACGAGCATTTCGCGGACAAAGAAGCGTGCTACCTCGCCACGTACGCGGCGCTCAGCGACGACGTGCTTTCGCGCATCGCCGAGGCAGGAGAAAGCGACCTGCCCGCGGAAGAACGGCTGGTAGCCGCCACCCATGCCTATCTGGCTGCGCTCGAGGAGCGCCCCGCGTTGACGCGCACCTTCTTGACCGAGATTCAAGCCGCGGGGCCCGAGGCGCTCAAGGTGCGTCGCAACATCCACCGGCGGTTTGCCGAGCTGCTCCGTCGGCTGGTCGAACGCGGTCGCCAGGAACGACCCGGACTACGTTCGATCTCCCCCGAAATGGCCGCGGCCATCGTGGGAGGCATCAACGAGCTCGTCCTCCTCACCATCGAAGAGGGGCGCGGACAATGCCTGCAGGGGATCGGCGGGACCGTGGTCGAGCTGCTCGGCGCGATCCTGCTCGCACCCGCCGCAACCAAGAGCCGCGAGGTCAACCTTCTGCGGCGCCGACACACGGGTTGATGTCCGTCGCACTTGGGTCGAGCCGTGCCCGCGCCGTTCGCGGCCCCCCCTCTGCCGTCCTCAGGTCTCGACGAAAGCCTTGAGCCGCGCGAGGGCCTCGTCCCAGTCTTGCGAGACGAGATCGAGGCAGCGGCGAGCCTCGTCGAGCGATCGTCTTTCGAGCGCCCATAGCCGCTCGCGGCCGCGTCGTTGATCGCGCGCCACCCCGGCATCCGCCAACACCCGAAGATGCTTGGTGATGGCCTGGCGCGTGACCGGCTCCCCTTCCGCGAGGCGCGCAATGGACTGCGGACCGCGCTCCGAAAGGCGGGCGACGAGACGCAAACGCGTCTCGTCGCCCAGCGCGGCGAATACAGGCGCCGAATCCCGCACGACCGCGGCCGACAGCCTACCCTTGCGCGACATGACGCTCGATGTTCTTCAGCTGCTCCTCCCAGCCTTGGCTGTTCATCTGGAACGCCTTGACCCGGCGCGCGAGCGGAACCCTGTCGAAGCCCGACTCGACCACGGTGAGGAGCGTCCCTTCTTTCGTTTCCTCCAACTGGAACTCGACCAGCGTCATCGGCTCGGACGACGTATCGAGCGCGGGGTCGATGTCGTACGGGTGCCAGCGAAAAGAGAGCAGTCGCTCCTTGTCGACTCGCTCCACGGCGACGAACATCGTCAAGTGGTCGTACCCCTTGGTGGTGATTTTTCCGCTCACCTTCGCACCCGGCGTGAACTCCCCCTCCAGCTTCACGCCGAACCAAGAACCGAATTCCTTGGTGTCGGCGATGGCTCGCCACACGCGGGCCTTGGGAGCCCGCAGCAGGATCTTTTTTTCGATGCGGTCGGGAATGGCATTCATGAGCAACCTCCAGGTTGCATATGATGGTGCCGCGCTCGGAAATAGGCAACCCTATAGTTGCCTATTTCCGAGCTTAAGTCCCACCGGCTCCGATGCGTGCGAGAACGGGGTTAGCTTTCCGCTGCGCGCTTGAAGGCGTCGAGCGTTTGACCCCAACCTTCTTGGGCGGCGATGCTCTTGCGCAGCTCGGGCGCGGACTCGCCGTAACGCTCGAGGTTGCGGTGCTCGAAATGGACCAGCGTCCTCTTGGGGCCCTCGGCGGTGAAGGTCACCTCGATCTCGGTCACGAAGCTCGGGTCATACTCCCACTTGGCCGTGATCTGCCACGACAAGACGAGGCGCCGTGGCGGATCCCAGGCCAGCACCTTGCCCGTATCGCACTCGGTTCCGTCTTGGCAGATCGAGTACCACCGGCCCCCTTGCTTCGGCTCGATCACCTCCCGCGCGAGCGGCGATTTTCCGATGTGGTGTTCGCGTGGCCACCAGCGATCGATGCCGTCGGTGAAGACCTGAAAGGCACGCTCCTGGGACGTCTCGACCACGAACTGCTTGATGACCGGCTCGATGATGCTCATTGCGCTTTCTCCTCTTCCACATCGGCCTTTTCGGCCGCTTCTTTGAATGCCGCGAGCGCTCGATCCCAGAAGCGATCGAGGTAGCTGCGCATGGCTTCGACCCCCTTCGGGTCGAGCCGATAGACGCGGCGGGTGCCCTCTTGGCGTTCGGTGACGAGCGCTGCTTCTTTCAGCTTGCGCAGATGCTGCGAAACGGCGGGGCGCGTCACGGAGAGCCCCGCGGCGAGCTTGCCGACCGACATCGGATGACGTGCCAGACGCTCGAAGATCAGCCGGCGCGTTGGATCGCCGAGAGCCGCGAACCCGATTGATGCGTTAGCCATTGCTTACGGTAAGTCATAACTTACTGATCACGGCGGGTCAAGAGGAGACGGCCGTTCCATCGTTTTCAACGGCGAGCAAAGGCGACCGCGACCGCGACCCCACGACCACGACCACGACCACGACCACGACCGCGACCACCACACGCTTTGCGGCGTCCTGCGCCGCACAGGTCATGCGCAGACGTGGGGCAGCGTCGTCACGTCGGGCAGCGCGCGGTGGAAGCGGCGCGCTACCTCGGCACGCCGCAGAGAATCCAATCGAGGATGGCGCGCCGCTCTTCCACCGTGATCCGGACGCCGGCATCCACGGGAGGCATCGAGCATCGGAGCACTTCCGGCTGAATGGTGGTCTTCCAGGTCACCACGTGCTCGTAATCGGTGAAGCCCCAGATAGGCAGATTCGTGTTGGGGTCGATGGTCCTGTCGTTGTGACAGACGCTGACACATCGGGCCTGGAAGATCGGCTCAACCTTGCTGTACGTCACGGGGGGGTCCGGACAAGCCGTGGGCGCTTCGCTGACGCAGCCAACCAGCCCCGAGTCGCCGCCCGCGTCCATGCTCGGGCTCGAGCCTCCGGAGCCTCCGGAGCCGCCACCGCCATCGGGCGTGCCGCCGTCGTCGCCCGCGCACCCTGCAGCTGCCCAGCAGCCGCCAATGAGCACCAAGGCCATCGTGATTTTCGAAATGCTCCCGCGCATGGCTGCGAGTCTAGCGCGGCGCGACGACCACTCAAAGCGGACGCGCGACAAAATGCATGCGTGCGACAAATCGCCGCGCGACAACACGCCACATGGTTCTGCTCGCCAATCGCGCTATTTGGAAGGGCGACGGAGGTGTGGATCCATGAGACGATCGGTCGAAGCAATCCTACTGGGAGCGGCAATTTCTTTGGTGCCGGCAATGGCGGCGGCGCATATCTCGATCACGTCGGGTCCCGGCTTCGCCAACGCCACCCAAATCATCAAGTTCGGTGTAGGCCACGGGTGCGAGGGGCTCGACACCTTCAGCGTCAAGGTCGATATCCCTGCCGACGTCACCTCCATCCGCCCGATGCCGAGCGACTTCGGCAGGGTTTCCGTCGAAACCGACGCGACCGGAGCGGTGAGCGGCGTCGTTTGGACCCGCACCGCGCAAGAAACACTGGAGGGCGATGTCGCTTACTACGAGCTCGCCATCCGCGCCAAACTGCCTGACAAAGGATTTAGCACCGTGTACTTTCCCACCCACCAGTACTGCCGAGGGCCGGACGGAGGCGTCATCGTCAGCGACTGGATCGGGCTGGATCCCACCAACACCACCGTGGAGCCGGCGCCCGCGGTCAAGCTCGTCCCCTCCCGTCGCGCTGGCTGGAACAAATTCACCGTGCCCGTCGCGGTCGCTGACGTCACCGCGTTCTTCGGCGATGCGCTCATCGTGTGGAAGGGCAATGCCGCCTTCAGCCCCAACCCCGCGACGGCCGACCTCATCAAGACGACGAGCGGCGTGACCGCGCTCACCGCGCTCGCTGCCAACGACGAGATCTGGGTGAAGTACTGATGCGCCACCGTTTGCAATGGCATTGGTGGCCGCTTCTCCTGGTCGCCGTCGTCTCCGCTTGCGACGACGACAAAACGCCAGGCGCCACGGGCGGCTCGGGCGCCTCCACCGCGGATAGCGGGACAACGACGACGGGCGGTGGCGGAGGAACGGGTGGCACCGGCGGAAGCGCCGGTAAAGGCGGGAGCAATCCGACGGACGCCGGCAGCGACGCGATCACGCCGCCCCCGGGCGACGGCGGTCTCGTGCCGTGCCTCGACTTGCCCACCGATCTCGATCGTCCCCCTTCGGGTCGGCTCCCCTGCGATCTACTGCCGCCCGGTTTTGTCGCGCCCTAAATCACCGAGCGTGATCCTCGATCACGCGTAGGTATGTAGGGAAATGCGCGAGGCGTGCTCGTTCAAGCGCGCGCTTTCCTTCGAGCGAGTCGGCCGCCGGGACTGACCGATGGGCCGCGTGGCGCGTTCGCCGTGCGGGACGCGGCGGCGGAGCGCGCGCGGAACCACTCGGCGATCCCCCCCATGTGCGGCTCGAAGTCGCCGGGCACCGAGAGGTTGAGCGCGCCCACGCGCTCGGCGGTGCGGTTCTCGAAGTCGTGCGCCGTGCCTCCGGGTGCGATCACCAGCGAGCCCTTCGGCGCGTCGATCCACGCGCCGCCCACCAAGAGGCTCATCGTCCCCTCGATCACGAAGAAGACGTCGTCTTCCTCGTGCGTGTGCGCGCCGGGGCCGCGCGTGTAGGGCTCGAGCCACCACTCCGAGATCGCGTACCGCCCGCGCGTCTCGTCGCCGTCCGCCTTGAAGACGGCGTGCACCGGGCCCATCCCGTACGCGCGCCCTGCGCCCGGAGGCAGAACGACCGGAGCACGCTTCTTCTCGGACGGCACGCGCCGCGCGGCGCTCGCTTTGCTGGCTTTGCGGATCATGGTCGAACCTTGGGTGCGCGCGCGGCGCTCTTGCCGTGTTTGCGCTCGGCGTGGGATTTGAAGGCCTGCAGCTGATCGCCCCAGAAGGCTTCGACCTCGTCGAGCCACGACCGTAGCTCGGCAAAGGGCTCGGGGCGCAGGCGGTACATGCGCACCCGAGCGTCATCGTCCTCGGATTTTTCCTCGACCAGACCGGCGCGCCGCAAGACCCGCAGGTGCCGGCTCATCAAGGGGCGGCTCAGCGAGAGCGCCGCCGCCACGTCGCTCGATCGAAGCGGCTTTTTGCGCAGGAGACGAACGACGGCAAGGCGCGCCGGATCGGCGAGTGCGACGAAGATCGGCTCGAGATCGTGGTCCAAGTGAAAGGGCGCCTTTTACATGCCCGGACCTTTCATCCGCTGCATGAACCACCACTGATGCCCCTCGACGTCGACGGCGCGGTAGCTGCGATCGCTCCAGTACTCCTCGCCGTAGTCGGTGGTCGTCGGCGGCTCGACGATTTGAGCACCTGCGGCCTTGGCTCTCTCGCAGTGGGCGTCGACATCGTCCACGTAGACACAGAGAGCCTGCGTGATCGCCCCGCCCAGCGAGCGCGGGCTCTTGCCCGGCAAGGGTTCGGGGCGCGTCGATTTTCCGCCCGTGGTGCCGACACTGATGAGCCCGTCGCCGAAGACGAGCTCGGAGTGTTCGATTCGGCCCCCCTCCCCTTCGATCTTCAGGCGCACCTCGAAACCGAAGGCGCGGCAGAGCCAATCGATGGCCTTGGCGGCGTCGTCGTAGAAAAGGGAACTGGTGATTCTGGGCCAGCCGGGCGGAGATGCTTTCATGGTGTCGCTCCGTGGGGGAACATAGTTGTCGTTCGCCAACATAATGTACGGTTATGACAACTACCGTCAAGTGGTTTTTCGGCCCTGGCCCCCGTTGGTCCGCCACGTTCTTGACCGAATTGCCGTGACCATGCTCACCATGAGACCTGGACGGAACGCGGGAGAGGGTGCCATGGCAATCAGGCAAGTAATCACATTCCGGATCAAACCGGGGCGGGCGGCGGCTTTCATGGAGGGTTTCGCACCGATCATCGAGAGGGTGCGCGCCGAAAAAGGTTGCGAGCAGTACGAGCTCTTCGTGGGGATCGGGGACCCCAACGTCATGGTCATGCTCGAGCGCTGGCGCGATCTCACCTCGCTCGAAGCGGCTCTCGTGCACAACTACAAGGGACCGAACGAGAGCGGGGCGGGTTTCATCGAGAACCTCGCCGGCCCACCGACGCGCGAGCGTTTCGAGGTTTGACGACTCATTCCGGATCGTCGATCGGTTTGCAGTCCCAGTCGTCCTGATCGACGTACCCGTCGCCGTCGTTGTCGACACCGTCGGCGCAGCCGCACCCCTCTTCGGCGAGGTCGACCTTGCCGTCGTAGTCGTTGTCGACACCGTCGCAGCACGATCCGCTGGCGCAGCTCGCCGAGCAATTGCCGCGGGGCGTGCACAGCGAAGAATCAGCGCCTTCGATGGACACGGTCGTGCAGGGGGGGACACCGCCGAGATCGGCCCACTCTCGCTCGAACTCGGCGCGGAAGGGCGCGGCGAAGCCGTCGTTCTTCACGTAGAGCGTGTTCTCGTCGTTGTCGCTGTCGCCCGCGCCGGTCCAGTTCATGGAGCCGAAGACGACCGCCGCCGCGCCAGCCACCCCCGCGTCGGCCACCGCCCATTTGCTGTGCGATTTGCCGCCCCAGTTCTCGGTCTTGACCGGGATGCCGGCCGAACAGAGCTGGGGATGCTTGGAATAGGCATTTCCCGCCCCTCCCGCATCGAGGACCATTCGCACGGCAACGCCCCGCCCGCGCGCGGCCACGATGGCGTCGGCGATCTCTTGGCTCGTGAAATAGAACATGGCGATGTCGAGCGTGGCCGTCGCCGCATTGACGAAGGGGATGACGGCGTTGTCGCGGGCATGGTCACTGGGAGAGAAGTAGCTTTTGATCACGGTACCGTCGGTGAAGCTCGAGCCGTCGACGACGTGCAGCGTGTTGTCGCTCTTGCGCTTGTGGAAGAGGCCCGCGCCGTACATTTCCTCGACCTCGCCGCGGTAGATGGCGGCGAGTTTGTACGACGTGAAGAGGGCAGCGACGTCGGAGTTGTATTCGCCGCCGAGCTCCGTATCGCTGAGGTTGGTGCTGCCGGTCCACACTTGGTGGCCATCGAGCACGAAGAACTTGTTGTGCATGATGTAGCTGTAACCGCCGCCGACATCGCAATGCACACTGCCCGGTGCGAGCGCGTCGATGAGGGCCTTCGTTCCGGGATATCCGAAAGCCGTGCCGTCGGCGTCCTCGCTGTCGACCACGCCGCGCACGAGGACGCCGCGGTTCTGGGCCGCAACGAGGGCGTCGATGATGTGCGACTGGGCCCGCATGCCGTAGATGGCAAAGTCGATCGATGTCTGGGCGCGCCCGAGCGCAAGGAGCAGCTCCTGGCATAGGGGCCGGTTGCAAGTGGACTCGGGTCCGCCGTGCTGGTTGGTCGTGAACTTGACCGAGAAGGCGAACGGCTCCGGGAAATCGCCGGGCGCGCAGGTGCCCGAGCTCGCGCCGAGGTTCGGCGGGGCGCAGGGATTGAACGGGGCCACCGAGCAGTCCGGACGCGATTGCGATTCGCCGTTGGCGCAAGAGAAGGGGCCGACGCGCGTTGCCGCGAGCTCTGCGCCCGCGGTGTCGCCGAGCCACACCTGGTCGGCGGTGGTGACGTTGCTGCCACGCGACACGACCTTGCGTTGTCCTGCGCCGAGCGCGGGCTGGAGCGCCGAACACGAGGTGCCCCCGCCGGCCTTCGGATCGCACACCTTGAAGGCGCTGCAACCGCCGGCCCTGGTGCAAAAGACTTCGACTTTGTCCCCGGTCGTCCCATCGTAGGCCGTGGCTTGAGCGACTTCGGTGATGATGAGAGGCGCGGTTTCGAGCTGGTTCTTGAGGGCACGACTCGGCTCACGCGAAGCCCCGCACCCGGTGAGCACGAGCAGGCATGGCCACCCCATGACGACGCCACCGACGGTCCTTTCGCGCCCCATGACCCACCTCCAACCGACCTTTTTAGATCGAACGCCGAGCCTTCGACAAGCTTCGTCACCAGGACGTCATCGGTTGCCACTTTCGTGCGTCACCCTCCTGCCATTTCGAGAAGCTTGAGGACGGTGCGCCAGTTTCGGACGGTGCTGACGGTGGCGAGCTTGGCGTCGAAATAGGCGTTGGAAAGCTTGGTGCGCCCGAAACCATTGGGGCAGTGCAGGTAGATCTCCGCGCCGCGGACGACGAACTCGTCCGGCGCCGAACGCTTGGGGTCGAGTGCGGCGACGGCGGCGGCGACGGGGGCGCCGCTCAGAAAAACGAGGTGAAGCTTGTCGGCGTCGACGCCTCGCGCGAGAAACGGATTGTTCTTCGCGACCCGGCGAAGCTCGCCGGCGCTACGAACGACGATGGGGATGCGCATGGGAGAGCGGGCGGTGATGGCTTTGGCGATGGTCGCGGAGATGCGCGCCGCCCGCTTGTCGTCGGCTCGAAAGACGACGTTGCCGCTCTGGATGTAGGTCTGCACATCGGTGCACCCAGCCTTGGAGAACATCGCGGCGAGCTCTTTCATGGGGAGCATGTTGTTGCCCCCCACGTTGATGCCGCGCAAAAGAGCGACATACGCGCCGGTGCCGGAGGGGGTTTTCTTGGCTGGCCGCGCTGCGATCATGCGAACCGCAGCTTCGAGACGGCGCGTGCGCGTCTCGGGCTTTTTTGCGCCTTCGATGGCCTCGACGTGCTCACGGCGATGCGTGAAGCTGAGCTCCGGCCAGCGCTCCCACGCCGGTGGCGTGGCCTTGAGGGCTTTGACGAAATCCTTGGGCGGCGTGACATCGCGCTCGTCAGCGTCGAGCTCGAGCTTCACGTCGAGCGTTTCGTTGCCTTGCAGGCCGGCCGCTTCGCGGTTGCTCTTGCGCAGGGGAATGAAGACAGTCCCCCCCATCGACGCGATCGTGCTGCGGTAGGTATGGCCATTGAGCGTGACTTTGACCGGTGCTCGCACCTTGCCGAATATGGCGCGCGGATCGAAGGAAATCGGGATGAAGCACATCGAGCCATCCCGGTGGAGCGTGATTTTGAAGGTTCTTGCAGACATGAACGATTGCCTCTCCGTGGTACGTCGAGCGCATCCTCGGGCCAAGCAAATGAAGCAGCAACAGAAGAATGCAATGAAGGGGTGCGCATCTGTAGGGTGTTTGCGGTGACCCGTTGCTTTCATCCTGCATGAGGGCCTAAGGTTCCGAGTGTGGAATCTTGCCCGCAAAGTAAGCGGGTGCTGCTGGTAGCACTCCTCGGCCTCGTTTCGTGTACGGGCCAGATTAGCGACCAAGTGTCCCCGGGGCGGCCCGGGGCAGGCGCGAGCGTTCCCGAGATCCCGCCTCCGGACGTTCCCACGAGCACGACGCCGAGCTCGCCTCCGCTCGTGAACCCCAAGAAACCGGGGGTCAGCTGCCCGCCCGCAACGCTTCAGCGCGCGCGGCGTATTTCGCTCGGTGAGTACGAGCGCGCGGTGACGGATCTGGTCGGCGAACGAGCGGGGCTCGCCAGCACCTTCGCTCCCGAGCCGTCGGTCCACGGCTTCGACAACCAGTCCGGCGCGCTCTCCGTTTCGGCCGGCAACTTCGAAGAATTCGACGTCGCCGCGCAACTGGCAGCGGAAGCCGCCGACGTGGCCGCGCTCACCTCGTGCGCCGCCGATGACGCGCCAGAGCGCTGCGCTTCCTCCTTCGTGTCGTCGTTCGGTCGGCGGGCGTTCGGACGCGGTCTCGCGAAATCCGAGCAAGCCGATTTGCTGGCTCTCTACGAGCAGGGTGCCGCCTTCGAAGGTCATGAACGCGGAATCCGCACCGTCATCGAAGCCATTTTGATCTCTCCTTATTTCCTTTATCGCAGCGAGGTCGGGGTGAGCCAAAACAGCGCGCCTGCGCGGCTCGACGCGGAAGAAGTCGCCAATGCCGTCGCCTT
The DNA here is from genome assembly GCA_035318465.1 of Polyangiaceae bacterium. GTDB lineage: Bacteria > Myxococcota_A > Polyangia > Polyangiales > Polyangiaceae > DASWDH01. The sequence goes on from DATHES010000072.1 coordinate 105,587, forward strand.
CGCTTTGACCGGTAAGCGCCCGAACGCCGATCTCGTGGAGCGGGCGCAGGATCCCCGGTTTCGCATGTCGAGCGTTCTGCGCGGGGAAGCCACGCGGCTCTTGGCAACCGAGGATTCGCGCCGGCATCTGGCGCGGTTCTTACGCGGCTGGCTCGGTGTGCCCGACCTTCGCGCGGTCAACAAGATTCCCGCGCTCTTTCCGCGCTTCACCCCGACCCTCAAAGTCGAGCTCGATACCGAGCTGGATCTCTTTCTCGATTACGTCTTGCGGGAGCAGAACGGCACACTGGAAGCACTGCTCGGCGCTCCCGTCACCTTCGCCAGCGCCACCATCCTCGACGCGATCTATGCAAAGGACTACGCCCCTCCACTGGTGCCGCCGGTTCCTCCGGCTCCCGGAGAGTTTGCCAAGATCGACCTCAATCCGAAGCTGCGCAAAGGCGTTCTCTCGCTGGGCGGCTGGTTGGCCGCGCACGCACCGGTGCATCGTTCGAGCCCCGTCGACCGCGGGCTCGCCATCCGGACGCGCTTCTTCTGTCAACCGATCTTGCCGCCTCCCCCGCAGGCGACCGTCACCGCGCCCGGCCCCGGGGACAGCACCGGCACCACGCGACAGAAATTCGAACGGCACGCTACTGACCCGCTTTGCCACAGTTGTCATCAATACATGGACCCCATTGGCTTCGGCATGGAGATGATGGACGCCCTCGGGAGCTTTCGCGACAACGAAGCCGGTCTGCCCGTCGATTCCAACGGCAAGCTCACCGGTACCGACGTCGACGGCCCCTTCCAAGGGCCGGCCGAGCTCGCCGACCGTCTCCTCGCCAGCCGCATGGTTCGCGACTGCTTCGTCGTCCAGATGTTTCGCTACATCGAAGGGCGGGACGAGCTGCCGGCCGACGGCTGCGCGATCGCCGCACTGAAGAATTTTTTCGCGGCGCCGGGGCGGACCATCGGTGAGCTGGCGACAGAAATGGTCGTCCAGCCGCGTTTTAGCGAGCGAAAGGTGGAACAATGAGCGATCGCGCCTTCGGTCGACGCGACCTTCTGCGGGCGGCGGGCGCCACGCTGCTCGTTCCCACTTTCCTCCGCGAGGCATTCGCTTCTTCGCAGACGATGGGGCCACGCCTGTTCATTTTCATGCAGGCCCTCGGCACCCATCAGCAGACGTTCTGGCCCGATGGGAGCGGGACCTCGCCGATCCTGGATCCCATCCTGAGCGATGCGTCGCTGCGTGCAAAGACGATCCTCGTCAAAGGGGTCGCCAACGAGACGACAGGCGTCGGCAACGAGCATGATCGCGGTTTCAACAGTCTATGGACGGGCGTCCGCCCGGTGGGGCTGCCGGAGGAGAGCTTCGGTGGCGGCCCTTCGATCGACCAGGTTCTGCGGCGCGCACTCCAGCCGCAAGTCCGGTTTCCTACACTGAACTGCGGTGTGCTCGCCGCCGACGTCGCGCCGAAGAATGGACACCGTCGATCGTTCAGCTACATCGGGCCGCAGCAGCAGCTCCCGACCCGCGTCGACCCTTATCGCATGTACGCCATGCTCTTTCCCGAAGCCAGCGACGACTCGCCGGACGCGACGGCACGGCGGCTCGCGCTGCGGCAGTCGGTGCTCGATCACACGGCGAGTGACCTGGCCGCGTTGAGTGGACGCCTCGGTCCGACGGAGCGGCACAAGCTCGAAGCGCACGCCACGGCGCTGCGGGAGTACGAGATGCGCCTCAGCGCCGCCGTGCAAGGGAGCGCTGCCTGTGCGCGGCCATCGCGTCCCGCGCCCGGCATCGACGTGACACGGGAAGAAAACGTCCCCTTGCTCACCGAGCTGATGCTCGACCTGATGGCGGTGGCTCTGCAGTGCAACCTCACGCGCATCGTCACCTTCCAGCTCGGATTCTGCGGCAATCAATGGCGTTACGGCTGGGCCGGCATCAACAAAGACAGCCACGAAGAGATCGCCCATTTCGATGCTCCCGATGGGAGCAACGGCGCCGCCGGCGCAGCGATGACGACCATCGGACGCTGGGTGGCCGGCAACGTGGCTCGGTTCACGAAAAAGCTCGACGCGGTACCCGAGGCGGGGGGGACGGCGCTCGACAACACGCTCGTCATCTGGGCCAACGAGAACGGCAACGGCGTGCACGGCATGACCAATTTGCCGATCGTCTTGCTCGGACGCGCCGGAGGCCGGCTCACCGGGACTGGGGTCGTCGACCAGGGGCCGCAAAGCCACTACCAGCTTTGCACCTCGGTCCTCAATCTGATGGGCGTCACCGCCGAGGGCTTTGGGGACAAGCCCACCTCGGGCCCACTGCGCGGTCTCGTGTGAATCACGCGACCGTTCGGGGGCAGGAGACTTGGGATGTCGTCGTGCCGGTGCGGCGGTCGCTCACACGCCGCCCGGCAGCTTGATGGCGACGCACTGGCCCTTCTGGCAGCGCGCCTCGTAAAGCTTGGTGCCAACGCACCCCGCCACCGGGCAGAGCGGATTCGGCCCGCATTCGTGAGCGACGTGTGACTCCAGCCGCTCGAGGAAGAGTCGGCTCATCGGCGCCGAGCAACCGCACTGCTCCAGACAACAGCTGCCGTCGCTGCGGCACGTGATGGTGCACTCGGCATCGGCACGGCACGCCAGCGATTCGGCAGGATCGCGCGCCAGCGTGGGAGGTACGCGCCACTCGGGATCGCGAGAGCTTTCCGCGGTCCGCGCGGGTAGAGCTTCGCGCGCCACCCGAGGCGCGGACGCCTCGGGTGGGGCAGCGAGCGCCGATGCCCCCGCAGGTTCGACGCCTCGACCCGCAGGCGGCTCGGGGCCACTTCTCGTCGACCCGTTCCGGCACGCTGTTGCGACAACTACCGAGAAAGCAAGCACGTACTGACAAGATTGCAATATCGTCATCTTCGGGCATCACTTGGTTCATTGCGCATTGCGGTACGAGCTTACTCCGAGTCTGCGCTGGGGGAGGAATTCGACGGCACAACGCGTCAACCGATAAGACCGTGCGAATCGAACGCGTCGTGCTCGCGACGCAAAGGAGATTTTGCTACCTTGCATTTGGCTCTGACGCCGAAGTGGTCGCAGTGAGAACCGCTTGATGCTTCGGACAATGCCTATCCGAAAAAGGTGCACCCAGATTTTTCGAAAGCGCGGGAGCTTGCCATGAAGATCTTCGGTGGACGTGGGGACATTCTCATTCAGCTCCTCGGCGGGACGGCGTGCTTCGTCGTCGCCAGTGCATGCTCGGACAAAGCGGCATCGGACGTCGAATCGACCGAACCCACGGACCTCCGGTCGCTCGACCGCAGCGCAATTCGCGACATCTTGCCCGGCGCTGATCTCGTGCGCGAGTTGTCGATCGTGCCAACGAGCGAGGACCAGCGGCGGGTCGAGTTCAAAGCGCTCGGTCACACGTTCAGCTTGCGCCTCGCGCGAAACTACGAGCTCTTCGCACCCGATTTGGTGGTCGTGCGCGACGGCGTTCGCATGTTGGCGCGCGAGGCCGGCGTCCTGCCTCCGTTCCGCGGCTACGTCGACGGCGACCCGAAGTCGTGGGTGCGTGTGAACATCAGGAACGACCTCGTGGAAGGGATTGTCTTCACCCAAGACGACCTTTTCGAGCTTCGGCCGAGCTTGGAGGACTCCCATACGGCCACCATAGCCCGCGGGGCCGTCAGCGATTACATGGACATTCCATTGGGCGCCGGCGACGCGCATTGCGGCGTCATCGGCGAGGCCGCTGCCGCACCCAGCAACGCATCGTCGGCCGCGCCGCAGGCGTGCACCTGGATCGGCATCCACATGATCTCGGACTACACGCACGTGGCGAAGGTGGGTGGCACCAGCGCGTCGGCGGAAAACGAGATGAACACGCGCATGAACGAGATCGACGGGATCTACCGCGCGGACATCAACCACGGCTTTCGCGTCGAGAAGCTGACGACCCACACCACCGTCACCCCGGCCAATGGCGACCCCGGTTACAACGTGGCGGGCCTCTCCCTCACGAATCAGCTCAACGAACTCTCGGCTTGGAAGCAGGACAACGATGCCGCGCGTGGGGTCGTCCAGTTGTACGCCGGCCGCGTCACCAGCGGCGCGGTAGGACTGGCGTGGCTGAGAGGGCTGTGTTCCGCCAAAAACGGGTCCAGCGTCTCCAATTACCTCGGAACGGGCCGCGGCACGACGATCTGCGCGGCGCACGAGCTGGGGCACAACTTCGGCGCCGACCACGACGCGGCGAATTCTGGGTTCATCATGGCTCCCTCCGTCAACGCGACGGCGAAGACGTTCTCGTCGGGCAGCAAGACGTCGATCAATTCGCACGTCAACGGCGTGAGCTGCTTTTCCCCTTGCGGCACGGCGGGCACCGCCGGAGCCGGAGGAGCTGGCGGCGCGGCCGGCGCCGGCGGCGCGGCGGGAACCGGCGGGGCCGCAGGCAAGGGTGGCGCCGCGGGCACGGGTGGAGCGGCGGGGACCGGCGGCGCGGCCGGCAAAGCTGGCGCAGCAGGCTCCGCCGGCAGCAGCGGAGCGAGCGGTACCGGCGGAGCGAGCGGCACCGGCGGAGCGAGTGGAACCGGCGGAGTCGCCGGAACGGGCGGCGCGAGTGGAACCGGTGGCGCCGCGGGCACGGGTGCAACGGCCGGCGCGGCCGGCACCGGCGGAGCGACCGGCGGCACCGGTGGAACGGGAACGACGGACGGCGGTGCTGGCAAAGCAGGCGCGAGTGGCGGCGGAACCGGCGGAACCGGGGGAACCGGAGGCAGCGCGACGGGTGGAACCGGGGGCACGGGCGGGACCGGCGGATTGACGACCGGAACGACTGGGACCGGGGCCACGTCCGGCGCCGGAGGAACCGGGACGGGAGGCCGCGACGGGAGCGGAGGCCGGGCCGGGAGGGCAGGCGCGGGCGGGACTGCGCCGGACGATCCTGGGTGCGGCTGCCGCGTCGTCGGATCGAATGAGACGCGCACGAGCGGGGGATTCGCTGGCATGCTGCTCGCCGCCGCAACTGCGCTCGTGCGACGCCGTACGCGAAAAGCAACCAGGGATTCTCGACAATAATCGTCGGCGCGGCGGCACCCATGCCCCGACCGCGAGGGCTGCGCGCGTCGGCGCGGCGCGCGTCCGGTGCTCGAGAGCTGGCTCCGCCGCGCCTTCGACTCAGCGTGACGGGAACGAGGCGCCGGGCAGCTTCGGTGGGCGTATCGCCGCCCCAATGATCGATCTGGCCGCGAGAATCTGACAGAGTAGGCCTAGGAATGTGAGCCGAGACATGGAAATTCGCCGTCTTGCGGGCGCGGCGCGGGCTAGCAGGGGCGATCGATGAGATGCCTCGTTGTCGAAGACGACACCAAGCTCGCGCTCTTTCTCTCGCGCGCACTGCAGGAGGAAGGTTACACCGCCGACATCTGCGGCCGCGGCGTCGACGCCATCACCCAGGTCCAGGGCGGCGCCTACGACTTCGTCATTCTCGACTGGATGCTGCCCGGGATGGACGGACTCGCCGTGTGCAGGGAGCTGCGCCAGCGAGGGATCACGGTACCCATCATCATGTTGACAGCGCGCGGCGAGGTGGGGGAACGCGTGCTCGGGCTCCGCGCCGGAGCGGACGACTACCTCGGTAAGCCTTTCGAGCTCGAGGAGCTGCTGGCGCGAATCCAAGCCGTGCTTCGCCGCACCACCGCGACCGGCAAGCTCACCTTCGGGGATCTGGAGATCAATCGACTCGGGCACCGCGCGAGCCTGGCCGGAAAGCCGATCGATCTCACGACGAGGGAATTCGGTCTCTTGCTCCATCTCGCCTACAACGCCAACCGGGTCGTGCCCCGCAGCGAGCTCCTGGCCAAGGTGTGGGGAACCACGTTCGACCCGGGCTCGAACCTCATCGACGTCCACATCAAGCGGCTGCGGGACAAGCTCGGCAAGCACGCCTGGATGATCGACACCGTGCGCGGCGCGGGTTATCGGCTCAAGGCGCCGCCTCCACCATGACCCTTCACGCGCGGCTGGTCACCGCCGTGACGGTGCTTTCCATCGTTCTGCTGGGAGTTGCGCTCTCCGTGGTGTGGCTTTCGGTCGGCGCTGCCCAGCGCGAGCAACCCGACGCCAATTTGCGCGCCGCCGCCATCGAGGAGGCCCACGAGGTTGCCGTGCGCGGCGGTCGCACGCTGACGCTCGGCCTTCGCGAGGACGATGATGACGAGGACGCTGCCCGTGAGGACCCCACCTTCGCCAAGTACGCCGTGATCTACGGCCCCGACGGCGTCCCTCTGGCCTGGACGAACAATTTGCAGGGCCAGGTGCCTCCCCTCTCCTCGTTCCACACGCCGAAGAGCACTTTTTTCGATTTTCGCATCGGCGCCGAGCAAGCGCGCGGCATCCTGGTCGACGTGCCGCGGCACCCCGGATCGAAGCTCCTCATCGGCGCCTCGCGCGCCGATATCGACCGCGAGATCAGTTTTCTCGGACGCGCGCTGCTCACCGCCTTCGCCGCGGTGGTGGTGTTCACCGCGCTTTTCGCGGCGCAGATCGTGCGCAGGTTCACCCACGGCTATGAAGCGATCGCCGCCGTGACCCGCCGCGTCGCCGACGGCGACCTCACGGCGCGGGTCGACACCATCTTCGGATCGGCGGAGCTGGCGCGCCTTCAGATCGACATCAACCGCATGTGCACGCAGCTCGATTCGCTCTTCAGCTCGCAGCGCCGTTTCGTGGCGCACGCCGCCCACGAGCTCCGCTCGCCGCTGACGAGACTCTACGGCGAGCTGTCGTTGGCTCTGCGCCGCACTCGGACTCCCGAGGAATATCGGTTCACCATCGAGCAGGCGCTCGATGCAACGCGACGCCTCAAACTGCTGGCCGAAGATCTGCTGGAGCTGGCCCGACTCGATGCACATACCGACGAACCGTGGCGCGACGTGTCGCTGGCGGAGGTGATGGACAGCGCGGAGCAATCCGTCGTCGGCGATCTACGAAGCAAGCAAGTCCTTCTCGATCTCCGGGTCCCGGCCGTCAACGTGCGCTCGCGCCGCACCGATCTCGAACGCATGCTGCGCAACCTGCTGGAGAACGCCGTGCGACATTCTCCCGCCGGCGACAAGGTGACCGTGAGCGCTTCGACTACGAGCTCGTCCATCGTCATCTTGGTGGCCGACTCGGGCCCCGGCGTAGCTTTCGCCGATCGACCGCGGGTGTTCGAGCCCTTTTGGCGGGGCACTGATCAGCAAGCGAGCGGCGCGCCGGGAGCCGGTCTCGGGCTCGCCATTGCGCGCCAGATCGCCCGCGCTCACGGGGGCGACATCGAGCTCGAAGAGTCTCCCAGCGGGGGCGCTCTCTTCCGCATCACCCTGCCGCAGTCGCGGCCGCCCCCCGGACCGAAAAGCTCCGAGCCGGATCTCAGCCGAAGTCGGGCCAGCGTGGCGACGCGGCAAACGCCGCATGGATGAGACCGACGTGGGAGTAGGTCTGCGGGAAGTTGCCCCACATGACCCCTGACACCGGATCGACGTCCTCGGAGAGGAGCCCGAGCGGGGACCTCACGTCGTGCACGCGTTCGAGAATGACGCGCGCCTCCTCGGGCCGTCCCAGCCGGGCCAGCGCTTCGACCAGCCAGAACGTGCACAGAGTGAAGGCGACGACGGGGATGCCGAAGCCGTCGTTGGTGCGGTAGCGCTTGAGCCAACCGCGGTACTCCAGATCGGCGCGAACCGCATCCACCGTGGCTGCCAGACGCGGATCGTCGGGAGGGAGCAAGTGCAGCGCAATGGCTTGCAAGAGGGCCGCGTCCACCTCTTTGCCGCCGTAATCGGCGACGAGACAGCCGCGGGACGCGTCCACCGCGTTGGCCAGGAGGTCAGCGCGGATCTTGACGGCCGCCGCCGCGAACTCCGCGGCAATCGCCGGCTGATGGATGCGCGCGATGCGGCTCATGCGATCGGCCGCCGCCCAGCACATGAGGGAGCTGAAGGTCTGCGGCCGCCAGCCGTCGCGGAATTCCCAGATACCCGCGTCGGGCTGCCCGGCCACGGCCACCGCTCGGCGCGCGAGCCGCGTCACGAGATCGAGCACGGGAGGGGTCACTTGTTCGCGAAAACGCGCGTCGAGAAAGAGCGGCGTGAGCGCGAGCACCATTTCTCCGAAGACGTCGAGCTGCTTGTGCAGGGCAGCGGCGTTGCCCACCCGCACCGGTTTCTCGCCGGCGAAACCGGGCCACTCCGTGAGGATTTGCTCGCCGAGGTCGGTTTTGCCGTCGATGCGATAGAGCGGCGCCAGATCGAGATCGGGCGCCGAAGAAGCGACGTTGATGAGAAATTGCAAGAATTGTTCGCGCTCTTCGAAATGGCCGAGGAGCTGAAAGGCACCGAGCGTGTAGTACGAATCGCGGAGCCAGCAGTAGCGATAGTCCCAAGTACGGCCCGAGCCCGGCGCCTCGGGAAGCGACGTCGTCAGCGCGGCGACGATGGCCCCGGTATCTTCGAAGCAATGGAGTTTCAGCGCCAGCGCCGAGCGAATGACCTCTTGCTGAAAGAGGGGCGGAATGTCGCAGTGCTTCACCCATTGCTGCCAATAGCGAACGGTCTCGCGCAAAAAACGGTCGCAGAGAGACTCCAGCGGCTCTTGCACCGGATCGCCCCAGGCCAGCACGAAGTGGCGGGGACTGGTGAGGGCAAAGGGCTCGTCGTTGAGATAGGAGAGGGGTGCGTCCGTGGTGAGGCGGAGCTCGCTCTGGTAACCGTGGTAAGCGACATGGTGCGAGCCGAGCTCGGGCCGCGGGCGGGTGCGCGACCACCCGAGCACCGGATCGCACAGGACGCGGACGCGCGGCGTTCCCGAAAGCGGCTCCACGATCCTGATCAGTTTGGTCGGACGAAAGCTGCGCTCGTACTGCATGAAGCGGGGGGCGAAATCGAGAACGCGAAACGCGCCCTCCTCGTCTTCGAAACGTGTTTCGAGGACATTGGTGTTGGGCAGGTACCGCTGCACACCTGACTGGGGGATCGTAGGGCCGATGGTGAACTTACCCCCCTCGCTATCATCGAGGAGGGACGCGAAAATGGGCGGCGAGTCGAAGCGCGGCATGCAGCACCACACGATGGCTCCATCGCGGCGCACGAGCGCAGACAGCTGGCAGTTGCCGATGAGTCCAAGGTCGGCGAGAGTCATGAAATAACGATTAGCATACGATAATTGGATATCCAATCATCATGTGCTACCTAAGAACGCCATGCGTCGCGCTGCCCGGTTCTTGCTAGCGCTCCTGGCCGGGTTGGCCGTCCTGACCTTGGTCGGATACTTCGCCCTCTCGAGCACCATCCGCGATTGGTTCGAGTCGGACCTGGCCATGCGCTCCCAGCTGGCCGTGAACGCCGCGCGGCGCAGCCTGGCCGACAACTGGCGGGGCGACCCGGAGCGGCTGGTCGAAACGCTGGACGACATCGCGCACGACGAGCGCATCCTCGGTGCCGCGGCGTGCGCGACCGATGGCACGCTGCTGGCGGCGACCGATGGCTATCCGCGTCGATTCTCCTGCGCGTGGCTCTTCACCCGCATACGCCGAGATGGACAACCCGACGCGCCGATCTGGTCCGGCACCGCCCAGGTCCCTTCCGGGCGCGTCCATCTGAGCGCGATCCACGTCGACGGCGACGCGGGCAACCTGGGAGCCGTCGTACTCGTACACGACCTCAGCTACCTGGGCCGGCGGGACGCGACGACGCGCGATCTTCTCTTCGTCGCTTTCTTCATCCTGGCGCTGGGCGCGTCCTTTGCCACGTTGCTCGCCGCTCGCTTCGCGCGCAAAGGGTGGACGCGCGATCTCCGGCGGGCCTTGCGAGGACAAGGCCCGGAAGAGCTTCGGGGACAAGCGTCGGGCGAGTTTCAACCGCTCCTGCGCGACGTGCGTGGTCTCGCCGAGCGCCTGGCCCGCGAGAACGAGGGCGAAGCGCGCGGTGGGGCCTGGAGTGCCAAACGACTGCGCGCCACGCTCACGCAATACCTGCAGGGCGAACGCGTCGTCATCCTCGCCAACCGCGAGCCATACGTCCATGAGAAGGTGGGCGAAGGCGTGCGCGTGCTTCATCCGGCCAGCGGACTCGTTTCCGCGCTCGAACCGGTCATGCGCGCCTGCTCTGGGGTCTGGGTCGCGCACGGCGGCGGCACGGCCGATCGCGAAACCGTCGACGCCAAGGATCGCGTGCGAGTCCCCCCCGGCGAAGAGTCGTACCTCCTGCGGCGCGTCTGGCTCACCGAAGAAGAGGAGAACGGGTACTACTACGGATTCTCCAACGAGGGACTCTGGCCGCTTTGCCATCTGGCGCACGAGCGTCCCATCTTCCGGGCCGAGGACTGGCAACACTACGTGCACGTGAACCGCAAGTTCGCCGACGCCGTCTGCGCAGAGGTCGACAGCGACGACCCCATCGTCCTCGTGCAGGACTATCACTTCGCGCTGGCCCCGAAGATGATCCGCGAACGACTTCCGCGCGCGACGATCATCACCTTTTGGCACATTCCCTGGCCCAACGCGGAACGCATCGGGATTTGCCCCTGGCGCGAAGAGCTCCTCTCCGGGCTCCTCGGCTCGAGCGTGGTCGGGTTTCACACGCAGCAGCATTGCAACAACTTCATCGAATCGGTCGATGCCTTCATGGAGAGCCGCATCGATCGCGAGGCGACCGCCGTCTTCCAGGGAAGCCGCAAAACGCTGGTGCGCCCCTACCCCATCTCCATCGAGTGGCCGGTGCACTGGCTCAAAGAGGTTCCGCCGGTCGCCGAAGCGCGCGTCGCCGTGCGCCGCGAGCTCGGCCTCCCCGAAGACGCGCTGCTCGGCGTGGGTATCGATCGGCTCGACTACACCAAGGGCATCGAAGAGCGGCTCTCCGCGATCGACGAGCTCTTGCAGCGCAATCCCGAGTTTCGGGGGAGATTCAGCTTCGTGCAGGTGGCGGCGCCGAGTCGCACCAAGATCAAGCGTTACCGTGAGCTCAACGATCGCGTCGAAGCGCTGACCGCCGAGATCAATGCCAAGTGGGCCAGCGGCAGCTACCGCCCCATCGTGCTCTTGCGCGCTCACCACGAACCAACCACTGTCTTCCGCTACTATCGCGCGGCCGAGCTTTGCTACGTGAGCAGTCTCCACGATGGCATGAACCTCGTGGCCAAAGAGTTCGTCGCCGCGCGCGACGACGAACTCGGCGTCCTGGTGCTGAGTCAGTTCACCGGGGCCGCGCGCGACCTCACCGAGGCGCTCATCGTCAACCCTTACGACATCCGGCAAGCCGGGGCCGCCTTGGCGGCGGCACTGCGCATGCCCGCCTCCGAGCAGCGCGTGCGCATGCAATCGATGCGTCGTCTGGTGTCGGAGTTCAACGTCTACCGCTGGGCAGGGCGCATGCTCGTCGATGCAGCCGAGCTGCGACGCAAGGAACGCATGTCCGGGCGTCTTTCGCCCGTCGCTTTAGTGGAAGTATGAAATACCTGCTGTCAAGCCGAAACGTGGGCGTGCTGGCCCAAGTGGCTTGGTCGCGTGTCCTTCTCGCCTTCGACTTCGACGGGACGCTCGCTCCCATCGTCGCCGATCGTGCGTCGGCGTCGATGCGCCAGCGCACCAGCCAGCTTTTGGCGCGCACCTGCGCCCTCTATCCCTGCGCGGTGATCTCGGGTCGAAGCCAAGCGGACGTGGCAGCGCGCTTGTCCGGCGCCGCAGTCAAGTACGTGGTCGGCAACCACGGACTCGAACCGGGAACCGAGCTCGCGCACTTCGCCGATGAAACGGCGCGAGCCGCGCCGCTCCTGCGCGCCGCGCTCCTCGCGTTCGCCGGAGTCGAGGTGGAGGACAAACGCTACTCCCTCACCGTCCACTATCGGCGGTCGCGCCGTAAGGGCGAGGCGCGCGCGGCGATTCGCGCAGCCGTGGCCGGGCTGCCGATCCGCATGCGGGTCATTCTCGGCAAGCAGGTAGTGAACGTCGTCTCGGAGGGCGCCCCCAGCAAGGGGGACGCTTTGCTGAAGCTGCGCACGCAGGCCGAGGCGGACACCGCCCTTTACGTGGGCGACGACGTCACCGACGAAGACGTCTTCGTGCTCGATCAACCGGGGCGCCTCTTGACGGTGCGCATCGGCCTTTCCCGCTCGTCGGCGGCTGCCTATTTTCTTCGCCGGCAGCGCGAGATCGACGCTCTTTTGGCGGAGCTGTCGGCCATGCGCAAGAAAGGCCCGGCGGGGCGATGATCCGCGCCGAGCGCCAGGAGTATCCGCTCGGGCCCGCGCTCGACTTCTTACGCCGCCTTTGGCGGCTCAACCACGCGCACGAAAAGCTCTCCAGCCGCATGGACCAGCGTCTCGGGGTCACGGCGCAGCAGTGCCTCGTCATCCGCTGCGTGGGGAAATACCCGGGCGTTACCGCGGGCCAGCTCGCAGCGCTGCTTCACATCGACCCCGGCACGGCGTCGGCGACACTCAAGCGTCTGGAAGACAAACGCATGATCGAGCGCCGGCGCGACCCGCGCGACAAGCGGCGCATCGCGCTCGGGCTCACCGACCGCGGTAGGCAGGTCGATCGACCCACGGTGGGCACGGTGGAGGAGGCTGCCGAGCGGATGCTCGCCGAAATCACCGCGGCCGAAGCGGCCGGTGTGGCGGGGACACTGGAGCGCTTTACTTCGTTGCTCGAAACGATCGATGTCGGCGGCGCACTGCCGCGCACGAGCCGACCTTCCCATCGCTCCCCGACTCGTCGCTCTCCCCCTCGCTAGCCACGCCTTGACCGGCCAACGCGGACAAAATTCCCGCCCGCCTTCCTACCGCGGGAACTTCGCTTGCGCGCGAGTGTCATGAGGCCATGCTCGATCACCGCTCACGCGACGCGGGTGATATGGCCAAAGGCGCCCCACAGACCTTCCTCTTCTTCGCCGCGGCGCTGGGTATCACCTGGCTTTTGCAGCTGCCCGCAGTGTTGGCGAAGGAGGGCGTCATCGCGGGTCCGGTCGAGCGGTTCATGCTTCCGGCCGCCCTCGGGGGATTCGGTCCGCTCGTTGCCGCGATTCTCGCCGCTCGCCTCGAAGCGGGCGGCGCCGGCGTCCGCGCGCTCTTCGCACGGCTTCGCCGGGGACCGGTGGGCGCGATTTGGTACGTCGTGGCCCTGGGGATCTTTGCGGCGATCTACCTGGCGGGCACGGCGGTCTACCGAATCCTTGGGGGCGCGGACGCCGGACGCTGGCTCTATCCGCCCGAGAACGCGCAGCACATCGCGGCCATGATCGTCGTCCCCTTCGCTGAAGAGCCGGGTTGGCGGGGCTTCGCGCTCCCTCGACTGCAAGCGCGCCATGGCGCGCTCAAAGCGAGTCTTCTGCTCGGCGTCGTGTGGGCCCTGTGGCACACGATGATGTTCATCTTGCAGGGGGCGACGTCACTCGTCTTCCTCGTGTCGATGGCGAACATCATCGCCGGGAGCGTGATTTTCAGCTGGATTTACAACCGTACGCGCGAGAGTCTCGCGATCGCTCTCTTGGCGCACGTGGGGGTCCATTGGAACAACCCGTACCATGCGCTCCCCGAGGAGCTCACGCCGTTCGTCGTCTATACAGTTGCCATCGCCCTCGCAGCGTGTGCCATGGTGATCGGCGATCGCAAAGTTTGGCAAGCCGGGCGCGCGCGTTAGACTCCGACCATGCCCCCCGCCAAGACCGCACGCTCCAGGAAGCCGACGTTCTTCGCCGAGCCGGCCCAGTTCCGAGCCTGGCTCGAGCGCCACCACGCGACGAAAAAGGATTTTTTGGTCGGCATTTACAAACGAAGCAGCGGCAAGCCCAGCATCACCTGGCCGGAGTCGGTGGACGAAGCGCTCTGTTTCGGCTGGATTGACGGCGTGCGGCAGAGTCTCGGGGACGAGGCGTACACGATCCGCTTCACACCCCGCCAAGCGACCAGCATCTGGAGCGTCATCAACGTCGGCAAAGTGGCAGCGCTGACGAAAGAAGGAAAGATGCGCCCGGCGGGGTTGCGCGCCTTCGCGGCGCGGACGGCGGCGAAAACGGGCGTCTACTCCTTCGAGCGCAACCAAGCGGCGAAGCTTACCCCGTCGCAGGAAAAGGCCCTTCGGGCGAACCGCCAAGCGGCTGCGTTCTTCGACGCCCAGCCCCCCTGGTACCAACGTACATCCATTCACTGGGTGATCAGCGCCAAACGAGAAGAGACTCGCGAGCGGCGTCTCGCCCAGCTCATTGCCCACTCCGCAGGGAAAAGCACGATCCCTTCCCTCACCCGCCCGGGAGGGACGAAGGCAAGGGGATGAACTCCACCTCGTCGCCGGGCACCTTGGGAAAACGCCCTTCTTTCCAGTCCCGCTTGGCCCGTTCAATTCGCTCTTTCGAGCTGGAGACGAAGTTCCATTCGACGTACCGCTCCCCGTCGAGCGGCGCCCCGCCCACCAGCGCGATGCGGGCCGACTGCTCGGCGCGAACGACGACATCGATCCCGCTTTGCAAAACCAACATCCGCCCCACCTCGGCTCGCTCGCCCGCGCATTGAATGGCGCCCTCCACGACGTAAACCGCGCGCTCCTCGTGCTCGCTCGGGAGAACGAGCTCACTTTCGGCGGGCATCGCCGCGTCGACGTAGAAAAGGGGCGACAAGCACGCGACGGGCGACGACATGCCGTACGCCGTACCGGCCAGCAAGCGCAGATCGACTCCGCCCAAGGAGCGCTCGGGCAGCCCGCTGGCGGGATAATGATGAAAAGAGGGCTCCACCTCCTCGCGCGCAACCGGAAGTCCGACCCAAAGTTGGAGGCCGTGAAGGCGCGAGCCTCGCTCGCGCCGATCGGGATGGGTGCGCTCCGAATGGACGATGCCGCGACCGGCCGTCATCCAGTTGATGTCACCAGGATGAATGGCTTGGTGCGAGCCGAGGCTGTCGCGGTGGATGATCTCTCCTTCGAAGAGGTACGACACCGTCGCCAATCCGATGTGGGGATGTGGGCGGACCGTCATCCCTTCGCCGGGCGCGAACGCGACGGGGCCGAAATGATCGAAGAACGTGAAGGGCCCCACCCTGCGCCGAGCCGCCGACGGCAGCGTGCGACGAACGACGAACCCGCCCAGATCGCGCTCACGAGCGTCGACGATCGCCGCGATGGCAGACGGCGCTGCGGGATGGGAGACGGCCGGTTCGATAGCGGGCATCGTGCTCATGGGGACCTCTTACCGCCCCCGCTTGCGCCCGTCGAGCGCAGGCGCCAAGGATGTGCGCAGCCCATGGGACGTCGTGATCTTCCTCGCCGAATTGAAACGGTGCGCGGTGACGGGGCAGCGCGCACTGGCAAAGGGTTCGTCACCGCGCTTCTCGCACGGCGCCTCCTGGCGCAACAGTTGGCGCGCCCCGCCTTCGCAGAACCGCGCGATGTGGTGGGTTGGCTTGGCGCCGTTCAGGCGCAGGACTACGCCGGCGCGAAGTGGGCCGTCGGGCTCCGTCTTTCGGATCACATCGCCGAAACAGCCATGGAACGGGCCATCGGCGACGGAACGATCTTGCGCATGCACCTCATGCGTTGGACCTGGCAGCTCGTTCTTCCCCAGGATGTTCGCTGGATGCTGGCCCTCATCGCACCGCGCCTCGTGGCTCGCGCGGCAAGGCGGCATCGCGAGCTCGATCTCGACGCCGCGACGTTTCGCAAGAGCAACAGGGTGCTCGAAAGGGCGCTGCGAGACGGCAGGCATTGGACGAGAGACGAGCTCGCCGCCCTTCTCGACCAAGCGGGGATCTCGCCCGCCAAGGAACGCCTTTCTCATCTGCTCGGACGCGCGGAAATCGACGCCATTCTCTCTAGCGGCGCGCGGCGCGGTAAGCAGTTCACTTACGCGCACCTCGACCACCGGGTTCCGAGCCAGCGTACGCCCCTCCCGCGCGAGGAAGCTCTCGCCGAGCTCGCGCGGCGCTACTTCCAGAGCCGCGGACCCGCGCTGCTCGCCGATTTCATGTGGTGGTCCGGCCTCAGTGCGTCCGACGCGCGCGCCGGGCTCGAAGCCATCCGGTCATCACTCGTGTCCGAGGTCCGTGGCAGCGACACGTACTTTCGTGCGGAGCTTCCGCCTCGCGTCGCCCAGCACAAGGACGCGTGTCATCTGCTGCCCGCCTTCGACGAGTACCTCGTCGCCTACCGAAAGCGCGAGGGGCTCTTCGATCCCGATCACGCCAAACGCCTCAATGCCGGCGGCGGCATGCTCAATCCCTCCGTCATCCTCGACGGCCGCGTGATCGGAACCTGGCGCCGCGAGCTCGCCCGCGCCGACGTGGCCATCGCCATGGACCTTTTTCAGACGCCGACACCCAAGGAACAACGAGCTATCGCTCGCGCCGCGAAGCGTTTCGGCAGCTTTCTCGGCGTCGAAACGCGGATGGCCCCTGCACGTCGATGACGCTGTCCGAGGACCTAAAGACCGAGAAGAAAAGGCGCGCGAAGCGCGGCGAAGAAAGACATCATGAGCGACACGCGGGCCTCGAGCGTCGCCACGACGACTCCCGCGCAGGAGGTGACAATGTCCGAAGACGAGCGCGCTGTTCGCAACCTCATCGCCACCTGGATGGCCGCCACCCTGGCCGGCGACCTGGACAAGGTGCTGAGCCTCATGGACGACGACGTCATCTTCATGGTTCCCGGTCAAGCGCCGTTCGGAAAAGAGGCCTTCGCTGCGACGTCGCGGGGCATGAAGGACGCCCGTATCGACGGCAAGAGCAAGGTGGAGGAGGTCACCGTGGCCGGCGACTGGGCGTGGTCACGCACCCATCTCACGGTCACGATGACGCCGCCGAACGGCCCGGCGATACGCCGCTCGGGCTACACCCTCTCCATCCTCCGAAAAAAACCGGACGGTGCGTGGGTGCTGGCGCGCGACGCGAACCTCCTGACGCAGGAATGATTCGCTGACGGTTTCAGGAGAGACCGTTCCTCGGAGATGGACGCGCCTGCCGCCGACCTCGCCATCTTGGCCGCGCTTCGCCGCGGTGACGAGACGGCGTTTACCGGATTGGTGATGCAGCATCAGGCGACGTTCCTGCGCATCGCGCGCGCATGGGTGCACGACGCGGCGGCCGCGAACGAAGTCGTGCAAGACGCCTGGCTGGCCGCGCTCGAGTCACTCGACCGTTTCGAGGGACGTTCGTCGCTCCGAACCTGGCTCTATGGGATCCTCGTCAACATCGCGCGCACACACGCCCGTGCCGCGCGACGAATGGTGCCGATGTCTTCCCTCGTCGCGGAAGAGACGGGCGAGATAAGTCCCTCGGTCGAGGCCGAGCGTTTTTTACCGGAAGGGCACCGGTGGGAAGGGCACTGGGCGGTCGCCCCCGCGCCCTTTCCCGCGCCCGACCGTGCGCTCGAACGCCGCGAGCTTGCCGCCGTGCTCGAATCGGCCATTGGGGAGCTTCCCGCCGTCCAGCAGCAGATCATCGTTCTTTGCGACGTCGAGGGCCTCACCGGGCAAGAGGCCTGTAACATTCTGGGGATCACGGACACTCATCAGCGTGTGCTCCTGCATCGGGCGAGGTCCAAGCTGCGGGCGACGCTCGAGCGGCACAACGTGGAGGTCGGCGAGAAATGATCGGCCGGAATGCGATCGATCTGATGTGCAAGGAGGTGGTCGAGCTCGTGAGCGAGTACCTCGGCAACACCTTGGACGCCGCGAATCGCGTTCGATTCGAAAAGCACCTGCTCACCTGCCCCCCCTGCACGGACTACCTCGCCCAAATGCGAACCACCCTCGCGATCGCGAGCGGACTCGAAAAGGCCCCGCCGAGCACGGAAGTGCAGCGGGAGCTCGTCACCTTGTTCCGGCGCTGGCACGGGAAGTGACCACATGACCACGTACAAATTTCTCGCCCGGGGCGCCGTGGGGCCCATGTCGGGGTTCAAGTGGCCCGAACCGCAGGCGCCGGCGTTCGGCGCTTGGGTGGATGCCGAAGGATCGCTCGAGCTCTGCGTGCGGGGTGCGCACGTGTGCCGCGCCGTCGACCTCGCCTACTGGCTGCACGATGAGCTCTGGGAGACGCAAGTCGACGGCGAGCAGATGGAAGGGATCGACTGTCTCGTCGTGCGGCGAGCGCGGCTCGTGGGACGCATCGATGCCTGGCAAAAGGGCGGGGCTACGGGTTTCGCGGAGGCGTGCGCCGAGCACGCAGCGGAGCTCGCCGCAAGACCGGCCCTCCCTGGTGCTGCGAGGTCGGATCGTGCGCAGGAGTTCGTGCGCGCGTACATCGACGACGCGAGGTTTGCGGCGCGAAGCGGCTACGTTGCCGTGAGCGCGTTCGCGGCCGCCCTCGCGGTCGGGAAGTTGGGCGAGCCGTCCGATGAAGAGGCTGCCTACCGTCGCGAGCGCCTCTGGCAGGCCGACTGGATCGCGCGCGTTGTGGTGTCTTCGTAGCCGACGCGCCTGTAACGTTTTCGAGCGCTCGCGCACTCATCGGGGTCGGGCAAGCCGCATCGCAAAGCGCGACTCACGTTCGCGCCAGCGCCCTTTGCCCGAGAAAGGAACGGCGAGATCGCATGAAAACGAAACTCCGCTACTGGATCCCCACCGGACTCATCGCCCTGTTCATGGCGGCGAGCGCCATCCCCGATGTCCTGCGTGTCGACGCGGCGTTGACCATCTTCCGCCATCTGGGCTACCCCGACTACCTCCTGGCGCTGATCGGCGTCGCCAAGCTGCTCGGGGCCGCTGCGCTCATCGCACCCGTGCCTCGCACCCTTCGCGAGTGGGCCTACGCCGGACTCACCTTCGATCTGATGGGCGCGGCCTTCTCGCATGCCGCGGTCGGCGATCCGATCAGCAACGTGATGACCCCGCTCGTCGCCCTGGCTGTGCTTCACCTGAGCTACTGGGCCTGGAGGCACCGCGCCGCTCCCACACAAAAAACGCAATCGGATGTCGAACCGACGCTGGCTCATTCGTCGTCCTCGTAAGATAGGAGAATTTCGATGAACACCGACGCGCACCAGGTGAAGGCCGGACGACGAGAATGGACGGGGCTGGCCGTCATCGCCCTTCCCTGCCTGCTCTATTCCATGGACCTGACGGTCTTGAACCTGGCGCTACCTCGGCTCAGCGCGGACCTCGCTCCGAGCAGCTCCGAGCTCCTGTGGATCGTGGACATCTACGGCTTTCTCGTGGCCGGGATGCTCATCACCATGGGTACGCTCGGCGACCGGATCGGTCGGCGCCGCGTGCTCTTGATGGGCGCCGCCGCGTTCGGGGTCGCTTCGGTGTTCGCGGCTTTCTCGAAGAGCGCCGGCATGCTCATCGCGGCTCGGGCGGTGCTCGGCATCGCGGGAGCGACGCTCGCTCCGTCGACCTTGTCGCTGATCCGCAACATGTTTCTCGACCCCAAAGAGCGCACCGCCGCAATCGGAGTGTGGGCCACGAGCTTCTCGGTCGGTGGCGCGATCGGTCCGCTGCTCGGCGGCGCGATCCTGCAGTACTTCTGGTGGGGCGCGGTGTTCCTTCTGGGGGTGCCGGTGATGCTGCTCTTGCTCATTCTGGGGCCGCGGCTCTTGCCGGAGTACCGCGATCCCGGAGCTGGACGCATCGATCTGAAGAGCGCCGCCTTGTCGCTCGCCGCCGTCCTGGCAGCGATTTACGGGATGAAGCTCTGGGCCAAGGATGGCCTGGGTTGGTTGCCCTTCTCGGCCATCGCCGCTGGCATTTCTTTCGGAGTCGTCTTCGTGCGCAGGCAAATGACGCTGGCCGATCCGTTGATCGACTTGCGGCTGTTTCGCGTGCCGGCTTTTCGCGTGTCCCTCGCCACATTCACGCTCACCACCCTGGTGGTGTTCGGATCCTACGTCTTCATCGCGCAGTACCTGCAATTGGTGCTCGGTCTCTCCCCTCTTTCCGCCGGGCTGTGGCTGTTGCCTGGATCCTGCGGTGTGATTCTCGGTTCCATGCTGGCGCCGGCCATCGTGCGCCGGGTGCATCCGGCGGTGGTGATGGGCGGTGGCCTCGGCCTCGCGACCATCGGCTTCGGCGTACTCACCCACGTCGGAGAGGCTGGCCTTGCCGGGCTCGTCGTCGGTTCCGGACTCGTTTACCTGGGGCTCGGCCCTGTCTTTACGCTCGGAACCGACTTGATCGTTGGATCGGCACCACCCGAGCGCGCGGGGGCCGCGGCGGCCATCTCCGAAACCAGCTCCGAATTTGGCGGCGCGCTCGGGATCGCCATCTTCGGCAGCATCGGGACCGCCATCTACCGTGGTGCCATGGGAAGAGCCATCCTCGAGGGCGTTCCCCCCGAAGCAAGAGACGTCGCGCAACAAACGCTGGGCGGGGCTGCGGCAGCAGCAGCGCGGCTGCCCGACGCGATCGGGGCCCGCCTCCTCGCCACGGCGCGCGAAGCATTCACCCACACGCTCGAAGTGACGGCTGCCATTTGCGCGCTGCTGGCGGCGGCCACGGCCGTCATGGCGCTGGTCCTTTTGCGTCGTGTTCGCACCGATGCCGAACCGGAGCGGCAGCCCGACTTACCCACGGGGCAACCGCTCGCTGCACCATGTTTCACGAGCGGATCGCGGGCATGAGGGCCGTTTTCAAGGTGCGGTCTTCGTCAGCCGCCTCTCTAGCAGTTGCCGCACTGCGGTCGACGGCGCGGCTGCCAGCGCATGCTCGCGATGCCTTTCCGCCGCAGCTGCGTTTCCCACGCGGCGGTGCAGATCCGCGAGGACGGCGTCCCACAGGTAGTGCCCATCGAGCCACGCCGGCGGGACGACGCCATCGAGCGACGCGAGGCCCACTTCGGGCCCCTGCCCTTCTGCCAAAGCCACCGCTCGGTTGAGCGTGTGGAGGGGTGACGGGTCGATGCGTTCCAACATGGCATACAGCTCGGCAATCGCATTCCAGCGAGTGTCCGCAAACGACGGAGCAAAGCAGTGTTCGGCAGCGATGCCGGCTTCAGCATGAAACCGGGTGAAAGTATCGCCATGGGCCGAACGCGCCAACCACGCGGCGCCCTGATGCAAGTGTTCCCCATCCCAGAGAGTGCGGTCCTGCTCTTCCAAGAGCAGTAAGCCCCCGGTTGCGTCTCGACGCGACGCAAGACGCGCAGCGTGCAGGTGCATGAGCGCCAAAAGTGCAAAGGTCGTAGGCGCAGCGGACGCGGGGTGCGTCGCCAGCAACGTGCCCAGGCGAATGGCCTCCTCGCACAGCTCGGCGCGGATGGCGTGCGCCGTATGTGTCGACAGGTATCCTTCATTGAACAGCAGG
Source organism: Polyangiaceae bacterium (assembly GCA_035318465.1). Taxonomy (GTDB): domain Bacteria; phylum Myxococcota_A; class Polyangia; order Polyangiales; family Polyangiaceae; genus DASWDH01. Next base: position 126,835 of record DATHES010000072.1, read on the forward strand.
TAGATGACGGCGTGGACACTGGGCAGGCGCGAGCAGAACAATTCGACAGGCGGCGTCTCGAGGTCCACCTCACCGAGGCGCAGGCGATTCCGGGCGCGTGCCAGGCGCTTGTAGACATTGGCCTCCGTGGTGAAAAGGCGGAAGGCAATCTCACCGATGCTGAAGCCGCACAGCGTTTTCAACGCGAGCACCAGTCGCGATTCTTGGGGAATCGTCTCGTTACAGCAGACAAACAGCATGCGCAGCAGCTCGTCGCGTACTTCGCCGGCGAACACCGGTGAGACGGGCTCTTCGCCGTCATCGAGAAGGGGGCCGGCGGCGCTGTCCAGGATCTGCTGACGCCCCTCGTCCTTTCGCAGCACGCCCAGCAGGCTGTTGTGCGCTACGCGGTAGAGCCACGCGCCCGAGTTGTCGGGAATGCCGCTCGCCACCCAGGCCGTCAGTGCCGTCGTGAGCGCACCCTGCACGGCATCTTCCACCGCTTCCAGATGTCGAAGCCCCACGCGGCGGACGAGTACCGCCACCAGCCGGCCGTACTCGTGCCGGAAGTAGTGTTCCACGAGGCCCGGCGGCGATGCCGGGTCTCGTGGTCCGCGCGGGAGAGAGCGCTTGCTCACATCTTGGCGCCGGTCATCTCGCGAATTTCCAGCGACACTCCTGGAGCATGTACGGCCGGACACGCCCTGACCACCTCCACCGCGCCGTCGTAGTTTTCTGCGGAAACGATCATGTAGCCCCCCACCACTTCCTTGGCCTCCACGAACGGCCCGTCGGCCACCCCGGACGCGGTCACCACGCGCCCTTCTGATCGGAGTTTGTCTCCCATGTCGAGGATGGCGTCCTTGAACTGCTCCTTCCAAACATTGTAGGCGGCAAACATCTGCTGCATCTGTTCGGGCGAGGCGCCCGGCTGCCCCCCAGTGGGCCGATTTCTGAATAGGACGAGGTACCTGCGTTTGGACATGGTCTTACTCCTGTGGGTCGTTCGGAGCGCTCCCGCTCCATCTGCCTTTTGATGATGCGCGAAGGACCTTCGTTTGGACACCGACCAGCCCACTCGTACGCGATCCTCCCAAGAGATACCTCAACAGCGAACCATGCGCGAAGGTCTCGTTCGGATCGGCTTCGCGCGACGCCCACCCTTGACAGATATCTCGGTGCGCCGTAATAAATCCGCACTTCATGCCGACATCCCTCATCATCACGGCGCTGGCGGCCGCGTTGGCGCTCGTCTCGTTGGGAGGCGGCGCCTACGAGTTTCTGGTCGTCGACCCCTTTTGGCCCCAGCGACCGGACATCGTCCAACCCGGCCGCGGCGGTATCTCGCGACGCCGCTTCTGGATCCCTGCCCACTCGGCGTTCGAGCTTTGCCTCATCGCCTCCTTGATCGTCTGCTGGGGCGTGCCCGACGTTCGGACGGCGCTTTGGGCTGCTCTCGCCAGCCACGCCACCATGCGTCTTTGGTCGGCGTTCGATTTCATTCCCAAGGCGCTCGCCTTCGAGCGCAAGGATCCCGCGGACATCGACGTGCTCGCGGCCCGACGCTGGACCCGACGTAGTCGGGGCAGGCTTCCGCTCGATCTCGTCACGTGCAGCGCCATGCTCACGGCTTTGGTGCTTTTGTCCCGGCTAGGACCGTGATGGCTCGACCTACGGACCCCTCACAACGCAAACGAGTCCTCGAAGAGCTCGCACGCGTGGGGCGCGAGCACAGCGATGCGACCGTCTTGTTTCACGCGACCATCGCCAGCCTCCTCAAGGTGCATCCAACCGACTACAAAGTGCTCGGCATCCTCGAGCGGCTCGGTGCCATGAACGCGGGCGACATCGCACGGCACTCGGGGCTGGCCACGGCGTCGGTCACGAACCTCATCGACCGCCTCGAGGAAAAGGGGTTCGTCAAACGGGTGCGCGCGGCCGAGGACCGGAGGCTCGTCGTGGTCGAACCCATCCGGGCTCGCATCACGGACGCTCGCGTTATTTTCAGCTCGACGGCCAAGTCGCTCGCCAAACTGTTCAAGCGGTATTCCGTTCCAGATCTTGCGGTCATCGCCGATTTTCTGCGACGCAACGCCGATAGACTTCGCGAGGAGACCCGCAAGGTCGCAAGCGACCGGCCGAACGACCGGAAACTGGTCGAGATGAGAGCGCCGGAGGATGGTTTTCAGAAAACGTCGGGCCGCGAGAAAAAAGTTGCGGCGCGTGTCGATCCGGCCCGGGCTGGTTCGTCGCCGTTTCAGAACGAGGCACCTGCGCGCCGCGTGATCGAAAAGCGAGCGGGTAAGTAAGTAGGCAAAAAAATAGGAGGAGAGCATGCGCAAGCTCATTGTTTCAGAATTCCTTTCCCTCGATGGTGTGATGCAGGCTCCCGGTGGCGCCGACGAAGACACCGAAGGTGGCTTCCGGCACGGGGGCTGGACCCTGCCGTACTGGCATGACGACATCGGCAGCGCCTTCGGCGCCCTCATGCAGGAGACCGATGCGTTCCTCCTCGGGCGCAAGACGTACGTCATACATGCGAACGCGTTCGAGCCGATGAAACCCGGCGACATGTTCGGGGACATGATGAACACCCCGGCCAAGTACGTCGTATCGAAGAGCCTCGAAAAGCCGATCTGGCGAAACACGACGATCATTCGCGACAACGTCGTGGAGGCGGTGCGGAAGCTCAAGGCAGCCCCCGGCAAGAACATTCTCACCGATGGGAGCCACGAGCTCGTGCACACGCTGCTGCAGCACGACCTGGTCGACGAGCTTCATCTCTTGCTCTATCCGCTCGTCCTCGGCGGTGGAAAGCGACTGCTCCCCGAAGGAGTCCACGCGACCTTCAAGCTGAAGGTGGCAAAGCCCTATCCGAGCGGTGTCGTGGGCCTCCACTACGAACGCGCGCGGTAATCCAGAAGCAAGGCACGGGCCCGAGCTCGAACCAAGGAGAAAGACGCGATGCGATTCATGGTCATGCACAAGATGACGGAAGAGATGGAAAAAGGCCTCCCGCCGGATCCAGCGATCATCGAGGGCGTCGGTAAGCTCGTCCAGGAGGGTGTAGAGGAGAAGGTCTTCGTCTCGGGTGAAGGGCTCAAGCCTTCGTCGCAACGGGTGCACATCGCCTACAAGAACGGCAAGCGCACGATCACCGACGGCCCCTTCACCGAGGCCAAGGAGCTCGTCGGCGGCTTCGCGCTCATCCGCGTGCGCTCCAAGGAGGAGGCGATCTCGTGGTGCGACAGGTTCGCGGCCGTGGTCGGCGACGTGGAGCTCTTCATGGGTGCGGTCGTCGAGCCGTGGGACCTCGGCATGATGCCGAAGGCGGAGCACGCCCCGCTCCGCTTCTTGTCGATGCTCAAGATGGATGAGCGCGCGGACGACGACGCGCGACCGGATCCACAGCACATGGCGAAGATGGGCGCGCTCGTCGACGAGATGACGAAGGCGGGCGTGCTGCAGGCGACCGGTGGCCTCGCGAGCACGAAGAAGGGCGCGCGTATCCGCTTCGAAGGCGGCACGCGCACCGTGATCGACGGCCCCTTCGCGGAGTCGAAAGAGCTCATCGCTGGCTACGCGATCCTCGATCTTCCGTCGAGGGCCGCGGCGATCGAATGGGCGATGCGCTTCGGCGACGTCGTGAAGGTGAACGAGGTGGAGATCCGGCAGATGCAGGAGTGACTCTTCATTGGTGACAGCGTGCAGCACCGCTGGGTCGGGTTCTTGCTGCCCGCAGCGGCGCTTCTGACGGTGGCAGGACATCTCGTCGCGCCGAGCGGTCCGGCGGCCAACGTTGCCGTCAACCTGCTTTCCAACTTTGGTCCGGTGCTGCTCATCATTGCTCCTCCTCCTCTAGCGCCTCCGGGCGACCCCGAGCGCGATAGTGGCGCCGATGCCACGACGGCCGTTCTTCGCGCGCGGAGTTGGAGCAGCACCGCCTGGGTCATCGCCATCACGCCGACGGTGTTGGTCTCGAAAACCTCGCGCACCGTGGTCGAGTCGCCAAAGCGTGGGGCATGGGCTCGATTGCTCACAATGAATCGAGAATCATCGACGGCACTGCCAGGTTCTTCCTCTTGCATCGCCCTCTACATTTCTGAGCTGGTTTCGCCGCCCGCGACGACTAAGGGTGTTCCATGCCCTCGAGTGGTCCGACCACTATGAAGTTATGTGGTCTGACCACTATCTGGATAATGGAGCGCCCAACCCATTTTTGGCATCGTACCTATTGACGCGTCCCGGCAGACGCTGTTACGAGATGCGCAAGCAGTCGCGCGCGAGGTCACGTCCGCGTCGCTGTGTCCTGCCGTGATTGAGAATCACCTGGAGAGGGAAGTTCCCATGCTGCGGAAGGGCTCGTCCTCGCTCGTATCGAACCGCCGGACTACTGCCGTGGTTCAATGGCCAACGTGTCTCACGGCCGTGGTGCTCATCCTCGGAACCATCGTCGCGGGCTGCGACGGAGGTGATTCTGAGCCGAGCGACGGGCAAGCAGGGGGAAATGGAGGTCGGGCAGCCGGCGGAACGGGAGGAGGAGCAGGACAGGGCGGGCAAGCAGGACAACCGGAAGGCGGCCAGGGGGGGCGCGGGGGCCAGGGCCAGAGCGGGCAAGGCCAAGCCGGACAGGCAGGCCAGAGCGTCGGCGGTGCCGGAGGTGCAGGTGGCAGCGGTCCCAACATGGACGCTGCCTCGGGAGGCGCCGGAGGAAAAGAAGGCGGCGTGCCCGACGCTGCGTCGGCCGGCTCGGCGGGAGCAGGCCCCTCCGATTCGAGTCCGCCGGGTGCGGATGGCGCGCTGGACGTCGCAGCGCCATCGGATGGCGGAGCACGAGACGCGGGCGCCGATGCCGGGATTCCCACCGCCACCGGTCCGATCTGGGTCTCACCCACCGGCAACGATGCCAATCCGGGGACCGAAGCGTTGCCGCTGCTGACGCTTCAGCGGGCGGTCCTCATGGCCGCGCCGGGTATCACCATCTGGATGATGCCGGGAACGCATTCCTATGACGCGCGGGTCGTCATCAAGTCCACATCGGTCAACACCGCCATTTCGTCAGACGCCGTGGTGAACCCGCCGGTACCGGGCGTTGCGCGCGATGGAACTGCCGCGCAGCCCATCCGCATCTGGGCCGTCGCCGGTTCGCGTCCTGTGATTGACTTCAAGCGCCAGAAGGACAAGGCCGGAACCAATGTGACGGCAGCGCAAGGTGCGCGCGGCATCCTTCTCTGGGCGCACTATTGGCACATCAGGGGCCTGGAAATCAAAGAGGCCGCGGACAACTGCGTTCACATCGCCGGATCGCACAACACCATCGAAGACACGAAAGTCCACGATTGCGCCGACTCGGGGCTTCAGATCACCGTGCCGGAGGCGCTGGCTGCCGACACCAGTTTGGGCGCCTACAACAGCATCATCAACTGCGATTCCTACATGAACTTCGACGCCCTCACGAACGGCGAGAATGCCGACGGCTTCGCCATCAAGGACCGCACGGGGCCTGGGAACGAGTTCCGCGGTTGCAGGGCTTGGTACAACGCCGACGACGGGTGGGACTTCTTCTACGCCAACGAGCCCATCGTCATCCAAGAGTGCTGGTCATTCTCCGCTCGGCATCCGAACTCCACGGCCGTGAGTGACGGAAACGGCTTCAAGCTGGGTGGGCAGCGGGACGGCATGCCTTCCAACGAAGCGAATCACCGGTTGACGCGGGCGTTCGCTTTCCACAACCCCGCCATCGGTTTCAACTTGAACAACAACACCGGGTCGGTGACCTGCACGATGTGCGGGGCTTGGGGCAATCAGACGAACTTCGAGTCGGGAATTCAACATTCGGGGGACATCACTCTCTCCGTCACGGTCGATCGCGCCATCAACGCGCAGCGCGATGCGACCGGGAATCTGCCCAATATTTCGACGCTATGAGCACCATTTCGCTCGGCGTCGCGACGCGCGCAAGAAGTGCAGCCCGAAACCGATTCAGGAGGAAATATGCGGCACATCGTGAAGCTCTCGGCTATCGGCGCGCTCATTCTCGGCGTCGTTGGATGTAGCAGCAGCCCGGCCCCTGACGTCGAATCCGGCGGAGCCGGAGGTCAAACGACGGGAAGCGGTGGCCGCGGCGGTGTCGGTGGCGGGGCGAACGCGGGCGGTGCCGGCGGGGCGAAGGCGGGAGCGGGAGGCACTGGCGGCGCGAGCGGTAGCGGTGGTGCGAGCGGTAGCGGCGGTGCGAGCGGTGGCGGTGGTGCGAGCGGTAGCGGTGGTGCGAGCGGTGGCGGTGGTGCGAGCGGTAGCGGCGGTGCGAGCGGTAGCGGTGGTGCGAGCGGTACAGCGGGCGGCGCAGGCAATGCTGGAAGCGGCGGGAGCGGCGGTTCGCCGGCCGACGCGGCCGCCGACGGCGCACGGGAAGGCGGCGCCGGCGCCGTTGACAGTGGACAAGACGGCAGCGGCGGAGCGGCCGATGCGCCGCGCGTCGACGCCGCCACGGACGCCAGCGTTTGCGGCGCGATCAGCAATCCCTCGCCAATTCCGAGCAATATCGTCGTACCCCCATGGTGGACGCAGATGATCTGCCAGCCGGATCTGACGCCCCCACCGATGCCCAACTTCGCACTCTGCGGGTACGGGCAGGGGGCGACCGGTGGCGGAAACGCGACGGCGACCATGGTCAGTTCGCTTTCCGCCTTCACCAGCGCCGTGGCTGGAACGAACGCGGCCGTCGTCATGGTGACCGCAACGATCGCCCTCAACGGCATGATCGCCGTTGGCAGCAACAAGACGATCATCGGCATGGGAAGTAGCGGACGCCTCAACAACGGAGGATTGCGCCTCAGCGGGTCCACCAACGTCATCATCCGCAACCTGACCATCAGCAACTGGCACGATCCGAGCTGGGACGGGATTTCGCTCGAAGACGCATCCAGCAGGGTTTGGATCGATCACAACACGTTTTTTACGCCGACCTTGACCGACGGAACCGACGGCGAGGGCGATGACCTCGAGAAAAACCAACACGACGGTGCCATCGACATGAGGGGTGGCTCGCAGAATGTCACCATTTCCTGGAACCACATTCACGATTCCTGGAAGATGAGTCTGCTGGGGAGCAGCGATTCCGATAGCGGAACCTGGAACGTCAGCTACCACCACAATTACTACTTCCGCATCGGCTCGCGCATGCCGAGCATCCGCGGGGGTACCGGACACATCTTCAACAACTTTTACAAAGAGATATTCGTCACCGGGATCAACACGCGCCTCTCGGCACAGGTGTTGGTCGAGAACAACTACTTCGAGCGCGCGCGCAACGGACTCGTGTCGGCCGACAGTACGAGCGAGCCCGGGTTCGCCGTCAAACGCGGCAACCTCTTCGTGCCGCCGGAGAGCGAGACCATCATCACCAGCTCGAGCGTGCTGGTCCCCCAGACGGGCACGCTCACCTCGGTTCCCTATACTTGCAGCGTGGATCCGGCCGATCGCGTACCCGCGTTGGTGGTCAATTGGGGAGGCGTAGGCAAGATTCCCTAAACCCTCTTTCGGCTTGTCTACGGGGGGTGCGTGGCCCCACGCTGAATGAATGGCAGGAGACATCTCGACGGCTTCGGCGCTCTCCTTGCTACTGCCGCGGCCACGGCGGGTGCAACGGCTCGAAGGCACCTGGTCGCTCCCCCCGACATTGCACCTCGCGTGTCCCGATCAGGTGAACGCTACCTGTGCGCTCGAGCGGCTCGAGCAGGCGCTCAACGCTCGGGGCCATGGACTCGAGCGAACGACCGAGCCTGATTCTGCCGCGCACGTCCGGATGCGCATCGAGCCTCTCGGGTTCGGCGCGGCGCTCCCCGAGAGCCTCTCGAAGCAGGCTTACGCCGCGATCCTCTCGAACGGCAGCGCAACCCTTTCGGCCATCAGCGCTCTCGGACTCGGGTACGCGCTGTCGACGCTCACGCAGCTCATCGAGCTCTCGAGCAGCAGCCCGGGAGCGCTCGCGCTGCCCTGCGTGTCCATTGAAGACTCGCCCGACTTTCCGGTTCGGGGCGTGTTGCTGGACATCAGCCGAGACAAGGTGCCGACGCTCGCCACGCTTCAGACGCTCGTCGATCGGCTGGCGCACTGGAAGGTGAATCAACTGCAGCTCTACATGGAGCACACGTTCGCCTACGCGGGTCATGAGGTCGTCTGGAGACAGGCGAGCCCGCTGACGCCAGAAGAGGTCCGGACCTTCGACGCCTACTGCGCGGCGCGACACGTCGAGCTCGTACCGAACCAAAACAGCTTCGGCCACATGCATCGCTGGCTCGTCCACGAGCCTTACCGCAAGCTCGCCGAGTGCCCGGACGGCTTCGAGCACCCCTGGGACTGGAGCGGCGAGCCCTACGGCCTCAGCGCCACCGATCCGGCGAGCCTCGGATTTCTGGAAGGCCTGTATGACCAGCTGCTGCCCCATTTTCGGAGCCGCCTGTTCAATGTCGGTCTCGACGAGCCGCTCGATCTCGGCCGCGGCCGTTCCAAGGCGACCTGCGAGGCGCGCGGCGCGGGCCGGTTGTACCTCGATTTCTTGAAGGCGGTACACGCGCGTGTGAAGAGCCGCGGGCGCACCATGGCTTTCTGGGCCGACACGATCACGAGCAGCCCGGAGCTTTTGCCAGAGGTACCGAAGGACGCGATCGCGCTCGAGTGGGGCTACGAAGCGAGCCACCCTTTCGCGGAGCACCTCACAGCACTCCGCGGCGCCGGGCTCGCATGTTACGTCTGCCCCGGCACGAGCAGCTGGAACTCCTTCGCCGGTCGCACGCACAACGCCGTCGAGAACATCGCGAAGGCCGCCCGCGAGGGCCAAGCGGGTGGCGCTACCGGCATCTTGATCACGGATTGGGGCGATCATGGGCACCTGCAGCCGCTGTCGGTGAGTTACCCGGGATTCGTCCTTGGCGCGGCTTTCGGGTGGAACGTCGCTGATGCGGCGCGCCCTTTCGAGCTCGATCTGCCGCGGCTGCTCGACGTTCATGCCTTCTCCGACGCGGCGTCGGTGCTCGGGCGCGTCGCCTACGATCTCGGCGACGCCTATCGGCACGCGGGCAGCTTGCGCACCAATGCGTCGGCATTGTTTTGGAGCGTGCTCAAGCCGGAGCGGTTGTTCTCCCCGCCGGGAGTGACGCGCGAGACGCTCGAGCAGACGCTCGCCTACGTCGAGCGCGCCGGCGAAGCGCTGCCGAGCGCGCGCCCGCGCACGGCGGAAGGTGTCTTGGCCATCGAAGAGCTCGGCTATGCGCGCGATCTCCTGAGCTTCGCCTGCCGGCTCGGGATGGCACGTTCTTCGCTCGCCGATCCCGACGCCCTCGCGCGCTTGTCGCAAGCCGAGCGCGCCGAGCTCTCGTCGATGCTGAGCGGGATCATTGCCCGTCACGGAGCGCTTTGGGCGGCGCGCAACCGCCCCGGCGGGCAGCTCGATTCCGCCCGCCACCTTTTGCGCGTGCTGGAAGCTCTCACGTGAACGCGTCGTGCCATTGGCGGTACATCTGTCGATGATGTAATAGGGCGTCATGTTTCGACTCACGTACGCCTTTTTCGTGCGATGCACGTCCGCACTCACCTTGCTCGGCGCAAGCGCGTGTGTTGCCCACGCCGCGCCAGCCAGCGGGGCCAAAGCGACCCCGGAGTCGAACCAACAACGAGCGGCTCGCCATCCGTTCACCGTCGACGACATGCTCGCCATGGACCGCGTCCGCGAGCTCGACGTGTCACCCGATGGCAAGCTCGTCGCGTTTACCGTCTCGTCGACGAATTTCGCGGCCAATAAGCGTAGAACGGACGTATGGCTGGCGGCGCTCGACGGATCGGTCGTGCGGCCGCTCACGATCCACGCTGACACCGATCGCGGCGACTCCAATGAGGCCCCTCGGTTCGCGCCGGACGGCAAGAGCGTCCTCTTCATCTCGTCGAGGACCGGTTCGTCGCAAGTCTGGCGCATCGCGCTCACCGGTGGCGACGTTTCTCAAGTCACGAAGCTCCCCGTCGACGTCGGCGGCGCCCTTCCCTTTCCGGATGGAAAACGTCTTCTTCTCATGCTCGAAGTCTATCCCGACGCGGCGACGCTCGAGGAAACCGCCCAGCGCGACGAAGCCAAGGTGAAGAATCCCTCCAAAGTCATGGCGTACGATCAACTCATGATCCGCCACTGGGACTCGTGGCAGGACGGCAAACTCCGCCACGTGTTCGTGTGGAACGACGCTGCGACCGCGCCAATCGATCTGCTCAAAGGGCTCGCTTCCGATGCGCCCCCGCGTCCGTTCGGTGGAATGGAGCAGGTCTCCATCACGCCCGACGGAAACGAAGTTGTCTTCGCGGCCAAGGTGAGCTCGAAAGACGCGGCGTGGTCCACGAACGTCGATCTCTTCGTTGCGCCGAGCGATGGCGGAACGACGCCCATCAACCTGTCGGCTCAGAACCTGGCCGAAGACGGCGATCCGGTCTTCTCGCCAGATGGCTCGAAATTGGCCTATTTGGCGATGGTCCGGCCGGGTTACGAGTCGGATCGACGGCGCGCCGTGGTCATGGATTGGAAGACGAGGCGCACGCTTTCGTCGACCGAGGCGTGGGACCGCGCTCCCGCCGAGCTTGCATGGACGAAGGACGGCAAGACGCTGGTGACGGCCGCCGATCACCTGGGCCGCCATTCGCTCTTCACCATCGCCGCCGACGCTGGGCGAGCGACCGTACGGTTCGACATGGGAAGCAACGAGGAAGTCCATGTCGCCGGCAATCGGTTCGTCTTCTTGCACCATTCGCTCCGCAACCCTGCGGAAATCTGGACGGCCGGGCTCGATGGAAAAGGAGCTCGTCCGCTCACGCACATCAACGACGCCCGCGTCGCCGCCATCGAATGGGGTGAACCCGAACAGTTCGAGTTCGCGGGCGCGCGCGGCGACAAAGTGCGCGCTTGGATTGTCAAGCCAGCGGAGATGAAAGCCGGAAAGCGGGTCCCGGTGGCCCTCTTGATTCATGGAGGTCCGCAAGGTTCGTTCAAAGACGACTTTCACTACCGATGGAACCCGCAGGCCTACGCGGGCCGCGGGTATGCGGCGATCATGATCGACTTTCACGGATCGACGGGTTACGGTCAAGCGTTCACCGACGCCATCCGCGGCGACTGGGGCGGCGCGCCGTTCGAAGACTTGATGAAGGGTCTCGATGCAGCGCTCGCCAAGTATCCGACGCTCGACCGCGATCGCGTCGCCGCCCTCGGGGCATCCTACGGCGGCTACATGATCAATTGGATCAACGGGAAGACCGACCGCTTCAAAGCGCTCGTGTGCCACGACGGCAACCTCGACGAGACGATGGCCTACTTCGACACCGAAGAGCTGTGGTTTCCGGAATGGGAGCACGGCGGCACGCCCTGGGAGAACCCAGAATCGTTCGGCAAGCAAAGCCCGGTGGCGTTCGTCAAAAACTGGAAGACGCCGACGCTCGTCATCCACGGCGGGCGCGACTACCGCGTGGTCGAGACCCAGGGCATCGGCACGTTCACGGCGCTCCAGCGGCGCGGTGTGCCCTCACGTTTCGTCTATTTTCCCGAAGCGAACCACTGGGTGCTCAAACCGCAGGATTCCCAGCGTTGGCATCAAGAGGTTCTCGACTGGCTCGATCGCTATACGAAGAGCAAGTAGATCACGACGTGATCTCGCCGAGCGTTCGTCGCGTGCTCGCCACTCCCCGATTCCTGGGGCTCCTGGCGACGAACGTCGTGCTGGGCTTGACGACGGCGTTGGTCCTTCCGTTCCTCTCGCTCTGGGCCACGCACGACATTGGCATGAGTAGAGAGACGCTGGGAACGTTCATGACGGTCCAAGCACTGAGCGCGATCACGATCAGCACCCTGATCGCTCGCTGGTCCGACAGAGGCGTCTCGCGCCGCACGCTGCTTCTAATCGGCAGCTGTGCTGGCGCGCTGGGCCATCTGGGATTTGCCTACGTACGCGATCCGCTCCTGCTCCTCTTCATCGGCTCGTCGGCGTGGGCCCTCGCGTCCATCAGCTTCGCTCAGTTCTTTGCGCACGTGCGCGAGCACCTCGAGCACACCGAACGGGCAGGAACTGCTGTGCCGCTCTTGATGGGCATCCTGCGCGCCTGTTACGCCCTGGCGTGGACCGTGGGGCCCGTGCTCGCAGCTCGGCTCGTGAGCCGCTTCGGTTACCCAGCCATCTTTCAGACGGCCGCCTCGCTCTTCATTGTCTTCGCGGCCGGGGTGATCGCGTTCGTGCCGCGAGGCGCGCGGGTAGCGGCAGCTGCGCCGACCCAGCCGGTAACGTGGGGATTGGGTCAGCCTCGCGTGCTCGCGCACGCCGTCGCCTTCGCCTTGATGTTCGCCGCCTTCACGATCCAGGGGATGAATTTGCCCCTCTTTCTCACCGACAAGCTGGGAGCGACGGTGCACGGGGTTGGCGCCGCGTTCGCCGTGTCTCCCCTCTTCGAGATCCTCTTCATGGTGGGCTTCGGTCACCTCGCGGCCCTCGGCCACCAGCGGCGCGTGATCGTGGTCGGCGCAGCGGCTGCCGTGGGCTATTTCGCGGCGCTGCCTTTCATCACCGCGGTCTGGCACGTCTATCCGCTACAAGTGCTGAATGCTGCGGCTCATGCGGTCACCACCAGCGTGGCGATTCCGTTCTTTCAGGATCTCATGCCTGGGCAGCCTGGCGCAGCGACGACCCTTTACTCGAACGCACTCAAAGCGGGAAGTCTGCTCGGCTTCGGCGCCTTCGGGCTTCTGGCGAGCTCCTTGGGACATGCGCGCCTGTTTTGGGTCTGCGCTGGATTCGCCTTGGTCACGCTTGCGATCGTGTCATTCGCGCGGCAGTGCAAACGTACAAGCCATTCAAGATGAGGTGCGTCGCGATGTCGACGAAGCCTGCGGCGGCGAAAGCCGCATGCTGCTCGGCTTCGGTCGAGTGCAGCGCGGTCAAACGAGCGCTGTCGTCTGGCGGCGTGTGATCGCAGACGACCAGCAATCCGCCTGGACGCAGAAGGTCGCGCACCTGGCGGTACAGGCCAGGAACGTGGCGCTTATGACGAATTTCATGAATAGCTTGCATCGCAACAACGGCGTCAAAGGGAGCGGGGAAATGCTCGGTCCAGTCCGGAAGCTTGAAGTCCCCGCAGATGAACGTGGCCGAGGGATGAATCGCAAGGCGCGCTCGACTCATGTCGAGCATCGGCTGCGAGAAGTCGAATAGGGTGTAGTTGTCGAGAGAGCAGACTTGCAAGATTGCGTCGGCCAGCAACCCCGGGCCAGCGCCGAGTTCGAGCACGCGACGGGGAGCCGGCATGGCGGCGCGCAGTAGTTCCGCGATGGCCTTCCGAATCGGAGCGCGCCAAGGACGCGTGTGATCGGCGGTAGCAACCCAGTCACCCGCGTCCGACGGATCGCGCAGGTCGATCGGGCTCGGCACGTCTTGGTCCCGATCGTCGGCAACAGCGTGCACGTTCCGTCCGCCCACCTTCTCCTTATACCGCCCAGCACAGCGCTGGGGTCGACGTTCCGCGTAGCTTGCGTCTCCGATCCGTTGGAATCGCCTACGCGCTGCCGTATCCCCGCATGCCCCTACCTTGTACCTTCCACCGAACATGCACCGAACCTGCAAACACATTCCTTGAAGACAAATGACCGTCCGGGCGTTCCTATATGAGTCATCGGGAGGCTCGATATGCATCCTTTCGTTCGTCTCATCGGAATCATGGGCGTTTTCATGCTGGCTACGGTGGGGTGGCTCATTTTGGGCGCGGTGACCGGCTCGCGCACCAACGACCAGAAAGGCACCTTGGAGGGCCGTGTCGCCGATCTATGGGGAAGCCCGCAAACCCAAACGGCGCCGAGTTTCGAGCTCCACTGGACCGAGCCAATGACGAAAACGGAGCAAGTCACGGATGCGATGGGGCACACCACCACCAAGAAGACGGTCGAGTCCGTGCCGCGCGTCCAGATCGTCGATCCCATGCGTTCACGCCTCGCGGTGGATCTGCACCTCGACCAGCGACGAAAAGGGCTCCTCTGGTTTCCGCTCTACGATGTGGCCTTTCGCGGCGCGTGGGCCTACCGCCATACGGACGAGACCGCGCGTGACCTCCATGTGGCGCTGGTCTTGCCCGACAAGTCGGGCATCTACGACGACTTTCACTTCGTCGTAGACGGTGTCGATCTCGCGCCGAGATTGCGCCCATCCGAAGGCGTCATCGCCACGGTCGTCCCAGTGAAGCCCGGGCAGAGCGTGGCGCTCGAAGTTTCGTACCGCTCGCGCGGCATGCACGAATGGACTTACCGTCCAACGAACCAGGTTGGCCAGATCGAGGATTTCAGTTTGAAGATGAAAACCGATTTTCGAGATGTCGACTTTCCCAAGCTCACGATGTCTCCTTCCACGAAAAGTGCACAAGGCTCGGGATACGACCTCGAATGGACTTTCTCGCGACTGGTGTCGGGCTACGGCATCGGTATGGTGATGCCCGCGCACGTGCAGCCGGGCGAGCTTGCGGCGCGGATGAGTTTTTCGGCGCCGGTCTCGCTGGGCCTGTTTCTGGTGTTCATCTACGTGATGACGCTGATAAAGCGGATTGCGCTGCACCCGATGAACTTGCTCTTCGTCGCGGCGGCGTTCTTCTCCTTCAACCTGCTTTTTGGTTACACCGCTGACCGGTTGCCCGTCGAATCAGCCTTTCTCTTGTCGAGCGCGGTCAGCGTCGGACTGGTCGTCAGCTATTTGCGCCTGGTGGTGGGTCCACGATTCGCGCTGATCGAGGCTGGACTCGCCCAGCTTGTCTACCAAGTCGGCTTTTCGCTGGCGCACTTTTACGAAGGCTACACCGGGCTCAGTATTACCGTTCTCGTGATTCTGACGCTCTTTCTGCTGATGCAGCTCACTGGCCGGTTGTCGTGGAGTGCTGCTTTTGCGAGAGGCTCTTGACGCGCACGACGATCCTCCCGCCTAGGCCATAGTTCTGCTCTTTTCGCGACGTCGATAGCGTTCCTTCGCAGCGCGTCCCATGCGTTCCAGAAGGGGCATCAGCCGGTGTCGCAGCCCGGGAAAGAGGTAGCCAGCGTTGGTCATGACCCTCGACACCTGCGACGGCGTCCGCTCGCGTGCGCCATCGAGCGCCGAAGCGAGCACCAGGCCGGCGATTTCCTCCGCCGTGCTCATCGGTTGGGAAAAGACCACATCGGGGACATGCTCGAGGTCGTTCATGATGAATCCCGTGTCCACCGGCCCGGGAGATACGACGGAGACGCGAATTCCCGTGCTCGCCAGTTCCTCGGCGAGCGCGAAGCTGAAGGCACGAAGGCCGAATTTGGTCGCGCAGTACGTGGCTTCGTCGGGAAACGGAACGCGCCCGGCGAGCGAGGCGACGTTGACGATCGAGCCGCCTCCGCGGCGCCGTAGGTACGGCAGCGCGGCTCTCGTAAGGAGGATCGGCGCCATCAGGTTCACCGCCACCATGCGGAGACAGCTCCTCGAAGGATCGGTCTTCGACAGGCCCCCGATGATTGGCGCCGGCGTTGTTGACGAGCACGTCGATGCCGCCTAGTTCGTTGGCAACCCGCTCGAGGAGGGCCAGCGCAGAGCGGGCATCGCTCACGTCGGTCGGCACGGCAATCGCTCGACCCCCCGTCCGGCGGATCTCTGCCGCGAGGTCTTCGAGCGCGTCCTCTGTCCGCGCCGCGAGCGCGACGGCTGCACCTTCTGCCGCGAACGCGCGTGCCGAGGCTGCGCCGATGCCGCTCGACGCGCCCGTCACCACGACGACTTTTTCGGAGAACCTTCGTTGACGCGTCTCGCTCATTTCCGCTCCTCTCCCGAGGCTTGCGCCTCTTAGCTCACGATTTCAGCGACGAACTCTACTGCGGTTCCTCCGCCGCAGCAGCACCGCAACCAACGACCCATGAGGACGCCGGGATGCCTGATTTGTCCGACCCGAAGACGTTCTTCGATTGGATGGGGAGGGTCTTGGCCACCGCTCGCGTGCTCCATCCCCGTTGTCCCGGCAAATCGCCTGACGCGGGTCGACTGGAAGGGCATCGGTAGCCGCAAAATGCCCGGCCATGCGCTTCGATCCGAAAGTCACGGCGGACCCTTGACGCGTCCCCGGCGCGGCGAAAGCTTCACTTCTCGAAGGTCCTTGAGCGCTTGGTTCCACAGCGATTCGAAGCCCGTGGTGAGGCTTTCGGCGAGCGACCTGTCGCTCACCAGCAGTGAGGCGAAACGTCCCTCGGGAACGAAGGGATGATCGAGTGAAAGGATCACCGTTTCACTGTCTATCACGTGAAACGGATGGCCCATTTCGCCTGAATAGCGGAGCCCCGACAGGCGCGTGAGCGACGGTTCGTTGGTCCTCAGGAAGTGGACCAGACGTGGCGCCGTGCGATCCGAAAATCCGAAGATCACCCGGTGCTGAATGCCCCGATCGTTCACCGCGCGGACGATACGCTTGAGCACATCGAACCCTTCCTGGGCCTGTCGAGTCATGGCGGCAAGATCGCCGTCCTCGACGTAGGAGAGCACCTGGTGCTTGGCCGCGGCCAGGCGAGACAGGTGCCGCTTGACGTGGCTCTCGGTGCCGAGGGCCAGATCCACGAACGTCCGGCGACCTTGCAGCTTGCCGGGCAATCTTGCCAGGGCGGCGCGTAGCTTTCCTGACCGCGATGCAAAGCCTTCCGCCCGCTCTCGTACCACGTCGACCAGACGATCCACCACCACGTCGGAGGGCAGAGCGGAGTAGAGCTTGGGACGCGTGCGCTGAATCTCGCAAAGGCCGAGCCGCGCCAGTTTCTCCATCGCCAGGTAGATCTTCGAAGTGGGAATGTCTCCCTGGCGGCATAGAGACGCGGCATCAGCCACCCCCAACACGCCCAGGGATATGAGGGCACGTTTCTCATATTGGGAGAATCCAACCTCGTCGAGCACCGACAGGTCCGGCAGGTCCATTTGCAGTTTCTACTCCAGCGAGTAGATGAAATCGAGTTCCTCCTGCTTTAGATTCTTTCCTCGACAGGAGATGGCGAAATGGACGAGCCCAACTTTCCTCACGTGGTCCCGAGCTTCACGGTCGACGCTGTCGAACCGTTGCGTGACTTCTACATCGAGCAACTCGGCTTCGCTCACATGATGGGAATCGTCGGCAAGGACGGGAAGCTCGACACTGCCATCGTCGTCCGCGACGGGATGACCGTCATGATCGGTCGAGCCGAGAAGCCAGCCCCCGGAACGGAGCTCACCCCCAAGTATGATCGGACCGTCGACCTCTACTTCTACGTCAGGGATGTCGATGCCTACCATGCCGAGATCGCCGCGCGTGGCGTTGCGATCGTTGACGCCTTGACCACGCACTGGTGGGGCGACCGCTCCTTTCGCGTGAAGGATCCCTACGGGTACTCGATCTCGTTTGCTCAGACCGTCGCCGAGTTCAATCCGCCTGCGGATGTGAAGGCGATGTGATGGGTGTCGAGGCGATAACCGTCGTTCCCTACTTTCTGGTGTTGCTCCTGCCGGGACCCTCCGCCGATGCCCAGTCTGACTGGGAGGAACACATCGCGTTCATCGATTTGATGATCGAACGCAACGTGGTCCTCCTGGGAGGAGAGTTCGGCAGTCCCGTCGGCGGTGCCGCGGCGGCCTACCTGCTGCACACCACCACCCGTTCAGAAGCAGAATCCTGGGCGCGAAGGGATCCATTGGTTCGCGACGGACGCATGAATCCCGAGATCATCGAATGGCGTTTGGTAGGAATCAATCCACGAGCGATCGATCCCTCGCTGCTCTGAGGCTGCAGTGGCCATCGTGGCCGGCGCTTGTACGCAATGCGCGATCAGCACGCACCCGTACTCTTCGGTTTCACCTCGCGACCCCGCCGCGTAGACCGCGAGCCGCACCCGATCCGCGAGCACGGGAACGGCCACGGCGCAAAAAACCGATTGGCCATGCGATCAGCGAAGCGGCACGCCACAGCGGTGACAAAAGGAAGGATTGATGTGCTTGCCGAGATAACGCTCACACGCCGGGCATCGCCAGTTCAGGAGCGAAAACACGAGCCCACCGCCCATCACAACGACGAATATCCCGACGACCACCGACGGCGCGAGCCCGAAAAGGGGCGCCTTCGTCTTCTCGTCGAGTGCGATCAGGACGCCGACCATGAACACGACGAGCGGGATCGAGACGAAGAGCTGTCGCTTCCGCCGCCTCGCGAATTCGGCACGGAGAGCCGCTTTCTGATCGTGGGTGTAGGTCATGCTCGCCCCAGGGACTGGCACCCTCACACTCTAACAGGTGGCGGGCATCGGGTCAGTCGTGGGCGGAGTCATCGACCCTCCCTCGGTGGTGACGACACCAAGCCCCGAGCCACCCATCCGGTGATCCCCCGAGCGACTCCGATTCGACGCTCGCCGCCGCCGCGGCGATTGGCGCCACAGATGGTGACGACCGGGATGTCGGAAGGATGACACTTTGGGGCCGGTCGTTGGACCGGCCCTACGCCGCGCCGGATGACGACTGAGCCAGCGCGACCGCGTCGGCACCTGCTGCAAATCGCAGCTGCCGAGAAGTATCGTTGGCGGCACGCCACACCGCCTCGGCCACGTCGGACTCGGTCGTCACCAGAGCCGGCTTCGCAAATGCAGCGAAGATGGGCTGTGCGAAGGGCGCGTAGGCCTCCGGAATCAACCCTTCCATGCGTGCTCCGCCGTTGCTCGTAAAGCGGGTGGTCGGACCGTAGCCCGGCTCGACCAGTTTGACCCGCACGTTGAAGGCCTCGAGCTCGAACGCGAGCGACCCGGTGAACCCTTCGATGGCCATCTTGCTCGCGGTGTACACGGCCGCCAGCGGCATGGGCGTGAGCGTCACGCTCGAGGTCACGTTCACCACCACGCCCGACCTCCGCGCGCGGAACTGGGGCAACACCGCCTGCGTCATCGCCATCACGCCGAAGGTGTTGGTCTCGAACACCTCGCGCGCCGTCGCCATCGGGGTGGCCTCGAAGGCGCCGACGACACCGATGCCCGCGTTGTTGACGAGCACGTCGATGGGCCCACTCGCCTCGAGCGCGGCCGCGATGCGCTCGGGCTTCGTCACGTCGAGGGGAAGCACGCGGAGTCGTTCTGACGGGGGCAAAGCATCTGCACGCGGCGTTCGCATGGTGGCGATCACGTTCCACCCCTGCGCGTGGAAGTGGCGAGCGGTCTCGAGGCCATAACCAGAAGAGCAACCAGTAATGAGCACGGTTTTCATGGTGAAGACCATAGCGACCGCTCACCGGACGATCTACCATGTAAAGTCCACATTTCATTGGTGGGCGTCCAGACATGAATGACCCTCTCTCGGAAGTCATCGCGCTGCTACAGCCGCATGCCGTGTTCTCGAGACGCATCAGCGGCGCTGGTCGCTGGGGCGTCGCCTACTCGGCGTTCGGCCACCCCAGCTTCTGCGCGGTACTCGAGGGGCGCTGTCGCCTCGCCGTCGACGGCCAGCGTGCCCTGACGCTCGAAGCTGGCGACTTCGTCCTCCTGCCGTCGACGCCGGGCTTCACGATGTCGGGCTTCGGGCCGGTGAGGCCCGTCCGCTTCGACCCGAAGGTGACGTCCGCGCGCCTGGGTGAAGTCCGCCACGGCACGCGCGGTGGTCCCCCCGACGTACGCCTGCTCGGCGGCTGGTTCGCCTTCGACTCGCCCGACGCGGGGTTGCTGGTGTCGCTACTTCCCTCTGTGATTCACGTGCGCGGCGCCGAGCGGCTCTCGATACTCGTGCGGCTGGTGGGCGAGGAATCGAGCGAACGGAGATCCGGCCGCGATCTCGTGCTCACGCGCCTCGTGGAGGTGCTGCTCATCGAAGCGCTGCGGTCGACGCCGCGTGAAGACGCGCCTCCGGGACTGCTGCGCGGTTTGGCCGATGCGCGGCTCGCGCCAGCGATACGGCAGATGCACGGTCAGCTGGCGCGCTCGTGGACGGTAGCCCAGCTCGCGAAAACGGCCGCCCTCTCGCGCTCGGCGTTCTTCGAACGTTTCACGCGTACCGTGGGACTGCCGCCGATGGAGTACCTGCTCGCCTGGCGCATGGCCATCGCGAAGGATCTGCTGCGCCGCGACGACTTCGGGATCGCCGACGTCGCCGAACGTGTCGGCTACGGCTCGGCGAGCACCTTCAGCACCGCCTTCAGCCGGCACGTGGGGAAGCCTCCGGGTCGCTACGCGCGTGCCAACACTGGAGATGCACGGCGAGACGCGTGAGCGGATAGAAATGTCCGTCGAACGGATGCGAAGCGAAGAGGATCCGGGCTCACTGTGCCGCCATGCTCTGCCCACCCACCACGCTTTGCTCGATGATCGAGAACGGGTCGTAGCCGACCAGTGAGCTTCTCGGGTGAGGAACCCCCGCGAAGGTCGCCGAGTCGCACACTAGCGCAACAACCACTGACCATACGCGAGCATATAGAGCGTAACGACGATGGCCGCGGCAACGTCAAGCAAGAAGCCCACGCGTATCATCGTGGACAGTCGGATGTATCCGCTTCCGAAGACGATCGCGTTGGGGGGTGTACCGGCCGGGAGCATGAAGTCGCAGGACGCCCCCATGGTGATTGCAAACAGGACAGGCAGGTTCGGCGGCAGAACGTTGAGCGCGACGTTGATGGTCGCCGTGTTCGACGCTACGGCCGAGAGCCCGATCGTTCCGCTGGTCGCCAGGCCGATCTGTCCCGCGAGGGGCAGCTCGGCGAGCCCGCCGAATCGCTCGCCGAGCCAAAGCGAAAGCCCGCTTTCCTCGATGCCGGCCGCCATGGTGAAGCTGCCGCCCAAGAGCACCAGCGAGCCCCACGGAAGCCGGCGGAGCGCCTGAAGGGACAACTTGCGCCACACGAGCAGAGTCGCCGCCGCAAGCATCGACACGCCGGCCTCGTAGTGTTTACCCTGAATGCGAAAGCCCCCGAGCAGCCTCGAGATGTGCGGCCCCACGAGCGGTTGCACCAGGCTGCTTGAAATCCACAGAGCGGCCGCCCCCAGGAAGACGATCCCGACGGTGCGCTCTCCCCTGCTCCAGACTCCCATCGCCGAAAGCTCGCGCTCGATGAGCTCTCGCCCGTGGACGTTGGCTAAGCCCTCGCGCCGTGCCAGGAGCCACAGCGCACCCCAAACGACGGGAATGAACAGCACCACGAACGGCAGCGCGACCGCGAGATACTGCAAAAAGCCAATGTCGACATGGAGGTTTTCGGCGACGAAACCGCAGAAGATCGAGTTGGGCCCGGTGCCAATCTTCGTGCCAATCCCGCCGACGTTCGCGCCGTATGCCACCGCCAGCATGACCGCAGTACCGAACAGCGTAAGCCGCCCTTGGCCCCTCGCGGCCTCGAGCTCCTTGACCAAAGCAAGGCCGATTGGAAACATCATGACCGCGGTCGCGGTGTTCGAGATCCATAGCGAGATGAACGCCGTCGCAACGAGCACGCCAAGAAGGAGCCGCTTCGGCTCGGTCCCGATCGCGCGCATGATGTTGAGGGCGATGCGGCGGTGCAGATTCCACTGTTCGGTCGCAGCCCCGATGGCCATGCCGCCCAGGAACAGGAACACGTAGGCGTCCAGAAACGGCATCGCCGAGGCTCGCACGTCGCCCAGCGGACCCCGTCCGAACACGCCGAACGCCGGGAACAACACCAAAGGAACGCACGCCGTCCAGGCAGTGGGCAGCGCCTCCGTCAACCACCAGCACACCATCAATGCCGTGACGCCCGCGGCATACGCTGGCCTCGACCCATATCCTTCGATTCGATGCAAACCCGTGGGAGTGAGCACGACCGCCGCGCACGCGACGACCCCCGCCGCGAGGCCGATCCAGCGCATACGGCGAGGCCCAGGGTTCGGCGAATCTGCCATCGTGAGCGCGGGAGGGTACTTGGCGGCTGGCTTGCGCGCTAGTTCTGTCGCCGCTTCGCAGAGGGGGGCAGTCGACGCACCGCTCTCGGCGTCCACTGCCCCAACCCAGAAAGGTGTCATCGACGAAGAACTCGCCCGTCAAGGCCCTCACCGCGGCTCAGGCATCGCGTCGTGGATGTGCGTTGGAGGTGCGGCATCCATCGAGGAGGCAACGATCTTTACGGGACCGGACTCGAAGGATGCCGCCGTGACCTGGACTACCCACCCATCGACCTGCAGAATCTCCGAGCGTTGAACGCGAACGGCTAGGACGCGCTCGGGCCCGCCTATTCCGTAATCTCGGCGTATCGGAAGCGGCGGCGCCGTGAGCCGCGCTGCGCGCAGCGGAGCCGAGCAATGAACGAGGGCCATCTCCACTGTGCGCGAGTCAGGCGTGAATGCAAACGCAGACCAAACTTCGACGGTTCCGACGTCGCCATCGGCCGTCCAGGCGACTTCGAGCGGATCGTTGGGTAAAACGAGCGTCGAGGCCGCCAGATCGGGCATTGAAAAGACGGCCCTCGATGGCATCTGAATATCGCTGATGAAAGACGGAACATCGGCGCCCATTGCTGAGACACGGATGGTTTCCAGCGGGTCGAACGCTACGATCCCATCGCTCGATTTGAGCTCCTGGGGAGGGAGCGTCAAGGTGCTCGTCTGACCTTCCATTCGCACTTCCCCAGCGCTGAAGTACAGGTACGGCAAGCGACCGCCCTCGAACGGCCACCAGAACGCGACCAGATCGGGGGCGAAGACTCGCCCTAAAGACCCGCTCCCTGAAAACGTCAATCCGCCGCACTCGTTCGGAACGCCCGTCACGTCACACCCGTCCACGTTTGGGGCGCCGCGGGCACACGACTGCTCGCGAACGAACGCCTGATACGCATCGACGCGGGGGCCGTTCTTTTGATCGGCGTACGTCTGAGCAACACCCACGAAGCCCCGCCAATGAACACC
>DATHES010000073.1:0-9446 GCA_035318465.1 Polyangiaceae bacterium
TCGCTCTGTCTCGACAAGGGCCTCGGCAAACGGCTGTTGCGCGAGCAGGGAATCGAGACGCCGGCCTTTCAAGTTCTCATGACGGGGCGCGAGAAGCTGCGCCCCTTTCGTTATCCGGTCATCGTCAAACCCAACGCCGAAGGGACGTCCAAGGGGATCACCCGCAAGAGCGTGGTCGACGACGAGGCCGGCGTTCGCACCGCCGCGCGCGAGCTCATCGATCGCTACGATCAGCCGGCTCTCGTCGAGGAATACATCACCGGACGCGAGTTCACGGTGGGCCTTCTCGGCGATCGCCGGCCGCGCGTGCTCCCCGCCATGGAAGTCATCTTCCTGCGCACCACCGCACGCCCCGTTTACGATTACGAGTGCAAGCAGCATTGGGAGCAGCACGTCCGTTACGAGTGCCCCGCCAATCTCACCAAAGAGCAGGAGCGGACGATGGAGCGCGTGAGCCGCGCCACTTTCACCGCCCTCGGCTGTCGCGACGTGGCGCGCGTCGATCTGCGCCTTGCCCCCGACGGTCGCATCTGGGTCATCGAGGTGAATCCCCTGCCCGGTCTCACTCCCGATTATTCCGATCTCTGTCTCATCGCCAACGGCTCGGGCATGGACTACAAAACGCTCATCGGCGAGATCCTCGCCGGCGGTATCAAGCGCTGGCGCGAACGCCAGGATCGAGGCAAAGCGCAGCCTACCGCTACCGCCGCGTCGGCGGCGAGCACCGATCAAGCCGCGGAGTCACCGACGCCGCCGGCAGCGCTGGCCGAACCCGCCGCCGTCGCGCCGTCCCTCGGAACCGTGCTCACCGAGAACTAGGCGCGCCCGCACGCTACACCCCCTGCGCCGCGGCCCCCCAGATGTATTTGTGCATCTGCAGCTGCACGCGCACCTCGAGGTGATCCTCGAGCACCCATGCCGCCAAATCTTTCGGCGAAAGGGAGCCGAACACGCAGGACGCGAGCAAGCTGCCGACCTTGCCGTGCAGGCGATGCTCGGCAATCGTCTCCCGCATCCACTCGTAATCGGCGCGATGAGCCAGGACGAATTTGATCTCGTCATTTTGCGTCAGGTGCTCGAGGTTCGACCAGCGGTTCTGATGACACTCCCCCGATCCCGGCGCCTTCAGATCCATGATCTTGTGCACGCGCGGATCGACGTCGTCGACCGGTGCCTCGCCGCTCGTCTCCACGAGCACGCGCTTGCCCGCATCGCACAGCTCGCGCAGGAGCAAGAAAGCCCCCGGTTGCAGGAGAGGCTCGCCCCCCGTCAGCTCGACCAGCGGTGTGCCGAACGCCAGCGCGCGCGCCAAGACGTCCTCACGACGAAGGCGCGTACCCCCGTAGAAAGCTTGCGGCGTGTCGCACCACACACAGCGCAGATTGCACCCCGTGAGCCGCACGAACGTGCAGGGCAGCCCGGCGAACGTCGATTCACCTTGCAGGCTCGCATAAATCTCGTGGACGACGAGGGTGTCTTCTTTCACGGCGCTCGACCTTCTATGGGCGAAAGAGAACGAGCGATCAAGAACGGGCGCCTCCGGAGCGCTTCCGGACGGCCGGCGCGCCACGCCCCCGCGGACGCTCGATCGCGAATGCTCGATCGCGGGTGGACCGAAAGCTCCCCCTCGCGGCACTTTAGTTTGCGTCGGCGAAGCCGAATACCAGCCATCGGCTTTGGCCGTCCCAGGAAAAGCAGAAAACCCCGATTCTCATGACCTATCCGGCGGAATAGAAGCCCGCCGGCCCTTGCCGAGATGCCGTGCCGCTCCAGGGGCTTGCGTTGCAACCTATCGTCTCTTTTGGTAATTGACCCGCACCCGAACCAGCTAGTGACCATTTTCAGAGCTACACCGGGAAGGAACCCATGGCAGCCACCGATCGCGTCAAACAAATACTCTCCCACTACAGCTCCGAAAATCCGGGCACGCTGACGCAGATCGCGCGCCTGCTCAACACCGGGCGCCTCGCGGGAACCGGCAAGCTCGTCATTCTGCCCGTCGACCAAGGGTTCGAGCATGGCCCCGCGCGTAGCTTCGCGCCCAACCCCGACGGTTACGACCCCGACTACCACTTCCAGCTCGCCATCGACGCGGGTTGCAACGCCTACGCGGCGCCCCTTGGCTTCCTCGAAGCCGGAGCCGCCCGCTTCGCCGGCCAGATCCCGCTCATCCTCAAGCTGAACAACAGCGACACCCTCGCCAAGATGGAGCACCCCGTCTCCTCCATCACCGGCTCGGTCGAAGATGCCCTTCGCCTCGGATGCGTGGCCATCGGCTACACCATCTACCCCGGCTCCGGCGCGCGCAACCGCATGTACGAAGACCTTCGCGAGCTCACGCTCGAAGCCAAGAAGAAGGGGCTCGCCGTCGTCGTGTGGAGCTACCCGCGCGGCACGGGCGTTTCCAAGGACGGCGAGACCGGCGTCGACATCGTCGCTTACGGCGCGCAGATCGCCGCCCAGCTCGGCGCCCACATCATCAAGGTCAAGCCCCCCAAGGACTTCATCGAACAGGCCGAAGCCAAGAAGACGTTCGAGAAGTACCAGATCCCCACCAAGACCCTTCCCGATCGCATCCGCCACGTCGTGCAGAGCTGCTTTGCCGGCAAGCGCATCGTCATTTTCTCGGGCGGCGAAGCCAAGGGAAACGACGAGATCATGACGGAAGTGAAGGGCCTCGCCGAAGGCGGCTCGTTCGGCTCGATCATGGGACGCAACGCTTTTCAGCGCCCGCGCGCCGAAGCCCTCAAGCTGCTCGCCGACGTGATGGAGATCTACCGCAAGGCGCCCTAAGTCATCTGCCACCCCATTGCATCGAGGCCCGCTTACGCCTCCCAAGGCGCGCGGGCCCGGCGCAGGGGCGCCGTCTAGGGCGCTGAAAGCCCCTCCTCCAGGGCAGCGCGAGACGTTGGTGCGCACTGGCTCCCATGCCCACACTTCGGCTCGATGCTCGCGCGAGAGGACCTGCCCGAGGTCGTCGCCCGCTTGCTTTGGGACGTTGACTTTGCTCGGTTCGATCTCGACAAGTATCGCCAACTCGTCTTCGAGCGGGTCATGACGAGGGCTAATCTCTTGAGCGCTAGCAGGCAATCAAGGGGTGCATTCGCCGGGCGGGTTCGCGCGTTGCACTGAAAGGAACGCTCGGGCGTCGTCGCGTCGCTGGCTGAGCATGATTCCAATGGGAAGGCCGTAGTCGAACGGGACCTGAGCGGGCTCGCGGCCGGCGCGAACCCGCTTGCTCTCCGCCTGAAGATGCGGTCCCCTGCATCTTCTACCGTAGGGCCCGGCCCCATCGAGCCCTGGCCGACCCAAGGAGACTCGCCCATGTCCTTATCGATCCAGCTGAGCACCGAAAGTCCCCTCGCCCTGTCGGCGGACGTGCTCGTGATCGCTGTCTCCCCCGGTCCCCTGGTCAAACAAGAGCCGCTCGCTTCGCTCGACAAGGCGCTGTCGTCGGGGCTCTCCAAGCTCATCCTTCGCGAGGAATTCAAAGGCGACAAGGATCAACAGCTCGACGCCCCGGTGGCCGGGGCATTGCCGTTTTCGCGCCTCGTTCTTCTCGGCACGGGCACCAAGGGCCAAATCTCGAACGCTGATCTCCGCACCCTCGCCGCCAAGGCCGCGCGCGCTGCCAACGGCTGCAAGGCCAAGTCCCTGGCGCTCATTTTTACCGACAACCTCGCCCCCGACAAGCTCCGTTACGTCGCCGAAGGGCTCGTGCTCGGCGCGTACCGCTTCAGCAAGTATTTCACCGGGGAGCGCAAGCCGAAGGCCGATCTCACCACCGTCACCGTCGGGCTCGGCGCGAAAGCACGCATCGCCCGGCCGCACAAAGCCGCCGTCGAAATGGGCCAAAAGGTGGCCGACGCGGTGGCCCTCGCCCGCGATCTCGTCAACGAGCCTCCCAACGAGCTTTACCCGGCGAAGCTCGCCTCCGAAGCGCAGAAGATGGCCAAAGAATCAGGCCTCAAATGCGTCGTGTTCGACAAAAAGGAAATCGATCGTCGCGGGATGAAGCTCCTGGCCGCGGTCGGTCAAGGCAGCGTGCACGACCCTCGCTTCATTCACATTTCCTACACGCCGAAGAAGGCCAAAAAGAAGCTCGCCTTCGTGGGCAAAGGGCTCACCTTCGATTCCGGGGGTCTCTGCATCAAGCCGGCCGCCGGCATGGGCGAGATGAAGAGCGACATGGCCGGCTCCGCCAACGTCATCGGCCTTCTCGCGGCCTGCGCGGCCATCAAGCCGAACATCGAAGTGCACGGCATCATCGCCTCCGCCGAGAACATGCCCGACGCCAACGCCTACCGCCCGGGCGATGTCTTCGGCTCACTCGACGGCAAGACCGTCGAGATCATCAACACCGACGCCGAGGGGCGGCTCGTCCTCGCCGACGCCCTCGCTTATGCGCGCGGGCTCAAGCCCGATGTCCTCGTCGACAACGCGACGCTCACCGGCGCGTGCATCGTTGCGCTCGGCAAGAACTGCTCCGGCTTCTACGCGACGACCGATCGCTTGGCGACGCAGTTCGCCAATGCTGCCAAGGATGCCGGCGAGCAGTTTTGGCGCCTGCCCCTGCTCGAAGATCTGAAAGAGCAGCTTCGCAGCGACATCGCCGACCTCAAGCACACCGGCGATCGCTGGGGCGGATCCATCACCGCCGCGCTCTTTCTCCGCGAGTTCGTCGGCGATTGCGCCTACATCCACGCCGACATCGCCGGTCCCGCTCTCGCCGACCGCGCGCACGGCTTTTATCCCAAAGGGGCGACGGGGCACGGCGTGCTCACGTTCCTCCGCTTCATCGAGCAGTTCGCCGTCAAATGAGCGATCTTCCCCCCGAGGTCCGGCTCGAGAAACGCCTCGGGCGCGCGATGGCCAAGGCCATCGACGACTTCCAGATGATCGCCGAGGGGGACCGCATTCTCGTCGCCGTTTCCGGCGGCAAGGACAGCTACACCCTGCACCACTTGCTGGCGTCGCTCGCCCCGCGAGCGCCCGTTTCCTTCTCCCTCCTCGCCGTCAACATCGACCAGGGGCACCCGGGGTACCCGGGGCACCTCCTCACCGAATACATGCAGAAGGCCGGTCACGACTTTCGCATGGTCCACGAGGACACCTACAGCATCGTCACCGACAAGATCCCAGAGGGCAAAACGTACTGCTCGCTCTGCTCGCGCCTCAGGCGCGGCATCCTCTACCGTCTCGCCACCGAGCTCGGCTGCACCAAGATCGCCCTCGGCCACCATCGGGACGACATCCTCGTCACACTGCTCCTCAATCTCTTCTTCGCCGGCCAGATGAAGGCCATGCCGCCCAAGCTCGTCTCCGACGACGGCGCGCACGTCGTCATCCGCCCGCTCGCCTATTGCGCCGAGGAGGACATCGCTGCCTACGCCGCGAAAAAAGCGTTCCCCATTCTCCCCTGCGACCTCTGCGGCTCGCAGGACAACCTCCAGCGCAAGATCGTCGGCAACCTGGTGGCGACCATCGAGCGCGATCACCCCGGCGTGCGGGCCAGCATGCTCGCCGCGCTCACCAACGTCCGCCCGAGTCATCTGCTCGACAAGGAGCTCTGGAAGAAGCTCGGTCTCGAGGTCGCGCGCGAAGACGCGCCGGCCGAAGCGGGCAAGCTCCTGACGCTCTCGTCCCGCCCCGAAGCGCCGGCCGCGCCGCTCGCGTCGTCGCGCTAGACTCGATCCGATGGCGATGGCGGAGCGCGTCTTTTCCCCCTCGCGCTTTTTCACATCGCCTCCGGGCCAGAGGTTTTTCGATCTGCTGGCTCCCGGCCTTTACGCGTGGGGCGTCACCGTCGCCTGGCCCGCGGCGCAGCGACTGGCCCCCTTCGAGTCGCGCGTGCTCGCGGGCGCGGCCCTCGCGTCGCTCGTAACGGGCGCGGTGCTCAGCCCCTTCTGGCCATCCGCGGGGCGGATCGCCGGCCTTTGGCTCTTTCTCGCGTGTTCCCTTGGCACCTGGGCCATTCTCCAGCGGTCCATCGCCCCTTCCCACCTCGACCCGGTGCATGGCGTGCTCGGCGCGGTGGGGTGGGCGGCATTCGCCATCGTTTGGGGCGGGGAACGCACGGCCCCCGATGCGCCCGACGCTCCTCAGCGCGCGCTGCCTTGGCCCGACACGCGCCGACGCACGACACGGATCATGGCGCTCGTCGCGGCCGCCGCTTCGGTCCCGATTGCCCTGGCGTGGTGGGTCCAAAGCATCGAGCGCGCGCTGCTCGCCCACGCGGTATCGCTTGGCGCCGGCATTGCGCTACTCGCCTGCGCGACCGACCTGGCGGCGCCCGCATCGCGCGAAACGGGCCCGCCCCTCCCCGCTGCGCGCCCCAAGCGGCGGCTCCTCGACGCCGCCTGGCCCCTCGCGGCGTTGGTCGGGCTTGCGCTCGCGGGGGCCCTCTTCGGCCTCCTGAGGTAAACTGGGCGCAATGGGTCGCGCGCTCGACTGGCTCGCAGTGGGGCTACTGCTCGCTGCGGCGCTCGCCTTCGCGCTCGGCGTGCGCGCGCTCGATCGCGAAGAGGACCGTTACGCGCTCTATTGGCTGGCCGTCGGCGCCATGGCCCTCAAAGGCTCGACCGATCTCGTCCGGCCGCGGAGGGCGCGATGACGGGCGCCGGAGAGTTGGCCAGCCTGCGGAGCGGCTCGGCGCTTCACGTCGTTCTCTTCACCCTCCTCGCGAGCTGCTCGGCTCCCGACGCGACGCCCCCGACGACCCGCGCGACCACACTTCGCCCCGGCATCGTGGCCAGCGTGGGGGCGCTCGACATCGCCGGCGCTTGCGTCGCCAGCACGGCCGTTCGCGCCGATGTACCTCTCCGGGTCGCCCTCGAGCGCGACATCACCGACGCCCTCTTCGCCAATGGCGCCCTGCGCGAGCAGTACGACGAGACCCCTCCCGTCCAGGCCGCCCTGCGCGCCCGTCTCGCGCGCGCAGCGCTCGAGCGTCTGTACAACGAAGCCAAGCAGACCGATCCGAGCGACGCCGAGGTCGCCGCGGCCACGGGTCGTCATTTCGCCGAGCTCGACCGCCCCGAAGCCTTTCGCGTCGTCCACGCGATCGTCAAGCTCCCCGACGCACCCGACGGCGCCACCACCGCGCGTGCCCGATCCCTCGCCGACCGCCTCTTGGAGCAGGTTTCCCGCGCCAAGGACGAGCAGGACTTTCGGTCGCGCGCCGAGGCCCTCGAAGGCCGCGACAACCTCGAGCTGATCGTCGAAACGCTCAAGCCTGTCGCGGCCGATGGACGCATCGTGAACCCCGATCGCCCGACGCCCGAACCGGAAACGTACGTCCTGCCTTTCGCCCGCGCAGCATCGCGTCTCAGCGAGCCCGGTCAGAAAAGCGGCATCGTCACGACCGAGTTCGGCTTTCACGTCCTCATGCTGCTCGAGCGCACGCCGCCCAAGACGGTCCCCCTCGAGGAACGCAGGCGACTGCTCCGCGACGAGATCATCACCGAGCGTGCCCGGCGGCTCAAAGCGGAGCTCCTCGCGCGCCTTTCGGCCGCTACCCCAACCTCCATCGAGCGCAGCGCAGAGACCGTGCTGGCGATGGTCGGCGCGGACCATGAAGCACCGTGAATCGATGCCCCCCGAAGGGCGCGACCAGGTTCCCACCACTTTCTCCGAGATCCTCCAAGAGCTGCTCTGGCAAGAGCCGCGCGCGACCGCGGCCGTGCTCATCGATCCCGAGGGCGAGACGGTAGACTACGCGAGCTCGCTCCCGAGTTACGAGACCAAGGTCGCCGCCGCGAACCTGCGCGTCGTGCTCGACAACATGGTCGACGCCTGGAAGAAGACGCCGTCGGGCGACGCGCTCACCCAGGCCCTCCTGCGCGCCCCCAAGCGGAGCTTCTTCGTCCGCCCGATCGCTGACGGCTACGCGCTCGTGCTCATCCTGCGCCGCCGCGTGTTCGCCGTATCCGCCCGCGCCGTCGCCCTCGCCGTTGGTCGCCTCGCCAAAGAAGCCGGATGGCCCGCTCCGCTCGAGGAGACCCTCCCCTGGCATCCCGTGGAGATTGAAACGAGCCGCGCCGACCGCTTCCGACCCATGCAAATGAAGACGGGCGATGCCTGGGACCGCGTCGAGGTGCTCGGCAGCGTGGTGGGGCTCGCGAACGAGAAAGGGTACCGCTGCCGCCTCCAAGGGGGCGCCGAGATCACGCTCGTGCGCGAGTCCACCGGCGTCTGGTTCGTGGACCAACCCGTCCGCGGCCTCGCGAGCCGTCTCGGTCCCCAGAGTGTTCCGCCCGCACGGGCGCCGAGCCATCCCCCATCGCCGGCCCGCGGCGCGTCCCATCCCTCAGGAAAGACGCCCTCCGAGGGCCCCGCCGCGGAGGGTCGTCCGCCCTCGGAAAGCGCGTCCGAAAATCGTGTGCGGACGTCGGCCGAAAGAGGTGACATGTGGGCAAAATGGACCAAAAGACTGTGAAAATTCTGATAGATAGCCAACCTCTTTCGCTTGACAGAGAAGTCGGATCTCTTTAAGTCTCATGCTCCTTTCGGACAGGCCACCTCGACCAAAAGAAGGTCGACCGAAAGGGTGTTTTTCTCTGTGGGTTTGCGCACCAACTGTCCACAGATTTTCCTTGGCGGGGGTCAGGGGTGGCAGGAAACGCCCGTTGCAACGAGGCGAACGGAGCGATCCGCCGCCAGCAATCCACCCCCGCTACTATTCGTTACTCCTCTAGTTTTTCGGCTACGACGGGTATCAGGGAAAAACCCTCGGAAGCCCGCTTCTGTCCCCTCTCCGGCGCCGCGAGGCGTGGAAAGTCTGTGGACAAAGCGTGTGTGGGAGTCTTGTCTATTCGAGCTCTGGAGGGGCCGCCTCGGACTTTCGAAAGATAAGATTGGACCTCGGGCGCAGCATTGATTAAGAGGGGCGCCGCACATGACGGTCGCACTCGTGGCGAAGCCGTCCGCAGTTGGTCTTTTCCACCCCCGCTCATCGCCGGATGACGGGCGCGCTGGACGTTCGAGCGCGCTCCCCATTTCGGACAAGTTGGGGAAAATATCTGGGCACCTTCGCTAATGCGGATGAGCTCGGATCGAACCGAAAAAAGACAGATTTTCGGTTGACAGTACGAGGTGGGTCTTCTAATGTCTCGGCCCCCTCGACGGAAAAGCTTTTTCCGCTCGGTCCTTGAAAACTGAATCGTACGTTCAATTGTTGTGGGTCTCGGTGCATTTGCCGAGCTCGCTTTCAATCGAAAGCAGCTCATCAAGCATCGATTCACACAGTCCTCGCGCTTCGGCGTGAGGGCGAACAAGCCAGAGGACGAGCCTCCTTAGCCGGGGACTCGCTCCTTCTCCAGATCTAACTGGAGAGTTTGATCCTGGCTCAGAACGAACGTTAGCGGCGCGCCTAACACATGCAAGTCGAACGCGACTGGGGGCAACTCCAGTTGAGTGGCGCACGGGTGAGTAACACGTAGGTAATC
>DATHES010000074.1:0-110016 GCA_035318465.1 Polyangiaceae bacterium
TCCCCGCCTGCCACGAATTCGCTTGGAGTCCCGACGGCCAGGTTCCCCAGAGGATGCACCTCCGTGTCGAGCCTATGCTCTGCGCCAAAAATGACGTCGGGCTTCGACCGAAGTCGAAGCCCGACGCGCTTCTGTGCCGACTACCGTGCTTACGGATTCACGTGCAGCGGCACCGATCCAGGCGTGCCTGGGAGCAAGGTTGCCGTAATCGCGGTATCGCCTGTAGCGACAGCCGTGGCGAGACCTCGGCTTCCCGCTGCGTTACTGATCGTCGCCACGGCGGGGACCGTCGAAGCCCAGGTCACGAGCTGCGTGATGTCCTGGGTCGTCGCGTCGGAGTACGTGCCGGTTGCCGTATATTGGCGAATATCAGTTGGGTTGATATTTCCACTGGTCGGCGTAATGGAGATCGACGTTAGTGTGGCGGCCGTCACCGTGAGCGTGATCGATCCCGTCACTCCGGACACTGAGGCGGTGATGCTGGCGATTCCCGGGCCAGAGACGCCGGTGGCCAAACCTTCGTTACCCACAGCGTTGCTGACAGTCGCCACCGCCGGATTGTTCGACCCCCAGTTGACCTCCGAGGCGAGCAGGACCTGGGAGCTAGCGTCGGAGTAGTGACCGGTTGCCTGGAACTGCACCGTCGTGCCTCTGGCGATGGTCGAGGTGCCCGGGGCGACCGGCGCGATCGTGATCGAATCGAGCGTAGCCGCCGTGATGGTGAGCGGCGTCAGACCCACGATGGCGCCGGGGCCGGCGGCGCCATACGTCGCCGTGATGTTGAACGGACCACCCACGCTATTGGTCGAGGCAAGGCCCTTACTGAGAGCGGCATTGCTGACCGTTGCCTGTGCGCCCGCCGAGTTCCAGGTCAAGCTCGGATTCGCAGTGAGATCCAACTGCGACATGTCGGTGTACGTGCCGACGGCCCTGTACTGAATCTTCGTCCCATTCGCCACGGTCAGATTCGCTGGGGTAATGGCGATAGATACGAGCGCGGCGGAACTGACGGTGAGATTCGTCGTTCCGCTCACGCCGTCGAACGTCGCGGTGATGACGGTGGTGCCGCTCGCGAGTAGAGTCGCCAGACCCTCCTCCCCAGTGGCGTTGCTGATGGTTGCAACGTTGCCTGCCGACGAAGACCAGCTGGCCTGGGCCGTCAGATCGATGGGTTGGCCGTTGGATAACGTGCCCGTTGCCGTGAACCGCTGTGTCAACCCACTCGGAAGGGTCCGGTTGATGGGGTCCACTTGGATACTCTGCAGCGTGGCCGTCGAGACGGTCAGGTGCGAAGTCCCGACGACCGTTCCGATCGTGGCGGTGATATCGACCTCACCCGGAGAGACGCCTGTTGCCAGCCCCGCCGTGCCGCCGTTGCCGATGGTCGCAACGGTGCTGGGGTCCGGAACAATGCCCCAAGCCACGTCGCCGGTAATGCTCCGCGTCGACGTGTCGGAGTAGGTTCCCGTGGCCTGGTACTGCAGGCTCGTACCCGCGGCGATGGTACGGTTCGCTGGCGTGACCGCGATCGATTGCAGCGTCGCCGCCGACACCGTGAGCACGGTGCTGCCGGAAACTCCGCCATACGCTGCGGTGATGGTGGCTGCGCCGACGTTGTTGCCGGTAGCGAGACCGCGTGAACCGGCGGCGTTGCTGACCGTAGCGAAGCCGCCGTTGCTCGACGACCACGAGGCCAGATCCGTCAGGACCTGCGTCGACCCGTCCGTGTACGTACCGGTGGCCGTGAGCGCCTGCGTCGTCCCCTTCGGGATGCTCGGTGACGGGGGATCGAGCTGAATGGACACGAGGGTCGCGGCGGTGACGGTCAAGGTCGTGATCCCCGAGACGGCACTGGTCCCGGAACCGAGCGTCGCGGTGATGGTCACCGAACCGACGCCAGCTCCATGCGCTAGCCCTTCCGTCCCCACCGAGTTGTCGATGGTCGCGAACGCGGTGTTGGACGAGTTCCACGTCACGGACGCGGTCAGGTCCTGCGTGCTGTCGTCGGTGTAGGTACCGGTCGCGGTGAATTGCTTGTTGGTGCCTTTGGCGATGGTCGGGTTGGTCGGCGCGACGCCGATCGAGCGCAGCGTCTCAATGGTAACGTGGAGGTTCGTTGATGTGGTGATGCCGCTCAGCGTCGCCGAGATGGTCGCATCACCGGGCCCACTGAGACCGGTCGCCAAACCTTGGCTCCCGACCGCGTTGCTGATGGGGCCCACGGCGGCGTTGTTCGATCCCCACGTCACCTGGGTGGTGATGTCGAGGGTCGAGGTGTCGGTATAGGTACCGATCGCCGTAAACTGCTGGGTGGTACCCTTGGCGATGCTGGGATTGGTCGGCTGGATGCCGATCGCCGTGAGGGTGGCCGCGGTGACCGTCAGCGTCGTCATGCCGGAAATGGTGCCGTACTGGGCGGTGATGTCCGTCGCTCCCGCTGCCACCGTGCTCGCTACGCCCTGGCTGCCCGGCGTGTTGCTGATGACAGCCTTGCTCGGATCGGACGAGCTCCAGGTGACGAGGGTGGTGAGGTTCTGCGTCGTGGTGTTGGTCCCGTCGAAGTAGGTGCCCGTGGCAGTGAACGGGACCACGAGCCCTTTGGCGACGCTGTACGGGCCGGGCGTGATGCTGATCGACTGCAGCGCAGCACCCGTGACTGTGAGCACCGTCTCACCGGCGACGGTTCCGACCGTCGCCCGGATCGTGGAGGTACCCGCGCCGGTGCCTGTCACGAGCCCATGGCTGCCAGCCGTGTTGCTAATCGTCGCCACGCTGACGTCCGACGAAGACCAACTGGCTTGCGTCGTCAGGTCTTGAACCGTGTTGTCGGTATACCTGCCGGTGACATGCATGGGCAGCGTCGTGAAGCGCGCAATCGTCGGCGTGGCCGGCGTCACGGCAAGGTTCGTTAGGGTGGCACCGGTGACGTGCAGCGTCGCGGTGCTGGAAACGGTCCCGGAGGTCGCGCGGATGACACTGTCACCGACAGTCAGGGACGTGGCCAAACCGGCACCGGTGATGGTGGCGACAGCGGCGGTCTCCGACAACCAGGTGACCTGATTGGTCAGGTCTTGCGTCGTGGCGTTGGAGTACGTGCCGGTCGCCATGAACTGTTGTGTGGTGCCGAGCGCGATCGACGGAGTGGACGGCGTCACCGAGATGCTCTGGAGCAGCGCGTCTGTCACGGTGAGCGTCGTCGTGCCGCTGAGCCCGCCGAGGGCGGCCGAGATCGTCGTCGGGCCGAGAGCAACGCTCGTGGCGAGACCACCCGCGACGATTGTCGCGATACCGGTGTTGCTCGAGGTCCAGGTGACCGTCGAAGTGCCGGAGCCCGTGCTGTTGTCGGAGTAGGTGATGGTGGCTTGGAACTGCTGATTCGTTCCGAGCGCGATCGACCGGTTCGTCGGCGTGACCGCTACCGAAGCGGCCGATACGCAAGCACCCGTGGTCGTGTTGCAATGCGGCCTGTTCGTGGGGCACTGCGTGTCGAGCGTGCAGAAGAGGCCCGCATCGACGTCGGGCGGAGGAAGTGGGTCGGTCGTCACGTCGGGCGGGGGCTGTGTCACGTCCGGCGGCGGCACCGAGGCATCCGCATCCGGGAGGGGCGTATCGGGTCCCCGGTCGGGTGGAGGCTGAGAGGCGTCAGCATCGGGCGGGCGGGGCGCGTCAGCGTCCGGCGTATTGATCGGCGGGTCTACGCGCGGATCTGTCGATGGATCGTTCGTCGCGTCGGGCAGGGTCGTGTCGGTTCGAACATCGGTGTCGCTTCTCGCGTCCGATGGAACCGTGTCGGTTCTCCGGTCGGTTGCTGCATCAGGTTGCGGGTCAGTGCTGTCATCGCCCCCGCAACCGGACATCACCGCCACCATGAGTGCAATAAGCCAGACCCAGCCGAGTCTCACACGAGCCATTTTTATTTCCTCCCTCGCCGACAGTATCGGGGAGCTCAGAGTGCCGGACCTCGAAAAGAAAGTAAACCTGCTTTCGTTCGATCGAAGTCACTTATATAGCGACGTCGCGCGGTTGTGTGGTCGACGCACCCACAATGACGGATCACTGTCGCTACGCGCTTTGCATGCGCAACGACGCGCGCGAAAATTGTCGAAATACTCGGCCAAAATGGCCTGTTTTGGAATGTCGACAGGTGCGTCGGAAAACGATGTCGGTTTACAGTCCACTACCGACAACGCGCGGAGCACTGCCAACGAACGAAGTGTGTGGACGGATCTCGAAATCGCTTCAGAGACGGAGAGCGACCGCAACGCCGTCACGCGTCGGGTGAATGCTCGTCAAGAAACCGCGATGCGCGAAGAGTCGCCTGGTGAATTCGATCACGCCGCGCGTCGCTGGCGAGGCGTCCTTCTCCGGCTCGAGCACGCGTCCCGACCAAAGCACGTTGTCGGTGATGAATAGGCCACCGGGGCGAAGGTGTTGATAAGCGAGATCGACCGTCTCCGGATACCCGTCTTTGTCGATGTCGTTATAAACGATATCCCAAATGCCCCCCGTTCGTACGAGGGCCTCGACCGCTTCCTCGCGGTGATAAGTGATGCGCGACCAGACGGAAGCGCGAGTGAGAAATTCTTTGGCCATGCGCTCGTTGTCCTCGGAGAGATCGGTGCAGTGCACCGATCCTTCCGGGCCCACCGCCTTCGCGAAGAAGAGCGCCGAATACCCGAATCCCGACCCCAGCTCGAAGACTTTGCGCGCACCGATCGCGCGCGCCAGGAGCGAAAGATCGCGCCCCACCAGCGGCCCCACGATGGGAAAGCGCCGCTCTTCGGCGAGCGCTTCCATGTCGCGACGAACCGGATCGCCGTCGTCATAGAGGCGACGGAGATGAGCTTCGATGTCGGGGTTGACGATCTGAGTCATGTTCGCCTCGTCGAGATCAAAATTCAGCGCTGCCGGGCGCGCGAAAGAAGGGGATGACGTCGCGGATGTTCTTCATGCCGGTGAGGTACATCAGCATGCGCTCGAGCCCCAGGCCGAAGCCCGAATGCGGCGCCGATCCGTATTTGCGCAGCTCGAGGTACCACCAATAGGCCTCCTCGGGAAGCGACCCGGCCCGGATCTTTTGGAGCAGAACGTCGTGCCTTTCTTCGCGCTGACTTCCGCCGATGATCTCGCCAATGCGGGGAGCGAGAACGTCCATGGCGCGCACGGTTTTGCCGTCATCGTTGTCCCGCATGTAAAAGGCTTTGATCGTCTTGGGGTAGTCGGTGACGATGACCGGTTTCTTGAACTTCTCGTCAGTGAGGTACCGCTCGTGCTCACTCTGCAGGTCGGCGCCCCAGTGCACCGGAAACTCCCACTGGCGATTGGCGCTTTCGAGGATGCGGACGGCGTCGGTATAAGTGACATGCTCGAAGCGGGACGAGGCCACGTGCTCGAGGGTCGCGAGCACCGTTTTGTCGATACGCTCGTTGAAGAACTTGAGATCCTCGGGACAAGTCTTCAGCACGTGCTCGATCACCGACTTCAAGAACTCTTCGGCGAGCGCCATGTTGCCGGACAGATCGCAGAAGGCCATCTCCGGTTCGACCATCCAGAACTCGGCGAGATGGCGGGGGGTGTTCGAGTTCTCGGCACGGAAGGTGGGGCCGAAGGTGTAGACGTTGGTAAATGACAGCGCGAAGATCTCGCCTTCCAGCTGCCCGCTCACGGTGAGGTAGGCGCGCTTACCGAAGAAGTCGCGCGCGAAATCGACGGTGCCGTCCTCTTTGCGCGGGGGCTTCTCCCAGTCGAGCGTGGTGACGTTGAACATGGCGCCCGCCCCCTCGGCATCGGAAGCCGTGATGATGGGCGTGTGCACGTAGAGAAAACCGCGCTCTTGGAAGAATTTATGCACCGCGAACGAGAGCGCGTTGCGCACCCTAAAGACGGCGCCGAAGGTGTTGGAGCGCGTGCGAAGGTGGGAGATCTCACGCAAAAACTCCATGGTGTGCCCCTTCTTCTGCAAGGGGTACACGGCGGGATCGGCGGTTCCGAAAAGGTGGATCTCCTTGGCCTTGAGCTCCACCTTCTGGCCCGCGGCCGGCGACGCCACGAGCTCTCCCACGACACGCACGCAGGCGCCGGTGGCAACGTCGCGCAGCGTCTCTTCCGGCACGCTGCCCGTCTCGATCACCACTTGCAGGTCGACGAACGTGCTGCCGTCGTTGAGCTTGAGGAAATGCACGCCCTTGCTGTCGCGCCGCGTCTTCACCCAGCCGTGCACCGTCACCGCCGTGCCCGGCGTCTTTTCGAGGACGTCGCTCAGGTACTCGCCTTTTCGAATCATGGTGGAGCCCACATTAGCGCCGTTTGTCAGCTTCTCGCTGTCCGATCGATCACGGCACCGAAGCCATCCCCCGCGCAACCGTCCGACGGCCGAGCTGCGGCGTCGCTTCCGCGCGATTGGCTATGATACGTGTAGACGTCAAGGTGCCGGCCATTCTCGCTCGCCTGGTCGCTCTCTGGCTGATCCTCGTCGGAATTGGCACGCGAGGCCCCACTGTTGCGACGGCTCGGGCCGAAGCACCGAACGATGCCGCACACGCCGCTCGTGAGGCGCCCGCTGCAGCCGACCTCGGCGCCGGTTCGCCCAACGCCGCGGCTTCGGTGCCGCTCGTCGTACCGCCGGAATCGGTCGCCCCCGGCAATGCAGCACCGGCGCCGCTCGGCGCCGTGCCGCTCGACATCGATGGCGGCGCGAAGGGGATCGGCGAAGGCGCCGGCACTGCCCCCAGTGGCGCGCCTCCGCCGAGCGCGCCATCGGGATCATCGCCCGGCGCCCCGGCCGCCCCGAGCGGTCACGCGCCCGCCGCGGCGCCAAGCGCTGCTGCCAATGGCGAAGCCGCGGTGCGCTTGCACGATCGCAACGTTTTCACGATCGGGGCCGCGCTGGGAGGGCAGTCGGCGGAGGCGCGGGCGCGCGCTGCGAGCCAGACTTTGGAACGACTCGTCGAGGAGCGCGAGCTTCCCGATGTGCACACCGAAGAGCACGCCGAACGCTTCGTCGTCTTCGGCGGCACGACGCCCATCGTCCAGCTCAGCGCGGACGATGCCATCGCCGAGGGTGATGAATCGCTCTCCGTGCACGCCGCGTCCGTCGCGGCGAAGGTGCGCGAAGCACTGCAGAGCGAGCGGCAGCGCAAGGCCATCGCGGAAACGGTGTTCTCCGTTTCACTCTTCGCGTTTTCGGCGCTGATCGCCATCCTCCTTCTCGGCAAGGTGCGCGAGCTCGCCGGCAAGCTGCAGACATGGATGGCCGACCACCCCGATCGGTTGCCCTCGCTGCGTTTCCACGGCATCGAGCTGGTCCGCCCGGCGGCGATCCGAGGCGGCCTCTCGGTGGCGCTCAGCGGCGGGCGCATCCTGAGCCAGCTCGGCATCGCTTATGGATGGCTGCTCTTCGCATCGTCCCTCTTCGAGTCGACGCGCACCTATACCGAGCGGCTCACCGGCTTCGTGCTCACGCCCCTTTCGGCCCTCATCGGCCGCGTCGGGAGCGCGCTGCCGCTGCTCGTCATCCTGGCCGCGGCCATCCTGGTCACGGTG
The DNA here is from genome assembly GCA_035318465.1 of Polyangiaceae bacterium. Taxonomy (GTDB): domain Bacteria; phylum Myxococcota_A; class Polyangia; order Polyangiales; family Polyangiaceae; genus DASWDH01. The sequence goes on from DATHES010000074.1 coordinate 7,543, forward strand.
CTCGTGGTTCGCTTCGTTGGCCTTTTCTTCGGCAGCATTGGCCGCGGGGAGACGACGCTCGGCGGTTTGCCCCGTGATCTCGCGGTGCCGACGGGCGCGCTGGTCCGCTTCGGCATCGTGGTGGTCGCCCTCCTGGTCGCGGCCCCGCTCATCACCGGCAACGACGACGGCGCGCTGGCACGGGCCGGCGTAGCCACGCTGGTGGCGCTGGGCTTCGCGAGCGCCCCTGTCCTCGCCTCCATCGTGGCCGGCATCCCCGCCATCTACGGCCGGCGCGTGCGCATTGGCGACCACATGGAGATCGGCAACCGCGTCGGTCGCGTCGTGGCGGTGACGCTGCTCGAAGTCCGGTTGGAGGACGACCTCGGCTGCCAGATCCGCGTGCCCCACCTGACCAGCCTCCTCTCGCCGACGCGCGTGCTCGGCCACTCGCCCCTCGTCGCCATCGACGTCGTCGCCGACCCGCTCGCGGCCCAGGGCCACGTTCGCTCTATCCTCTTGGCGGAAGCACGGCGCTTCGGCAATAGCGTCAAGGTCGAGCTGGTGAGGCTCGACGCCGACGGGGCGCATTACCGCGTCAGCGCCCCCGCCTCTCGCGCCGACGACGATCTCGCCACCGCGCTCGCCGCTGCGCTGGCGCGAGAGGAGGTCGCGCTCGGTCGCAGCTCGAGCCTCCGCCCATGAACGCCCTTCTGTTGCTCATGGGGCTGCTCGTACTCTCTTACATCGGGAGTTTTCTCGTCGGTGGGCGCGCCATCCGCGGCTTCGGTCTCCCTTCCGGCAGCGAGTACTTGCTGCTCGGTTTCGTCATTGGCCCCAACGTGCTCGGGCTGGTCGAACGATCGATGCTCGACGCCTTCGAACCGATCGCCGACGCCGCGCTCGGGTGGCTCGCCTTCGCCCTCGGCCTCGACTACGCATTCCTCGGACACCGGCGCGTTCGCCTTTCGAGCCTCTTGGTGGCGTGCTCGATCGCGCTCGCGACCGGCGCGGCGATAGGTGCAACCGAGTACGTGGTGCTCGCGCGGTTCACGCCGCTCACCGGCACCGACCTGCTGCTTCTCGCTGCCGGCATCGGCGCGGCCTGCTCGGAGACGACGCGCGACGCAGTGCGCTGGGTGGTGGAGCGGCACCGCGCGCGCGGCCCCGTCGCCGATCTTCTCGGCGAAATCGCCGATTCCGACGACGTGGTGCCGCTCGTCGCGACCGCGCTGCTCTTCGCCCTCGCTCCCGTCGAGCACGCGCGCGTGGCGCTGCCCGGGCTGGCGTGGGCCGGTCTCACCCTCGCCCTCGGTGTCCTCCTCGGCCTTCTGACGTCGGTACTGCTCGGCCGCGAGAGCCGACTGCACGAGAGCTGGGGCGTGCTCCTCGGCACGTCGCTCTTCGCCATCGGGCTCGCGGTGCGCCTCAAGCTCTCCTTCCTGGCCATGATGTTCTTCATGGGGATCGCGCTGGCGGGGTCCTCGCGCCATCGCGACGAAGTGGCGGTCATGATCCGGCCCACGGAAAGGCCGGTGTTGCTTCCTGCGCTGGTCTTGGCCGGCGCGCGCATCAGCTCGCATGCCACGCCCGGACTCGCTTGGGTCGTGGGGACCGCCATCGGCGTACGCCTTTTGGTAAAGCTCCTGGTCGGCGCCCTGGTGTGGGCGGGCTACCGTGAGGCGCGGCCCGCGGGCGCCTCGCTCGGGCTTGGCCTACTCTCCACCGGCGCGCTGGCCATGGCCGTGGGCCTGTCGTTTGCCCTGCGGTTTCCCGGCACGGTGGGCGACACCATCCTGCTCACGGTGGCGGCGGTGACGATCTTCGGGGAGTTCGTGGGGCCGGGACGGCTCCGTGCTTCGCTGACGCGCGCCGGGGAGATCAGCGAAACCAAAGCGGCACCCTCCGAGGTGGGACTCGCCGCCGCGCCGAGCGATCCGGAGGCGCTCGGACCGTGAGCCACGCTGCCGAAGCGCCGCGAGGTTTGGGAACGCGGCTCATTCAAGTAGCCAGCTTGGTGCTCGTGTTCGCCTTGCTCTTCGCCGCCACGCGTGCCGTGCCCGAAATCCACGAGGGGGTGGGAACCATTGCCGCCGTCGGCTTCCTACTCCTCGCGGGCACGCTCATGAGCGAGCTGGTGGAGACGATTCGTGTTCCCCACCTCACTGGCTATCTCCTGGCCGGCATCATTGCCGGACCGTACGTGTTGAAGCTCATCGACCACCAGAGCGTGGCGAACCTGGGGCGCGCCAATGCCCTCGCTCTCGCGCTCATCGCCCTCGAAGGCGGCGCCGAGCTCAAGCTCGACATCGTCCGGCGGAGCCTCCGCAGTCTGCTCTGGGCCACGCTGCTGCAAAGCACCTTGGTCGTCATCGGCGTGTCCGCTGTTTTCTTTCTGCTCCGGCCGATGATCCCCTTTCTTGCGCCGCTCCCCAGCATGGCGGTCCTCGGCGTGGCGCTCGTCTGGGGCGTGCTTTCGGTGACGCGGAGCCCTTCCGCCGCGCTCGGCATTCTTTCCCAGACACGCGCCACGGGGCCGGTCGCGACCTTCACGCTGACGTTCGTGATGACGTCCGACGTCGTGGTGGTCGTCCTCGTGGCAGCATGCCTCACGGTGGTGCAGCCGATGATCGATCCCGCGGGATCGATCTCCATGCGTGAATTCCAGGCTCTCGGACGCGAGCTGCTCGGCAGCGTCGCGCTCGGGACGACGCTCGGCCTCGTTCTCGCTGCTTACATGCGCCTCGTCAATCGCCAGCTCATCGTCGTCTTCCTGGCGCTTGGCTTCGGTCTTTCCGAAGTCATGCGCTTCCTCCACTACGATGCGCTCCTCGCGTTCATGGTGGCCGGCTTCGTGGTGCAGAACTTGTCGCGCCAAGGCGAGAAGTTCATCCACGCCATCCGCCGAACCGGGAGCGTCATCTACGTCATCTTCTTCGCCACTGCCGGGGCCGACCTCGATATCCCCCTGCTGCGAGCGCTCGGCCCGGTGGCGGTCGCCCTGGCGACCACCCGCGCCATCATCACCTGGGGGACGGGGCGCCTCGCCAGCCACCTCGCCAACGACCCCCCCTCGGTACGGAAGTGGGGTTGGTCGGGGCTCATCTCGCAAGCCGGACTCGCGCTCGGCATCGGCGCCAGCATCGCGCAGCGGTTCCCCGCCTTCGGGGACTCGTTTCGCGCGCTCGTCATTGCAACCGTCGCCTTGAACGAAATGATCGGCCCCATCCTCTTCAAGCTGGCACTCGATCGATCGGGCGAGACTTCGGCCGCCCCCGCCCCGGCCCGCCCCAGTATGGCCCCCCCGGGCATCGTTTCCAGCTGACGTGAAGGCGCGGTCTACGGGTTGGGCGAGCCCCCATTTGCCCAATTTCCGCGGAGATGAAACACGTTTTCCATGGAACTGAAACACGTTTCACGCGCTATCGCGAATGACCCTGCCCATGCCAAAGCGAAGTGCTAGTCTGCGCCACCATGTCGACATTCCTCCGCTTTCGGGGGACGGAACGCTACCTCACCAACGAAGCGCTCGAAGCATCCGTCAACTCCGCACTCGCACTCGAACGTCCGCTGCTCGTCCGCGGCGAGCCCGGCACCGGCAAAACGCTGCTCGCCGAAGCCATCGCCGAAGCGCTGCCGGCACGGCTCATCTCCTGGAACGTGAAGAGCACGACCCGCGCTCAGGACGGCCTCTACGTCTACGACACGGTCCAGCGTCTCTACGACTCGCGCTTCGGCGACGGGGACATCCGCGACATCCGCCGCTACATCAAGCTCGGTCCCATGGGACAAGCCATCAGCGCCGGCGAGCGCACGGTGCTCCTCATCGACGAAATCGACAAGGCCGATCTGGAGTTCCCCAACGACCTGCTCCACGAGCTCGATCGCATGCACTTCACCATCACCGAGACCGGCGACGAGATCACCGCCAAGCAGCGTCCGATGGTGATCATCACCAGCAACAACGAGAAAGAGCTCCCCGACGCCTTCCTCCGTCGCTGCGTCTTTCACTTCATCGATTTTCCCGATCGCGAGTTCATGAAACGGGTGGTGGCCGTGCACCACCCCGGGCTCGACGACGCTTTGGCGGAGCAGACGCTGCAAGCGTTCTTCGAGCTTCGCAACATGAAGGGGCTGCGCAAACGCCCGTCCACCAGTGAGCTCATCGACTGGATCGCCGTGCTGAAAAAGGCCGGCGTCGCGGCCGTGAAGCTCGACCAGTCGCTCCCCTTCCTCGGCACCCTGCTCAAAAAGGAGCAGGACGTCGGCGCCTACGCCGACCGGTTGGCGGGGGGGCGCAAGTACCGGTCCTAGCCCCGGAGCACCGCGCGCACCGTGTTCATCGACTTCATCTACGACCTACGCCGCAACAAGGTGCCGGTCGGCCTGCAGGAAGCGGTGGCGCTCGCGCGCGCCCTCGCGCTCGGTTTGCACGACAGCTCGCTGGAGGGCTTTTACTTCGTAGCCCGCTCCATCCTCGTTCACCGCGAGAGCCACCTCGACCCCTTCGACGTCGCGTTCGCGGCGCATTTTCGCGGCATCGCCGTGGAAGCCAAGAAAATCCACGCCGAGCTCTTGGAGTGGCTCCGCGATCCGATCCAGCGAAAAGAGCTCACCGACGAAGAACGCGCGCTCCTCGAGGCGCTCGATCTCGACGAGGTGAAGCGTCTGCTCGAAGAGCGGCTGCGGGAGCAGAACGAGCGCCACGACGGCGGCAACCGCTGGATCGGGACGGGGGGCACGTCGCCCTTCGGTCGCGCCGGCACGAACCCGCGGGGCATCCGTATCGGCGCGGCGTCGGGCGGACGGAGCGCCGTCAAGACGGCCGATGCGCGAGCGTACCAGGGGTACCGCAGCGATCTCGTTCTCGATGTGCGCCAGATCGAGCTCGCTTTGCGCAAACTGCGCGCCTTCTCGCGCGAGGGCTCCTTCGAAGAGCTCGATCTCGACGGCACCATCGATCGCACCGCCCAAAACGGGGGGGAGCTCGAAGTCGTCACCCGGCCCCCGCGAAGGCCCAATACCCGCGTCATCCTCATGATGGACGTGGGGGGCTCGATGGATCCCTACGCGCAGACGATGTCCCAGCTTTTCAGCGCGGCCAAGCGGTCGACTCACTGGAAAGAGCTTCGCATCTACTACTTTCACAACTGCACCTATGGCGCCGTCTATCCCACCGAACAGTTCCGCGATCCGGTGAAGATCACCGACCTCGTTGCCGATTGCGGCCCGCACTACAAGCTGGTTTTGGTGGGCGATGCTCTGATGGCCCCGTGGGAGTTGCTCGGGGCGCCAAGCTACGGAGAAAGCGAGAAGAGCGCGGCGGGTGTGGCCTGGCTTCTCTACCTGCGCGAACACTTCGAGCGTTCGGTGTGGCTCAATCCCGAGCCGCCATCGGTCTGGGCCGGCAGCACGGTGGAGACGATCAAAAGCATCTTCCCCATGTTCGAGCTGACGCTGGACGGCCTCTCCGAAGCCATCGCCGAGCTGATGCGCGGCTCGTTGCGCCGCTGAGTACTGATCGACATGGCCTGTCCGCGCTTCGGCGATAAGATGCGCGCATGATCGATCTTCGTTCCGACACCGTGACGCGTCCCACCCCGGCCATGCGCGAGGCGATGGCGCGCGCCGAGGTGGGCGACGACGTCTACGGCGAGGACCCCACCGTGCGCCAGCTGGAGGAGACCGTCGCCGGGCTACTCGGTAAAGAAGCCGCCCTCTTCGTCCCCTCGGGCACCATGGGCAACCAGCTCGCCATCCTGACGAGCACGCGCCGCGGGGACGAGGTCATTTGCGGCGAGGGGGCGCATCTTTCGCTTTTCGAAGCAGGTGCCGCTGCCGCGCTTTCGGGTGTGCAGTTCACTTTTGCGGGCAAAGGCGGATTTTTCGATGCCGCGGAGATGGAGGCGGCCGTCAAGCCGCACGTGTATTACGTGCCGCGTACGGCGCTGGTGACGCTCGAGAACACGCACAACGTGGGGGGCGGGCGCATCTTCCCTGCCCACGACGTCACCGCCATCGCGCGCCGAGCGCGCGAGCTCGGGCTCCATCTTCACCTCGATGGCGCGCGGTTGTGGAATGCGTCGGCTGCCACCGGCGTGGCGCTTTCGGATCTGGCCGCGCCTTTCGACACCGCCACGGTTTGTTTTTCCAAGGGGCTCGGCGCGCCCATCGGTTCGGCGCTCGCCGGTACGCGCGCCCAGATGGAAGACGCGCGACGCTTGCGCAAGATGCTCGGCGCCGGAATGCGACAGGCCGGAATCATCGCGGCCGCGGCCGTTTACGCCATCGCTCACCACCGGGCGCGACTCGTCGATGATCACGAGCACGCCCGTTTCTTTTACCAAAAGGTCCGCGCCGGCCTCGACCTGACCGAGGTCGAGGTGCTCGAGCCGGAGACCAACATCGTGAGCATCGACCTACCCGCGAAGGCCGCCGAACAGACCATGGTGCGTGCCAAATCGGACGGTCTGCTCATTTCGACCATCGTCCCCACGCGTCTCCGGGCCGTCTTTCATCTCGACGTCGGCCGGGCAGAGACCGAAATCGCCGCGGAAACGCTGATCCGCGCCATTCGAGCGGCATGCAACGCCCGCTGAACGTCGTCGCTCTCGCTCTCGTGCTGGCGGCGTGTGCGTCCGGACCGAACGCGGCGTACCGCGCCGCCAAGGGGGCCGGTGATCGTGCGTACTCGTCCGGCCGCTACGAAGAGGCAGCAAACGCCTACGCGACGGCCGAGCAAGCTGCCGATCGACCGCGTGATCTGGCGGAGGCGCTCTACCTCGAGGCGTCGTCTTACCAGCGAAGCCGCGCGTGGGACCGCGCGCGCTCGGTGTACCAGCGTCTCATCACGCTGCAGCCTGCCAGCCACTTCGCTCGCCGCGCTCAGTTCGACTTGGCCGACCTGGAGATCGACGCCGGAAACCCGGAGCAGGGTTACGAGCGTTATCGGTTGCTGACGACGACGAACGCGAACGACGGGCTCGCGCGTCACGCGATGGATCGCTACCTTCACCACCTGAAATCGACCGGCGGTGACCCAGCGGCGTGGCTCAAGGCGATCCTCCCCGAGATCGCGGCGACGGATCTCGATGAGACGGTTCGCTACGCGCTGGCGGGGTGCCTGGAGGTACAATCCGATTGGCAGGGCGCGCGCGACGCCTACGTGGCGTGCGCCGCGCGGCATCCGTACCCGAAGGGGGCGCTCTTCGACGACGCGCTGTGGCACGCCTCGGAGTTGGAAGAGAAGCTCGGACGCCCCCGCGAGGCCATCGCTCACCTGCGCCGCATGCTCGCCGTGCGCGAAGCATCGACGATGGCGGGGAGCTACGAGCGCCCGCGCTTTTCGCCGGCTCAGTTTCGCATCGCGGTTCTCTATCGCGATGCGCTGCGCGACCATGCCACCGCGCGGCGGGAGTTTCACCGCCTCTACGCCGAGCACCCGACGTCGATTCTACGCGACGACGCGCTTTGGGAGGAGGCCAAGCTGGCGCGCGACGACGGCAGCGCCGACGACGCGTGCGCGCTCACCGCTGCGCTGGCGCGGGATTTTCCAGCGTCGCGCTACGCCCCCTGCGCCCGCGCGCTCTGCCCGACGGCCGCCGTGCCCGTCGGGCGCTGTCACGCGTACCTCGTTCGAAGCGGCCGTGAAGACTGATCCCGGCTGAATCGCCTAGGCGTCCTCTTCGTCTTCTTCTTCCTCTTCGTCGTCCTCGTCGTCTTCATCGTCGTCGTCGTCGTCGAGGTCATCATCGTCGTCGTCGTCCTCTTCCTCGGTTTCCTCCTCGGCCAGAGCGGCGCCCGCTTTGGCCTCGTACTTGAGGTCGATACCGACGTCGCCGAGCTGCGTTTCGAGTAGCTCGAAGAGCTCGTCGATGTCGTCGCCCCCCCATTCGTCGAGCATGTCCGTCAGAAACTCGAAAAAGTCGCCACTATCGAGCCGCCGCTCGATTTCTTCTACCTGCTCCTCGGTGAAGGCTTCGAGCACGTCCTCGCGCAACGTCTCCGTATCACCCTCCTCGATCGCATCTTGCGCCGAAATGCGAATTTGCCGCACCGCGCGCTTGTCGAGAAAGATCTCCATTATGCCGCAATCTCCCGGGCGGTTTCCGCCCGTCGTTTCAAGAACAACGACTTCAGGCGTTTAAGCGAAGCTTCGGGGAGACGTCAAGGGATTGCCCAAAGTTCCTCCGACAATCGGCGCAATCGTCGCGGGGAGCCGCGCTACGCGGGCCATATTGCTGCGGCGGCAGCGCCTCGGTCGCGCCGGCGCTCGCCGCGTGTGTGCGAGACGGCGCGGCCGCCTGCCCGGACGACGTGCCGGCACTGGAATGTGCTTGACGTACCTGTGTCTTGAGGGTTTCCCTTAGGGGACGTGATCTGCGACCGCTGCGGGCGCAACAACCCTGAGAACCTCGCCTTCTGCCAAGATTGCGGGCGACGCCTGGCATCGCCGGCCGGGCTGGTGCCCCCGACGCCACCCGTCGGTCTGGGTGTGGTGTCGCTTCCGGCCGAGTACGGTGCCGAGCCCGGGATGGGGGCCCGATCGCGCCCCGAGGCGCCCGCGTTCAGCTTCGACGCGCGCGACGAAGAGGGCCCCATCTGTACGACCTGCTCGACCCGCAACCCGGGCACCAACCGGTTCTGCGTCTCCTGCGGCTCGCGGCTGCCGGCAGCCATCCCGCTCGTCACCCAGCCCGTCGGACAAGGGAACGCCCTGCCCGCCAACCCCGTCGTGGTGGTGGCACCGGGAGGCACACCCCTGGCCGCCGCGAGAATCGTGTGCGGCCGCTGCAACGGCGCGTCGGACGCGACGATGCTCTACTGTCAGTTCTGCGGCGCGAGCTTGCGTCCCAACGACCGCGCCCCCAGCGTGAGCCCCGCGCGCTTGTCGGGGGCAGCCGACGGGGTCGACTATCAGGGAAGCGTGCAGGAACGGGTCACCGCCCGCAGCGGTCCGATACCAGTCCCCACGGAAGTTTCGGGGCGGCTCGTCACCATCGCCCGCGATGGCGCCGAGGGAGCAAGCTACCATCTGGCCGGCGAGCTGCTCGACATCGGGCGCGAGGAGGGAAACATCCTGCTCCGCGAAGATGCGTACGTGTCTCCCCGACACCTACGTCTCGTGCGGCGCGAGGATGGCTGGTACGCGAAGGATCTGGGGTCGGTCAACGGAATCTACCTCCGGCTCCGGCGGGCCCACGCCCTGATCGACGGAGATTTGCTCTTGATCGGTCTTCAAGTGCTAAGGTTTGAGGCCGTGAGGGACGCGGAGCAGGGGTTTGGCCCGGCGACGCAGCACGGTACGCTGCTCTTCGGATCACCGATGCTGCCGAGGTACGCCCGCTTGTCCGAGCGCACGGTCGAAGGGGTTACGCGCAACGTGTTCTACCTGCATCGCGATGAAACGATCATCGGCCGCGAGTCGGGCGACGTGGTGTTCACCGACGACCCGTTCATGTCGCGGCGGCACGTCTCCATCCGTCTCGATGGGGCGACCGCCACCTTCACGGCGACCGATCTCGGCTCCTCCAACGGTACCTACGTCGCCGTTCGCGGCGAGACCCCCTTGGGGCACGGCGATTTCCTGCGCGTGGGCCAGCACCTTTTCCGGGTCGACCTGGCCGCTTCCCATCCACCTCCAGCAGGCGGTTCCCCGATAGGTGGGATCCGACGCGGACCATGACCGAACCGCCTTCCGGGCGGCAGCCTGCTCCCCCCGACGGTCTGGCCGGCGGGCCCCCCTCTTCCTCGCGGGGGGTGGCCGGGGCGCGGGTCGTCGTCAAGCTCTTCGGCAGGACCGATGTCGGCCAGATCCGCGAACACAACGAAGACAACTTCCTCGTTGCCGACCTCACCAAAAAGACGCGCAGTCTCCTCGAGGCGGACCGGACGTACGCGGTGGGACCTCACGGGACCATCCTCGGCGTCTGCGACGGGATGGGCGGAGCGGCGGCCGGCGAAGTGGCGAGCCAGCTCGCGGTCGACATCATCGTCGAGCGGATGTCGGAAGGCGGTCCCCCGGTCAACCGTGACGAGTTCGCGCATCGGCTCGTGGCCGCGGTGGAGGCGGCAGGGCTTCGCATCTTCACCGAAGCGAAGGTGGACCGCGCTCGCCGCGGTATGGGCACCACCGCCACCATCGCCGGACTCACCGATGATCACCTGTTCCTGGCTCAGGTCGGCGACAGCCGCGGTTACATCCTGCGAGGGGAACGCCTCGTACAGGTCACGCGCGACCAGTCGCTCGTCAACCAACTCATCGAAGCGGGGCAGCTGACCGAGGCCGAAGCCGAGACCTTCGAGCACAACAACATCATCCTCCAGGCCCTCGGCACCGCCGACACCGTGCAGGTCGACCTCACGTACGTCGTCCTCCGTCAGGGCGACACGCTTCTCCTCTGTTCGGACGGACTCTCGGGGATGGTTCGTTTCGACGAGATCAGGGAAGTCTTGGTCGGCGTTCCCGATCCGCTGGATGCGTGCAAGGTCCTCACCGACAAGGCCAATCAAGCGGGAGGTCACGACAACATCACCGTCATCGTCGCCAAATTCGACGGTCCGGGGATCTCCCCCTTGGCGCCGGGGGAGGAGGATCTCGTGTACCGGAAGTACCCGCTCCCGGAGGCCCCCTTTCTTCAAGCGCCCGACTCGTCGGCGCGGTCGTCGTCGCGGGCAGCCGAGCACGCCGCGGTCGCATTGGTCGTCCCGCCGTCGTCACCGAATGCGGTCCCCGCGTCCGAGAGACTGTCCGATCACGGTCCCAGCAAATCCAAGGTCGCGCATACCATCATGGGCGCGCAGATGAGCCAATCCGCGCTCGCCGCACTGGCCGCGGCCAGCGCCGCCGAACCTCCCCCGACAGCGGCAGCGCCAGCGAGCGTGGGCAAGGCGCCGGATTCGCCGCGACGCGCTCGGCGTGAGGACAGCGAGCCCATCTTCATCCCTACGTCGAATGCTCCGGCGTGGATGGTGGGAGGCGTGGTGTTGACCGCCTTGGCGCTCGCCTTGGTGGCCGGCTACTATCTCCTTCGATAGGTCTCCCGTTCGTTCTCGTCGATCCGCGGATCACGTCCCTCCCCCTTTGCTCCCATGCTGAGGCACGCTCTGCGGCGCCTGCTCTGGATCGTGCCGATCCTCATCGGCGTGACGCTGGCGAGCTTTGCCCTGCTGTCCTACCTGCCCGATCCGGCCGATGACCCGGCCTTGCTCGGGACGCTGACGGCCGAACAGCTCGCTTCCTTGCGCCGCGCGCGGTTTCTCGATTTGCCCCGCTTTTTCAACCAGAAGCCTCTCGACGTCGCCGGTCGCGTCGAGCAAGCGCTGCTCCGCATTGGCATCGACGATGGGCGCGCGGATCAGGCCCGTGCCGACTTGGCGCGCCTCGGCGGTGCGGCGCTTCCGCACCTGTTGCCGCGCCTCGACGCTCTGCCTCCGGCAGCGCGGGCGCGCGTCGCGGTCGCGCTGGCGCCCGTCGCCGAGCGCATGGGAATCGCGTCGGCCGAGGCGGTCGACCCGCGGCTGGCGGTGGCTTTCTGGAATCGCTTCTGGGCCGACCGCGCCCCCGACTTTCGGGCGGCGAGCGCCCGCCGCGCCGTGCGGCGGTTCGCACAACACGCGAGCGCGACGCGCGAGGGTGACGTCGTCGAGCTCGATACGTACGCGCTCGACCCGATCATGCTTTTGCTCGACGAGCTGGCGTCGCCATCGTCGGTCGGAACGGCCGAATGGGCGCAGCCGGACGTCCGACTGGGTGCCATCGTACGCCTCATCGGGGCGGCCGCCCATGTGACCAGGAGAGAGGACAAGCTGGCCCCAAGCGCGAGTGAACGCGACGCGCTGCTCGGCATCCGGCGGTGGCGCGATTGGTGGCTCGTCCATCAATCGGACTACAAGACCCACGCCGGGGCGGCGCGCTTCGTGGCCATGCTCACCGAGACGCAGTACGCACGCTGGGCGGAACGAGCGCTACTGGCTGGCTTCGGCACGGGAAGCGAAAGCACGGGTGTTCTCCAGCGAATGGAGGAACGCGCCCCCCTCACGCTGCTTCTCATGACGAGCGCGTTGCTCCTCGCTTACCTCGCGGCGATGGCGCTCGCCGTACTGGGCGCAATGCGTTCCTCGCCGCGCCTCGAGTGGGGGATCATCGGCGCTTCGCTCACCGCGTTGGCCACGCCGACCGCCTGTCTCGCGGTGTGGGCGATGCAGAGAGCGGGACCTGCCCTGGGGCTGGCCATCGTCGTTCTGACGCTCTCCATCATCGCTTCACCGCTGACCCAGACCCGCACCTTGCTCACCGAGATCGCCCGCAGCGACTACGTGCGCGCGGCGCGCGCCCTCGGCTATGGGCCGGCCCGCATCGTCGTGGGGCACGCGCTGCGCGGCGCGCTCTTGCCCGTGTTGGCACTGGCAAGCACGGAGATGCCGCTGGCGATGGGCGCGACCTTCGTCGTCGAGAAGGCATTCGGGATCGCGGGGCTCGGTGAGGAAACGGTGCGCGCCGTGCAGACCCACGACGTGGCGTGGCTGGTCGGGCTTGCCTTCGTGACCGCCGTGACCGTCACCTTCACTTCCATTGCCGCCGATTTTGCGGTCGCCGCCGCCGACCCGCGGCTCACGCTCGCCTCCTTGCGCCATCAGAGGATGAGCACGTGAAGAGCCGGCGCCTGCACCAACTCTTTGGCTTCGCGGGATGGCGCCTCGGGCTCGTCGTGCTGGCCGCCCTCGGCGTTTTCGGCGTCTTCGCGGAGTGGATCGCCGCCGATATGCCGATATACCTCGAATTCGAGGGGAAATCGTACGTCTTGCCCGCGCTCACCCACCATGCGCCGTTCCGCGAGGGCGCCCGATCGGAGGAAATCGCGGCTGTGCTCGGACCGGGTGATCGCGCGGTGTGGCCTCTCTTCCGCTCGGGACCGACGACCGAGACGACCACCCGCATGGCGGGCGCGTCGGCGGCACACCCGCTCGGTACCGACGCGTTCGGACGCGACGTCTTGGCGCGCCTCGTCTACGCCACGCGCGCCTCGCTCGCGCTCGGCGCCACCATCGCCTTGTTCGCGGTCGCCATCGGTCTCCTGCTGGGCTGCTTCTCCGGCGCTCTGGGAGGCGTTTTCCAAGGTTTGATCGAACGCTTCGTCGAGATCGTCAGCGTGTTTCCGGCGGTTGTCGCCATCGCTCTCGTTCGCGCCCTCGAGCAACGGCCCTCGGTGGCATCGCTCGTCCTGGTCGTCACCGCCGTGCAGGGGGCGAGCATCGCGCGACTGACCCACGTGCTCGTCATTCGCACCCTGGCCGAAGAATTTGCCGTCGGCGCCAAAGCCATGGGCGCCTCCCCCTTGAGGATCGCTTTTCGTCACGTCACGCCGCATCTCGTGGCTCCCCTCGCGGTGGCGGCCGTCTTCGCCATGGCTTCTGCCGTCCTCATCGAGACGTCGCTGACCTTCCTCGATCTCGGCGTTCCTGCCAAGCTCGCCTCGTGGGGTGAAATGCTGGGTGAGATCCGATGGGGGGCCGGGCCATGGATCATCGTACCGCCACTTCTCGCCCTCGCCTTCACCGTCGGCGCCCTTTATGCGATGGCCGACGCCCTGCGCCGCGCATTCGAGAGGTAGAGCCCCAAAAATCTCTTGGTGGGCCCCGGCGACGACTCTGGCGCCCTGGCGGCTTTCTCGGGGCCCTTAACTCCGCCGTGCCTGCCGCACGGGCGGGTGGTACCGATCTGCCACTTGCATTGCTGGCCAACGTCGGTATCAAAAGCACCATGGCGATTCCGGTCATCGAGGAACGGGACTTCGAACGCGAGGTGCTTCGCAACGAGCAGCCGGTGCTCGTGGATTTCTACGCCGACTGGTGCGGCCCCTGCAAAACGATGGAGCCGGAGGTCGTCGCGCTCGCCCACGAGCTCAATGGCAAGGCCAAGGTGGTCAAGGTCAATATCGATCGATCCAAGGTTCTGGCCCAGCGCCTGCGGATTCAGTCGGTGCCCACGACGATGGTCTTCGCTGGCGGGCGCGTCGCCGCCTCCGAGGTGGGCGCGCTGAGGCGCGATCAGCTAAGGCAAATGATCGAGCCGTTCCTCCCGCGCGCCGAAGGGGCGCTGCGCGCGGCAGAAGTGGCCCAGCTCTTGGTCCAAAAGCAGGTGGCCCTGGTCGACACGAGGGATCCGCCCGTTTACGCACGCATGCATTTGCCCGGCGCCGTCAACATTCCCCTCGCGGAGATCGCGAACCGACTCGCCGAGCTGCACATGCTGACCGCCGAGCCAGTCCTCTACTGCCGTGGCGGCGATCAGTGCAAAGAGCTCGTCGCGCGCCTCGCGGCGGAAGGTACGCCGGTGGCGTTCCTGGAGGGCGGCGTGCTGGCTTGGGAGGCCGAGGGCCTCCCCGTGGAACGGCCCGATTGAGACGGCGCGCGAGCACCGCGCCGCGTATTATTCGGGGGGCAGTGTTTTTGCGGCTTCCAGGGCGGCCGCGATCACTTCCCGCACGGTGACATGGTGGATGGAGGCGGCGCGCGCGCAGGCGTCGAACTCGGGTTTGATGACGGCCGGACCGTAGGGGCCGGTGCTGATCTTCACGGGGATCGCGCCGAACGGCGTCGTGATCTCGACGACGCGCCGCGGGCGCTCGATGCGTCGGAGCGGCAGGATGCGCACCCCGATGGACGACGTCTCGCGCAGCATCACCCGCGCCAGGCCCTCGGCTTGTTCGCTCGGACCCACCGCGGCGAGCGTCAACGCCGGCCGCCCCTTTTTCATGACGATCGGTATCGCCCAGGCGTCGAGCGCTCCGGCCGCGAGCAGTGCGCTCACGGCGTGCCCGGCCAGCTCCCCCGTCATGTCGTCGACGTTCGTCTCGACGATCACGTGGCTCTCGAACGTGGGCTCGGGATCGGTCGAACCGAGCACCGCCCGCAGCACGTTGGGGCGATCGGGGAGCTCGCGCTGCCCACCCCCCCACCCGACCCGCTCCGGTGCAAACGAGGGCCAGCGTTCGAATCGCTCGGCGATGGTGGCCACGATGGCGGCCCCGGTCGGGGTGACGAGCTCGGCGTCGAGCGCCACCGCGTACGTCGGCACGCCCCGCAAGCACTCAACCACGGCCGGCGCCGGAAGCGGGAGCGTCCCGTGTCGCGCGTTCACGAAGCCTTTGCCCATCGGCAACGGCGTGGCCACGACCGTGGCTCCGATCCACTCGATCGCTGCCGCCGAGCCGACGATGTCGATGATCGCGTCGACGCTGCCCACTTCGTGAAAATGCACTTCTTCGAGGGGCATCTTGTGAACGTTGGCCTCGGCGTCCCCTAGCCGCCGGAAGATGCGCCGTGCCAGCGTCTTGGTTCGTTCCGGGAGACCGCTCTCGGCGAGCATGCGGTCGATCCAGCCGTAGGTGCGGTCGGGTTGCTTCCCTTCCACGTGCACGTCGAACGTCGTGGCGACGATTCCGCTGCGGTGAACGTGCCCAAGATGGGCATGAAACCCGGAAAGCGGGAGCTCTTCGAAGGCGTTTTCGAGAACGGCAAAAGGGACGCCGAGATCGACCAGCGCGGCGATGGTCATGTCGCCCGCCACGCCGCTGAAGGCATCGAGAAAGAGAATCTTCCCTTTTCCTTCGCCGCGACCCAGCGGTCCCAAAGAGTGCGTCGGAGGGTGGGCGTGCGCTTCACGGCCGTGCTCGTGCTCGTGCTCGTGACCGTGCTCGTGCCCGTGCTCCTGCGGGTGCTCGTGCTCGTGCTCAGACGGCGGGTGATCCGAGCCGTGCCCACCCTGGTGCGTCGGATCGTGTCCCATGGCTCACTCGGCAGGCGCGAGAATGCGCGCCATGGCCATGGCCGCACCAAAACCGTTGTCGATGTTCACGACCGTGAGCCCCGCCGCGCAGCTCGAGAGCATGGCCAGCATGGGCGCGATGCCACCGAGATGAGCGCCGTACCCAATCGAAGTGGGGACACCAATCACGGGCCTCCTCGTCAAACCTCCCACGACGCTGGGGAGGGCTCCCTCCATGCCTGCCACGACGATCACGCCCGCCGATGCTTCGAACGTCGCCCTTCGATCGAGAAGACGATGAATGCCCGCCACCCCGACGTCGTAGACGCGCGCGACCTCGATCCCCATCATTCGCAACGTTTCCGCCGCCTCCTCGGCCACCGGAACGTCCGCGGTTCCAGCGGTGACCAGCGCGACGCTGCCACAGGCGCGCGGCTTGATGGGCGTCACTTCGAGCGTGCCGGTACGCGCCGCCGGCGCGTACTTGAGCTGACCGAGCCGCTTTTCTACCAAGGCGGCTTTGGCGGCGTCGAGCCTCGTGATGAGAACGTTCTGGCCGGTGCGAATCAGTTCCTCGGAGATCCCCGCAATCTGCTCGGCCGTTTTGGGCTCGCCGAAGATGACCTCCGGCACGCCAGTTCGCAGCTGGCGGTGATGATCGACCGTCGCGAAGCCCAAGTCGCGAAACGGCAAGTCACGTAGCTCCGACAACGCCTGGGCGATGTCCGTCTTGCCGACGCGAACCGCTTCGAGAAGCGCCTTGAGACGCTCGACATCCATGGGGCGCATCTAGCGCAGGCATGCCATACTGTCGACCTCCTTCGCCGTCCCCTTCCGAGCTTCATGCCATGCCCGCCCCGCTCGCCCCGCTCATTGGATTCGCACTCGGGGTGGCATTCGCATGGTGGGCGCGCGAGGAGCTCGGCAGGTCGCCGTCGGGCGCCGGGATAGGCTCGCGCTCTCTCGTGATCGTGGCGCTCTTTGCGACCCTGGTCTTCGCGCCGATCGGCGCCTATTTTCTCGCCTTCGAAGCCGACTGGTCGTACGCGTACTTCATCGACACGCGCCGCATTCCCTCGGCGCTTCAGCTCGCCCTCGTCCTCGTCGATGCGGCGTCGGTGCCGGTGGGGTTCGTCGTCGCCGCGTCGTTCGCCAAGAACCGCAAGCTCGTGCCGCTGCTCGTCGTTGCCGGGGCACCCATGGTATTCACGCTTTCGTGCCTGGCTGCGACGGCAGGGCGTCTCGGGATCCAGGCGACCTACGCCCAGTACCACGGCGATTTCGGAACTCGCCCGGTTTCGGGCAGTTCGCTCGGATACGCCCTCCTTTGGATGGATACGCTGCTCGCGCTCGGCGTCGCGTGGACCGGACGTCAGGTCCACCTCGTCCGGACGTGAGGGGGGGGTTGACCGTTCGAGCGCAGCCGGCCACTCTGCGCGTCCATGGCCGACCAATCCGTTGAATCGCTGATGGCGCTCGCAGTCGAGCTGGTCGAGCGCACGCGCCGAGGGGGCGCCGATGTCGCCGAGGTCATCGCGCGCGCCGGGTCCGAGCTGTCGGTGCGGGTACGGCTCGGTGACACCGAGCTGGTCGAGGAGGCCGGACATCGCGCGGTCGGAATGCGGATCATGAAGGGCAAGCGCGTGGCGCTCACCTCGACGTCGGACCTGACGCCCGCGGGCCTCGACCGTTTCATCGCCGACGCGCTCGAGCTCGCCGACCTCTCCCAAGAGGATCCATTTGCCGGACCTGCCGATCCCAAAGAGCTCGCCCAAGGGCCCTTCCCCGATCTGGCCCTGTTCGACCCCGCCATGGGCGAGCTCGACGCCGCCCAGGCCATCACCATGGCACGCCAGGCCGAAGACGCCGCGCGCAAGCTCGACAAGCGCATCACCAACAGCGACGGAGCCACCGTTTCGCGCACGGCAGGGTCGGTTGCGCTCGCGCTTTCCAGCGGTTTTCGGGGTGGTTACCAGGGCTCTTTCGCCTCGGTGCACGTCGTTCCCCTGGCCGAGGACGAGGGCGGCAAGAAGCGACGCGGCTCGTATTACTCCGCCAAACGATTCTTGGCCGATCTCGAAGCGCCGGAGGAGGTCGGCAAGGAGGCGGCGCGCCGTACCCTGCGCAAGCTCGGACCGCGCAAAGTCGCGACCTGTGAAGCCCCGGTCGTCTTCGACCGCGAAGCGGCGCGATCCATCATCGGCACCCTGGCCGGCTGCGCCATGGGCGGCGCCATCTGGCGCAAATCGAGCTACCTCGCTGGCCGCGAAGGCACCGAGGTCGCGAGCCCGCTGCTCACCCTCGTCGACGATCCGCACCTGGTGCGCGGCCCCGGTTCGCGTCCCTTCGACGGTGAGGGATTGCTCGGGCGCAAGAACTGCTTGGTCGAGCGCGGCGTTCTCAAGATGTACCTCTGCGACAGCTACAGCGGGCGCAAGCTCGGCCGCCCTTCGACCGCGAACGCATCGCGCGGCGGCGGCGGAGGCGTCGGCGTTTCGACGACCAATTTCATCTGTCAGCCCGGCGATCTCACGGGCGAAGCCATCATCGCCAAGACCGAGCGAGGCCTTTACGTCACCGAGATGATGGGATTCGGCTTCAACGCCGTCACCGGCGATTTTTCGCGAGGGGCAGCGGGATTCTGGATCGAAAACGGCGAGCTGACGCATCCGGTCAGCGAAGTGACCATCTCGCTGAACCTCGATCAGCTGCTCAAGCGCGTCGATCTCGTCGGAAACGACCTCGACTGGAAAAGCTCGACGGTCGCGCCGACGATCCGTGTATCGGCGATGACGATCGCGGGGACTTGATTCAAGGCCCCGCATTGGGAGCACCCGGCGTGGCACTGCCGTTCGCGCTCGGCGCGAAGGAATCGGCGTCGGCATCCGGCGCGTCCGGTGCGAGGCGCGCGTTGGAAACCCCATTTTTGGTCTTCATGGACGGAAACGTCGAAAGGACGGCGCCTGCCCCGTCGCGCAGCACGAGCCGCTCGCCCTCGTTGGAGAGACCGTCACGCCCGAGCGCCGGCACGCGCACGATCAGCGTGCCGGGCGCGGCAACGGGGTCGCTACCGTCGTCGTGTACGAAAGTGTCGTTGACGACGAGCGCAAACGCGCCCGGCGCGAGCACCTCGGCAGGAAGCACCGTCGTGCCTCCGCCCGTCTCCAACCCGTAGCCGGCGAGCGCGACGGGCCAGAGACCGTCGTTGAAAAGCTCGACCCACTCTTGCGCGCGCTCGGCGCCTGCCGGATTGGCCATCACTTCGTTGATGATCACGTGCGGGCGTGGGGCCGCGGGGTGGACGGTCACCTCGCCTTCGATGAGACGGCCGCTTTCGTCGAGTGCGGCCAGACGAATGCGTGCATCGGACGGCAGTGGACGCACGACGAAGGACCGCTCGCCCCGACTCCGTCGCACGATGGTCTCCGCGCCAGCGTCGATCGTCCAGAGGACTGGCCCCGAGGGCGGACGCACCACGATGCGATCGTCGTCGACCGTTGCGCACCCCGGACCGAATCGCACGTCGATCGGGTCACAGGGGGGCGCCGAGTTGGGGGGCGTCGAGGAGGGGGGGGCTGAGTTGGGCGGCGGTGTGCTGGGGGGCAGGTGCGCGTCGGGCCAGAGCAGGGCCGGCTCGAGGAGGGCGATCGCGCCGCCGGCAAGCGGCACCCACGCGGGCGTGACCGCGGGAGTCGCCGGAGAAGGCGACGTCGTCGCGGCGGGAGGAAGCGCAAACCAGCTCACACATCGCGCTGCCTGCACCGTGGCACCCGTACCGCGCACGAGCCGCCCCGCGGACTCGGCGGGCGCGAGCGTCGCCGCGCCATCGACGGCGGCGAGCGCGCCCTGTCCGCACCAAACGGCCGCCGTAGCGGGCGAGGTAGCGTCTTCGGGATCGGGCCAAACGCGCGACAAGATGGGCGTCTCATCGTCCGCCGCGATGGTGAAGGAAAGGGCGATGGGCGGATCGCTCACCCCCACGGTGTAAACGGTGCCCGACGCAAGCACCTGGAGCGGTGCGATGACGAGCGTCTGAGCCGAGGTCCAGACCAGCGCCGGCTGGGCGCGCGCGAGGAGCGTCTGGGTGACGACCGGACGAGCGAGATCGCGCAGCTGAGCGGAGGTGAGCGGCCCCTCGACGAGCAGGACGCGCGGCGACGCGAGCGGGGCCGCGAGCTCGACGCGGATGCGCGTGACACGCGTCACCGCGTCGAAGGCGGCAGGAGGGTCGAAGGCGAGACGTGGCTCGCCCGTCGCATCGGCCGGCCCGGCGCCATCCGGGCTGCCAGCGTGGGCGTCCCAAGCCGGCAGCGGCGCTTCGCAAGCGGCGGCACCCACGAACGCACCGAGAACGACTGCCAAACCTACGCTGCCACGAACCGACGCCATGCCTTTTCGCTCGGCCAGGAGTCCCCTTCGGTTGCTAGCACTGGCTTGGTCGGTGGGAAGAGTAGTGCTCGACGACCGTTTTTCGCTGTAGGCTGGGCAGCGCTTGAGCCCCGAGGAAATCAAGGAACTGCGCACGACGCTCCAGTGCACGACGCGCGAGCTCGGCGAAGCCGTGGGCGTCGATCAAAAGACGATCATCGAGTGGGAGGGGGGGCGACTCTTTCCCACCAAGAAATTCGTCGATCGGATGTTGGCTCTGAAAGAAAAAGGGCCGGCCGCGATTCCCAAAAAGGCGCGCGGCGCAGCGCCCCCGCCGATGCGCGTCCTCGCCGACCCTGCGCTCTGGGAAATCGTGCGCAAGCTCGTCGCGCACAAGCGCCTGCGCGACGAGGTGGCCAAGCTGGCCGCAAGCTACGCCGATCCCTCCGAAGAACCCTGAGCCGGCTTCCCGGTCGGGTCCGGCGTTTCCGATAGCTCCGGCTCGAGCGCGCTCGCGGTCGTGTCCGGCTCCGTCGGGGGGTCGAACCAGTCACCGGGGACATGGGCACCGGGCACCACCGCTCGCGGGTCTGCGTCGGGGTCGGCGCCGTCCTCGGGACGCGCGACGGCGCCCGCCGCCGAAGCCGCCGCGGCCAGCGTCGCGAGATCGGGATCGGTGGGGGCGTCGGGCGAATCGCCCATCTCGCGGTCGTACATGCGACGCGAGTCGTCCGACAGCTCGGTGAATTCGCGCAGCGACGGCAAATCTTTGAGCGCCTTGAGACCGAAGAACTCCAGAAAAGCGGGCGTCGTTCCGTAGAGGAGAGGCCGCCCCGGTTCGTCCTTCTTGCCGAGAATCTTGATGAGGCCGCGCTCGAGCAACATCTTCATCACCGGCCCCGAGTCGACGCCGCGCACGTCGTCGACCTCGGGGCGCGTGAGCGGTTGCCGGTAAGCGATGATGGAGAGCGTTTCCAGCTGGGCGCGCGTCATGCGCACCGGTTTCTTGGCGGCGGCATCGCGAATGAACGGGGCATAGGCGGGGTTGGTGCGGAAAATGAGGCCCCCCGCCACCTCGTCCAAATGAACGCCGCGGCGCGCGTAGTCCTGACGAAGCTCCTCCGCCAGCGCCTTGACGAGCTTTCGGTCGGCGCGTCCGGCCGCCTTGGCGATGTCATTGAGCGACAGCGGCTGGTCGGCGACGAAGACGAGCGCTTCGATGAGCCCTTTCAGATGGGCGCGGCTCACATCGGCTGCGGGCGCGGTGGCTGCCGGGGATTCGTCCGCCCAAAGCTCGTCACCCTTCGCGGCTGGTTCGGTCCCCTCGTCGCCCGCGTTCTCCTTTTCGGAAAATACTTCTCCGTCCGACGCTTCCGGGGCGGTCCCGGCGGCAACGGACGCGGTGGCCGCGGGATCGACGGTCGAGCTCTCCTCGTCCTTCGATGCGATCAACGCTTCGCTGGGGGCAGTTTCCGCGGGGGCAGCTCCGCCTGGCGCCGCCATCTCCGCGACGAGCGGAGAGGTCTCCGTCGCGTCGGTTGTCGTGGCATCGCCCGTCGACGGCTCGGGCGCGCTCACGTCGTCGCGCGAGCCCGCCGGCACGACGTCCGACGTCGTGACCACACGCTTTCGCTTTTTGATGTTCTTGTTCGGCATGATCTAGAGGGATGGCTCGGGGCCCTCGGTCGGCGACGCATCGGCGTCGACCATGGCGGTTTCGATGAAGATGTCGGAAAGGGGATCGGCTTGATAAAGGCGCGTCATTCTGAGCCGCGTCATCTCGAGCAGCGCGAGAAAGGTAATGATGAGATCGAACCGCGTGCACTGCTCGTCGAAGAGGTCCTCGAAGCGGCAGGTGGGACGTCCCCGTAACTTTTCCGTGAGCTGCGTGATGCGCTCGGTGATCGACATGCGATCGAACGACACCTCGTGCTGCAGATCGACCTTGGCGCGCGCCAAGACCTTGCCGAATGCGTCGAGGAGCGTCCAAAGGTCGACGGGGGCGAGGGGCGCCGGGCCGTCGGCTTCCGGCGCCCTCGTGCCCCGCAGAAAGACATCCCGTCCGAGGGCTCCGCGCTCGTTCAGATCGGCGGCGGCCTGCTTGTACTTCTGGTACTCGAGCAGGCGGCGGATGAGCTCCTCGCGCGGATCGCCTTCCTCGTCCTCCCCCAGCCCTTCTTCGTCCGCCGGCTCGTCGGGCAAGAGGCTCTTACTCTTGATGTACGCCAGCGTCGCGGCCATGACGAGGTATTCGCTGGCGACGTCGATGGTGAGCTCCTGCATCAAGTTGATGTACGCGAGGTACTTTTCAGTGACGAAGCTCACCGGAATGTCGAAGATGTCGAGCTCGTGCTTCTGAATGAGGTGCAGCAGGAGATCGAGCGGCCCCTCGAAGGACGGCAAGCTGACGACGTAGTCTTTCGGCTTCGTGTCCTCGGGCGGCGTCGTCTCCTCGGACATGTCCCTTACGCGATCCCGTCGAAGATTTGCGTCTGAAAAAGCGTCTGCAGCACGTTCGCCACCACGCGAATCGGCTCCAGGACCATGTACCTGCTCAGGATGGGGACGTTGATGATGAGGAGCAGCAAGACGATCGAGTAGGGTGCGAGCCGGGCCTGGAGCGCGTCCATCGAGCGCGGCAAAAGGCGGCTGCCATCGAGGGGCGGAATGGGCAGGAAGTTGAACACCATGAGCCCCACGTTGACGTGGAACATCGTCACGAGGAGCGCAGCGGCGCCGGACATGCGGCCCGCGTCATCCCATAGTCCGACGTCTGCGCGTTTGCAAAGCGCGAAAATTCCGAGCGCGAGAAGCGCCAGCACCAGGTTCGACAGGGGACCCGCCGCGGCTACCAGCGCCATGCCACCGCGCATCGAGATCGAACTGCGAAAACGCCGCGGCTCCACCGGCACGGGGCGAGCCCAACCGATGAATCCAAAGGCGCCTCCCATGATGATGCTGAGGGCGGGGATGAGCAGCGTGCCGAGCGGGTCGACATGCGTCGCCGGCGACAGGGAAAGGCGACCCTGACGCGCGGCCGTGTCGTCGCCGAGCCGATGGGCCACCCAGGCATGGGCACATTCGTGCACGGAGAGCGACAAAACCATCACCAGGAGATCGAGCGCGAGAAGCCTGATGAGCTCGGGAGGCGACAGACCAGACACGAGGCCAGCCTAGCACTTCTCTCTGCTACGCTTCCGCTTCCCGATGGGGCAGCCGGGCAATATCTGCACGATTTGTGGAGCGAATTACCGCGCTGACGTGCTTTTTTGCCCACAGGATGGCGCGCCGCTCGGCACCACGGCGCCGAAGTCCAACGACGCTCTCGTCGGCATCGATGTGCCCGGACAGATCCGGATCGAGAAGCTCATCGGCGTCGGAGCTGCGGGGCGCGTCTACCGTGGATTCCAGAGCGGCGTCGAGCGCCGCGTGGCCGTCAAAGTGCTGCACGCCGAGCTGTCGACCGACACCACGGTGGTGGCGCGCTTCCATCGGGAAGCGCGCGTCGCCAGCATGCTCGCGCATCCACACGTGGTGGAGGTTTTCGTCACGGGGGAGCTCGCGGCCGGTGGACCGGCCGCCGGTGCGCTCTACATCGTGATGGAACACATCGACGGCATCTCGCTCCGCTCGGCGCTCGCGGCGGCGGGAGGCGCCATCCAGCTCCCGCGCGCGCTCCGCATCGTGCTGCAGCTCTGCGACGCCGTAGGTGAAGCGCACGGACGCGGCATCGTCCACCGTGATCTCAAGCCGGAGAACGTCATGCTCGTGCGCAAGGGCGCCGATCCCGACTTCGTGAAGGTGCTCGATTTCGGCATGGCGCGAGTGCCCGCCGGGAACGGCCCCGTGCTCACCAAGGCGGGGCTCATCTTCGGAACGGCGCGGTACATTTCCCCCGAGGGTGCGGCCGGGCAACCGGTGGGCCCGCCCGGCGACGTCTACGCGATCGCCACCATCCTCTACCAAGCGCTGGCCGGGTGCACGCCCTTCGAAGGAGAATCGGCGGTACAAGTGTTGGCTCGTCAGATCAACGAGTCGCCCGCGCCGCTGCGTTCGCACGCGCGTGCTTCGTACGTTCCCGAGCCGATCGCGGAGGTCGTCGCGGCGAACCTGGCCAAGCAACCCGAGCACCGAAGTCCCAACGCGCGGGCGCTCGCTCGCGCGCTCCTCGATGCGGCGCGAAGCGCCGGCCTTTCGCCGCAGGCGTTGGTGGCGCGCTCGTCCCTCCTCGGCGAGCCGGCGCACGAGCCCGCATTCGTCTCCGCCGAACCGACGCGACAGCTCGAGTTCGGTGCCGATCTCGCGCGTCGCGTGGACCTGACCCCCCGGTCTGACCTTCGCCCGCCTCCGGGCGGACGAATGGGCACGCGCAGTACCCTCGCCTTTCTGCTCGGGTGCGTGGCGGGAGGCGCGGGGCTCGCGGCGCTCGGCGTCAAGCTACGCGCCGACGGCCCAGCGGGCGGCACCCACCCGACAGGCGCCGAGGCGGCGCGGGCCGAGGCCCTTCGCACCTCGCCGGCTGCCGTGGACGCCGAAGCACCCCACGCCGACGGCACCTCGATCTCCGGTTCGTCGCGCTGAGCGCTTGGCGCTGGGATCCCCTGGCGCATGGCCGGAGGGGGCATTGCCCTGCGCGAACGCGGCACGCTACGCTGCCATGAGGACGCCCTTTGCGAAAGCTCGCCCTTCTCCTTTTGGCATCTGCCGTCGGTGCGACCGTGCCCCGCGCGGCGCGGGCCGACGAAACCGCGTCCACCCGCAGCGCCATCGCAGCGCGCGGCGTCGACCGCCCTCACACGCTCGCGCAGCTCGGGCTCGGACTACTCACGCTCCCCGCAGCCGACGTCTGCCTCAAGTCGCGCCCCTGCACCAAAGGGGACAGCAGCATCGAAGTCGATTTTTGGCAGATGTACCGCGCCAACCGGAGCTTCGCGGTCGGCGCGGGCGCTACCGTCGCGTTAAAGCCCACCACCGACAGCCCCCCCTCGGAGGCGGGCATCGATCGATCCCACACCCGGAGCTATTTTCTCGTCGAAGGACAGGGCCGCTACTACGCGATTGCAACGCCGTCGTTCGAGGCGTGGGTCGGAGCCACCGTGGGCATCGTCATCGTCAGCGATCGTTACTCCATCGACGATCCGAACAAGCGGACCTGGGCCCTCATTGGTCCCCGTTTTTCGATGGTGAGCAGCGAAGGGGCCTCGGTAGGGGCGGTCGTCGGTACCGAGTGGTCGTTCGCGCCGAACTGGGCGGCGGGATTTCAGGCGCGCTACCTGCAGTGGTTCTTGCCGCACGAACCAGCGACGACGGTGTTCCTCGACCGCGCGACGCTGACGGACCAGCAGAACGCCATTCAAGTCGGTATCTCGTGCAGCTACCGCATCGCGCTCTGAAGGCGGCTGCTCACGCCATGACGGCGTTGATGCCCGACTCGACCGCCTCGACGTCGGCCGTCTTCGGCGGTCCCACGTCCCCGCTCGGGCTGTCGAAAGGCGCGCGACCGATCTGCCGCGTGCCGAAGCGCGGCATGATCAGCGCAAGCACGTAAACGCGAAAGCAGAACCAGAAGAAGCCGCGCGGCTTGAGATCGGGGTGAATCTCAGCCTCGATTTGGGCGTGCAGCTCGGGAAGCTTGCTCCAGTGCGCGCCGGCGTGCTCGTGATGAGCCGCGTGAAGGCCATTGTTGAAGAGGAAGAAGTTGATCGCTTTGCCGGTGAAGCTGCGGGAGTGGTTATGCGCCGACCAGGGGTCGGTATGCACGTGCTGGATGTAGTTGAAGAGCATGATCGTCCAGAGCGCGAAAAATGCCGGCAGCCCGAAGGCGAGGATCCAAGCGCCGATTCCCTTCCACACGCCGAACAGCGCGATGCCGAGGGAAAGTAAGAGCACGTGGGCCCCCGCCCAAAGGACGTACTGGGTGACGATCTGTCGAAAGAGCGGACGGTTGTCACGGCGCGCTTTACGGATGTACCCCTTGATGGGCTCGCTCTGGTAATACGCCGAGACGAAAAAATACGTCGATGCCACGAGGGCGTTGTGGCGATTGGTGTGACGCCAGGTGATGGTGGCGTCGCCCGCTTTGTTGACGAGCTTGTGGTGATTCAAATTGTGCGTGGGAATCCAAGCAAACGTCGGATACCCGTAGAACACCGACAACCAGTTTCCGAAGGCGCCGTTCATGCGGCGGTTTTTGAAGGTCGGGCAGTGGTTGTGGTTGTGGGCCATGACGCCGGCGGAGAGCGCCAGATAGCAGCTGAGCGGGCACAGGTAGACGACCAGATCGGGCCGGGCGTACTGCGCGAGGCTGACCACCGGCATGAAGAACGCCCAAAGCAGCGAGCGGTAGTCGGCGGAATGGCGGAGCGACATCATCACGGCGGCCCAGAATAGCCGCTTTTCACGTGCTCGCCCAGGATTCCTGCTGCGAAATTGCGTTCGCGCCGTTATTCGCACGTTCGACCCATGGTCGTCACGCTCCCGCCGCGGCGTGCCATCCACAGCACCGTCGTGCGCGCGCTTTCTAGTCTCCTGACTCAGGACGCTAGGCGGGCGGGGATCATGCGGCGGCGAATGCGCGTATTGGACTGAAAATCGCCCGACACGTAGCTTTCGAGCTCGTGCACCGATTGGGGATCGAGGTCGAGGAAATGAAGGGTCGCTCGCCCCTCTTCGGCGTGGGTGACCACGGCCCTCGTCTCGATGGCAACGAGCCCCCCCAGCTCGAAGTAAACATCGACCCCCGTCCCCACGATGAGCGGCGACGGAACGTCGATCAGGGTAAGCTCCTCGGTCGACACTTCGGCGCCGTGGCCGGTGCACCAGAACTGCCCTGCGTCCACCATGACCGGCGCCTCGCAACGCGCGCTCGGCCGCCGCGGAGGCGAAACTGAGTTCGGTAAAGCACCCATTCTGGCTAATTGGTACGCACGAGCCGTGCCAGAGGCCATGCGCCGTCCCTACTCACGCCCATCCGTCGAGAAAACGTCGCGAAATCCAAAGACTTTGCGGGTACTCCGCGGTCCCGTGGGGCATTGTCCGGTAGGAAGTCCGGGTGTCCGCTGGACCACGATGCGCGTGGCGCCACTCTGACAACTCTGTCGTTCGGCTGGGGCTGCCGGTTCACATGAGCGCGGCCGGGATCGGTTGCGACGAAGAACACACACGATACCGATGCAGGCGAGCGGTCACCGCGGCGCCTTCAGGGCAAGAGTGCGACGAAAGCCGCAATCCGGTCGAAGAAGATCGCGGTGAGCGCCAAGAGCGCGAGCGAACGGACGGGAGCCAGCAGCGCGGACAAGTGCGCGGGAGACGCCGCCCGCGCCACGAAGGCTCCCGCTATTTCGAGGATCAGCGACGCGGCGATGAGCGGCGCGGCGATGGCCGTGGCGATGCCAATTCCCGCCGCCAGATTGGCAGCCGCGCGTGAGACGCCGCTTTCCAGGCTCGCCGGGGGCGACACCAGGATGCCCACCAAGCGCGCCGGTCCGCCAGTGGCGAGGAAAATGGTCGCCGCGAGCAGAGAAAAGAGCGCGCCGAGGGGTGACGCCCTTCCTTCCACCGTCGGCGCTTCGACCTGCTCTTGCGACCCGCGAAGCGCATCGACGATTCCTCCTGCCATGGTCGCCGACCAGAGCGGCACCGCCGCGGCGATGGCGACGAGGGTGCCGCGCGCCAGCTCGAAGAGAAGAAGGGGGGGCCAGGGCAACGCCGTGCTGCCCGCCGGCCGTATCGCGGGAACGATGACCGCCGAAAGGACGAGCGCCGCTGCGGTGCGCACCGGCGCAGAGAGAGCGCGGAGCCCGAAGGCAGGCACGATGACGATGATCGGCAGAACCCGCGCGAAGGCGAGCCCCCACGCCGCGAGATTGAACCCACCGCTCTCGAAGAGCCGCGCCAAGGCCTCCAGCAGCGACCCTTGCATCCGCTACCCGCACCGGACCGCGCGGATCCAGCTGCGGCCATTGCCTACCCACACGAGCCACGCGCCGCCGTCCTCGCGCGGCGCCAGCGACACGGACATGAAGTCGAAACCCTGGGCCGCCGTGAGCTCCGGCCCGAAGGCACCTTTTTCGACGGACGCCAGCACGAGCACATGGGGCGAAGCGGGCGCCGACGCCGTAGGGCGGGCATAGGCCACCCAGGTGCGGCCGCAGAGAGCTGCACCCGCGACGGGCGCGGGCTCGAGACCATTCGGATAGAGGCGCCACTGAACCTTGGCGTCGAGGCGGGGCTCGTGGCCGATGACGAGCGACGCGAGCCCGAAAGACGAAGTGTCCTGCGCGAAAGGGATGAAGGCGATCGGTCCCTCGCTGCTCGACGCGGCGGCGACTTCGGTGCGTCCCTCCGGTGAAGGACCGACGAAGACGACCACGTCGGCGCCGAGTCGCACCGGACCGCTTTCCCCGACCTCGATGATGCGGGCGTGTACGGGCGACATCGCGGCGCGCAGGTCGAGCATCACCGCCACGAGGCCGGCGTGGGAAGGAGCGAGCGCCACGCTGGATGCGCCCGAACCCTCGCTCGACAAGGCGGCGGTGCCCGCGCCTTCGATCCAGACGCGCGCGCGGCGCTCGTCCATCTTGTTTTCGGCACGGGCAATGTAAATTGCTACTTCGCGGCGCCGTTCACCGGCGATCACCGTGTCGGCAGCGACCTGCGCGCCGTCGAGGGCGTCGGTGGCGAGCACCTCCAGCGCTCCCGGCAGGACACCGGGGCTGAAGGTGAACGCCCGCCGCACCAGCTTGCCGTGCGTCACCCAATAAGCGTAAGAGCCACGCGTGAAGGCGGCAGGGGGCGCGCGCGAAGCCAGCGCTTCCTCGCCGCTCGCATCGGTCGATTCTTCGAGGCGGCCGACCCGCTTGGGGACCGCGGACGGCGCCGCGCCGAGCAAGTGCCCCACCAGATCGTCCGCGCGCGTGCGAAACAGGGCGCCGATTGGCGTCGCGACCACCGCTCCTGCCGGACCGAGATCGATGGGCTTTTCCAGCTTGAGGACGAGCTTGCCGGCGTCGAGCGGGAACGGCGCGGCGCCGGATTCCGCATCGACGCGATGCGATGCGCTTGCCGTGGTCGGCGCCGCGGTGGATGCCGGTCGCGGCGTTGCCGCATCGACGGAATTCTCGTTGCGGCTCCGCGAGCAACCCGACCCGACGAGGGCCATGGCGGCGCATCCCACACCAATGCGGACCACCGCGCGCTTACCGAGGAAGAGGGCAGCGGGGGCCCAGCGGAGGAACACCTCGCGCGCGGATGCCGTCGAGCGATGGATCGATCGCCCTTTCTTCGACCCGAAGACCCTTGTAAGAAGGCTCGCCATGACACTCGACCTGTCGACGGTAGGCTTCACCAGCGCGCCGTCCCACTTCACCTACGATTGGAAGACCGTCGTCTTGTACGCCCTCGGCATTGGAGCGAAAAGAGACGAGCTCGACTACCTGTACGAGGGCAAGGGGCCGCGAGTTTATCCGACTTTCGCGGTGTGCC
Source organism: Polyangiaceae bacterium (assembly GCA_035318465.1). Classification (GTDB taxonomy): domain Bacteria; phylum Myxococcota_A; class Polyangia; order Polyangiales; family Polyangiaceae; genus DASWDH01. The sequence goes on from DATHES010000074.1 coordinate 37,142, forward strand.
CCGTCATGCCGGCGGTGATGGAGTGTCTCGGTCGCACCGGCGGCGAGCTGGCGATGGTCGTCCACGGCGCCGAAAGCGTGCGCGTGCCTCGTCCCCTTCCCTCCGAAGGCAAACTCCTCACCACGGCGACGATTGCCGCTATCTACGACCTGAAGAAGATGGCCCAGGTGGTCATCGAGACGAAGACCCACCTCGAGGGGGGCGCGCTGCTCTTCGAGACGTCCTGGTCCATCATCTTCCGCGGCGCGGGAGGCTTCGACGGGCCGCGGCCCCCCAAGGCCGAAACGGTCGACCTGCCGCAGGATCGGGCAGCCGATTTTCATTTCGAAATGGCGACGGCCCCGGAGCAAGCCCTTCTCTACCGGCTTTCGGGCGATCTCAATCCACTGCACGCCGACCCCGATTTTGCGACGATGGCTGGCTTTCCGCAGGGCCCGATCCTGCACGGGCTCTGCACCTACGGTTTCGTCGCGCGCGCCATCGCTCGCGGCGCGTGCGATGGCGACGCCACACGCATCACGCGGCTCGACGGCCAGTTCCGCCGCCCGGTCTGGCCGGGCGATACCATTGTCGTCGACGGTTGGAAGCTCGACGGGGGCATCGTGGCCGCCTCGGTCGGCGTCAAAGAGCGCCCCGATCCGGTCATGGCCGGCGTTTTCGCTCACACGAGAGCCGCGAACGGCTGACGCCGTCGAGGCCCTCGTCCGCGTCGGCGCTCGGGGCTTCGCCCCTCGTCTCGCCGGGGTCCTATTTCAGGAGCGCGCGGAGCCGGGCGACCTTTTCTTCTCGGGTCAAAGAGAGCTTCTCGCGCTCGGGGGGGCCCATCCCCTGCTTGATGACGTACTCTTCGTCGCCGATACCCATCACCGCTTTGCCCGCGCGGGCGATGACCCACTCGATCTTGGTTCCGTCTTTCTGCAAGAGGAGGTGGTAGGCGTGCTCGGCTAGGCCCTTCTCTTCGCTCGCACCTTTGACCTTGCCGAACGTCTTGAGCACGTCCTTCGCTTGATCGACGTCGTCGCGCACCAGTGAGAGCACGCGGTAACGCTTGTCGCCGTCCTTGTAGAATCCGGCCGCGCCAGCGCCCGCCCCGTCGATGCCGAGCACATCCTTCGGCGAATAGAGGATGCCGAGCGGGACGAGCTTGTCCGTCGGCAACCGGGCGGCGGCCGGTGGCAACCCGCCCGCGCCGGGCAGCTTCTGTCCGATCTCGGTGCCGATGGGGACGAGGAGCCGCTCGCTCGAAGCCTTCATCTGCGCGGGGGTTTCCTGCTCGTTGGCGTACTGGACCTCGACGAGGTACGGACCTTTCCAGATGTACGAGCGCCCCGTGCCGAGCGCGGCGGCGCCCCCGGCTTCGAGCTTGCGCGGCGCGGATTCGACCGGATCGCTGTCGGCGATGACCCGTTTGGTGAACATCCCATACGCGCCGTCGGCCGTAGCGAATTGCGACAGGTAGATCTCGACGGAACCGGGAGAGCCCGCGCCGTCGATGTAACGGAGCTGCACGACGCGCTTGAGACCGAAGCCCTTGTACACCTCGCATTCGCCGTTGAATGCCTCGGTGCAGATGGCGTCCATCGAGAGCTTGCCCCCTTCGCCGAACACCCGCGTCTCACCGTGCGGATCGAGGCAATAGCCTGCCGCTTGCCGCGGAAAGAATGCGGCGCTGGCCGGATCGTTGACTTGCCCTCCGCCGCCCGCGCAAGCTCCGGGTTTGGAGGCGCTCTCCATCGGTGGAGGTGCCGACCCTTGCGGGGCGGAGGAGCTATCTTTGTTGCACGCTGAGAAAGCGGCGGAGGTGAGCAGGAGAAGGGCGATGCGGGCGCCGAGCATACCCTCACTTACGGCAATGCGACCGCGAGAGCAACCTCGCGCGCTCGCGCGACCGATGACTTTCAGACCTTTTTGCATAGCGTCGCAACTCGTTGCCTCCCGCGCCGCGAAACGCGACGTCAAAATGCGAGCGAAGTCGTGCGGCAACCTTCGCGCACGCGGGCACATTGCTTGCTGAGAACGGGGGGTGCACGTCTATCCTCCGAATCTGCTTCAGCGTTTGCACCGCTCGCGACGTCGGGTAGGGCGGCGGCATACAGCGGGCTTCACGTTGCTCGAGCTGATGGTGGTGGTGATCTTGATCGGCGTGCTCGCCGCGCTCGGCGTTCCATCGATCGCCGCGCAGCTGCGCGATCGCCGTACCAACCAGGCTGCGCACGAGATCGCGCTTCTTTATCGACAGGCGCGATCGATGGCGATGGGACGCGGCGCCGCGGTGCTGGTCCGTTTCGACGGGTCGGCCAACGGACGCATCGAGGTTCGCGAATCGATGGATGCCGATCCCGCCCACTGCATGAGCTTGCCGGCCACGAGCTGCGCAGCGGGCAACTGGAACGCGGCGAGCCCCCTCAATCGACTGGTGGGGGCGTTCGACGTGAACGGCAGCGGTCCTTACACCAGCGTGAAGCTCGCCTTCTTTCAGGCCGATGGAACGAGCGCCGGCAATGCGGTCGAAGTTTGCTTCAGCCCGCTCGGGCGTCCTTACCGTCGCTTTGCCTTCACCGGCGCGTTCGTGCCCATGGCCGAGGTCCCCTACCTCCAAGTCAAACGGGTCGACGCCTCCAACCAGGCCGAAGGCATCACCCGCACCGTGCTCGTCCTGCCCAACGGCACATCGAGGCTCGCGCTATGACGCGCGCCCGGGGCAGAGGTCGCGCTTACACGGTCATCGAGGTGATGATCGCGCTCACACTTCTCGCGATCGGCACCAGCGGTGTCATCGCCATGCAGAAGGTGACCGCCATCGCCAACCGCGATGCAAAGTCGCTCGTCATTGCCACCCAGGTGGCACGCACGTGGATCGAAAGACTGCGCGCCGACGCCACGCAGTGGAATCACCCCTCCCTGGCCAATCCCGACAGCGACCTCGCCGACACGCGCTGGCTCAAATCGATCAACGGCATCTGGCTTCGTCCCACCGACGATCTGGCCGGCTCGCCGACCGCCGACGCGCTCGGCAACGACGTGCGCGACACCGATCTCGTCAACGGTATCTATTGCACCAACATCCGCCTCGCCTGGCTCTACGGTCCGCCCCCCGCCATCCCGCCTCCTTACCTCATTCGCGCGGAGGTTCGCGTGTATTGGCTGCGCGACGGCGGAGGTGGCGGCGTCGAAGCGGGCAAGACGATCTGCGATCCGGGCATCGACCTCACCAACGTCTCACCGGCGGTCGATCGCTACCACTTCGTCTACCTCACCAGCGCCCTCGCGCAGAACATGGCTCGCTAGCAAATGAGGAGAGAACCGCTTTTGCCCTCTACCCGCTCGAGCCGACGAGGCTTCACGCTCGTCGAGCTCATGGTGGCCATCACGGCCGGCCTGTTCGTGGCGGTGGCCGCCTTCGGGCTCGCCAAGCAGGGCTCCAGGTTTTTTCAGCAGGAGGCCCGCGTTGCCAATGCGCAGTTCTCGGCCACGCTCGGCTTCGATCGGTTGCGCGCCGACATTGCCCGCGCTGGATTTCTCAGCACCGCCAATGTCCAGCGGGACCCCTTCGTGTGCGGCACGACCGGGGGATGGCCGGCCGGCATGACCGGCCTGGCCGCGCTGCGCATCATCGCCGCCACGCCCCTCGACGGGCAGAACCCCGCCAACGGCCTGACGCCCGATCAGCTCACGATGTCGGGGAGCTTCGCCTCGCCCGAGACCTTCCCCGTGCGCACGGTCCTCGCCGAGAACGCGAAGTTCCAAGTGTACCTGCAGGCCAACACCGGCGCCGTCGCTCGCTCCGATGGCATCGATGGCGGCACGATGGCGCAAGTCTTCAGGGCGGGCCGCATGCTCCGCATCCTCGACGGCACGGGCCGCTACGAGTTCGGCGCCATCGAGAGCTACGCTCTCAACGCCGCCGGCCAGATGGTGATCAACCTGCGGGCCAGCCCGGCCATCGCCTTTCGCCGGCCGGGGACGGCCTGCGGCGTGGAGGGGCTCGGCGTGGGAATGCAGGCCAACGTCGTCAACTGGATCCGCTACGAGATCCGCGATCTGCAGAAGAACCCGCCAGCCGCCTACAAGCCGCTCTACGCCGCCAGCGCGACTGCGCCCAACGACCAAACGCGTCGCGAGCTGGTACGCGTCGAGCTCGACTACGAGGGCAAGGAGATGGCCGATTCGCTCGAGATCGTCGCCGAATACGCGATCGACCTCAAATTCGGACTGACCGTCCTCTCCGGCTTCAAAACCGCCGCCAACCTCGATCCCAACATCGTGCAGTTCCCCATCGGGGACGCCAGGAACTACGAATACACCTACGAACCGTCGTCGAGCTCGCCGGTCAACGAAAAGGCGCCGCACCGCGTGCGCAGCGTGCGGGCGCGGTTCGCCGTTCGTTCGCGCGAAGCCGATCGGGCCGCGAACGTCACGCCGCCCTCTTCGGCGCCGCCCGGCACCATCTTCCGCTACGCCGTGGGCGTCGACGCCGGCTTTGCGCGCGCGCGTACGCTCGTTGCTGACATCAGTCTCCCCAACCTGGCGAGTCTCGCATGGTGACCGCCCACACCCACGACGGAAGGCGGCGGGACAGCGCGCGCCGCGCACTGCGCTGCGCGTCCCCCCGGCGCGCGAACGAACGCGGAGCGGCGGTGTTCGTGGTGGTGATGGTGCTCACCATGCTCACCGCCATCGGCGTCTTTGCCATGCGCGCATCGAGCATGTCCAACGCCGCGTCCGGGTACGACCGGCAGAACACGCAGAACCACTATGTCGGCGAGTTCGGCTTGCTCAGCGCGGTGGCCGAGCTGTCGACGACGCGGCGCAGCGCCTACGTCGAGAAGATGGGCAAAGGGATGGAGACGTGCGCGGCCGCCAAAGGCGTCACCAACGTCGGCAGCGGCATCCCCTGTTATCACCTTTACGCCAACGACGTCGCCCGGACGGTGAAGAGCAACTTCAGCGGCCGCGCGCTCTTCGAAGTCCCGAGCGGCTCGGGCTCGGCGCTCGTCCCGGGAAGTCTCGGCCCGACGCCGCTCGACGGCGACTTCGTCGTGGAGATGACCGACCCCGGGCCCGTGGGCCTGCCCGTGGCCGGTACCGACGTCGGTGGTAGCGCCGCCAAGTTCAGATACCTGCAAGTGACGCTGACGTCGGTCGGGCAAGTTCGCCCGGCGGGAGACCCTGCGGCTTGCAACGCCGGAGCCGTCGTCGCGGGAAACGAAACCGGCCGTGCGTTCGTCGTGATTGGGCCCTTGCCATGAGAATCGAGAAGGAGATGTGTGAGATGTCGTCGCCAAAGCCAGAACCGTCGTGCGTCCCGAGAGCCGGAAGGGTGAGGCCTCTTCGGACGCCGGGTCTCGCTGCTCTCTGCGCATCGGCATTCCTGACCGCGAGCGGTGCTGCCAACGCGCAGATCGACACCAACCCACCGCTGCAGAACGTCATGCTCCTGGTCGACACGTCGGGATCGATGGAATACGCGACCGACGGCAAGAAGGTGTCCTGCGATCAAGTCGACGCTTCGCTCACCGCCGAGACCAAGGCCGCCTCGACGAAGAACCGCTGGACCCAGCTCGTCGAAGTACTCACCGGCGACGTCACCAACTACAGCTGCTACACCCAGGACCGCAGCTCCACCGCTTTCCGCGACGAGTTCCGCCTGGGGGGCATCGACTCGTACGACTACAACTACCACGTCCCCTACCACCGTATCGTGTCCGGCACGGGCGGGACCGGCGGGCTCTGCACCATCGGAGCCGGCGTCGTCGATACCAACCCGTTTGTCTGGGGCACGACACCGTGGAAGTACCACCTCTACAATAGCGCCGCGAGCGCCTGCACCAACTTCCAACAAGCGGAGACCGGTCTTCTCGATGCGTACCGCGACCGCGTGCGCTTCGGGCTCATGACGTTCGACGCGGCGGTCGACGCCGGCACGGGTCTCAATGGGACCAAGGCCGACTACACCACGGCCAACGCCGGCAACTGGAGCTACTTCCTCGACTGGCGCAGCAACCCGACCTGCAGCTCCAACGCCAGCTGTGCCAAGGGGCGCCCCGGCGGCTGCGCGGTGAGCTCGAACATGGAAGTCGGCGCGCGCAACGCGACGGCACCGCCGTGGGAGGGGCGCATGGTCCCCTTCGGTTCGCCGGTGGCGGACATCGCTGACGTCCGCACCACCAACCAGCGCATCCAGCAGGTGCTCACCTCGGTGCGCCCCTTCGGAGCGACGCCCATCAACGGCCTGTTGAACGACGCGCGCGACTTCTTCCGATCCGACGTCGACGACGACTACGTGAACGGCACGACCTGCGACACCAAGACGGGCGTCGGTTGTTTCGGTCCTGCCAAAGACGGCTTCGTCGCGCAGGGCTGCCGAAAGAGTTACATCATTCTTCTCACCGACGGCGAGCCGAACCTCGACCTTCGTCCGACGTGCGAAGGAACGATCGGGGGCATCGCCGGCGTCTGTCCCTACGTCGACAAATCGTTCGAGATCGTCAAGGATCTCGCTCAACCCACGTCGGGCAAAGAACCGATCAAGACCTACGTCATCGGTTTTGCCGTTTCCACCGTCGACGCCGGTCAGCCGTCGCCGGTCGATTGCAGCAAGATCTCCACCAAAGGTACGGGCGGTGCCGGCGACACCTTCGACCCCCAGAGCCTCTGCGGCGCCACCATGGACCCCAAGCTCGCCACCTGCTGCACGCTGGCGAAGATCGCGTATTACGGCGGCTCGACCAACGCCTTCTTCGTTTCCAATGCGACCGAGCTGCGGGCGGCGATGGCGTCCATCTTGCGCGGCATCGACGCCAAGATCTCCACGCGAACGATGCCCGTCTTCGCCGGCGCAGCCAACGATTCGCTGGGCGGCGCCTATTCGTTCTTTTCCTCGTTCCGCGCCGACCAGGCCGACGTGTGGTCCGGCGTTCTCGAGCGGCAGCGCACCAAGTGCGTCCCCCAGACGAGCGGCAGCTCGACGATCATCGTCCCCACCGATCTTCCGATCGACTCGAACCTCGGCGACAAGTTCTCCGACAACGTGGCGGCAGCCGACAGCGCCCATCCCCGCACCTTTTACACGGTCATTCCCGACGTGGTGGCCGGTCTGCAGTGGTCGGATCGCTCGATCCGCCCCTCCATCCCGGCCACGAACCCGGACGGGATCGGGATCCAATCGGGAACGCTCGTCACCGGCACCAACACCGACTTCTTCGCTCCCAAGATCCCGGCCACGGCGATGAAAGTCAGCAAATCGGCCTGCACCGACAAACCGGTGCCCGCCACCGACGACGCCTGCGCCACGATGTTCATGAAATGGGAGCTCGCCGTCGACAATACGCCCTACGTCAAACGAGGCGATCCCTTCGGCGCCATCTACCATTCCACGCCGACCTTGGTGGGGTCACCCAACGAGTTTCTGCGCGACGAGTCCTACACGCAGTTCGTCGCTGATCAGGCCAAACGGCCCCCCGTACTCTACACGTCCACCACCGACGGCCAGCTGCACGCCTTCAAGGTCGACGTCTCACCCGCCGACAAGACCGACACCTTCACCATCGACAAGAAGGTCAACAACGAGCTCTGGTCGTTCTTTCCGCCGGCCGCGCTCCCCCGTATCCCTGCGCAATATCCCGGCACCGAACAGGTCATCACCGACGGCCAGCCCGTCGTCAAGAACGTCGTCTACGTGCGCACCGACGCCGACGCCAAGAGCGGCGGCGGAAGCGCCCTGTGGCGCACCGTGCTCGTTTCTGGATTCGGCGGAGGCGGCCCCGGCTACTTCGCGCTCGACATCACCAACCCCGTCATCAAGCAGGGCGACGCCAAGACCGGTCCCAAGATGCTCTGGCAGCTCACCACCGACGATGCCGGCAACCGGTTGTTCGGCAAGCGTAGCGGCGTCCCCGCCATCGCGACGCTCTTCTTCGGTGCGGGCGGCATCGACCCCAAGGAGTACGCCGTGGCCATTCTCCCCGGTGGCGACAGCGACGCGCCGCTCACCGCAGCACCTGGGTGCGATGCTCCCACCGCCGAGCTCGTCGACAGCACCAAACCCGTACGCACCAAGGTGCGCTGCTGGAACAACGACCCGGCCCGCTCCCTCACCATCGTGCGTCTCGACACGGGCGAGATCGTGCGAACCTTCCGCGCCCAAGTCGATGGGCCAGCGTCCGTCCTTTCACGCGCGCGCGACACCTTCAACAAGTACACCGTGCTCCCGGCCCCCATCTCCGGCCAGCCCATCCCGTTCCCGTCGATGGGCGGCGAAGTGTCCGACCGTGCCTTCGTCGGCGATCGCGACGGCATGCTCTGGCGCGTCGATTTCTCTTCGCCGAATCCGCTCGACTGGAAGATGCAGCTCTTCTTCGACGCCTACACCGGCCAGGCCTTCAACGACGGGCAGCCCATCGCGACGCCCCCCATCCTGTCGGTGGATCGCGTGGGAAACGTCACGCTCGCTTTTTCCACCGGCGACCAGGAGACGTTTCTCGCTACGAGCGGCATGAAGAACTACCAGTGGTCGCTCGTCGAGAAGCCGAGCGGCTTACCCCCCGTCTTCAAGTCCGAGGCGCAGTGGTCCTTGCTCCTCAAAGACGGCGAGCGCATTTCCGGACCGATGTCGCTCTTCAGCTCGACCCTCTTCTACACCACCTACTTGCCGCCCGCCTTCGGCTCCACGAAGAACTGCAGCGCCGGCCAGTCGCGCATCTGTGCGGTGCACTATCTCCTTCCCCGCGGCGTGGCCGGCGAAGGCGGGGCCGTGGGGCGACCGCTGCTCAACACCGAGACCGATCCGTGCCTGCAGTTCGGCGAGAGCATCATCTTCGGCGCTGGCATCACCCAGAGGCCGACCTGCAACCAGGAGACGACCTACAACGATCCCTACCTCGGATCGGGAACGCACACTTCCCTCACCAACGTGAACCCCGGCAAGTTCAACCTCATCGTGCAGACGGGACCGAGCGGCACCAAACCCACCGGCGGCGAGGTCAATACGCGCACCATCGAGCTTCAGCCTCCACTTACCACCACGCGCATCGACTCGTGGGCGGCGGTCGTCGAATGAGCGCGCAGGGGGTGCGGTTCGCCGCTATCGCTCTTTTCGTCGTAGCGTGCCGCAAGGACAAGGCACCGCCTCCCGCGCCGACACCGGCGCCCGTCGCCAGCAGCGCGCTCGACCGCTTGCTTCCCGGCGAGCTGGCGGAGGGGACCGAGCGCGCCATGGGGCTCGCCGTTCCACGCGACATGCATTTCGAGCGCGTGTTCGACGACTCTGCGCTCGCGCGCGGTCGCATCGGTGCCGAGGCCCTCGCCAACTACGTGCGCACGCGGGTCGACGCCGCCACCGTGGAAATCGGAGCGACGCGCACCCTCTTTCCCCGAGCGCACGTCAAAGGTCAACCGGACAGCAAGACCGTGCGCATCGAAGTGATCCGCGAGGTCGACTCCACCGTCCTCTACCTGCGCGACACGACAGCTCCCGTCCTTCCTCCGGGGCTGACGGAAGAAGAGCGCTGGCGCAAAGAGGGCGTCGTGCCCGGCAAGCCGTTCAATCCGAACGCGCTCTAGCGGGGTGCTGAAAAAGCCTCGCCTCGCCACTGGATGCGTTCCGGTCGCTTGTTCTCCCCCCGGGGAGAAACAGCAGCAACAACCCTTCTGAGGGCTTTTTCAGCAACCTGCGACTTACTTCTTCTCGCCGATCGCCTTGCCCACCTTTTCGAGCAAGGTCTGGATCTTGAACGGCTTGGTCAGATAGTGGCGCGCACCGGCGTTGATGCCTTGCACCACGTCCTTGGGTGAGTCGCGACCCGTCAAGAAGATGAGCGGCACGTTCTTGAGGCGCGATTCGGCTTTCAGCTTGCTCGCCAGGGTCCACCCATCCATGCGCGGCATCATCACATCCATGATGATGAGGTCCGGCGTCTTCATCCGCATCAGCGCTTCCAGCGCGACCTGACCGTCGGACGATTCGTACACGCAGTAGTTGGCGCCGAGTGAGCGCACCAGCATGTCGCGGATGGCCGCATCGTCCTCGACCACCATGATGATCTTGGCGTGGGGGCCCGGGTTTGCGCTCGGGACAGGTTCGATGCTCGCTGGGGGAGCCGTCGGCGCTCGTGCCGGTGGCGCGATCGGTGGTCGCGCGGGCGCAGCGCCCGGCGCTCGCACCGGAATCGGTGGCGGCTGTGCAGCAGCAGGTGCTCCCGGCGGGCCCGCACGGGACGTCGATCCGGGAAAGGGAGGCGGCGCGGGCGCCTTCGGCAGCGGCGGCGCCGGCATGCGCGGCGGACCTCCCGGTTGCGGCCCTACGGGAATGGGCGGCTTCGGCCCTGCTTGAGGCGCCGTGTGGGGCGCGGTGGGGGACGTCCCTGCAGCGCCAGACCGCTGGACATCGGGCTGCCCCGGCGCAGGGCGGGCGGGGCCTGGCCCGGTGCCCATCGTCAGCTTGTTGAAGGGTGACTTCGGCGTCGGTGGCTGCAATGCGATCGGGGTCAACGGCGGGAACGGCCACCACTTGAGACCTTCGAGCCGGGCTTTCGTTGCTAGCCCTTTCGGGCGAGGCCAGGTCGGTGTAAAGACCCCCCAAACATGACGACGGATGCCGGGCCCCTCAGGCAAACTCCCCTGTATGCCGAGCACAAAAAGCTCGGGGCGCGGCTCGTCCCCTTCGCCGGGTGGGAGATGCCCATCCAATATGCCGGCATCGTGGAAGAGCACCGCGCCGTGCGGACGGCGGCCGGACTCTTCGATGTGTCGCACATGGGGGAAATCGAGCTCCGGGGAGAGCACGCGGCGGCGGTCGTCGACTACTTGGTGACCGGTGACGCCGCCGGGCTCGACGACGGCAAGGCGCTCTATACGTGCGCCTGCAACGAGCAAGGCACGATCCTCGACGACCTCATCGTCTACCGCATCACGCGCGACGCTTTTCTCGTCGTCTGCAACGCCGGCAACCGCGACAAGATCAGCGCCCATTTCCGGCGCGCCGCCGAAAACCACTGCGAGTTCGAGGACTGCTCCGACAGAACGGCGCTCTTGGCGCTGCAAGGCCCACGCGCCATCGAGATCCTCGGGCTCGCCGGCAAAGAGGCCGCAGCCTGCGCCGACCTGAAGAGCTTCCACTTCCGCGACGCAGTGGTCGCCAACGTGCGCGCCACCGTGGCCCGCACCGGGTACACCGGCGAGGACGGGGTCGAGATTTTCTGCGCCTCGGGCGATGCAGCGCAGGTCTTTCGCACCTTGCTCGAGCTCGGCAAATCGAAGGGACTCGAACCCATCGGGCTCGGCGCCCGCGACACCCTGCGGCTCGAGGCCTGCCTCGCCCTCTACGGCAACGACATCGACGAGACGACCAACCCGCTCGAGGCGGGACTCGGCTGGATCGTCAAAATGAACAAGCCTCTCTTCATCGGCAAAGAAGCGCTCACCCGCGTGCAGCAAGCGGGCTCGCCACGCAAATTCGTCGGCTTCGAGATGACGGGGCGCGGCATCGCCCGTCACGGCTATCCCCTCTGCGACGCCGAGGGCAAGCCGGTCGGCATCTGTACCAGCGGCGGCCCTTCCCCGACCCTCGGCAAGAACATCGGTCTCGGCTACCTGCCGGCCGCGCTGACCGCGGTGGGCACCGAGCTCCAAGTCGACTGCCGCGGCAAGCTCGTCGGCGCCGTCGTGGTCAAGAGGCCCTTTTACAAACGCAATCGAGGAGCAGCATGAGCGACAAGCTGGATGTTCGAGACGGCCTTCTCTACACGAGAGATCACGAATGGGCGTCGTCCAAATCCGAGGGGTTGGAAGTGGGGATCACGGCCTACGCCGTCGATCAGCTGGGGGACATCACCCTCGTCAACATCGACTTGAAGGTGGGCGACGCGGTGACCGCGGGCAAGACGTTCGGTACCATCGAATCGGTCAAGACGCTGAGCGATCTTTTTTCGCCGGTGAGCGGCAAGGTCGTCAAGATCAACGCCGAGCTCGAAAACAAGCCCGAACTCGTCAACGAGGACTGCTACGGCAAGGGCTGGATGGTCATCATTCTACCGAGCGACGCCGGAGAGAAGGACAAGCTCCTTTCCCCCGCCGCCTATCGCGATCTCTTGAAGTCCGTCGACCACTGAACCACCGAGTGTTGCCCTAAGGCGTCGCCCCCATCATCGATGCGCTACCTACCGCACACGCAGGAAGAGATTGCGGCCATGTTGGCCGCGATCGGCAAATCATCCATCGACGAGCTCTTCGCTCAGATCCCGAAAGAGGTGCGCCTGGCGCGGCCGATTTCGATCGAGCACGCGCTCGACGAAGCCAGCCTGATGCGGCACCTGATCGAGCTCTCGCAGAAAAACCGCGGGGCCGAGCTGACGACTTTCCTCGGCGCCGGGGCTTACGACCACCCGCTCTCACCAGCCGTCGATCAGCTCCTTCTTCGCAGCGAGTTTTATACCGCCTACACGCCCTACCAGCCCGAGGTTGCGCAGGGCACCTTGCAATCGATCTTCGAGTTTCAGTCGATCGTGAGCGAGATCTTCGGCCTGCCCATCGCCAATGCGTCGATGTACGACGGCGCCAGCGCCGCCGCGGAAGCGGTGCTCATGGCCAAACGCCTCACCCGGCGCGAGGGGGTGCTCGTCTCCGGCGGCGTTCATCCGCACTACCGCGAGACGATCGACACCTACCTGCAAGGAATCGGTGAGGGGAAAAAGGCGATTCGCACGGTGCCGCTCGGTGCCGCCGGCTCGGCCGACCTCACCGCGCTGGAGTCGCTGTGTTCGCCCAATTTGGCGGCCATCGTCGTCGGCTATCCGAATTTCTTCGGCTGCGTGGGGGACGTGCGCGGCGCTGCCGAGCTCGCCCATCGCCATGGAGCCTTGCTCGTCACCGTGACCGAGGATCCCTTTGCCCTTTCGCTGCTGGAATCACCCGGCGAGCTCGGCGCGGACATCGCGGTGGGCGAGGGACAGGCCCTCGGCATCCCCTTGCAGTTCGGCGGGCCTTACGCGGGGCTCTTTGCTTGTCGCGAGGGGCGCGACTTCCTCCAGCAGATCCCGGGCCGCCTGGTGGGCGAGACCGTCGACAAGCACGGCGAGCGCGGCTACGTGCTCACCCTGTCCACCCGCGAGCAGCACATCCGCCGCGAGCGCGCGACGAGCAACATCTGCACGAACACGGGGCTGTGCGCCCTCGCCGTGACCATCCGCATGTGCATGCTCGGCAAGCAAGGCTTCCTCGAGGCCGGCCGGCAGTGTCTGGCCAAGACCGAATATTTGAAGGCGCGCATCGCCGAGTTGAACGGTTATGCCCTGGTGTATCCGACGGCCCCGACGTTCAACGAGTTCGCCGTGCGCGTGCGGGGGGGGAGCGCCGTCCGCATCGTCGACGCGCTCGAGCCGAAAGGTTTTTTGGCCGGCCTCGATCTCGGCCGTGTCGATGCGGGCCGAGCCGATCAGCTGCTCATCGCGGTGACCGAGAGTCGCAGCCGTGCCGATCTCGACGCCTTCGTGGCGGCGCTCGACGCGGTCTGAAGCGGCGATCCACGCCAGCAAGGGAAGCGACTCGGGCCCCCCGCGCAGCCGTCCTCGCACCTCGGCCGTCACCCTCGCCCTTGCCGCGATGGCGCTCGTCCTGCGCCGCACGACCGGACCGCGCCGCCACCGGCGCTCGGATCAGCGACGGGCTTCGACGGGCGACATCATCGGATTCGGCCAATAGCCGCCGCTCGCGTTTCGGTACACGGTGAGTCGGAGCAAATCGATGCCGACGGTGGCGGCGTAAGCGCGCACGTCGTTCGTCCCGATTTCCGTCATCGCCGTCAGCTGAAAGCCGAACGGGGCGCCCAAGACGAGCGCACCGAGGAATCCGGACGAGTCTTCGCCCCACCAGCGCTGGTAGGCGCCCGCGTCGATCGCAAAGCCGAATCCTCCGCGCGCGAAACCTCCGCTGGCTCCCCGCAAGGTGAAAGCGAGATCGGTACCGTTGCCGAAATAGGAGAGCGTCTTGGCGACCCCACCCAAGACGATGGCGTTGGCGGGCGACGACCCCAGCCCGAGCTCGAGCTGCAGCGCCCCCGGGTATCGCCGCGTACCCCCATCGGAAAACGCGCCGAGCCCTCCCGCCACCGAAAACCACGACGCCGCATCGGCGTGCGCCGAAGGGGCGAAGGATGCGGTACCCAAGCCGAGAAGCGCAGCGGATAACCACCGGCTCTTCAACCATCGCTGACGTTTCGCGGCGCTGGAAATCACGGCGCCGCAGATACCACGAGCCGAGGACGGCCGCGACTTCGCATCACGCGCGGCGCAGCACCGCGGAGCACCCTCGGGGTCATCTACGCTCGGGACCCGCCCAGAACCGCGCGTTCTCGTGGCTCTTTCGGCCACGACTTGGCCCCGCGGGCCATCCCTTGGCCGCCCTAAGATATTCTTCCGCCCGTTTATTTGCGAGTGAGTCACTTATTTCATCAAAGTGTTGGAGGTCCCATGAGAATCTTGAAAATTGTTCTTTCGATCACTTCGCTGGCGGCCCTGGCATCGGGACCGGGGGGATGTGGGAGCGATAGCGACCCGGGATCGAAAGGGGGAAGCAGCGGCGCCGGGGGCAGCGGAGGATCGGCCACCGGCGGAAGCGGCGGGACCGGTACCGGCGGTGCGACGGGCGGCTCGGGAGGAACGGGCGCGACCGGCGGTTCGGGCGCGACCGGCGGCGCCGCCGGCACGGGAGGGACAGGCGGAACCGGCGCGACCGGCGGAACGGCCGGAAGCGGTGGAGCTTCGGGCTCGGGTGGTGCGGCAGGATCGGGCGGCACCGCCGGAAAGGGGGGCGCCAGCGGATCGAGCGGTGCGGCAGGAAGCGCCGGAAAAGCGGGAGCCGCAGGCTCGGGCGGGGTCACCGACGGGGGAGCAGGTTCAGGCGGAGCCGCGGGGACCGACGGCGGTGGCGCGGCCGGCAGCAGCGGCGCGGGAGGCGCACCGGAGGGAGGCGCATGCGTCGGCGACTACGTTTCCGGCGACTATCCGCCGGCCGTCGACGATGCCAATGCGTGGCTCACCATCAGCGGCGTCACCGGACAGCCAGGGCCCAGGCAATACAAGGTGCACGTGCCGCCGAGTTACGACTGCCGCGTTCCGATGCCCGTCCTCTTCTGCATTCATGGACTCCAGCAAAACGGGGTCATGTTCTGCGTCAACGGCACCAGCGGGAAAACGTCGGGAGCCAAAGGCTTCGTCGACAAGTCCAACGAGGCTGGTTTCATCCTCGTGGCGCCCAACGGCTACATGAGCAGCTGGAACGGAGGCACCGGGCACTACGGTGCAGCGGCATCGATGGGACTCGATGACGTCGGCCTGATGAAGGCCATCTTCGCCGAGCTCAAGACGCACGTGAACGTCGATACCAAGAAGGTGTTCGCGGCGGGTCTCTCGAATGGTGCCTACATGAGTTACCGCCTTGGTTGCGAGGCAGCGGACATTTTCACCGCCGTCGCGCCGGGAGCCGGTGGAATCGTCGACAAGACGGGGTGCAGCCCGAGTCGGCCGATGTCGGTCCTCGATATTCACGGCACGATGGACAGCCTGGTGCCGTTCAGCGAACAAGTACCTTCGGCCGACGCCATTGCCACCAAGAACGGCTGCACCACGATGACGACGGCAGCGACCGTGCCCGCGAGCGGAGGCGACACCACCTGCGTGACCTATAGCGGCTGTCCGAGCGGCATCGAGGTCACCCGCTGCGCGATCCAAGGAGGCGGCCACGTCTGGTTCGGCGATCCGAGCTGCGGCACGGGCGCCGGCGCTGCGGGCTGCGTCTTCGTAGGCGCCAACAGCACCTTCTTGAACAACACCGACGTGGTTTGGGATTTCTTCAAGCGTCTGTCGCGCTGAGCACAAAAGCGGCACGTCTCCCGGGGGGAGCAGGCGGTCGCCCCTGCCTCCCCGCTGGGCAGTGGTAAGCTCCGCGCCGTGACGCACGATTCGAAGCCGGATGCAGAAGCCGCGGCGCAGCGATCCAACGCGCTCGCCTGGGAAGAAGTCGAAGAAGCGGTGGAACTTCTCCACGACGAGCAGTTCCAAGAAGCGCTCTACGCGCTCCGCGACATCATCAAGAAGAACCGGAAAAATGCGTACGCCTATTATTTTCTCGGCGTTGCGCTGTTCGAAACGGCGCAAGCCGAGCCGGCGCGCGATGCCTATCGCGCGGCGCTCAAGCTCTCGCCGGACTACCTCGGCGCGAGGGTCTCGCTCTCTCATGTGCTGCGGATGCTCGGCGATCTGCGGGGCGCGATCACCGAGGCCGAAGAAGCGCTGCGCAGGAGTCCTACGGACGGCGATGCGCTGCACGCGGCCGGCCTCGCCCACGCCGCCCGCGGCGACAACGACGCGGCCCGCAGGTACTTGACCGCATTTCTCGCCAGTAGCCCCGAGTTCGAAGCGGCCACCGAGGTGCGCGCCATCTTGCAGACGCTGGGAACAGAGAGAAATTGAAGGGCCGCCCCTTGCACCTCACTTCCTGAGGGGGCGCGCTTGGCGCGCCTGGTCTTCGCACGCCACGGCGATCGCGTCGGCGCCGCGCGCGCGCGCGACGTGCGCCGCGGCGGTCCAGGCCGCGATCCGCTCGGCGTCGCGACCGCCGCGGCCGACCGCCCGCAATCTCGCCTCGACACTCTGCGCGAAGGCTTGAAGGGTGCGCTCCTTGTCGCCAGCGTCGGCATGGAGCGCGCCGAGCTCGAGAAAAAGCGCGGCCATGATGCGCTCGCTGCCCGGGTACATCGGACGGCTGAGCGCGCGTTCGAGGGCACCGCGATCGGCTGCGCGAGCCGCGTCGCGCGCGTCGATTTCGGGCGGGGGGGCGATGTCTTGGCCGGTGCCCGTGCGTACCAAGAGATAGCCGAGGACGCCGCGCGCGACCCGCTCGAAGCTCCCCAGATCATCCGTGCCCACTTCCAAGAGCCCGCCGCCGGCGCGCACGCCGGCGACGTCGAGGTCGAGCACGATGACGATGTCGCGCCGTTCGCCCACCACGATCAGATCTTCCGGCCACGACAAGCCCTTCTCCAGCACCAGCCACGCCGTCACGTCGCGCAGCTCCCCGCGCCCGAAAATCCGCACGCCGTCCTCCAGCTCGATGCCGTCACAGAGGGCGTAGAGCGCCGTGAGATCGGCCGGTTCGGGGTGCGCGAACGGCCACATGGCATCGGGCCGCGGGGCAACGGCAAGCCTCACTCGCGGTGAGGCGAGCAGGCGGGTGGCGCGTTCGGCATGGCTTCCGTCGAGGGCCACGCCTATCTTCTAGCACCCGCGACGATCATGACGAACCAGGAAGCGATCACGACGCCGGCCGCGATCGCCGAGCGGCCTTCGAGCGATGGGTGGTTTCTCGTCATCGACGCGCCCGTTTCGGCGAGACGCGACGTCGGCGGCAGCATCGCGCCGCCGGCGAAAGGGGTCGTGCCATGGTTCAGCCGCCGACTCCTGGGCCTGCCCGTGGTACTGCGGCTCGCGCTGACCGCGCAGGCGGCGGGAGCGCGCGCCATCGTGCTCGCGCCGTGCGTCGAGCGTGCCGCGCTGAAGGCCGCGCTCGGGGACGATCGACTGAAAATGGCCGTGCGTGAGGCCGACGACGCGTCCCCAGGAGAAACGCGCCATGGCGCATCGTCGATCCGCGTCCCGGCGAACCTCGTCGTGCATCGGGCGGTGTTCACCGCGCTCGGCACGGTGGCGGCGCGATCGATCGTGGATGCGACGCCGAGGGACGCCTCGTCGGAAAGGACGGAGGAGCTCGCCTTCGTGCCGGGCGTATCCGAAGAAAGCGACATCTGGCGCCGAGCGCGGGAGGCCGCAGGGCCCTATGGATTCGCGCCCATCGCCGTGACCGACCGTGCCGCGTTCGACGCCGCGCAAAAGGCGCTCCTGCGTTCACTGCGCAAGCCGCAGGACGGCTGGACCTCGACGCACTTGAACCGCCCCATCTCGCTCGCCATCACGCGCCGGCTGGTGGCGACATCGCTGCGCCCGAACCAAGTCTCGATCGCGATTCTCGGCGTGGGGCTCCTCGGAGCTTTCCTCGCCAGCCGAGGGACGTACGTATCGCTCGTCGCCGGCGCCGCGCTCTTTCACGCGCAGAGCGTGCTCGACGGTTGCGACGGCGAAATGTCGCGCCTCACGTTCCGCGGTTCGCACATGGGTGAATGGCTCGACACCGTGGGCGACGACCTCACCAACTACGGCTTCTTCGGAGGCGCCGCGTGGGGGCTCTACACCGCCACGGGCCGGACGCTGTACCTCCTCCTCGGCGCCCTCACCGTCGCCTGCGGGCTCGTAGGGAGCGGAATCGAGTACCGCTACTTGGTCAAGATCGGTTCCGGTGATCTCCTGAAGTATCCGCTCGGCATCGGAAAAGCACCGGGTCCAGAAGAAAGCGCCGCACCCAAGTCGGCCATGGCAAAAATGCTCGATGCGGTGGCCCCCCTCTTCAAGCGCGACACCTTCGTCTTTTTGACGTTTCTCGGCGCAGTGGCCGGCGCGGTGGGCCCGCTCCTGGCCATCTTCGCTGTCGGCGCGGTGGGCGTCCTCATCGCCGTCCTCAAGGCCGAAGTGCGCATGGCGCGCGAGCGCGCGAAGGGTGCCAGCGCGCCGGTAAAGCCGTCCTTGGTTGACCCGGTTCTGCCCCGCGACTAGCTTGCATCTCCGTTTTCCGAGGGAGGTTTCTCGCCTATGAGCGGCCATTCGAAGTGGGCCACAATCAAACACAAGAAAGGTGCCCTCGACGCCAAGCGCGGCAAGGTCTTCACCAAGCTCATCAAAGAGCTGACGGTGGCGGCCCGCATGGGCGGCGGCGATCTTTCCGGCAACCCGCGCCTGCGCAAGGCGGTGGCCGACGCCAAAGGCGGCTCGATGCCCAACGACACCATCACCCGCGCCATCAAGCGCGGAACGGGTGAGATCGAGGGGGCCGCGTACGAAGAGGTGCTCTACGAAGGGACGGGACCGGCGGGCACGCTCTACCTCGTCGAAGGGATGACCGACAACCGCAACCGCACCGTCGCCGAGATCCGCAAGATCTTCGAGAAGCACAACGGCGTGCTCGGCGGCGCGGGCACCGCGGGCTGGGCCTTCGACCGCAAGGGGACCATCCATCTCGTCAAATCGGTCGCCACCGAGGACCAGCTGATGGAAGTCGCCGTCGGCGCAGGGGCCGACGACTACACCGACGCCGGCGACGAGTGGATCGTGACCACGCCCACCGAAGCCCTCGACGTGGTGCAAAAGGCGCTCGAAGCGGCTGCCATTCACGTCAAAGCAAGCTCGCTCGGGTACCTCCCCAAGAACAAGAAGCACATCTCCGGCCGCGAAGCGGAAGTGTGTCTCAATTTGGCCGAGGCCATCGACGACCACGACGACGTGCAGAACGTCTATTCGGACTTCGACATCTCCGACGAAGAGCTGCGCAAGATGGCCGGCGAGTAGCTAAGCCAGGCGCCACAGCGGAAACTGCACTGCCACGCACCACGTGAAGAACGCGTGCGAGAAGATGGCCACCGGCAGTCGTCCGGTGCGCGCCACGATGAGCCCCCACACAAGACCGCATCCGAGCGCGGCCAGCACGATCAGGGGATTGGGCCCGGCGTAAGGGTCACGCAGCAAGACGATCGTCGGCACGTGGGCGGCAGCATAGAGGACGGCGGTCACCGGCCACGCACGGCGCGTCCCCAGCCGCTCTTCCACGAGCGCGTAGATGAGCCCACGCCAGGCGACCTCCTCGAGAATCGCGACGGCGACGATGGCCAGGCTCGCCGCCAGCACCCGCTCTTGCATGAGCTCGGGGTCGCCGATCTGCAGGTAGACGCGCACCACCCACGCTTCTCGCACCGAGCCGTGGGGCGCGAGGAATTTTCTTCCCGCGATGGCGCCGAAGAAGAGCATCACCGTCACCAGGGCACCGAAGGTAAGATCCCCCGACTTGGGGCGAAGCTTCTCGGCCAGCGTACCTTCGCGCCGCAGATAGAGGATGCCGAGCGCCGCGAGCACCGCATAGGGCAAGGCCAAGACGAGGAGCGCGAACGGGCTCCCGGACATGCCCTGCTGCATGGCAATGGTCACCGCGGCTGCCACCAGCATCGTGGCGACCGCGACTTTCAACACGGCTGGATGCCTCGGGCGGCAAAGAGCGAACGTACGCGGTCGAGAATTTGATCGGCGAGATCGTTTTTGCTCATGAGGGGCAAAGCGTCGGCGGCATTTTCGGTGACGAAAGTAGCGCGGTTCGTGTCCCGCGCGAAAGAATCCGCCGCGTGGTTGGCGACCACGAGGTCCACCCTCTTCTCGCGCAGCTTTTTCTGGGCGTAGGCGACGAGGACGTCAGGCTCCGCCGTTTCCACGGCGAACCCCACCAGCACGGGGCGAGCGCCGCTCCGGGCCGCGCCGAGATCGGCCAGCAGGTCCGGATTCTTGACGAGCTCGAGGGACATGGTGTCGCCGGCCTTCTTCAGCTTGTGTGCGTACGGCTCGCGCGGCGCGTAGTCGGCGACGGCCGCGGACATGACCAGCGCGTCGGCTCCGCCGAGCCCCGGCCCGAGCGTCGATTCGAGCGCCGTTTTCATCTCGCGCGCGCCGCGAACATCGATCCGCGTGACGCCGGCCGGCGTCGCGAGCTCGACCGGTCCCGTGACGAGCGTCACCTGTGCGCCCCGTTCGGCAGCGCGCTCGGCCAGGGCGAACCCCATGCGACCCGTCGATCGATTGCTGAGAAACCGCACCGGGTCGAGGTCTTCGACCGTCGGCCCTGCCGTCACCACCAAGCGGAATCCCGCCAAGTCACGCTGACCGGCAAGCAGGAGCAGCGCCGCCGTCACGATGGCGTCCGGCTCGGCGAGACGCCCCATGCCGGATTCCCCCGAAGCCAGCGGACCGTCCACGGGCCCGACCAGCTTCACGCGACCGTCGGCGCGCAGCGTGGCCACGTTGCGCTGCGTGGCGGGGTGCTGCCACATGCGCGTGTGCATGGCCGGCGCGGCCAGGACCGGGCACTTCGCCGAAAGCGCGAGGGCAGTCACGATGTCGTCGGCGCGACCGGCCGCGAGCCGCGCCAGCACGTCGGCCGTGGCCGGCGCAATGAGAACGAGGTCGACGTTCTGACCGAGGTCGACGTGCACCTCGCCCGCATAGCGCGCATCGAACATGTCGCGCACGACCGCCCGGCCGCAGATCCCCGACAACGTGAGCGGTCCCACGAAGTGGGTAGCGGACTCGGTCATCACTGGGGTCACCGCCACGCCGTGTCCGACCAGCTCCCGCGCTACCATGACCGCCTTGTAAGCAGCGATGCTTCCGCAAACCGCGAGCGCGATTTTTCGGTCTCCTTTCGTCATCGTGGGCCGTAGGCTAGCACCGCTCCGGCAGAGGCCGGCGCCCTCTTGCCGCCGCGCGGACCGACGCGGCGATGGAGAGCGGAAATTGGCGGCAGTAGTGCTACGGAAAGGTGCGCGAAGAGCGAAGGACGAACGTGCTCCCCCAATCTTTCCTGGACAAGCTCGAGACGCTGCCGGCGCAGCCCGGTTGCTACCTCTTCAAAGACAAGAAGGGGGAGGTCGTCTACGTCGGCAAGGCCAAGAGCCTGCGCTCGCGCGTGCGCAGCTATTTCCAGCAGTCGTCCGGCGACGAACGTTACTTCATTCCCCTCCTGCAGCGCACGGTGGGCGATTTCGACACGGTCGTCACCGTCTCCGAGAAGGAAGCGGCGATCCTCGAAGACAGCCTCGTCAAGGAGCATCGCCCCCGTTACAACGTCAAGCTGCGCGATGACAAGAGCTACCTCTGTCTGCGCATCGACGTGACGCACGTCTGGCCCCGCGTCGAGCCGGTGCGCCGTCCCTCCGCCGACGGGGCCCGCTACTTCGGTCCCTACCATTCGGCCACCGCGGCGCGCCGCACCCTGCACCTCGTGAACAAGCACTTTCAGCTCCGTACTTGTTCGGATCAAGAGCTCGCCTCGCGCAAACGCCCGTGCCTCCAGTACCAGATCCGTCGTTGCCTCGCGCCCTGCGTCTACGACGTCGATCGGCAGTGGTACAAGGACCAGGTCCGCGCGGTGGGACTCTTTCTCGACGGGCGCCACGACGAGCTCTCCAGCGAGCTCGCCGATCGCATGAAAGCGGCCTCCAAACAGCTCGAGTTCGAGCTCGCGGCGACCTACCGCGATCAACTTCGCGCCGTGGAGGCGATTCGGCAGGAGCAGCGCGTCGTCGCCATCAAGGACGTCGATCAAGACGTCGTCGGCTTTTACCGCGAAGGGGATCTCGTCGAGATCGCGGTGCTCTTCATTCGCAGCGGGCGCGTCACCGACACCGCGCACTTTCCCATGCGGGGCGTGGAGCTCCCCGAGGAAGAGATCATCGCCGCCTTCGTCTCGCAGTTTTACGGCGAGGGGGGCAGCGCCGTCGCCATCCCCGACGAGGTCCTGGTCCCCGTCGGTTTCGACGGCGCCGCCGGCGTCGGTGAGTGGCTCTCCGATCGCCGGAAAAAGCGCTGCGAAGTGCTCGCGCCGCAGCGCGGAGTCAAGGCCGACCTCTTGCGTCTCGCGCACGAGAACGCCGAGCATTGCTTTCGCGAGGGGCGCCGCGCCGCCGACGATGTCGAAGAGCGACTCACCCAGCTGCAGAAGCGATTGCGCCTGCCCGTCGTGCCTCACAGAATCGAGTGTTGCGACATCTCCCACCTCGGTGGCACCGATACGGTGGGCGCCATCGTGGCGTTGAAGGACGGCCAGCCCGACAAGAAGCGCTACCGCACGTTTCGCGTGAAAACGGTGTCCCAGGGAGACGACTACGGCGCCATGTACGAGGTCCTGGCGCGCCGGTTTCGGCGAGGTCGGGCCGCCGAGGAAGCGCAAAATCGGCAGGGCACGGAGAGCGAAGCGGAGGCCGAAGGAACGAGGGACAGGATCGACTGGGATCTGCCCGATCTCTTCGTGGTGGACGGCGGAAGGGGGCAGCTCAACGTGGCCCTCGCGGCGGCGCGCGATCTCGGGTTGCACGAGCTGCCGATCGTGGCGCTGGCGAAGGAGAAGACGATCCCGGGGTACCCGAGCAGAGGAAGAGGAGACGACGGGGCGGAAGACGGCGAGAAAGACGCGGGGGACGACGGAGACGAACATCGCGATGACGCGGAGGAACGAGGCGCGGAGGGGGAACGCCCCGCGACGTCGAACGCGACTGCGAACGCGAACGCGACTGCGAACGCGAACGCGACTGCGAGCGCGACCGGGCAGCCGGAAGGAAAAGAGCTGGGGGCCGCGCCGGAAGCGCGCCAACGGCGTGTGAGAGGCGAGGGACGCAAGCCCGACGACCTGATCGATCGCGTGTACTTGCCTGGGCAGAAGAACGGGATCCCGCTCAAGCCGAACAGTGCACCGCTGTTTTTCCTGGCGCGTGCGCGCGACGAGGCGCACCGCTTTTCCAATCGGGCGCGGGAGCGGCTCGGCAAGGCGCGCAAACTTCGCTCGGAGCTCGACGACATTCCGGGCATCGGTCCTGTCACGCGTCGATCGCTTCTTCGCACGCTGGGAAGTCTGGACGCGATTCGCAAAGCGTCGGACGAGGCCCTGTTGGCCGTTCCGGGCGTGAACCAGCGCACCCTACGGGCGCTTCGAACCCACATCCCCGCACCCGCCGCACCATTGCCAACCGTCGACAAGCAGCCGCCAACTTAGTTGGCAAATGGCGCTGCCTTACATGAAAGATTCTGCTGGGTTACCCAGGGCATGTGTCTTGCTCGACAGAGGCAGGCGCGCTTCCTTCTGATTTTCGTGGAGGGCGCGTTGACATCATTCGCAACGCACACGTAATCTCCCCCCCAGTTTTACGACTCAACCGAGCGGTGTTGCTCGGGAACGCGACGTCGGCCAGGCCGACAGCAGGAGCCAGACGATGAATCGTCCCACCACCTTTGGCCGCGCCGTACGCGGCGCATTTTTCGGCGCCCTCGCGGTGGCCGCTTTTTCGGTCGCTGGGAGCGGCTGTCTCGACCGCCCCGTCGCCCCGGCCACGCCGCTCATCAGCGCGCGCGTCTCGGAGTCGGTCAAACAGAACAAGGTCAACAAGATCGACCTTTTGTTCATGATCGACAACTCCTCGTCGATGGCCGACAAGCAGCAGATCCTTGGCGAAGCGGTGCCCGAGCTCGTCGATCGGCTCATCGAGCCGAAATGCATCGACCCGAACACCCTGCGGACCGTCGGCAACGCCGTGAACGGCATCTGCACGATGGGCGAGCTCGACTTCGAGCCGATCAAGGACATCCACATCGGCATCATCACCTCCTCCCTCGGTAACCACGGCGCCGCTGGCGTGTGCGAAGACGCTGACGACGTCCTCAACATGCGATCGGACCCGCACAACAACGACCAGGGGCACCTCGTCAGCCGCGGGGCCGGCGGGACCCCCGTCGCCACCTGGAACAACAAGGGGTTCTTGCTCTACAACCCGAACGATCCGAACGGCCTGAAGAATGCCGCCGCCGTCGCCGCCCCCTTCACCGAAATGGTCAAAGGGGTCGGGCAGCATGGCTGCGGCTACGAAGCCTCGCTCGAGTCGATCTACCGCTTTCTCATCGAACCCCAGCCGTACTTGACCATCGGCATCAACAAGGACATCGGCGGTTTCGGCCAGGCGGAATTGAACGGCACGGACACGCAGTTGCTTCAACAACGCAAGGACTTTCTCCGAGCGGATTCGCTCGTCTCGATCATGATCGTGACCGACGAGAACGACTGCTCGGTCGTGGACAGTGGACAGGGTTTCTACGCGCTTCTGCGGCCGCAGCAAGGTGGCCGCAGCGTTCTCAAGCACGGCACGTCGCGATGCCTGGAGAACCCCAACGACCAGTGCTGCTTCAACTGCGGCGTGCAGACACCGCCCACCGGGTGCGCTTCCGCCGGTAACGATCCGGAGTGCATGAAAGGTGAGCTTACCGTCACCGAGGACCAACCGAACCTTCGTTGCTTCGACCAGAAGCGTCGCTACGGCGTGGATTTTCTCTACGACACGCAGCGCTACGTCGACGGTTTTACGAAGCCCGAGGTGCCGAACCGCAAGGGCGAGATGGTCGCCAATCCCCTCTTCTCCGATCTCACCTGCATGACCGGCGCCGGCTGCGCTCAAGTGCGCGAAAAGGACCTCGTGTTCGTGGCGGGCATCATCGGCGTCCCCTGGCAGGACATCGCCCTCGACCCCCTCGACTTGACCAAGGGATACAAGACCGCCAAGCAGATCGAGAGCGACAACGTGTGGGCGGAGATTCTCGGCGATCCCAAGAATGCGAGCGGCCCCATCCTCCCGCGCGACATCCACATGGTCGAGTCGATCAAGCCACGCGCCGGCCTGCCTGGGCCGGGCAGCGCAGCCAACGCGGACATCAAGAACGGGCACGAGTGGGATCCTTCGCTGGACATGTCGCAGCCCAACGCCGACCTGCAGTACGCGTGCATCTTCCCCCTGGCGACGCCGAAGAAATGCGAAGGGGCGGCCGACTGCGACTGCTACGGGCCCAACATCGGCCAAGTGCAGAACCCGCTCTGCCAGGGCCCGACCGGTTACACGGAGAATCAGCTGCGCGCCAAGGCGTACCCAGGACTCCGCATTCTCCAGGTGCTGCGCGGAATCGACGCTTCGCAGGCCATCGTGGCCTCGATTTGTCCGGCCAACGTGACGGACAAGACGAGGGATGACTACGGGTACTCTCCGGCCATCAGCGCCCTGGTCGGCCGATTGCGCAATGCGCTGCGCGGTCGCTGCCTGCCGCGAACGTTGGAAGTGGACAAGGAGACAGGCAACGTTCCCTGCGTCGTCGTCGAAGTGTACAATGCCGCGACCTGCGACTGTAAAGTAGCTCCGGGCCGTGACACCGCCGACCCCACGGTCATCACCGACGCGATGCGCAAGGAGGGCAACTGCTTCTGCGAAATCCAGCAGATGAAGGGCATCGTGCCGAACAGCCCGCAACAAGTCTGCAAGACAAACTTGAACCCACCGGCCGGTACCGGCGACGGGTGGTGCTACGTCGATCCGCAGCAGGGGCTCGACCCTCTCCACCCGTTCGACATGGCCCAGTGCCCCGTCGTGCGCGGCTGCCCGGCGACTGACAAGCGCCTCATCAAGTTCATCAATACGAACAGCGAGCCGCGTCCCGGCGCCACGGCGTTCATCATGTGTCAGGAGAAGGCCTTCCCGTCGAGCGGCGGGCAAGGCGCGGACAACGCCGAGAAATGCAACTGACAGGGAACCGCTGAGCTCGAAGGCCGGGAGACGCCCAACGTCTTCCGGCCTTTGCCGTTTTACGATGGCCCGATGCCCGCCAAAAAGACGATCCTGATCATCGAAGATGAGCCCCAGATCGTTCTCGGGCTGAAGGACGCGCTCGAATTCGAGGGCTTCCGCGTGGCCTCGGCGGGCAACGGACGCGACGGCGTGACGCTCGCCAAACACGAAAAGCCGGACGCCGTTCTCCTCGACCTCATGCTGCCCGACATCAACGGCTACAAGGTGTGCGAGGATCTCCGGCGGTGGAACTCCTTCGTTCCCATCATCATGCTGACGGCCCGCAGCCAAGAGGTGGACAAGATCCGCGGGCTCGACGCGGGAGCGGACGACTACGTCACCAAGCCGTTCAGCATCGGTGAGCTCATCGCCCGCATTCGCGCCATCTTTCGGCGGGCCGCGCGGGCGCCCGGTTCGATGCCGGAGATCATCGGCGTCGGTAAAGCGTCGGTGAACCTCACCGGGCAGACGATTCGCCACAACGGCAAAGAGGACCAGCTCTCGTTCTACGAGGTCGAGCTTTTGCGTCTCTTGCACGAACGGGTCGGCCAGCCCGTCTCCCGCGAAGAGCTTTTGACCAAGATCTGGGGCCTCGAGGCAAGCTCCACCAACCGCACCGTCGACAACTTCATCGTCAAGCTACGGCGCAAAATCGAGTCGCAGCCCGAAAAGCCGCAGCACATCCTCACGGTGTACGGGTTTGGGTACAAGTTGGTGATCTGACGACAGCCAGCGCGCTGGCTCGGCCCTTGTTCCTTGCTGTCGCCCTGTTCAGGTTCGACGGCCTATCCTTTGGGCCCGCTGTTGCACGTGCCGCTATCGGGTGAATTCGCCACGCCAAAGAAATAGGTCACCTCCGACGGCCTGCAGGGACACCGGGTGGCGCCGAGCTCCGCCGCCAAGCAGCGCACGACGGCGTCATTCGGCTGATCCATGCCGATAGCATCGACGCACCCTTCCGCGCCGAGGGTCACGCGCAGCCAACCATTGGTCGCGCACATGCTGAGCCTCTGGCACTTGCTCGCGGTGTTATTCACCCAGGTTTGGAAGGCACAGGGGAAATCGACGGGGCCCTGACACATCCCGAACGACCGATCGGTACACGACGCGAAGGCATCGGTACCGAGACCACTGTCTACCGTTGGGGTGGGCCCGGCTTCGAGCGTAGGCGTGATGGGACCGCCAATCCCGTCGGGCTCGTCCACGATATCGGCGCGTCGCATGCAGCCGGCGAGCTGAAGCAGTCCGGTGGCCGCAACGACGGCTGCGAATGGGTGGACGGTGGCAACGGCCTTCAACGTGCGCGATCCTCTTCTTCTTTCGTGAGCGTGCGAAACCACACCACACGATGCGAACGGCCAGCGAGAAGACCCTCCGATATCGTGACAAGCGTGTCGCGAATCGGGATCGTTCGTTGCTTTGCGATCTCGCGTGCTTCGTCCCAGCTTGCCGGAGTCACGTCGTAGAGCGTGGTGAAGATCAAGTTATCGCCTTCGATATGTATCGCCTCCAGTGTCCGCAGCAGCGAGAGTCCGGCCGGGCTATCGACCGCAATGAAAGCGCCGGCTTGCCCAACTTCGGGTTCGGGCGGCGACATTGCCTCGGAGGAACAAGCCCCGAGGAGCACGATGAGTACGGCGAAAGCGAGCGGCTTTCTTCGGGGCGTATCGGCTTCGAGGCGGCTTGTTTCAGAACGCAAACATGCCTCCCAGGGTCGGCGCTACGATGAGGGCTCCATAAGGAAAGGCCTGGAGCAGGGCTGCCTCGATGGATAGCATGCGGCGTGGGTCGAACGCGAAAGCCACGCCACCGCCTGCACCGACAAAACCATCGCCCGCGCGTTTCCATACGACCAGGCGTTGCTCGAGATCGTTGCCCGGCTGACGAGACTGCGCGCGAGGATCCTCCCGTACTTGGGTCCTCGCCTTGATGTCCGACATTCCGTACCCTCCCGTGACGAACGCGTAGGGTCGCCAGCCAGAGCGGGCAAAGAGATCACTGCCAAACCAATGCGTGGCGCGGAGGGCCACCGACAAAGGAAAAAAGGGTGTACCTCCGCGGGGCGTCGGCCCCACGCCCAGCGCCGCCCAGCCGACGCGCACGCCGACAGAAGTGTCGTAATAGAAGAGGTGCTCGAAGCCGACCATCAGGCGCGTAGGCCCGGGCCCGACGCCGACCGGCTCATTGGTCATCACGGGGCTACCGATGTACTGCCCGCCGTCGCTCCGATAGCAGGCGTATCCTTCGTTCTCCTGGGCGTGGACGCTGCACGCCCCACTCGTGGCCACGAGGCCAAAATCTTGCGCGACGGACAAGAGGAAAAAATCCCGGCGACGGTCAATCTTTTCGCACACGCCGCGCCAGGAGCACGTCAATCCACCCTCGCAATCCTTGTCCGTCTGGCAGACGACCTCGACTTTTTCGCTCGGGCAACCTGGCAGCCCCGCCGGACAGTCGGCGGGGTCGGGGCAGCGCGCGGGTGCCTTGGCGCCAGCGGAGAGCGCCCAGTCGTTCTTGATCGTGACGACGTAAGGTTTGGCGCGGGATCCTGCCGAGGCGACAACGCGCCCCTCATTGTCGTGAACCCGAATGTAATATTTGAGATCGCCGGTCACCGTACTGACCTCGAGGCAAGGGATAGCCCCTTCGTAACGTGCCCCGCGGCTGCGTAACTGGAGCGTCGTCCAGTCGGGCTCACCCCACAATCGATAGTGCAGAAGAACACGCCGGGCGCGAAGGTTGAGATCGTCGGGAAGCTCCACGGCGATGGGGACGGGCCGCAGGATGCCTTGCTCCGCCTGCCGTTCGAGCGCGGGAAGATGGATCATCTCCGGACCGAACGATTCCGGTTTTGGGGGAGCCTCGGCTCGCAAGGGCGTCGCGAGGAGCGAAAGGACGGCAAGCCCGGCGGCCGCTCCGTTTTTCACTTGGTCCCGCCTGCTGCCTTGGGATCAGCGTCCGCGGGTCGGCGGCGTAGGACGCGGAACTCGACCCTTCGATTCTTCTGCCGGCCCCCTTCGTTGGTGTTGTCGGCAATGGGACGGTCGGACCCGTAGCCCTTTGCCACGACCCGCTCGCGCTTGACTCCATGCTCGACGAGCCAGCCCACCACCGCGGCGGCACGCGCCTGACCGAGGTGCCGGTTGTCGTCAGCGGTTCCGACTTCGTCGGTATGCCCTTGCACCTCGATGAGCTCGATTTCGGGGTGATCGGCAAGAATGCGCGCCACTTCGGAAAGCACGTGGTCACTCTCCGGTCGCAACACGGCCGTGCCGGTCTCGAACTGCACCTGCTGCGAAAGCACGATTTGCTGCTGGATGAGCTTGGTCGCGGGAGGCTCGGCGGGGCATCCGTTGCCCGCGGGTGGACCGGCACCAGGCTCGTGCGGACACGCGTCAGTCGCATCCGGGACGCCGTCCTTGTCCGCATCGGGGAGGTTAGGACATCCATGCGTCGCGCGTACCCGCGTGGATTCTCCGGCGACGGTCGGGCAGGCATCGTTTTCATCGGGGATCCCGTCACCGTCGCGATCGAGAGGCGCCGCCGGACAGCCGTTCAGCACGGGATCCGAAGAAGGAGCGCCGCGAAGATCGAGGCACGCGTCGACCTTGTCGGGGACGCCGTCGTTGTCTTCGTCAGTCGGTGGAGCGGCTTGCTCGGGGGCGAATCCCACCATGGCCAGGGCTCGGAAATCAGAGCTCCCCGGACCCTGCCCGAATCCTGGGCCGAGTGCGGCGCCGAGTTCGATCGTGCCCCCTCGGGGGCGAAAGTAGGCCGTGAGGAGCGACTGACCGAACGTCGCGCGTGGGTCGAACAGACGCGAGCTGCCGCCCACGGTGAGATCGGAGATGACTTCGATCCCGAGCGCCAGCCTCTGTCGGGCGTCGGCGTAGAAACCCGCCGCGAGCCCGAGCGCGATCGCGGTGCCGACCCTCGCTGGAACGACAGCGGGAAGCGTCTCGAAGGGGCGGGTTCGCAAGCCGCCGGCCGCGGCCCAGAAGAGCCGCTTGGTGGCGCCCTCGAGCTGAAGGGCGCCCCGAACGCGCACGGCGCCGTCGCCCGTGTAGCCCTCGCTGGCAGTGGGCAGCCAGACGCTCGATGCGATGGCGAGATCCAGCTTCATGGCGGCATCGTCGGACGATCCGAAGATCTTTGCACGCGCTCCGAGTCGCGCGTCGCCCAAGGCCATCGCGCCGGAAGATCGCGTGGCGGTAGATCCCGAGATGAGCGCCGGATCGCCATCTTGCGCAACGACCAGGGGCATCGCGGCGTGCAGCACCCAGCGGTGAGCGATCGAAACCGAGGCGAGCGCATAGAGCCAGAGCTGGTAGGTGACGACGCGATCGATGGCTTCGACCTGGTTCTTCAGGACGAGCGGTGCGCTCGCGTAGACGGACGCGACGCGGACCGCCGACACCAAGCGCCCGTGTGCCGCCGCGCGCTCCACGAGGAACGCGGGATCTCCCGCCGGTACCGGCTCCGCTGCGAGGGACGGCGTCGGATCCGCCGAGCTGCGTTGCTGGATGATCAGAAGACCCGCTGCGAGGACGAAGACTCGAGCTTGGCCGAGCCGGCGGCGCGACGCTCTCGGCCGTCCGAAACTGCGGCGGGACGGCACGTCGCGGCATGACCAAGCACCCAACGCGCGCAGCCTATCGAGGGTATTCGCGCGAAGTCAACGCTGGTCTTCGGATCGCCGGCCATGGATGGCACGCTACCGTCGCGGCAAGACGTTGCGCGGATCGCACACGACGCTGACGTCGTTGGCGACGATCCGCTCGGGGGCGACTTTGCCGATATCGACGCCCTCCCGCACGCGGCGCACCTCGAAGTGCAGGTGCACGATGCCGGGACTGCCGGAGTCGCCAGCGTAGCCAACGACGGACCCTTCGCCGAGCGGTGGGCGGCCGGTCTCCACCCCCGGCGCCGGGCGCTCGAGGTGTCCGAAGAGGACGGCGTAGTCGCGCAGTCGGCCCCCCTCGCGCAGCGTGTGGCGCGTGACCACCGTGTTGCCGAAGAGCTTACCGACGAAAAGGATCTCCGCGTCCCCTTCCTGATGCTCGAGCTTGACCAGCTGGACGGGCGTGCCGTGGGGCGTGGCCAGATCGAGGCCGCCGTGACCGACGTGCGAAAACTTGCGACCGCGCCGCTGCTCCGTCTCCGGCAGGTCGAGGTCGTAGCCGCTCATGGCGAGGTTGCCCTCGGGGACCGGCACCGGGTAGCGGTAGGCATCGTACGCAGCGGGCCGATCGGGGCGGCGCGGAATCTGGTCATACGACTCCAGACGCCCGCGCTTGTCGTGATGGGCGCCCGGTAAGGCGGCAAGATCGTCGCCACCCAGGGCCGCGCTGGGCGGGATGGGAACGCAGGCGTCGTCGTCCGGCAACGTGAAGGGTGGACAGAGGGCAGAGATCCCCTCCGTATCGGCGTCAGAGGACGTCGGCGGCTGCGAAACGGTTGGGACGGCGGGCATGTCGCTGGCCGCCCGGCCGCCCAGGAAGACGAAACCGAGGCCGACCGCAGCCGCTCGATTCAGAGGGTGCATACCGATGTAGAATACGATACGTCCTTCCGTCATGGGTCTCTCCAATCGTTCCGGCGTCGAAAGCGCTCTTGGTGAGCTCTTCCAGGCCGAGCAAAAAGCGCGAGAGCTGGCCGACGCCATCGCCGGGGGACCGCCCGACCTCGTCTTGGGTGTCCTGGTCGAGGCGATCGACGGCGCCCGCAAGCTCCCTGACGAGAAGGAGCGCATGGCTCAACTGGAGTCCGTCGCCAAGATCCTGGGCGGGATCGGCGGCCCGGGCGCGGTCGATGCGCTCATCGACATTCTCGGAAGCGAAGAGCCCGAGGCGCGGCACGCGGCCGGCGTCGTGCTCGAAGACGTGTCGTTCGAGCGATTCAAGGAGGTCGCGCTCGGCATCGAACGCGCGCTCGCCAAGCTGCCGCCCGATCACCTCGCCCTGTCCGAGCTTCCCTACATCCTCATCGAGGTTCCCGAGCCGGGCGTCGTGAAGTTGATCCACCGGTTTCTCGAACATCCCAACGAAGAGGTCGTGGCTGCGGCCATCGAAGCGTGTGTCGAGCTCGGCGACCCCTCCAGCGTCGCCAAGCTGACTCGGCTCGAGCGAGACACGCGTCTCGTCGAGCTCGACGAGGGGGAGTCGGACCGCAACGCGGATGCGTCGGTGACCATCGGTGAGCTCGCCAAAGAAGCGCGGCTCCTGCTGCAGTCGCTCGAGCCCGAGGATCGCGCGTGACGCTGCAGCGCCTGGGACCTTCCGACGCAGCGGTGCTCGAGACATTCGTCGTTCCTCGCTACTTGACGCTCTTCGGCGAGACGCTCCTCGAAATGTTCCTCTCTTCGGGCGCCGCGGACGTGGTGCACCTCGGCTGCCGCACGGGCTATCCCGATGAGCTCATCGCCGATCGGCTGAACACCGGCTCTGTCGTCGGGCTCGATCCGTCATCGCCCGCCATCGAGCTGGCCCGCACCAAAGGGGCGCTCATTCCCAACATCTCTACCGACTACGACGTTTTTACCAGCTTCCCCACGGCGCTCCACGCGCAGTCGTTCACGCACGGGATCTGCCTGCACCCTTCCAACGCGCTCGAAGACCGCCGCGCTCTCATCGCCGAGCTGGCGCGGCTCATCGTGCCCCAAGGCCAGGTGCTGCTCTCGCTGCCGATGCGCGGTTCGTTCCAGGAGATCATCGATCTCCTGCGCGAGTACGCGCTCAAGTTCGATGCGGGCAATATCGGCAAGGCGACCGAAATCGCCTCCGTGGCAAGGCCCACCGTGGAGGGGCTCACCGAGGAGCTCGAGGCAGCGGGCTTCGACCACGTCGACATCGATCTCCGCCCCGTTTCGCTCGCCTTCCGGAGCGGCCGCGATTTGATGGAAGACCCCATCATGCGGCTCTTGGTCTTACCCGACATCTGGTCGACCTTGGCGGTCGAAGACGTGGAGGCGCCGATGCACTACGTCGAAGAGGCCATCAACCGCTATTGGTCGGAAGAGACATTCGAGCTCACGGTGAACGTAGGCTGCGCCAGCGGCCGGCGGGTCGAGTGACGCAGGAGGGGGTCAGGCGAGGTTAGCGGCAATAGCCGTCGATGCAGATCTTGGCGTCGGTGCAGGCCTTGCCGCCCGATGGATCGCATTCGGACCCGAGGGTGTCGGTCGTGCCGCAGACCGCGTAGCTGGCGCCGGCCGCCGCGACCGTCTTGCAAATGGGCGCGCTCGACTGCGCGCTGCACCCGCCCGCGTCCTGGTCGCAGGAGACATAGCAGTGACGATGGAGGCAAATGCCGCCGGCCGGGCACCCGGTGGGAGTCCCCTGGCGAGCGCATTCGGCGATGACCTTCGAGCTTGGGACACAGCCGTTGTCGACGCACACCCCCACCCCGGTGCCAGCGCCACAGGCACCGGCCACGCCGCAGCGCGGAACGCAAGCACCGTCGACACAGACCTGGTCGCGGCTGCCGCAATCGTTGGTGTGCAGGCATGCCTCGGCCTTGGCGCCGCAGATGCCGAGCGCCGTGCGGCAAAGAAAACCCGGTGCACACTGGCCATCGGCGGTGCATGTCGCCACGCAGCGGCCGTCGGCGCACGCTTTTCCAGCGCCACATTGGGCACGATCGGAGCAGAGGTCGGTAAGGGCAATGCAGGCGCCGTCGATGCAGCGTTCGTTGGCGAAGCACTGGTGATCGGCGCCGCAACCCTGGCTGTCGCCGCGGACGCAGGCCGGGCCATTCGGCGTGATTTCGCACTGGTATTGATTGATGCAAGGATTCGCCGTGCAGTTGCCGGGATGGCAAATGCCGTCGGTAGAGCAGGTCTCGGCGGACGTACAGTCGTTGGGGTTGCCGCAAAACACCACCGGCCCCGCGTCACCCGAAGACGGCGCATCGGCCCCGCCCTCGCGCGATGCATCGCCGGTCGAGCCCTCGCGCGATGCATCGCCGGGGCCTGCGTCACGGGCGCCGTCCAAGCCGGCCCCGTCGGTCCCCGCGTCGCTGGAACCGCCGCCACCGCCCGTTCCCCCGTGGGGCGGCGACAACACGCAAACGCCACCCGCAGCGCAGCGGTAGCCGGTCGGACAGTCCGTTGCGTAGATGCATTCGGCCGGAAGGACGTTGTTGGAATAGACGGGACAACCAGAAGCCAATGCGCCGAAAAAAAGGAGCCCAAGCGCGCCCAAGGATCTTTTCATGGAGCAACCTCGACGAAAAAAAGGAGCAACCCCGCTGCGGGATAAGGAGGATACCCCGGCGCACCTGCGCCCGCATCCCCCCGCCAGAGCCGCGGAAGGACCGGCGCAAACGTGGGAGAACGACGGTGGCCCATGCTAGCCTCGAAAGGCGCGCCCCCGTTTTCGTGAACGATGGACATTACCTGCAACCGCTGCAAGACCGAGTACGACTTCGATGATGCGCTCGTGTCCGACCGAGGCACGACGGTGCGATGCACCAATTGCGGGGACCAATTCAAGGTGTACCGAGCGGGCTCATCACCCGCTCCCGAGCGCTGGGTCGTCCAACGTCGTGACGGGCCCGAGATCGTTTTCACCGACGTGCGCGACCTTCACCGCGCGATTACCCAGGGACAGGTCAGTCGCGACGATACGCTTTCGCGGGGCACGACGCTCCCTCGGCGCCTCGGGGCCATTGCCGAGCTCGAGCCGCTCTTCGGGACGACACCCGACTCGAGTCTGACGCCGCCGCAGGCTGCCGCGGCTTCGTCGTCGGTGTACGGACCAGCGGCGGCTGATCACTATCCATCGCGATCGGGTCGTACAGGCCGGCCGCCGGCGCATGGTCCGGCGATGCCGCCGCCGGCCGGTCTGCGCACCGGACCCCCGCCGCAGGTCGGACCGGCGCCTGCCGTCGGCCCGGGTCAAGGCATGTACGCCGACGTCGACGTCAACGCGGCAACCGCCTACGAGCCGAGGATCCATCCGTTGCCCGGAGCATCGCCCTACGCTTCGAGCTCGTCCGGGTCGCTGCGCCCCGCACCGTTTGCGGAAAGCCAGGTGATGGACGAATCGCCGCCGTCTTCCGACGACTCGTCCCACGACTGGCAGAACGAGCCGCGGTTCTCGGTGCCATCGATGCGGTCGCGGGCGCTGCGCTGGGCGGTCGTTCTCGTCATGCTCGGAATGCTCGGCGTTGCGGGCGCCACCGTGGGGCGCAAATATTTGGCCGGCGCGATGCGCCCTGCACCCGCTTCCCAGGCCACGGAAGGGCGCGTCAACAAGCTGCTCGAGGACGGCGAGCGAACCCTCGCCGAGGGCGACCTCGAGACGGCCAAAGAGTCTTTCGACAAGGCGAGCGCGCTGGCCGAGCGCGATCCTCGCGTCCTCATCGATCTGGCGCGGCTCGCCGCGGCGCGCGCCGACACCGACTGGCTCAAGCTGCGCCTCTTGTCGTCCGATCAGCCGGACGTGGTCGCCGCCGGCAAGCGCCAGGCCCAGCAGTCCGCGGACCGGGCGCTGCGCGCGGCCGATCGCGCTGCCGAGGTCGCGCCCGACGACCCCAAGGTCACCCGCGCCAAGATCGACGCGCTCCGGCTCGGCGGAAACTTGCTCGGCGCGAGGGCGCTGGTGGTGCGCGTCGGCGCGCTCGCCACACAGCCCGAGACCGCGTACGTGCTCGCCGCCCTCGATTTGGCGGAACCTTCGCCCAGCTGGCCGACCGTCCTCGATCGATTGAAGGGAGCCGTCGGCGAATCGAACGCGGGACGCGCGCGGGCGGCGCTCGTGTACGCTCTCGTTCGTTCGGGGGACATGATCGGCGCCAAGGCCGAGCTGGAGAAGATGAGCGCCGCCACCCATCCTTACCCTCTTTTGCCCGAGTTACGCGCGCTCGCGGGGCGCGCTCCTGCGCCGAGCACGGAGGCCGACGCCGGCAAACGTGCCGCTCCCGCCGAACCGCGTGCGGCCGAGCCGCGGGCGGCCGAGCCGGGGCGTTCGGAAGGGGACGCGCCTCCGGCCGGCGATTACCGCACCCTCGTCCAGCGGGCGTCGCAAGCAGCGTCGGGCGGTGACTACGCAAGAGCCGAGCACCTCTATCGCGCCGCGCTCGCCAAGAGCCCGAGCGATACCGAGGCACTGGCGGGGCTCGGCGATGTTGCGCGCTCGCGCGGCAATGCGAGCCTGGCCCGCTCGTACTATGAGCGGGTGCTCGCGCAGAACCCGCACTATTTGCCCGCGCTGACGGCGGCCGCGGATTTGCGATGGGAAGCCGGTGATCGCCAAGGCGCCGCCAAGCTGTACCGCCAGCTCCTCGATTCCGCGCCGGAAGGTCCGCTCAGCCAGCGCGCCCGCGATCACATCGCCCAGGTCGAAGCGGCCGCGAGCGGCAAGGCTGCGAAGCCTGCCACGCCGGAGCGCACGCCGACGCCTGCGCCCGCTCCCGCGAATCCGCCGAGCGAGATCGACACTTCGGACCTGCCGGGATTCAAACGGTGAGAACGCTCCTGCGCGCCGTCTGCGGTGCAGCGGCCATGGCGGCATTCGCCTGCCACGCGCGGCCGCGCACATGGTCGTCCGCCGGAGCCGACGTCGGAGCAAGCGAAGCGCGATCGTCCGCGCTCGGAAAAGGGGACGGCGAGATCGCCGAGATCGACCTCACCCGCGGCGCCCCCGAGCTCACCGGCACGAACCTGCTCGGCGCTCGATCGCAGCAGAGCTACTTTCGCCTGGTGACCTTGCTCCAGAAGATCGCCAGCGAGCCGGCCAATCGCGGCGTCTTGGTGAGGTTCGGGTCGGCACGCTTCGGGTGGGCGCGCGCGCAGGAGCTGGCCGCGCTGTTCGGCAAGGTGCGCGACGCCAAGAAAGGCGTCGTGTGCCATGCCGACGGGTACGCGAACGCCAGCATTTGGATCGCCGCGCGCGGTTGCGATCACATCTGGGTCAGCCCGGCCGGCGGCGTGGAGACGGTGGGGATCGCCGCGGAGCTCCTCTACGCCCATCGCCTCCTCGTCGACAAGCTCGGCATCGACGTCGACTTCTTGCAGATCGGAAAATTCAAAGGGGCCGAGGAACCGTTCACGCGTGACGGACCGAGCCCCGAGGCGCGGGCTTCGCTCGAGGGCGTGCTCGGCGCGATTCGGGATCAGTGGCTGCAGGGCGTGGACGGTCCGCGCGGTGACGCGCTGCGCGCGTCGGCAGAGGATGGCCCCTTCGCGCCCGAGGAAGCGAAGCGGCGCGGATTGATCGACGCGGTCGGGTACCTCGACGAGGCGCGCGACGACGCCAAGAAGCGAACCGGGGGCCAGGGTTTCGAGGTTCGTTTCGGAGTCTCCGCGCACGGCACCGAGCGCCCCGATTTTGGCGAGCTCCTGCGCGCGCTCGCGGGGGGGACCGGAAGTCACGGCGGGCCCCCGCACGTTGCCGTCGTACGCGCCGTGGGCGCCATCAGCATGGAAGGAGGGGGCGGTCCCTTCGGTCAAGGCGGCGGCATCACCGAGCGAGCACTCGGCCGCACGGTGCGCTCCCTCACCGAGGACGGCAGCGTCAAGGCCGTGGTCCTGCGCATCGACTCGCCGGGAGGCTCCGCGCTGGCGTCCGATCTGCTCTGGCGCGCGCTCATGCAGCTGCGCGCCAAAAAACCCCTGATCGTGTCGATCGGCGACATGGCGGCGAGCGGGGGGTATTACCTCGCCTCGGCCGCGAACCGCATCTTCGCCGAGCCGACCAGCATCGTCGGCTCGATTGGCGTCGTAGGCGGAAAGCTCGCTTTCGCGCGCGCGCTCGATTCGGTGGGCGTGCACGTGGAGCCGATCGGCGCGCCCGGGTCGACCGCCGCCAAGCGCGCCTCCTACCAATCGCCGCTTTTGCCCTGGGATCCGATTACCCGCGAGCGCGTGCGCAGTGAGATGACCGCCGTCTACGAGCTCTTCGTGCGACGCGTCGCAGAAGGGCGCGGTGTTGCCACGGACGTTATCGCCGGCGCGGCCGAGGGCCGCATTTTCGCCGGCCCTGCCGCGCAGGCCGCGAAGCTCGTCGATGAATGGGGGGGCCTGGAGGGGGCCGTCCGCGCCGCCAAAGAGATGGCAAAACTCGACGAAAATGCGCCCGTCCGTCTCACGGGGGAGGCGGGCGGTCTGCTGGAGTGGTTCGACGACGAGGGAGACGGGGCCAGCGACGATGCCGAGCTCCGGGGGCTCGCCCGGGCCGCGGCCCAGGCCGCCGCCGCCCTGCCGCTGCCATTGGACACTGCCGCTTTCTTTGGCAGCTTGACGCCACTCCTCCGTGGCGAGACGACGCTGGCTGCGTTACCCTTCGTCTTGTTGATGCACTGAGGCGCTGCATCGCCGCGGTGCCGCCCCCCCTCCTTAAACTGTAACGGCACGGCGCGATGTCCTACTCCGTACGACCGCAGAACCTATCCGTCGATCGGTCGACCATGACAGGGTTGTCAGGGCGCCGGTCGGGAGAGCGCTGTGATTTCCACGACTTAACATGCGTGGCACGGACCTCGCTCCTGATTCTAGCGGTCATGGCATTGAGCAGCGCTGGGTGTCTCGTCACGGATAGTCCGACGTTCAAACAGCCTGTAGAGCTGCCGCCGATTCTGACCAATCTCAATCCGCCGGCCTCCAGGATCCTGAAGATCCCGCGAAAGCCAGGATCGCCCAACGAGTACGTGCAAGAAACCATTAGGTTCGATGTCCGATCCGACGACCTGCAAGGGCCGCTGTATGGGGCGGCGGGCGTCGATTTCCCGCAAAGCAAGCCGTTTATCCTCGCCTGGAAGGCGATTCTCGGGACGGGCACCCTCGGCACGCCACGCCCCGCGGCCTGCCAGCTCGCGATTCCATCCTACGTTGAGCCCGGGTGTCACTCGATCAGCATTCTCTTGTCGCACCAGGGCACGATTCTGGGAGGCGGAATCGAGGGCGACGCCGGAAGTGTCGAGGGTGACCTCGGTATCGCCACCTGGTGGGCGCAGATCGGCATCGACGAGGCCCCGTACCAGGCGTGCGAGCCAGATCCCGTGCCCGGTGATGCCGGGGCCGACGCGCGCACTGACGGGGGTGCCCCGTGAACGACGCGGGCCTCAAGCTGTCGGCGCTTGCCCGTCTCGCGCCGAGGGCGTCGGCTGCAGCGTTGCTCTTCAGTGCACTCGTGGGCGGTGTGGCGGCCTGCAACGTGGAGGTTCTCCCCGACAACTCGCGCCCCGCGGTCATGAACAGCTGCAAGGCCGACAGGGATTGCGGCAGCGGCATTTGCACCGACGGGGCCTGCTTCTCGCGAATCGGCACCATCGAAGAGGTGCTCCTGGAGATCGCCCCGGAAGCGAGTTCTCCCTTGGCGGGCCTCTCCTTTCTCTCGATGCAAGAAGGTTTGCGGCGAGGGGATCGGGCGCGGACGATCGCGCTGTCCGGCCCCATCAACTTCCCGGTCCAAGTGCTCGTCAACGGCGAAGACCTCCCCGAGAAGTGCCCCTACCTGCACACCGGTAAGCAAACCGTCGCGGCGCGGATCACGTTCACCCGGACTGGTTCGGTAGGGGGTGTATCGGTCGCCGGGCTGTCGAACCGGTTCGTCGTCACCGTCGACACCCAGCAGACCTCTTCCGCCTCCACCAACGGCTTTAGCAACAACGTCTCGCTCGTTCCCGGTTTCTACGACATCTACGCGCAACCGGTCGCTTCGACGAATTGCCAAATCGCTCCGAAGCTGTGGCGCGGCGTCGAGATCGCTCGCGACGGCCAGCTCGGATGGGCACCACCGCAGACCCTCGAGCTCCCCCCGCCGCGCACCCTTGGTGGCATGGTGACGCGCAGAGGGGAATCGCTCGCCGATTGGCAGGTCGAGGTCATCGACCCTCAAGGTGGCAAGGTCATCTCCACGTCCGCGCGACTCGGCGCGACCACCGACGCCTCCCCCGTGACGAACTTCGAGATCACGTTCCAGCCGCTCGAATTCGCCGCCATGGCGTCGGGATTCCAGCCGGGCAACCCCGAGCCGCTCATCCGGCTGAAGCCGCCCAAGGATGCCGAGAGTACGGTCCCCACCGTGTATTTCGACTTGAACGGCGCGGTCAGCGGACAGGTCAACATCGAATTGTCGGCCCTCCCGACGTCGGACCAGCTCGTCCGCGTTTCCGGGCAGGTGCGCGGTGCCAACGACAACGTTCGCGCGACGGTGAAGTTTCTCAACTCGACCTTCCGGTCCCTCGGCGCGGCGTTCGGTCCCGCGGTGACGACCGACGCGAACGGGCATTACACGACCAGGCTGTTCCCCGGACTGTACCGCATCATCGTCATCCCCGAAGGGGCCACCGACGACGGCAGCGCGGTGCCGGGCGCGAATCTCGCACGGTGGGCGCTCACCGAACGAGAAGAGACCATCGGGTTGGGCGCGACGCAGGTCGTGGACATCACGGTCGATCCGGTGCGCATCATCGAAGGCGTCGCCTCGGCAGGGGTCGACGGCGTGGTTGCGCAAGGCGCGACGCTCGAAGCTGCCCCCTTCTCGGACAGCTCTTCCGGCGTCCTCAGCAACGCACTTTACCCCCCCGTCTCGCCAGCGAGGGCCAGCGTGCCGGTCGACGACACCACCGGGAAATTCAGCCTCGTGCTCGACCCCGGGATCTACGATCTGTCGCTGAAGCCGGCCGCCGCTTCGAACTTTGCGTGGTGGATCCTCCCCAAACAGCCGGCGGGGCAAATCGATTCGGTCAAACCGCAGCTGCTTTACCCGATCCCGCTGGAAGGGACGATCATCGTCACGATGCAAGACAAGACGTCCCAGCCGCTGCGCAACGCGACCGTACTGGCCTATGCGCGTTCGTACAGAGGAAACGTGACGCAGGTGGGCACGGCTCGTACCGATGACGTGGGGCGTTATCGCGTGGCGTTGCCCCCGGCATTCGCCTCCCCGCCGTGAACAAGGGGTTTTGCCTCTCGGGCGCCCATGCGAAGTGCTAACCTGCCGAGGTGTCGCGTCAGCACGGAGTCGATGAAGACGGGCCCGTGAGCTCCCCCGGGTTCGAGCTTCCGGAGCGGGATCTCGCCGGCGCCCTGCACGAGGTCTCCAATGCCCTCACGGTCGTTCTCGGGTGGCTGGAGTGCGCTCAGGAGGAGATGGGAGCCAGCGACGTCGCCAAACGCGCCGTCGACATCGCCATGTCGCACGCCAAGCTCGGACGAAGGCTGGCGCGCCGAGCGATCGGCGACGACAGCGACGTGCTCGCGGAAGAAGCCGATCTCGAGACGCTCGTTCGTGACGTCTGCACGGGTGTCGAGCGCGAGGCGCTGCGGCGCCGGATCGCGCTCTCGGTGAACGGCGATCCCAGCAGCCGCGCCAAGCTGGTCAAGGGAGCACCCGGCCTGTTTCAGGTGATGACGAATCTGCTCCTCAACGCCATCGCCATGTCCCCCGAGGGATCGACGGTCACGGTCGAGACGCGCGCCCGCGGCGACGAAGTGCACCTGGCGGTGATCGATGCCGGGCCCGGCGTCGCCCCTTCACGCCGGGGCAGCATCTTCCAAGGGGGACACAGCTCGCGCAGCGGCGGCGCCGGCGTCGGGCTCCGCCACGCTCAGGCCCTCGCCACGAGCCACGGCGGCATGTTGTCGCTCGGCGAAAGCGCAGCGGGAGCGAGATTCGAAGCCACCTGGCCCCTCGTCGCCCTCAGGCCGCCGATGGCGCGCATCTCGTCGATGCCCGGGTTGTCCCTCGAGGGCGTTCGCATTCTGCTCCTCGAAGACGACGACGCCGTCATCGGCCTTCTCTCGACGGCGCTGTCGCTGCGCGGCGCCAACGTGCTCGCCGCCCGAACCCCAGGCGAGCTTCAGTCTGCCTTCGAGCGGCAGAGGTTCGACGCCGCGCTTCTCGATCTCTCCCCCATCGCGTCCGATATCGCCGGCGCATTGGCCAGCGTGCGTGCCCACTCCCCGGCCGCCAAGATGGTGCTCATCTCCGGCTCGGCGGCCGAAGTACCCGCCGCCGCCCACGAGCTCATGTCCGCCTGGGTACGCAAGCCGTTCGAGGTCGGAGAGATTCTAGCGGTTCTGCGCAGCGTGCGCGGCGGCTGACCTTGCGGACTTGCTTGACTTCGGGCACGCCCCGCATAAGGTGCGTCCCGCCTCCACGCGAAGGTGGCGGAACTGGCAGACGCACTAGCTTGAGGTGCTAGCGGGGTTACTCCCATAGGGGTTCAAGTCCCCTCCTTCGCACTCCCTTTGATTCTCGGCGGTTACCTCTCCGCCCGCCCTTTCCGGAAGACCGGTTAAAATCCATGGCTGGGCCAACGGGTGGGCCAACGCGGGTGAGCGCCGGGATGGCCCCACGGATGTCCGGGAACGGGCTCGTAGCGCAGATCGGCGAGCACCTTGGCGGCGCGCGCGTACCGCTCCAGCATGTCCTCGTCAACGTGCCCGGTCCGGCTCCGAATCCAGTCGTCGGGGCGCTCGGCTCGCTTGGCCCAGGTCACGAAGGTCGCGCGGAGGTCGTGGACGCGCTGCGGCTCCACGTTCAAGTCGTCTTCCGTGAAAAGGATCGTGCGCTCCACGCCCACCGCGTGCAGGTCATCGCGGAGGGTTTGCGCCTCCCTGCCCCGCTCGCAGCCAACGTCCCGCACGACGAGGGCATCGCCCTTCGGGTCGCCGCAGAGACGCTTCCAGGCGCGCAGCAGGGCAAGTAGACCTCGATTGACGTCGAAGAAGAGCCCCCGCCCGGTCTTCGTCCGTGGGACCGTCATGGTGCCATTGACAAAGTCGATGTCTCTCCAGCGGAGCCCGTAGAGATTGCCCTTCCGTAGGCCTGTAAAGACGGCGATGGCGTAGAGGACGCGCCTACCGACCGGGATAGCTGCGCCGTCGTTCGCGACCGGGGGCGCCGGTGCCGGCGATGTCCCCTCCCGCCACGCGCCGGGGCGCTTCGCGAGAAGCAGCGCCAGCACCTCGGCAGGGTAGAGAAAGCAGAACGTCTTCTCGTCGTCCGAGGTCGGTCGCAGGTAACGCGAGACTGGGTTGCTCCCCTCCGGTCTGAGTTCTAGCGGGAAAATCGCAAGGTCGAAAAGGCGATGCAACCGGTTGTAGGTGTGCTGTTTCGTCTGTGCGCGCCCGGCCACGTGCTGCGACATCACTTCGATGATGTCCTTCGTCGTAACGTCCGCCACCGGAAGATCGCCAAAATCGCGCTCGGTTGGACCGCGGGTTTTCACCCCCATGGCGTGCTTTTCGAGAGTCCAGGCGATGATCTTCGCGCTCGCGATAGTACGGAGCTTGTTGACGGACCCATATCGTGCGAGCAGTTCTCCCTTCGTTCAAGCCTTCATCACGTCGCGCACCGTCGTCACCGCCTGCCCGATCTTGCGGTGTGTTGTCTGATCGAAGGTGATTTTTCCCTCACGCACTCGCTCAGCGAACGAGGCGGCGAACTCTTGGCGACGCTCCGGCGTCGTATACGCCTCGGGGATTGGGATTCGCTTGCGCCGGCCGTCGGGCAGCGTGATCCGGGCGAATGGCCTGCCGTTGCGCCACTCGACGTTGCCTGCGCCATTCGACGCCTTGGGTTTTCGTTCGCGTTTCATCTACTTCGTCACCTTCATCACAGCCTAGCGTTCGGAATTCTTAGCCCAGCGAATCTGATCCAACTCGTCCAGCGTGATGCCCGGGTGCACAGCCAACTCGTCCAGCGTGATGCCCGGGTGCACAGCAAGGCGAGGCGGAGACAGTGGTGCCAGCGCGGCGTCGTCGCGCGTCCCGTCAGCGACCTCGAGGAGCCGCTCGACTTCATCCCCGGTAAGAGTCCGTCGCGCGATCAGTGCCTGGGAGACGAGCCAAATGGCCTTCCAGTTCGCAGTGGCGAACGCGATGGCTTTTGCAAGCCCGTCGGCCTCGCTTTCAGCACACGCCGCTAAGAGCGGCCTTGCTCTGTCGAAATCGTACCGAGCATCCCACCTTGCTGACTCGTCGGGTATTCCGAGGTGCATTTCCGCCGCGCAACCGACTAGAAGAGAGAGAATGTTCTTCTCGGGAAAGCGCTCGGGATGGGATTCCTTCGCTTCGGCGCAACCTTCATAGGTGCCATCCGGATCGAGCGTCACCTTGGCGCAACCGAAGCCCATCCTGACATCGGCGACAGCGTGTGCCGCCTCGTGAATGGCCTGAAGCAAGTTTCCAAAGCGTCTGTAGGACTTCCACCGAAACTTCCCCTCGCGCGTATCGCTCGAACAGAGTCTACGTTCATACGATCCGAACTCTTCCGGGCGGCGCGCGAGTCTTGAAAACGCCCGATTGTTCGGCTCAGTCCGATTTTCGGGCGCGGGCGCGCCGGTGCCATTGCACGTCAGGCAAGGGTCAAGCCGGGCCGTGCCATCCCAGGTCGGCGAAATACCCGTTCCCGCGCAGGACTGACACCAGCGCGAACCGTCGAACCAATCGCTCCAAGCGGCTCTTGCCATCGCCGAACCGGGATCGGCTGCGTCGTGCCAAATGTCATCGTCGCCCGCATCCTGGTCTGCC
This sequence comes from Polyangiaceae bacterium, assembly GCA_035318465.1. Lineage (GTDB taxonomy): Bacteria > Myxococcota_A > Polyangia > Polyangiales > Polyangiaceae > DASWDH01. The sequence continues at coordinate 81,913 of DATHES010000074.1, forward strand.
GGCCACACCGTCCATTTCTTTCCATTCTGGTGGAGCTTGGTCTTCATCGGAGGGTCCGCCCTGTCGCTACCCCGTTCGCCCGGCGACGCGCCTTCTTGGATCCCTTCAAACCGCCATGCCGCTCGATGTACGCCCTCCGCACGAACTGGCGCACGAAATCGGACGCCGAGATCCCGTCTTCCTCCGCCAGCTGGCGGAGCATCGCAACCTCGTCCACCGTCATGCGAGCGTTGAAGAGCTCCGTTCGCAACGTCGCCATGCACCTAAGCATATCAGCGTAAAGACGTTTGGCGACCGAAGCCGCTCAAAGGAGCGTTTTTCGCATAGCTACACCGACGCGGTTCGCGTTGCATGCGACCGCCCGCGCACTTTCGTGACTGCGTGTCACGTTTTGATGCACGATAACGCAGGGTCGCCACTAAGCCGGTCCGCCGCAGCCACTTCGGTAACGGCAACGGATCAGTGCACGGACGACACTACACCGTCCCCCCCTTTCAATACTCGAGGGAGGTTGCCGACGGGACGGGTCAGCCTCTAGGTTATGGACCATGCCGACCTCAACGGAAGACGCCCCTCCCAAAGCTGAAGGCGGAGCGTCCTCGGCTGCGCAGCCGCTGGACCCAATCGCCGAAGTGACATTCCATTTCGGGTCTAGCCCAGAAGGGGAGGCGCTCGCCTTCGCGCCAGGTCCAGTCACGGTATTTGTAGGCCCAAACCACTCGGGGAAGAGTTTGGTCCTTCGAGAACTAGATCAGTACGTTACTCGGGAGGTCCACGGGCAGTCTCGCCACATAGTCAATGCCCTAGTTCTGCGCCAGTTTGACTTTGAGCAGATGCGTTCGATCTTGGTGTCGCACCCGGACTACCCGCCGCCAGATGAAACAGGCAAATCGGTTAGGCTGAGAAGGCTGCTCTCGAGGGGGCGCCCAGACCGGGCCGCATTGTCGGGGCACATCTCACTGGAGCGCCCGGAAATGAACATAGAGGTGCTGTTTGCGTTGTCCATTCTCTTGGACGGGGACACTCGTCTCCACGTCCTCGACGCCCAGCCCCGCGAGAATCTCTCTACACCGCAAGGGACGCTTCTCGGACGCCTCTTTCAAAATGACCCAGCCAGGTCTGAACTCCAGACCCTGGTTCGCGACCTGTTCGGCTATCACTTCCTCGTTGATCTGACGACCACGCTATCCGATTGGAACGTGCTTCTGTCAGAGACACCGCCTCCACCCGGCAGCGAAAAATCAGTAGACGCCGAGGCGATCCGGTTCTTCGGTAGCGCCAGGCATGTGTCGTCCTTCGGCGATGGCATAAGGGCCTATCTAGGCATGCTCGCCGCCGCGCACGCCGTGCCGTGGAAGATGATTCTCCTCGACGAGCCCGAAGCCTTTCTTCATCCTCCCTTGATGGCCAGGCTGGGTCGGACCCTGGCCGCCCTGGCATCCAGAAACCACGGCCACGTGTTCGCAGCCACTCACAGCTCCGAGTTCGTGATGGGCTGCGTCCTATCCGGCAGGCCAGTAAACGTAGTCCGTCTCACCTATAGGAACGGTCGCGGCAACGCGCGAATCCTCGACAGCGCGAAGCTCCGATCCTTGATGCGCGACCCCATCGTTCGTTCAGCTAACCTGTTTGCTGGACTGTTCCACAGCGCCAGCGTTGTGACCGAGAGCGACGCGGATCGAGCCTATTATCAGGAAGTGAATCAGCGACTTTTGGATGCTGGGATGCCGGGCATCCTCGACGCCCACTTCGTTAGCGGCTATGGGAAACCTACTGTCCACCGCATGTTTGGACCGTTGCGGCAAGCCGGCATTCCGGCCGCCGGGATCGCCGACCTCGATATCCTCAAGGACGATGGGGCCGCCTGGAGTGCATGGATGGATGCCGGTCACGTACCCGCCGCTACGCGGACTTCGTTGGGTCAGCTGCGCGGTCAACTCTTCGCCGCCTTCAAGAAAAAGAACGCTCAACCTGGCGATGGGCCGGCGCCATTGGAACTTAGCGATCTCGTATCGCTTCGCTTGTTCTTCGACGCGATGGCCAAATTTGGCATCTTTGTCGTTCCGGTCGGGCGCCTGGAGAAGTGGCGGCCGGACATCGACGTGGACAAGCGAGAATGGCCCGCAGCGGTGTTCGACGCAATGAAGTCCGATCCATCGGAACCAGGCTATGTGAAGCCACCTCCCGAAACGCTCCGGACTCTAAAGACCTCCGAGCTGCCGACGATTTGGCAATTCATCCAAAGCGTCGCTGCATGGCTAAGTGACGATGGCCGTCTGGGGATGCCCAACTGACCTTCGGGGGGACGACGTCGCGGGCCGCCGCTGCGTGAATCGAGATGAAGAAAGAACTCCGGCCGTCGGACTGGTTTCTGTTGCCCCGCCCCCGCCCGGGGGCGGTCGGAAGTTCCTTGGCGAGCTCGCCCCAGCGCCCAAGCGCCCAAGCGAACGGTCCGCGCGGGGAATGATCTTCCAGATACAGGTTCAATGGCGCCGATCCTTTCCCTCGCCTGGTATTTCGGTAAGGATGAATCGAAACCGATGGGCGATCTTTGGCGGGAATCGGCGGTCGTTGCGGCAAGCGTCACCGCGTCGGTGGGCGCCGTGATGGCTCTTTGGCGTATGAAATTCGATCGAAAACTCACTGATTACCGTGCCGAGCTGGATCGAGAGCTCGAACACGCAAAAGGTGAGATTCGACGCGATGTGGAGCGCGATCTCAGGTATCAGGAGAGCCGACTTCGGGTGGCGGCCGAAATTGAACTACGATTGCACGAGAGGGAATGGACGACCCTCGAGGACGTCACGCGCGCTTTCGGCGTGGCTGCGCAGGAGATGGATCGCGCGTTGACCGGCCTCATGACCGCCGACAAGAAAGGCACCGTCCTAACCGAGTGGACGAGCGCTAAGTACGAAGGCGGCCTTCGCCTGTTGGAGCTCCGGGCGCTATTGCCACGAGTTCCCGACCCCTTTCATGCCGAGTGGGAAGCCATCGTCCACAAACTTGAAGAGATTCGGAAGAGTATCAGCGGGGAACTCGAAAAGCATCTAATGGGGGCCCGGGGAACCATTACGGCTCCTTGGTGCGAGCTCCAGTTCGAGAGGGGGGCGACCGCAAGGGAGGCTGCAACGAGCCTGCAGCGCAGGTGGCGGGCCAAGTTGGGAAAAGCCAACGGGGAAATTCTGAGCGAGCTCGAAAAGTCTGCCTCCGGAGGCGCTACGCAGGAGGGGTAATCACGACCACTGCCTTCGAGGTCTCGTCGTCATGGTCCGCCTCCTCGTCATCGCTTGCCGGGCTTGCGGCAGACTCGTCGCCGCGAGGGGTAAAATCGCGGCTCACCCCGTGCTGACGTAGGATGTCCCAAATGCTGGGGCCGGTTCCAATGCCGGCGAGTACCGCATGGGCGCCCTCGTAGTCGATTGGCGGCACCATGCCGATCGCCTGTGCAAGGCGCGTGACTGTTTGGACGTAGCCGAAGAATCGGCGGTGGCTTGCACCAATTTGATCTACGAGACTGCGGGTTGACAAATTGGCATATCGTCTCCGGAAAAAATGCAGCCACCGGCGAGCAAGATGAGCCGGAGGTTCCCGACGAACTGATCGTTCACCATCATGGCCAGATCTTCGGCCAAAGTGTTCCACGTTCAGAGCCATTATTCGACGGCGGCATACGGCGCTGGCGTCAGCATCCCCTGCATGGTCACAAAGTGGACGTTGGCGTGTTGCCGCTCTCAAACGTCGACGAGGCCATCCTGTTTTACCCGTACGTACTCGATGCAGGTCCGAAGATGCTAATCGGGCCAACCGACCCGTTGAGTGTCGTCGGCTTTCCCTTCGGACTCAGCAGCGCCGGCTTGGCGATATGGGCGACCGGATTCACCGCGTCCGAGCCAGACATCGATCATACCGAGCTCCCGCTATTCCTCCTCGACTGTCGGGCCCGCAAGGGCCAATCGGGCTCTCCTGTAATCGCGTATCGTTCGGCCGGGGCGCCATTCAGATTGGACGACGGTGGCACCATGCAAGTTGCAGCGCCCGTGTTTCGGTTGTTCGGCATCTACAGTGGCAGGGTCAATTCTGAATCAGATCTAGGACATGTATGGAAAGTGAGCGCCATTCGTTCGACTCTGCTGAACGGCAAGTAGCGCAGACGTTGTCGGGCCGATGCCATGAAGAAGACGCGGCGCATCGTGGAGGACATCGCGCTCCCGATCGAGATCGTGGCACCCCGACCGGTGACCGTGACGCAACGCAATTGCCTCGACCACTTCGGCATCTCGTCTAGCGACTTCCTTCGGTTCGTTGCTCGTGGCGCGTTCCCAGTGACTGAGAAGGGGAAGCTTCGCGTCGCACGCTACGTCGACGGCGAACGGTTCCTTACCGAGGGCGCTACTTTGATGGGGCCGAGGGCAAGTCGGTCGTCGCAAGCTTCAGCGCCGAAAGAAGTCGTCCCTCTCGAAAACTTCGACGCGGCCGCCGCGCTGCGTAAGGCGGGGTTTCGACTCCCGTAGGTAGCCTGGCGTAGAGGTACGGGGTCATTCACTTGGGCAACCTGACCATCCGATTGCCCAAGTGAATGCCCTTTGAAGAGACGTCCCTTAGTTCATTTCCTCGGTCGCCCGATCCACCCGGTCGACGCCTTCGACAATCACATCCCGATAGCCCGTCTGCCGGCGAATGTGCGCCTCGACTTCGTCGGCACCGCGAAAGTGAATCCCTACGTCATAGGGGAAGGTCACGTCGCGCTCACCGTCGGCCGTGAGTTCGCGAAGCTCAATGATCTGGAAGGTGCCGATCGCGCCCGCATGTGCGCCCGTCTCGTAATCGGGAAAAACTTCAAAGACGTGCTGCTCGTCCCTGCAAGTCGAGCACCGTGCTTGCCAGGGGTTGAGCTCGAACCAATCCGTGGTGCCCTGTTCGGCACGCACTCCGCAATCCATGCAGCGCCGGCCCGGAGGAGCGGGGCGCCGGAGTACCTTCGGCAGATCGAAAACAACCCGATATGTCTGCCCACATTCGCAGGTCGCCTGCCTCTCGGTGGCGCCGAGCCAGATCCAACGCTTGCAGTTGCGGCACTCTTTCGATTGGTCCATGTCTCGCTCGTTGCGAAACGCGCGAATGACTTGAATCGATCGGCCGTCTGCGGCCCCGTAGCGCCGAAGTTTCTCCATCTCGCTTTGCGTGATGAGCTGATCTTTGCCCCCAGTGTCGGCAAAGTAGTGCGGATTCTCCCCCAACTCCCTCGCTCGCGCCGAAGCGACGGCGCCATCGGCCGACGCTCCGATCGCGGGTAGTCGGCCGGTGACGACGCCGAACGGCGTGTCGGCGCCAAGCTCCCTCAAGAGCGGCGCGATCTCGTCGTCGAGTCTCGCCGCGGCAAAGAGCTTCGCCAAGTCATCCGGAATAGACATCAGGGCGGCCATTCGCGCGACCGCGTCATTGCTCGAATCGAGCGTGCGAGCCGTCACGTCGATTGTGGCGTGAAGTTTCTGGGCGAGCTTTCCTACGTTGGTAAGAACGGCGGGCCCCTTCGCGATCCTCTCGACTCGCGACACGGTATCCGCGAGGCCCCCAACGAGCTTCGCTGGATCCACGAAGGAGCTTTCGACTCGAGGAATGATCGCTTCCGGACCCTCCGCCACCCTCTGAAGACGAGTCACGATCGCCTCCGGACCCTCCGTCACCCTTTGAAGACGAGTCACGACATCCTGAAGACGAGTCACGACATCAGCGGGATCTACGAACAAAGGTTTGCTCGCGTCGACGCGCGAAAGGGGCCTCTCCGCGGTCTCCATCGCGGCTGGAACTCCGTTCGATTCGGGGCGCTGCGAACTCTGCTCTTCCGCGCGAAAGACTGCGAGTTCGGCCTGATAACTACGTCCGCTCTTCGCCATCCGGGCGCGAATAAAATGACGAAAATCCTTATCTTTGGGCATGATCTGGTTCTCCGACGTTCGCGAAATGACCAGCCCCCCCTGAACATTCCGCGAAGACGAGAACCTCACCAACAGGGTCCGGAAGTATGCCCACCTTCGGCACCGCTTTAACGCCCCGGGGGGGAGGCGGTTGCGGTGCCAGGCGTTGAACCCGCGCCTTGGTGCTCATGCTTGGTTCCACGAGCGTCATTGTCAAGGCGACGCCGCAAACAGGGGTGCGACCCGGCCGCCGGAGGAAAGGCGGCGATTGGCGTGGCGAGATTCCTCCCCGGCTCAGTAGCAGAGCGGGCTCGTGCCGGCCGGGTAGCCTCCCCATTTCTTGGCTACGGCGCAGCCATGCACGCACCCTGGCACATAAAATGGGTCGCCAATCTGACGGCAGATCCCGAAGGAGCAGAGCCCGGGATCGAATGCCCAAGCGGTATAGGCTCCATGCCGACGCAGATTGTCGGCACATCCGATACGACGCCGGGCGTTCCTGTCAAGATGAGCGGCATGTTTACGCCCATACAATTCACGTTCCCTATGGTGCACGCGTCACGGCTATCGGTGAGGACAAGCGTGATGACGCGCCCGCCGTCGTAGCCGGGCACGCCGCCCGCGTCGGGCGCGGCGTCCGCAATCACGGAACCATCCCGCACTCCCGCTTCTGGCCGTGCTCATCGCTGGCGTCGGCATCTGGCGCGGCGTCTGCGTCGACCATGCCGCCGCCGCTGTCGGCTTCCGACGCGCCGACGTCCGCGGGGGAGACGGCGTCGGCGGGGGCGCCGTCAGCCGCGCCCGGCCCGGCGTCGGCGGGACGCGGGGCATTGTCGGGCACGACATCGACCGTCGCCAGCGCGTCCGATCCGGCGTCGATGGGAACCGACGTAGGCGCATCGTCTCCACGGCTCGACGCGTCCGGGCTTGCGGCATCGGCAACCGACGGTATCGCGTCACTTTCCACGCCTCCGTCGGGCGAGCCGCATGCCGCGAGAAGCAGGAGAATTGCAAAAATGGTAGCGATTCGCATCGCTGGACAAGACGGTCCGATGGCTGAAAAACTTCAATGCCGATGCCGGCTATTGGCAACGAAACTGGCAATGCTGCGCGCAACCAGGCGCATTCGTTCGCATCGCGCTAGCTACGTGTAGCTCCGGAAAATTCCGGGCCGATCACGACCCGTCGAGCAACGGCGCGGGGGTCGTTCATTCTTGCTCCTCGGCCTCCTCTTCATCGTCGCCGCGGTATTGGCTCAGGCTTGCTTCGCGCTCTTCGGCCGACTCGTATGCTCCCCAGTCCGGCCGTTGAAGCGTGACTGCACTCCATTGCCTATACTCCGTGCCGCTGCGGATCTCCCCGAGCCGGTCTTCTACGCTGGTGGGCAGCGATTCGCCAAGGCCGTCGAGAACGGTGAGCGTGGCTTGTGCTGTCACAAAGCGATAGTCCGCATGGAGAGCGCGGGCGCAATGGAGCTCGTCCAGCATGCCAGCTCGCGCGTACGAGACATCGCGCGCGGGCAGGGCGCCTCGAAGAATTTCGCCAAACCAGGCGACGGTTTGCTGAATGCGCATCAGCGCATCTTGCCCCTGCTCTTCGGAAGGGCGCACGCCAGCATGGATCGCTTTGTTACGGATCGCCCGAACCTTCTCCAGCTCCTTAATGCCGGTCGGTGCGCATCGGCCAAGGAGACAGGCCACAGCAAAGCTTCCCGCCAACGCACGGTCGGACGTGTTCACGACTCGCGCGATCTCGTCCCGAATCGTCGACAGTTGGCCGCCGGGTTCGCTCTGATATCGTGCTCGAACGGGCACCTCGCTCAGGAACATCTCGAGTGCCGTGCATCCGTCGGTCACCGCATCGCGCGTTTCCCCCGCGGCGAGCCGCTCGATCGCGCGATCGAACAACAACGCGTGCGACCCATTCTCCAACACGAGAAGGAACACGTGTCCGGCGTCGCAATGGACGCGATATGCGCGCTCCTGTCCGATGATGACGGGGCATTTGCGCCTTGGCGATTGATCGCCGTCCATCGCCGCACCAAACCTGCATTGCATGCAGATCGCCTCGTAGTTCATTCTCCCAACCATATCCTTTGTTGCCCGCGACGACATGGGGCGCTCGCCGCACCCTGCGCGATCTCGAACCCACACATTGCTGACGAGCTTACGCGTAAACCTTAGCGCCAAGGCGCTGCCACTCGGACTAGGGTTCGTCGTCGGGATCCTGATTTGCGTAATCCAGGGCCATCGCCTCGTTCTTCGAATCCCGCTCTTGCGCAATGGTGCTCTGGACGCAGTCGAGAAAGTTCGAAACGCGATACAGGACGCCGTTCATCTGTCGTAGGTTGATTAGCTCAGGAGCGTCCTGCAACGTCGCTCCTCCTTTCTTGTGCTCGAAATACCGAAACTCGGTCGCGCTCGAATCGATCTTCACAAGCTCCGCGACTACGCCATCGACCGCTTCGATCGCTTCGATCGTTTCTTCCGACGGTCCATCTTCCGCACAGCCGTGTTTCGTGATCCGCGCCCTGGCCGCGGGCCACAGCTCCTCCAGAAGATGATGCTTTGGGTACGACGTGGCGTCCTCAAGAACCACCGCCGAGTCGCGGATGATGCGCTTGAGCTGTAGTTCAATCGCGTGTCGCCACAACGACGAGAGAGGATACACGAGCGAGTCCATGCCGGCGCGCTTCGTTTCAACCTCCTTGAAGACGAGCATCGCTGCGCGTCGGTACCCTTCGACGTAGCCATGCGGCTTGCCGCGTGCCCAGCCGACGCAGGCATTTAGCCAGTCTTCGCGATCGGTTCCGGAGAACAGGCTATCGCCGCGTTTCGGCCATTCCATCGGCGGGGGCAATTGATCGGACATCGCTGGCTCCGCCAATGCTACTCGCGACGACCGCGCTTCGCACGCTCGGCGTCAAGGTCGCCCCCCCTCGCGTGCTCCTCGGGGAGTGGTCCGAAAACGGGCTCCGAGCGGTGACACCGCGCGGCTGACATGACGCCGCTACCGGCGTAGATTTCGCCCGGGCAGTTTTCTTCGTTCCTGAGGTACACCATGGGAGCGCAACGATGAAAGACGACGGTCACCCTCGCCGCACGATGCCGCCCGAACGTACCGTCATGGTCGACGGCGAGATCCTCACGGTCGATGAGACGCTGACCGACGTGCAGCGAAGACAGCTCGCCGAAAACGGACACCGACTATGTCTCCTCTACGCGACCAACGCGCCTTCGCGTGCTCCAACGGGGAGCAATTGGGAGATCTTCTCCTTGGCGTTGCTCGCGAGGGTTGATTACACGCTCCGGCGAATGTTGAGGGAGCCAACTGAGACCATCGATGGTGCCGGACTCGCGCGCGCAATCTATGAACACGTGGTCGCTTTCGCGTGGATCATGATCGATCCGGCCGAACACTACCGAAGGGTCCAGCGATGGGAGTACGAAGAGCGCATCAAGATGCAAAAGGACCTGGCAAAGTTCGCCCACTTTGCGCCCAACCCGAACTTCATTCGGCGATCGCTAGTTGACATGGCGCACGAGAGCGCGCCCGACACAGCCGATCGCGCACTCCAAGCGCAGAATCACTGGTCACGCAGCGGCCTAAAATGGCCCTTCGCTTTTCGTCGCTCCTACGCGAATCTATTTCGGCCCTACAGCGCCTACGTTCACCCGACGGTCATGGCGATGGACCACTTCATCAGCCGTGATCCCTTGGGGCCAGTTGTTGGCGCACCGCGACCTTTCGATGACGGTAGGATGCTGGCCGCTGCCACCTCTTCGTTCGCCGATGCGCTGGTGATCGCGTCCGATCGACTCGGATGGCCGAAGATGCATGACGTTGCTGCAGCCATGACGTTCGGAATCCGCTGGGAAACCGACAGTCCCGACGAAGACGCGGGAGGGTGAGGAGAAAGCCCGACATGAGAGCCCGCCGGCTCTATGTCGAACGTCTCCTTGCGCGCTCGATGTCGAGTTCGGCAACACCCGCTCGGGCGAGCCGCCGCGCTTCAAGCTCCTTCGCGAGCACGAGCACCACGTCCCATCGCTCGACTCGCGCTGCCCGCACGAGCGCCACCGACAGCGCCCCCTCGACACCTTCGCCCATCTGTCCCCGCCAGTCCCCGCGACCATCTATCGCGTACTTACCAGTAGCCATCTCGACCGCCGACGCTACAGATTGCGGCAAGTTAGGCTCGTTTTTGCCGATTGAGGTGCTAGCGGGGTTACTCCCATAGGGGTTCAAGTCCCCTCCTTCGCACTCTGAATCCGATCGGCCGCCGCCTCGCCCGCGGGCCAGAAAGAAAAGGGCCTCGGAGGGGGGCGTTGTGCAAGGCACCCAGGAACACCGTGACCTCCGGGTTGTCACGTGCTCCATGTTCGACCCTCTCGGTCTGGCGCGCGAGATACGTGGGGCCGCTTCGTTCGAACGAAGGGTCCTCGACGAGCTCCATGTGGCGATCGGGTTCGACGCGGCCTTCGTCGCGATGAAAGGCGACCCTCCCACGACCATCAACGTGGACGCGGCGAGGCTCGATGCGGCCATCGCGAATGCCGCGTACGCCTCCGAGATTGCGCAGCTGAAGGACGCCGCACGCACGAGCGGCGGCGTCGCCGTGGACACGGCGGTCCTCGGCGAAAAAGCGGTGCAAAAGCTCCGATACCACCGTGATTTCGCCGCAGCCGTCCGAGGCCGGCACACCCTGTTCGCGTTTCTCTCACTCCGCGGTCACGGCGTTGGCGGTCTGATGCTCGGGCGCTCGGGCAGCACATTCGCTTCCGCGGAGATCGATCGCGTTCGCGCTCTTTTGCCCGATCTGACGATGGCGCGCGTCTCCTTTCGCGCACCTTGGGTTCCAGAGGGCCTCGGCTCAGGCCGGCCCGACCATCTTTGGTCGCGCGTGAAAGAGCTCGCGGGCGGGGCACGACCACTCGAGCGTCTCGACCTCCATGGCGACGTCGTCGAGATCCGAGATCGCGCTCTTCATCGCGAAATGGTAGCCGTCAGCGCGCACGGCGAGTTCGTTTGGTCGCGCGCGGAACGGCGCGAGCCTCAACGCTCGGGCTGGTTTTACGTCGACTTGTTTCACCTCGCCGCCGCGAGGGCCAAAAGCCGGAGCAGGGTGCTGTTGATAGGCTGCGGAGGCGGGGTTTCCGCTCAACAATTCGCGACTGTCTATCCGGGAACGGCCATCGACATCGTCGAGCGCGACAGTGCCGTCGTCGGTCTCGCCCGTCGTTGGTGCGGCCTCGACGACGTTCCGAACGTGAAGGTCATCGTCGATGACGGCCGCGCGTTCCTGGCTCGCGTCAATGACCCAACTTGGGACGTGGTTGTCATCGACGCCTATGGCGCTCACGAGCTTGCGCCTGGCTTCGTCGAGACCGGCTTCTTCACCGACCTGAAACGCGTGCTCCGCCCGGGGGGCGGCTTCGCCTTCAACACGCTGGGAACGCTTTCCGGCTGCGGTGAGCTGCGCGACGTGGAGCGAGCCGCGCGACGCGCCTTCGCCGACGTGCGCTTGGTTCCGGTGCTCGATCCTGGCGAGGCTTATTCGCCCTCCGCGGTACGCAATATCGTGGTGATCGGGCGAAACGGCTCCCATTCGAGGTGAACGCTCCGGATGGGCTAAGGTTTTGTCCCGCACCTCGTGTCGCGAGGTTAGCCGCCGTCATCGGACCACTCGTCGCAACGGCCCCGTCCCGCGGGTCCCGCCAAAACGGACGATCGGGCACCGGTCGACGACGCATGATGCGGTGCTGCGGGCGCGAGAAATCAGGGGAAAGCTTGACAACCCGCTGGGTTCGCTGCACGCCTTATGCCCGTGGCGCGGTTCCTTCGTCTCCTGATCACGCTCGTCGTGCTCGTGATCGGACCTCTGTCCGCTCTCGGCTGCGGCTTCGTGGGAGAAACCGAACGACAGCCGGTCGACGCAAGGCCGGCCGCACGAGCTGCCAAGCGCCCGCTGCCCCCGAGCACGAAAGTGCGGGATGAGCACACCGCTGACGCGCAGAAAAGCGCGGGCACGGCGCGGGTCCGACTGGCCACGACCGATGTAGGAGGTCCGGCCACCTCGACCGGAACGGATACGTGGCGGGCGCCGTCGCGAGGCCGAGCGGGTCTCCTCTCTATCCTCTCGCGCATGCTGGCGGGCAGCAGTACCGTCGAAGGGGGGGAGGACAACGAATTCGAGGTGGGCGATGGGCTCGACCTCGTCGACGACGATGGCCCCCAGGGGTCCGTCGCCGCAGCTTTTTCTGGGCCCTCGATTCAGGGGCTGCCCGCGCTTTGTGTCGAGTCGAACCTCTTGGCGATTCAGCCGTCCATCGGCCATCCTCGCGGGGACGACGAACCTCCTCGCGTCTAGCCGTAGTTCTTGGCGGGCAAGCCCTTTTCGGTGGAAAAGGAGCTTCTAGATGTCGACGGTCATCGGGTGGAGGTCTTTTGTGAAGATTCGCGTTTCGATTTTCATCGCCGGGTTTGCTGCCGTAGTCGCGGCATCCTGGTGCATACCCAAAGAAGCGGGGGCACAGACGCCACCCGCCGCAGAAGCTCCGGCGCCGGTCGGGTCGACAGCGCAGGCGGTGTCCCCGCCGAGTGCCGAAGCGACAGATCGGGTCGCCCTTTCGCTCCCCGAAGCCGTGAGGCGAGCGATGGAGCAGGCCCCCGAGGTCGTCAGCGCGCAGCACGCCATCCGCCAGGCCGAAGCCCGCCGCGTCGGAGCCGGCGTCATCATGCCCACCAATCCGCGCATCTCCGTCGATGCGCGGCCCCCCATCCACGGAGGGGGCGGCTACCGCGAGACCGGCTACGGCGCGATGCTCGATCTTCTCTTCGACGCCGGGGGCGCTCCGGCCGCCCGCGTCGCTGAAGCCGATCGCGAGGCAGGGGTCGCCCGCGCCGATTTCGTGTTCGATCGCGCCGAGGCGCGCCTGCGCGCGTTCGCCGCTTACGTGCAGACCCAGGTCGCCGAGCTTCGCATCGCCGAAGCGCGATCGGCCCTCGAGATCTCGCGCCGCGTGCTGAGTGCGGCCCAGCGCCGCGTCGTCGCGGGGGCAGCCTCCGACCTCGAAGCCGCCTCGGCGGAGCTCGACGTAGCGCTTTTGCAGGCATCGGAAGCGTCGTTCATCCGCCAGCGCGACATGCACCTCATGAGCTTGCGCGACGTCCTCGACCTGGGAGCGACGGTCGCGGTGGACCTCACCTCGCCGGTCGACGAGCCACCGCGGCTCGCCGACGCCAAAGTCTATGTCGACCGCGCCTTGCAACATCATCCCGCACTCGCCGCGCTCAACGCGCGCGTCCACCTGCTCGACTCCACCGAAAAACGACTGGAACGAGAAGTGTTCCCACGCGTGGGCGTCTACGCCGGCGTCGATGCGGCGCCGCTCTCGCCGATGTATGGCCTGCTCGGCCTTTCGCTGGAGCTGCCGTTCGCCCAGCGCAACCAGGGGCCCCGGGCGGTTACGGCGCGCGCACGCGAAGGTGTGCGCAGCCGCATCGAGCTCGAAGCGCGACGGCTCTCGCGTGATGTGGTAGCGGCGTGGAACGCCTATGAAGCACGGCGACTCGAGCTGGAGCGAATTACCCTGCACGCCATGCCGGCCGCGGATCGCACCCTCTCCTTTGCCGAAGCGGGGTGGCGAGCCGGGCGGTTCGACCTGTTTCGACTTCTCACCGCGGCGCGTGACGCCTTGAAGGTACGCGCCAGTCGCATCGACGTGCTCGAGGCGGCGTGGATCGCCCGCATCCAGCTGGAGCGCGCGGTCGGAGAGGAGGTGTCGTCGTGAGCGGCCGCTGGCTGCGCCGAAGCGGCATCGCCCTCTTCGGGCTGGTGCTGGTGGTGGGGATCATCCTTTACTGGTCACGCTCCAAGAAAGGCGTGAGCGCGGAGACCAAACCGCAGGGACGCGACGTTCCCTACCTCGACGGCAAATGGATCCGCTACTCCGCCGAGTATGCCAAACGCGCGCAAATCGAGATGACGCCGGCCGAACGCAGCAACCTTGCACCCGTGGTCAGCGTCACGGGAACCGTCACCTTCGATCCGGAAAAAGTCGCGGCTGTCGGCGCCCGCATCGCCGGACGGGTACGCCAGATCTTCAAATTGGAAGGCGATCCGGTGAAGGCGGGGGACGTGCTCTGCGAGATCGAGAGCGCCGAGCTCGGCCAGGCGCAAGCGACGCTCCTCTCCGCACGCGCCCACGCCGCCGCCGCAACGACCCACGAGAAACGCGAGAGAGAGCTGGCCGAAGCGCGCATCTCTTCCAATCGCGAAGCCGAGCTCGCCGCCGCCAACGCCGTGTCGGCCCGCGCCGACCTGCAGGCCGCCGAACAGCGCGTGCGAGCGCTGGGCGGCGTCGCCGATGGGACGCCGGGCATTCTGCGTCTTTCGACGCCGCTGGCGGGCAAGGTGATCGAGCGTCACGTCTCGCGCGGGCAGTCGGTGGAAGCGACCCACACCGCCTTCCGCGTCGCCGATCTGAGCTCGATATGGGTCCAGCTGGCGGTGTTCGAACGCCAGCTCACCGCGATTCAACAGGGCGACGCGGTCGACCTCTACCCGCAAGGAGCAGAGGGCGAGCACAAGGTCAAGGGCAGCGTTGCCTACGTCGGCGACGTCATCGATCTCGAGACGCGCACCGCGCCCGTGCGCGTCGAGGTCGACCATCCCGAGATCCCGCTTCGGCCAGGCCAGTCGGTGCTCGCCAAGATTCACACGTCGGCACCCATGGCGGCAGCGATCGTCGTGCCGCGCGGCGCCGTCACCAGCGTCGACGGCAAGCCCACCATCTTCGTCGCGCACGACGCCCTCTCCGTCGAGCCGCGCGCCGTTCAACTGGGGGGACAAGACGGCGACCGGGTCGAGGTCCTGTCGGGCCTGGAGGTGGGCGATCGGGTGGTCACGTCCGGGGTCTTCGCCTTGAAGTCCGAGATCTTTCGCTGATGCTGGTGCGTCTGGTCGAGCTGTCGATTCGCGGCAAAAAGCTCGTCATCGTGCTCTTGGCAGTGCTGCTCGTGGGCGGCTTTTTTGCCGCCCGCGAGTTGCCCATCGACGCCGTGCCGGACGTTTCCACCATCCAGGTATCGGTGCTCACCGACGCACCGGGGCTCTCGCCGGTCGAGGTGGAGCGCACGGTCACCTTCCCCGTCGAGATGGGCCTCAACGGGATGCCCAACCTGGTGGAGCTGCGCTCGGTGTCGCGCTCGGGCCTCTCGGCGGTGACGGCCATCTTCAAGGACGGCGTCGACATCTGGCTGGCGCGGCAGATGGTGCTGGAGCGCGTACGTTCCGCAGAGGCCGACCTCCCGGTGGTGGCGGGCAAGCCGCAGCTCTCGCCCGTGTCGGGCGGGCTCGGCGAGATTTATCAGTTCGTCGTTCGTTCCGACAGCCACTCACCGACGCAGCTGCGGACGCTGCTCGACTGGGAAATCGCGCCGAAGCTCCGTCAGGTGCCCGGGATCGTGGAAGTGAACACGATGGGGGGCGACCTCAAGGAGTATCAGATCGTCGTCGACCCCGCGCGCATGCACGCCCAGAAGATGAACCTCGGGCTCCTGACCGACGCCCTCTCTCACGCCAACGTCAACGTCGGCGGCGGGTACATCGAGCGCACCGGGGAATCTCTCACGTTGCGCGGTGTCGGCCTCTTGCGTAACGAAGAGGAGATCGCCAACGTCGTCCTTCGCACCAACGACGACGGCACCGCGGTATTGGTGAAGAACATCGGCTTCGTGCGCATCGGCGCGGCCATGCGTTTCGGCGTGATCACCCGCGACGGCGAGTCAGAAGCCGTGACCGGCATCACCATGATGCTCATCGGTGCCAACAGCCGCGACGTCATTCACCGCGTCCAAAAGAGAGTTATCGAGATCCAGGCCCTACTTCCGCCCGGCGTTTTCATCGAGCCCATCTACGATCGGTCCAGCTTTCTCGGTCGCACCTTGCAGACGGTGATGAAAAACCTCGTCGAGGGGGCGCTGGTCGTGACCGTGGTGCTGGCGCTCTTCCTCGGGAGCTTGCGCGGCGCGCTGGTCGTCGTGCTCGGCATCCCCGCTTCGATGGCCGTCGCGCTGGCGGGGATGCACGTCTTTCACATCACCGGCGACCTGATGAGTCTCGGCGCCATCGACTTCGGCTTCCTCGTCGATGGTCCGATCGTCGTGCTCGAAGCCGTCATCGCCAGTCTGGCCGGCAAGAAACTGGTGAAGGGCGCGCGCGACGGAGCCTATGGCGAGGTGGCCTCCGCGGTCGTGCGTCCCGTCGCCTTTTCGGTGGCGATCATCATGCTCGTTTACCTTCCGCTCCTCACGCTGGAGGGGATCGAGGGCAAGATGTTTCGCCCCATGGCCATCACCATGGCCTGCGCCCTTTTCGGCGCGCTCCTCTACTCGGTCGTCTTCTTTCCCGCCCTGCTCGTAGCCTTCGTCCCTCCCGCGTCGGGACATGGTCCGCATTGGATCAGCGCGCTCGGCCGAGCCTACGCCAAGGCGCTGCCGTGGGCGATTCGACACCGCTGGCCGCTCTTCGGCGCGGCGGCGACGGCCTTGGCGGGGAGTTTCGTCGTCATCGCCGAAGGAGGCGCCGATTTCGTTCCTCGCATCGACGAGGGGGACATCGTGGTGACGATCCGGCGTGCCCCCTCCATCAGCCTCGCCGAGGCGCGCGATCTCGATCTCGCCGCAGAGCGCGTCCTCAAGCGGTTTCCCGAGGTCGTCACCTCGCTCGGGATGACCGGTCGCGCCGAAGTGGCCATCGATCCGGTCGGCAACGACAACACCGACCTTTTCGTGCATCTGCGGCCACACAAAGAGTGGACCAGCGCACACGATCTCGACTCCCTTTCCGAGCTCGTCAAAAACTCCATCGAACGCGAAGTCCCGGGCACCTTCGTCTCCGTCTCGCAGCCGATCGAAGACAAGACCAATGAGCTCATCAGCGGCTCGCGTGCCGATGTGCAGATCGCCATCTTCGGCGAGAGCCTCGAACAATTGAAGAGGCTGAGCGAAGAGGTGGGGCGCATCGTCCGCACCGTTCCAGGATCGGCCGACGTGCGCGTGGAGCGGTTGCTCGGCGCCCCCGAGCTCACCATTCGCCCCGATCGGCAGCGCCTCGCCCGCTACGGGATCAAGGCGGAAGACGCGCTGGAAGTGGTTCGCGCCGCGCGCATCGGCATCCCGGTCGGCTACATCTACGAAGGACAGCGCAAATTCGAGCTTCGTTTGGTGATGCCCCCCGGCTCCCCCAGCCCCAAGGCGCTCGGCGAGCTCTTCGTGGAAGCGTCGGGAACCAACGTTCCCCTCTCGGAGGTCGCCAACATCGAAGAAACCGAAGGACCGGCCCAAGTACGGCGCGAGAATCTCACCCGCACCGTGCGCGTCGAGGTAAACCTTCGGGGGCGGGATCTCGTCTCGTGGGTCAACGAAGCTCGCCAAAAGGTTCAGGACCAGGTCAAGCTCCCCGCCAGCTACGAGATCAGCTGGGGCGGACAGTTCGAGAATTTCGAACGGGCCAAGAAGCGCCTCATTTTCGTGGTGCCGATGGCGCTGGTCATCATCTTCGGGATGCTCTTGTGGATGTTCGGCGATGTGCGGGCCACCCTCTCCGTTTTCGCGGTGGTGCCATTCGCGCTGGTGGGGGGCATCATGGGACTCTCTTTGCGCGGCCTTGCTTTCTCGATCCCCGCCGCGGTCGGTTTCATCGCCCTGGCGGGCGTATCGGTGTTGAACGGCGTCGTCTTGGCCAACGAGGTCAAGGAACGGATCGGCGGGGGATGGCCGCTCCCAGAAGCGGTCGTCGAAGGGGCCACCCACACCATGCGCGCGGTGCTGACGACCGGCGCGGTGGCAGCGTTCGGTTTTCTTCCCATGGCGCTCGCCACCGGCGCCGGCGCGGAAGTACAAAGGCCGCTGGCGACCGTCGTCATCAGCGGCATCGCCCTTTCGACCCTGCTCACGATGTTCCTGCTCCCGGGCATCCTGCAGGTCCTACTGCGGGCCCCCGTGCGACGGGCGGCGTACGTCGCGATGGAGGAAGCCAAGCAACCGGCCTAGGGCCCTTCGCGCGCGCTGAGAAGCCGGCCAGACCGGTTCAGTGCGTGGAGTTGCCGCTCGAACCTTCGCTGGGTGTTTGCTCGACGGACTTGCTCAAGCTCTGGCCAAGCTCTTGATCGCTGGTCAGGACCTGTTTCCAGCTGAGCTCGTGGCCCTTGCGGTGACCCTTCTCCGCAATCTTCAATCCAGCGGGTGAAATCGTAACGGTGTAGTGCTTACCGTCGACGTCGATTTCGCGCTTCAGTTCCTTCTCGAGCTTGGTCGTCATCGAGGGGTGACCCTAGCAGAATGATCGCGCGAGGGCTATCTCTGACTCGCGCTTGCCTCCTCCCCGAAGGGCCGCGATGCTAAGCTGGTGAGCGATGCGTAGACCGCTCCTTACGGCTGTATTTATCGCTCTTTTCACGAGCGGTTGCGACCTATCCAGCAAGCACTGGGCAATCCTTTCCACCGCGGCGGGCCCCCGCTCCGTCATCCCCGGCGCGCTCGACCTGGTGCACTGGGAAAATCCGGGGATGGCCTTCAGTCTCATGCGAAGCTGGCCGCCCACCCTGCGCACCATCATTCTCGGTAGCGCGGCGCTCCTGGCGATTGCCATCGGCCTCTACGTCGTGGCCACGAGGCCCATGCGCCCCTCGGCCATCATCGCCATCGGTCTCATCGCCGGCGGCGCGCTCGGTAACCTCATCGATCGTGCGCACAACGGAACCGTCACGGATTTCCTGCACGTGCACCGCGGCGCCTTCGACTGGCCGGCCTTCAACGTCGCCGACATCGCCGTCACCTGCGGTGCGATTCTCTTCGCTTTGTCGAAACCGACGACACATGCATCTTGAACGGAGCGGGCACCGGGTCGAACTCGGGCCGAACATCAGCGCGAAGGGAGGCCAGGCGTGCAACTCGGAATGATCGGACTCGGTCGCATGGGCGGCAACATGGTGCGGCGCCTTCTGCGGGGCGGACATTCGTGCGTCGTCTATGACCGCAACGCGGCGAACGTCGCGGCGATGGTGAAAGAGGGCGCCGCGGGGGCCGCTTCACTCGACGAATTTTGCGCCACGCTGGCGCCGCCCCGCGCAGCGTGGGTGATGGTTCCGGCGGGAGCACCCACCGAAGAAACGGTGACGTCCCTGGCCGACCGCTTTTCGGTCGGCGACATCATCGTCGATGGCGGAAACTCGTACTACAAGGACGACGTCCGACGGGCGCGTCTGCTCGCCACCAAGGGGATTCGCTATCTCGACGCCGGAACGAGCGGCGGCGTGTGGGGGCTCGAGCGCGGCTATTGCCTCATGGTCGGAGGCGAGGCGCACGCATTCGAACACCTCCTTCCCATCTGGAAAACGCTCGCTCCGGGACGAGGTGACATCCCGCCCACGCCGGACCGACGCTCCCTGCAGAACAGCGCCGAGGAGGGGTACCTCTATTGTGGTCCCAGCGGGGCGGGCCACTTCGTGAAGATGATCCACAACGGGATCGAGTACGGCTTGATGCAGGCTTATGCCGAAGGGTTCGACATCTTGCGCAATGCGCGCGCCACGTCCCTCCCCGAGGACATGCGCTACGAGTTCCCGATCGCCGACATCGCCGAGCTCTGGAGGCGCGGCAGCGTCGTCGGCTCCTGGCTGCTCGATCTAACGGCGAGCGCGCTCGCGGAAGACCCTTCCCTCGCCGGTTACACCGGCTTCGTGGAAGACTCGGGCGAAGGGCGATGGACGGTGCAGGCCGCGCTGGAAGAAGGCGTACCGGCCGAGGTCCTCTCCGCCTCGCTCTACACGCGCTTTCGCTCGCGGCAAGATCACACCTTCGCCGAGAAGGTCCTCTCGGCCATGCGCAAGAAGTTCGGCGGGCACGTCGAACCAGGAGACCGCAAGTGATAAGGCAGATGACGGATACGAAGGCGCTGTACAGCGCCACCGCCGAACAGGTGTGCCGCATCGGCGAGCTGGCCATCGAAACCACCGGCCGGTTTTCGCTGGTGCTCTCCGGGGGGACGACACCGCGCCCGCTTTACGAGCTTCTGGCGTCGCCTCCCTTTCGCTCGGGCCTCGACTGGAGCAAAGTGGAATTCTTCTGGGGGGACGAGCGCGTCGTGGCGCCCAACGACCCGAGCTCGAATTTTCGCATGGCGCGCGAGGCAATGCTCGACAAGCTGAAGATCCCGGCCGCGCACATTCATCGCATCCACGCCGAGCAGCGCGACCTGCAAGCAGCCGCGCGTGCCTACGAAGACGAGATCGAGCGGGTTCTCGGCGCGGTGGCCGGCGTTGGCCGACGCCCGCCACATTTCAATCTCTTCCTTTTGGGCATGGGGCCCGACGGGCATACCGCCTCGATTTTCCCCGGCACCGAGGCGCTGGAGGAGACCGAGCGGTGGGTCATCCCGGTCGACGTGCCGTCGCTCGGCGTCAAGCGCATCACCATGACGCCGCCTCTCATCAACTCGGCGCACTTCATCATTTTCATGGTGACCGGTTCCGCCAAAGCCGACGTCGTGGCGAGCGTGCTGCAAGGGCCCCGCGATCCGCGGCGGTGTCCGGCTCAGCTCATCCACCCCCTCACCGGAGAAGTCATCTGGTTCGTCGAGCGCGAGGCGTCGTCGAAGCTCATCCAGCACCATCGCACCGAGGCCTAGCAAGATGGTCCACAGCACATCGCCCCCGGGCATTGCCGTCGAGGAGATCCCGGGAAGGCCAGTCTTCCAGGAGTCGAAGCCCGAACCCTGCGTGGTCGTCATCTTCGGCATCACGGGGGACCTTTCCAAGCGCAAGCTCCTCCCCGCGCTCTACAACTTGATGGCCGACGGCGCGCTGCCGGAGAGCTTCGCCGTGCTCGGTGTGAGCCGCCGCGAGCTCACCACCGACGAGCTGCGCGAGCAGCTGGGCAAGTCGGCCGAGGCGCTCGGCGGGCGGCGCAAGGCCGACGAGGCCACGCAGCGGAAGTTCATCAGCGCCATCGAGTTCACGCGCGGCTCGGTCGACGATCCGGACAGCTACGTTCGACTGAAAGAGCACCTCGCTGCCATCGACCTTGCCAAGGGAACGCGGAAAAACCGCATTTTTTATCTGGCCACGCCGCCCGAGGCTTTTTCCGGCGTCCTCGCCCACCTGCGCCGCGCCGGGCTGATTTATCCCGTGCACGCCGCGCCGGGCGAACCATTTTCGCGGGTCATCGTCGAAAAACCCTTCGGACGCGATCTCGCCTCGGCGCGCGCGTTGAACGATCTCGTCGCCGAGTCGTTCGACGAGAGCCAGGTTTTTCGCATCGATCACTATCTCGGCAAAGAGACGGTACAGAACATCCTCGTCTTTCGTTACGCGAACTCCATCTTCGAGCCGATCTGGAACCGCAAGTACGTCGACTACGTCGAGATCACCGCCGCGGAGACGCTCGGCATCGAGCAGCGCGGCTCTTTCTACGACGAAACCGGCGTCGTGCGCGACATCGTGCAGAGCCATCTCTTGCAGGTGCTCGCGCTTTCGGCGATGGAGGCCCCGGTTTCGTTCGGTGCCGACGACGTGCGAAACGAAAAGGTGCAAGTGCTGCGCTCGCTCCGTCCTCTTTCGGGAGCCGCGGTGCCGCGCCAAGTCGCCTTCGGTCAATACGAAGGGTACCGGCGAGAAAAGGGGGTCGCCCCCGACTCGCGCACCCCGACCTACGTGGCCATGAAGGTGCTCATCGACAACTGGCGCTGGCACGGCGTCCCCTTCTACCTTCGCGCCGGCAAGAACCTCGCCTCGCACCTGACGGAGATCGCCGTCCATTTTCAGTCGGTGCCGCTCTATCTATTTCCGCGCACGGAAAAGTGCCAAGCGGTGGCACCCAACGTGCTTCGCCTCCGCATTCAGCCGGACGAGGGGATCTCGCTGCGCTTCGTGGCCAAGGTGCCGGGCGACCACCTCTCGCTCGGCAACGTGAACATGAACATGAGCTACGCCCAGGCGTTCGGAAAGCAGCTCTCCGAAGCGTACGAGCGGCTGCTCCTCGATTGCATGCGGGGGGATGCGACGCTCTTCGCGCGCCGCGACGAGGTCGAGGAGGCTTGGAAGTTCGTGAGCCCCGTCCTCGAGACTTGGGAAAAAGGGCGCGAACCGCCGGAGCTCTACGCGCCTGGAGGACAGGGGCCGAAGAAGGCCGAGGCCCTCGTGGGGGCTGACGGGCACGAGCTCACGCTTCTGTAAATCGTGATAGAGTACACGCTTGTCTCAAGCCCTCCGTCTGCGAGTGGGTAGGGTCCGCGAGCTGCCTAGCGGATAGAAGCTTACAAGGAGAGACTTTATGAGCCATTGCGCGGCTGCTCGGCTGATGCGTGCCCTAGGCGTCACCTTCCTCGTGCTCTCGACGGCTGTGCTCGGATGCGGGACCCCGGAACGCACCTTCCTTGATCCGGGTCTCGATGCGACAACGCCGGGAAACGACGCTTCGACAGGCGCGGATACCACGACCGATCCGTCCAACGGGACGGAAGGTGGCAGGCAAGGCGATGCATCGGACGCCACCGGCGATATCTCGCGTGACACCCCGACGGATCGCTCGAGCGACGCGGTCACCGACCTGAGCCAAGACGGGCCCGTCGGGGATGGCGCCAACCAGCCCCCGACCATCGTCGGCACGATACCGGCGGATGCCGAGGTATCGGTCGCCGTTGCCACCACCATCTCCGTCGATTTCTCGAAGCCCATGAATCCCGCGACGGTGATGGTGGGGATCCAACCCCTGGTGGCGCTTGGTTCCGCCATTTGGAATCCCGCTTCTACATCGATCGCGTTCACGCCGCCGGCGCGCCTCGCAGCCATGACCAAGTACACCGTGACGGTGACCGGCTCCGACACCGGCGGTCGCCCGCTCACCGGTGCGACCACCTTCTCGTTCACGACGGGCGTCGCGGCCGACACGACGGCCCCGACGATCCGAGCCACGGTGCCGGTCGACAATGCCGTGGATGTGCCGAGCGGGACGAACATCATGGTGACCTTCACCGAGCCGATGGATGTCGGCTCGGTGATCGTGACCTCGGTGCCCGACATCATGCTGGGGATGCCGACGTTCGGCCCACAGAACAACCAGGTCTCGTTCACGCCGACGGCAACCCTTTTGCCTTACACGCAGTACACGATCACCGTGGCCGGCCAAGATCCGGCGAAGAACCCTCTGGCAGCCCCCACCACGTTCAAGTTCACGACCGCCACGCCGCCCGACACGACGCCCCCCACCATCGTTTCGGTGGCTCCACCCAACGCGGCGACGGCGGTTCCCAGCAATTCGTCCATCGTCATCACCTTCTCCGAGCCGATGAACGTGGCCGTGACGAACGCCTTGCTGTCGCTCAGTCCGATGGTCACGTGCACGGGCGGGTGGGCGTGGAACGTGAGCGGAACGACGGCGACCTGTGTGCCAACGATGCCGCTCTCCTCTTCGACCCTGTACACGGTGGGCGTCGCGGGGGCCGCATCCGACGTGGCCGGCAACAAATTGGCCACGGCATTTTCATCGACCTTCACCACCGGCGTCATGCCCGACACCACTCCGCCGACCATCGTCAGCGCCGTCCCAATGAACGGCGCCACGGGCGCCCCGCGGGGCGCGAAGATCGTGGTGAACTTCTCGGAAGCGATGGACATCAACAGCGCTCAGGGCGCTTTCTCCATCACCGCTCCACCCGGCGTGAGCGGCACTTTCGCCTGGGCCAGTGGCAATACGCAATTGGTGTTCACGCCGAGCGCGCTGTACCCCACCGGCGCTACCGTGAACTGGCAGGTGTCGACGGCCGCCAAGGATGCGTCGGGCAACGCCAAGACGACGCTCGACACCTTCTCGTTCAACGTCATCAAATCGGCGACCGTCAATCTCCCCTGCATCGGCGCGCTCGACGGCTACATCTGGAGCTCGCCGAGCGTGCAGACGGGCGTCGCGTTCATCGCCATCGGCGATACCACGAGCTCCCTGACGTACCGGGGCTATGCGGCGTTCGACATGACCGCCATCCCGGCGACGGCCACGATCACGGCGGCATCGCTCTACCTCGAGCAGTACAACGTCCTCGGCACGCCCTATGGTGCCGGGAGGCTAGGCGATGTCCTTTGGCGACACGTCGACTACGGCCCGACGCTGGAAGTCGCCGACTACAGCGTCGCGCCGCTCGCCCACACCTCGAGCGCAGGCACGCTCAGCGTCAACGCGACGTACGAGTGGAAGGCAGCCACCGTCACGCTCAGCCTGAGGGACGACCTCATGAACCGCGCGGCGCGAGGTAACCGCTCCGAATTCATGATCCGGTTCACGCAGGACACGGTGGTGACGACGGCCAACGATTTTGCCTACTTCTACTCGTGCGAAGCGACGGCCCCGACCGACCGGCCGTACGTCTCGGTGACGTACGACTATCCGTAACTGACGCAAGACATTGCCCTGGTGCTATCCAGGCGCTCGGCCGCGTTGGTAGGCGGTCAGTCGTTCGGCCAGGCGACGGACTCGGTGCCGCGCACGACGTTGCCGCCCGACCGGCGCGCGTCGTCGAGCGCGAGCAGCGACGCCCCTTTCAAGAGATCAGCTACCAACTGGAAATAGGAAATGCCGATGGGTTTGCGCTCCCCCTCGCGCTGGGGCGGGGGTTCGAGCAGGGCGAAGCCGATGCTGGCGCGGAGAGGGACATCGCCGCTCGGAGTGGCGATCTTCTGGTCCTTCAAGAGCTCGTGGACGCGCGTCCCGAGGCGTGCTGGTCCCACCGTCGTCGGATCGCGCAGGACGACACCGAACGCGTCCCCTTCGTAACGACCGACGATATCTCCGGCGCGTGTCGCTTCGCGGAGCGCCTTGCCGAGCGCGCGCAGCGCCTGATCGCCCGCCATGTGCCCGGCCTTCTCGTTGATCGCCTTCATGCCGTCGATGTCGATGAGCACCAGCGCCACCGCTTGCCGGCCGCGCAGACTCGCCGCAAGCTCGCGCACCAAGGTCTGTTCGAAGAAGCTTCGGACGTGCGCGCCGGTCAGTACATCGATGGTCGCCAGCTCGTAGAGCTGCGCGTTCTGGAGCGCCACCGCGGCCTGGTTGGCCAGCATGCGTACGAACTCTATCGTCTGACTGCCGGACGACGGCTCGTCGACCCACACCACGCCGGCAGTGAGCGGCCCTACCCGCAGCGGGACGATGGTGCCGTCGGGGCCGACCTTCACCTGCGCTTCTTGCAATGCGCGCCCGATCGCCTCGAGCTTGGCTGGCTCCAAGAGGGTCCGCGCTTTGCCGCCCGTTTCGTGGGTGCCCATCTTGGTGCGCACGAACAGCTCGGCTTCGGCGTCGAGCGTCGCCAGCGCGCCGCTCGCTTGGGCAGAACCGCCGAACTGGGCGAGCAGCCTCGTCACCTGCTGCACGATCTCGCGCGAAAGATCATCGGTCGATTGGATGCGATGCAGCTCGGGCGTCTTCTCGAGGATGTACTCCACCGCTTGCCGGTTCTTGACCAGCTGTTGAATCGTCTGCGCCGCCTTGAGTCCCACCGTCGTCCACAGGAGCAGCTGCTCCGGGCCTTCGGTCTTGTCGTAATAGCCTTGGATGTTGAGGCGTTGCAGAAGCTCGCGCGGCGGCCTTTCGCTGGCGTAGCCGGTCTGGAGAATGACCTGCACCAGAGGGTCGAACTTTCGCAGCTCAGCCACGACCTGTTCGCCCGTCATGCCTGGCATGAAGTAGTCGAGCAGCAGAAGATCGACGCGCTGTTTGGGCAAGATCCCGAGCGCCTCGACGCCGTTGGTCGCGGTAAGGACGTTGTGCCCTTCGCGCTCGAGCAAGAGCCGCGTCGCTTGCAGATAATCGGCGTTGTCGTCAACCAGGAGAACGGTGAATCCGGAGGCAGTTTCGGCTCGGGCGCGACGCGTCATCCTCCACGATCGTGTACCATCTCGCGCCAGCGTGCGTCGCATTTCGTGCGACAAGGCATGGCGCCGATGTGGGCGCCGCATCGCGCCGACGCCGGGGGCACCTCGAGGTGCCCGACGGGCGAGTAGGCAGAATTGCGACACAAGAAGCGACTCACCTGTCGCGTTCGCAGAACGAAGCCGAAGATAAGGCCTCTTTGCATCAAATAGTCGTTTGACAGCACGGGGGGCCGTCGGGAAAAGTGGTCCAACCAGCTGGGAGGTTTCTTCATGGCATGCGTTTCGATTCGAGGGGCGACCAGTTCGCTCGCGTTGGCTCTCGCTCTCTGCCTCGCGGCGGGCCTACCGGCGCGCGCCGATGAGCCGGCCGCGGCGCCGACCACCGCACCTGCACCGGCACCGGCACCGGCAGGAGCACCCGCGCCAGCTACCGTCCCCTGGGAGAAGATCGGTGACAGCGACGGCATCGGCGTCTATCGCCGCGAGGTGCCGGGCAGCCCCCTCATTGCCTTCAAGGGCGAGGGATACATCAACGCTTCCATCATCCGGGTCGCCAGCGTGATCACCGACTCGCACCGCGCCACGGAATGGGTGGATAGCCTCACCGAATCCAAGATCATCCGCGAGGTCAGCGAAACCGAGACCGTTCATTACGATCACATCGGCACGCCGTTCGTCCTGAAGGATCGCGACTTCGTCAGCGACTGCAAGCTCGAATTCGAACCCGCCCATAAGAAGGTCACCCTCAAGATCCACGCCATCACCGACCCTTTGGCGCCTCCCACGAGCTACGTGCGCGGCGAGCTCATCCACAGCTCGTTCGCGCTGACGTCGGTCGATCACGGCTCGCGCACCTTGGTCGTGGCCGAGATTCACGCTGATCCCAAGGGCTCGGTCGCTCACTGGATCGTCAATCTTTTTCAAAAACGGTGGCCGCACAACACCATTACCCGGCTCCGCGCCCAGGTGGCCAAACCCGACATCAAGGAGCACCCTCGCCTCAAGGCCGAGCTCGCGAAACACGGCTATCTCGACTAGCAAATTGCTGAAAAAGGCCCCGTCTCGCCAGCGGGTGCGTTCCGATCGCTCGTTCTCCCCCCCGCCTCCGGCTCCCGCCGGGGGAGAAACAGCAGCAACAACCCCTCGGAGGCCTTTTTCAGCAACCTGTTCGAGTTAGCCTGTTTTCATGAAGGCTACCGAAGCGACGAATCTCAACTTCCAGAAAGCGGCGAAGCTGCTCGGGCTCGACGCGCACATCATGAGGCAGCTGGTGACACCTTGTCGCGAGATCAAGGTCGAGTGCACGCTGCGTCGCGACGACGGCTCGCTGGATACCTTCACCGGCTTCCGCGTGCAGCACGACAACGCGCGCGGCCCGATGAAGGGGGGTATTCGCTATCACGCCGAAGTCGACCCTGACGAAGTGAACGCCCTGGCCGCGCTCATGACGTGGAAGACGGCGGTGGTGAACCTGCCCTACGGCGGCGCCAAAGGAGGCATCGCTTGCGATCCGACGCGCCTCAGCGAGGCGGAGCTGCAGCGTCTGACGCGCGCCTTCGTGCAGAAGATTCACGACATCATCGGGCCGCAGACGGACATCCCCGCGCCCGACATGGGAACCAATCCTCAGACCATGGGATGGATCGTCGACGAGTACGCCAAGTACCACGGCTGGGCACCGGGCGTCGTCACCGGCAAGCCCATCGAGCTCGGCGGCTCGCTCGGGCGCGACTCGGCCACGGGGCGCGGACTTCTCTTCGCGATGGAGTGCCTTTTCGAAGACGCGGGGCGGACCGTGGCTGACTTTACCTACGCCATTCAAGGGATGGGGAACGTCGGATCTTGGGCAGCGCGCCTCATCGCGGCGCAAGGGGGCAAAATCGTGGCCGTCAGCGACGTGAGCGGCGCCGTTCGCAACCCCGCCGGACTCGATGTCTCCGCACTATGCGAATACATCGCCGCGCAAAAGAAGCTCGCCGGCTTTGCGGGGGGCGAAGCCTTCCCTGCCGATGCGCTTCTGGCCGAGCCTTGTGACGTGCTCATTCCCGCCGCGCTCGGGGGTGTGCTCACCCGCACCAACGCGGACGACGTACGGGCGCGCTACATCATCGAGGGAGCCAACCATCCCACCGACCCCGACGCGGACGCGGTGTTTGCGCGCAAGGGGATCGTGCTGCTGCCGGATATTTATGCCAATGCCGGAGGGGTGACCGTCAGCTATTTCGAGTGGGTGCAGAACGGGCAGCAGTTTTACTGGGACGAGC
>DATHES010000075.1:0-9154 GCA_035318465.1 Polyangiaceae bacterium
TACATGAGCGGCTGTGTGAAGCGCGGCTCGTCGGCCTCGTTGTGGCCGTAGCGGCGGTAGCAATACATGTCGACCACGACGTCTTTGCCGAAGAGCTGGCGGAACTCGATGGCAAGCTTGGTGACTTGCCCGACGGCTTCCGGATCTTCGCCGTTGACGTGGAAGACGGGCACTTTCAGCATGCGCACGATGTCGGTCGCGTAGCGCGTCGAGCGCGCGTCGGTCGGCATGGTGGTAAAGCCGATTTGGTTGTTGACGACGACGTGAATCGTGCCGCCGGTGGTGTATCCCTCGAGCCCGGCGAGGTTCAATGTCTCGGGGACGACGCCTTGACCGATGAACGCCGCATCGCCGTGGATGAGCAGCGGCATGACGACCTTGCGATCGCGGTCGCCGCGGCGGTCTTGCTTGGCGCGTACGCGCCCTTCCACGACCGGATTCACCCACTCCAAATGGCTCGGGTTGAAGGCGAGCGTGAGGTGCACGCTTTGGCCGGAGAGCGTTCGGTAGTCGGTGGAGTAGCCGAGGTGGTATTTGACGTCGCCGCTGCCGAGGAACTTCTGCGGATCGCCGTCCTCGAAGGCGGCGAAAATCTCGCGGATGTTCTTGTTGAGGATGTTGGCGAGCACATTGAGGCGGCCGCGATGGGCCATGCCGATGACGATCTCCGCGACCCCTTGCTGTCCCGAGGTCTCCACCAGCAAATCGAGCAACGGGATGAGACTCTCCGCGCCTTCCAGCGAGAACCGCTTGGCCCCGACGAAGTTCTTGTGGATGAACTGCTCGAGGATCTCGGCGTCGGTGAGCTTGGTGAGGATTCGGACCTGCGCGTCGCGATCGATCTTGAGCCGGTTCTGCGTCGATTCCATCCGATCTTGCAGCCACGCGCGCTCTTCCGGGTCTTCGACCTGGGTGAACTCGGCGCCGATGGAGCGGCAGTAGGTCGTCTCGAGGCGGGCGATGATCTCGCGCAGCGTCGCCTCTTTGGGGCCGGCCATGTCGACCGTCGAGTAGGTGCGATCGAGATCGGCCTCGGTGAGACCGAAGTTGGCGAGGTCGAGTTGGGGAGGGGCGGCGGGCTCGAGGCGCAGGGGGTCGACGCGGGCGAAGAGATGCCCGCGGGTGCGGTAGGCGTTGATGAGCTGGGCGACGTGACCCTGCCCCTCGACCATCGTCATGAGGGCCGGCGTCGCGCCGTCGGTCGTGGCTGCCGTCAGGCCGTTGGCGGTTCGGGCCGAGGCGAGACCGTGGGAGACGCCGTTGCCGTTCGTCTGTCCGCTGGGGCGCTCATTCAAGCGGTTTTCGAAGTAGCGGCGCCAGTTTTCGTCGACGGATTCCGGGTTGTGCAGGTAGCGGTCGAGCTTTTCCGCTACGTAGCCGGAGTTAATGCCAAATTCGTCCATGTGAGGTCCGAGAAGGTTATACCCCCGAGAGGGTCGCTTCCATAGCACGCCGGGCGGGGGAACACTGTCCCCTGACGCAGTCGTCGTCGTTAAACGGCGATCAGGCGGCTCGACCTAAGGGAACCACGAACTGTTCGACGGCAACCCCGGAAGCGCTGGTTTCCAAGAAGGTCGCATGGGCGTGGTGGCCCCCCGGTGCCTCACCCACCGACCCCACGTTGACGATGCGGGTGTCGCCCACGGCGCGGTCGAAGGGCACGTGGCTCGCGCCGCAAACGATGATGTCGGCCGGGTCGTCGGCGATGAGCGCGTTGACCTCTTCGTCGTCGAGGTCGTGGGAGAAGGGCTCGGAAGGATCGAGCGGAGAGCCGTGCACGAGCAGGATTTCACCGCCCGTTTCGATGGGGATGCGCATCGTCTTGGGGAGTTTGGCGAGGCGAGCGAGGATGAGCTCACCGAGATCGCTCCGCGTCGAGCGCAGGCGATCGAGGCGCGCGCGCTCGTGCTCGCTGGTGGCGCGGAGGTTGTCGAGGTCGACGGTGGCGAGCGCGCGATCGCCTACGCCCTGCACGCAGACGGCGTTGGCGGCCATGAGCCGGCGCCAAGTGGCGAGTGGCGTTGGGCCCGGAAAACAGAGGTCACCGGCGACGAGGAGCTTGGAAAAGCCCCGTCGTTCCGCCGTCGCCAGCACCGCGGCCAGCGCATCGGCGTGGCCGTGGATGTCAGAGATGCATAAAAACCGCATGAGCTCGAGGAGTCTAGCCCAACCGCTTTTCGGTGCCGGCACAAAAACCAGGTCCGCTACACTGCGTGGGGTGCGAACCCGAGCATTGCTCGAACTGGCGCGCGCCATCGACCCGGCGCGGGCGGGGAACTTGGAGGGCCGATTTTCGGCTTGGGCCAAGGATGCGCCCCAGGCGGCCGCCCTGGCCACGGTCGTTGCCACGGCGTTTCCCGCGTTCGCGTCGATGGCCGACGCGCGACCGTCGGCTTTCGTCGAGCTCTGCGCCGAAGGGTGGCGTGCCGAACGAACGCGCGCGGGTTTGGTGGGGACACTGCAGGCCCGCGCGAGCAATCTCGACGACGGCGATGGCGTGCGCGCGGCCCTCCGTCTCACGCTGCAGCAGGAAAAACTCCGCATCGCCACGCGCGAGCTTTTGCCGAGATCGCTCTACGGTGCGGACGTGGACACGACGGCGCGCGAGATCGCGGAGCTCGCGGAGGCGGCGATCGAGATCGCGCTGGCCGAGGCCATGCACCATGCCCGGGTCCGGTGGGGTCCGCCCCTCACCAACGAAGGAGCGCCGTCCACGTTCGTCGTGCTAGGGATGGGCAAGCTGGGGGGCCGCGAGCTCAACGCGGGATCGGACATCGATGTCATCTATTTCTACGATACGGACGAAGGGTCGGCGGTGCCGCCCGACGGCAGCGAGCCGCTCAGCTTGCACGAGTACTGGTCGCGGGTCGGGCGCCGGCTGACGGCCAACCTCGATGCCGCGACGGCCGAGGGGATGGCCTGGCGCGTCGATCTCCGTCTTCGCCCCGAGGGCTCACGCGGCCCGATCGCCAACTCGCTGCCCGCCGCGGAGCGCTACTACGAGACCTTTGGGCGCCTTTGGGAAAGGGTCGCGCTCTTGCGTGCCCGCCCCGTGGCGGGGGACCTCGCCCTCGGTCGAGCGGTGCTCGAGGAGCTCACGCCGTTCGTCTACGCGCGTCACGTCGACCCCTCCGTCGCCACCGAGATCATCAAACTCGCCGAGCGCGCGCGGGCGGAGCTTTCCGATGATCCGGCGCTCGATCTCAAGCTCGGACCGGGCGGGATTCGCGACGCCGAGCTCTTCGTACAGACGCTGCAGCTGATCTGGGGTGGCAACCAGCCGCGCGTGCGTGCGACGGGAACGCTCGACGCCCTGCGCCGCCTGCGGGGGCGCGGTCTCGTGACCGATCGCGAGGGGCGCGACGTGGCCGACGCTTACGTGCTCTTCCGGCGACTCGAGCACCGCGTCCAATGGGCGACCGGGCTGCAGACGCACTCGCTTCCCACCGATCCTGCCGAGCGCTTGCGCCTGGCGCGATCGCTCGGTCATGCGAGCGCAGAGGAGCTCGATCTCGACATCGAACGCGCGCGCAAGAAGGTGAGTACGCGTCTGGCGTCGCTCCTTCCCAAGGGCGTCGCCAAGCCCGCCGAGCCGGGCCGTTTCGCCGAGCTGATGCAAAGGCTCGACGAGGGGGATCCGGCCGCAGCCCTGCAGGCCTTGGTACGCGCTTTCGCGGGCGCGGCAACGGCCGAGCTTTGCCGCGATATCGAGCAAATGGCGCGCCGTCCGGACGACTTGCTCGGCTCGATCACCCGCGAGCGCTTTCCCGAGCTCGGACCGGGCTTTCTCGACGCGCTCATCGACGCCGCCGACCCCGAGCAGGCGGCGCGTTACTTTCGCACCTGGCTCGGTCGGCTCAGCGCCCCCGGCGTCTACGTTCGCCCCCTCGGCGAGGATCTCCGCGCGCTGCGCCGGCTCGTGGCCGCGTTCGGCGCCAGCGCCTTGATCGGCAATGCCATCGCCGACCACCCCGAGCTCGGCGACAGGGTCGTTTTCACACGCCGCGTACCCGACCGGGAGAGCGCGCGACAAGAGGTGGAGCATGAGCTCTCCGTACCGGAAGCGGCAATGGCGTCGAACGACGATCCCGACGCATTCGTGGGGGCACTCCGGCGGGCCAAGGCGCGGGTCACCGTGGAAGTGGCGCTGGCCGATTTGGCAGGCGAGATCGGGACCCGCGAGGCGACGCTGACGCTGTCCGGGCTCGCCGATGCCACGCTCGAACACGCCACGCGCTTCGCGCTCGGCGCGCCGGAGAAGGTGAGGGGACTCGCCGTCATCGCCGTGGGCAAGCTGGGGGGCAATGAGATCGGTTACGGCTCCGATCTCGACGTGCTTTTCGTCTTTGATCCGGCCTTTGCGCCCGACAACACCGATCCCCACGCGTACTTTGCCAAGCGCGCGCAGCAGGTGATCCGCCTCGTCTCTACCGCGCATGCCGAAGGGCCGGGTTACGAGCTCGATACGCGCCTGCGTCCCTCCGGCTCGCACGGTCTGCTCGTCACCTCGCTCTCCGCGTTCGCGCGCTACCACGACGTCGGGCTGCCCGGGCAGGCGCTGCCGAGCGAGAACGTTCCCGCAGCACAGTCGGGCGCGCCGTGGGAGCGTCAAGCCCTCATCCGTGCCCGCTTGGCGGCGGGCGATACTGCGCTCGGAGAAGCCTTCCTGCGGGTCGCCCACGTGGCGGCGTACGAGCGCGGTGCCCCTCCGAAAGCGGAGCTGCACCGGCTGCGAATGAGGATGGAGCACGAGCTCGGCCGGGAGCGCCCCGGACGCCACGATCTGAAGGTCGGTTTGGGAGGCCTGTGCGATATCGAGTTCGCCGTGCAGTACCTGCAGATGGTGGCGGGTCGCGATGCGCGCGTTCGCAGCACCGAGACGCAGCTCGCCATGACCACCCTGGCCGATCTCGGCCTTTTGCGTGCCGATCTCGCCGAGACGCTCGACGAGGGATACCGCTTTCTCCGGCGCCTCGAACAGCGGATCCGGGTCGTGCATGGCTCCTCCTCGTCGCTCCTCGACGAAGGGGCGGAAGGCCTTCTCCCACTCGCCCGGCGCATGGGGTTTCGTGACACACCGCGCAGCACCGCCATCGAAGACATGGTGGCTCGCTACCGCGACGTGACCGAGGGGGTGCGGAGGGCTTACCTCGAGGTCATCGCCTGAGAATGGTACGCTCCTCGCTGCCCATGCCGAAGACCGTGACCATCGACCACGTCGACATCCACCTCACCGAGCCGGACGAGCTCCCGCTCGAATGGGTAGGGCGCGCGGAGCTGCTCTTGCAGCTCAAAGCGGCTTGGATGATGGTCGACCCGGCCGACGTTCCCATGAATCCTCGGCTCATCGGCAAACCGGGTGTCGGCAAGACGACGCTCGCCTATGCAGCGGGGCGCGCCATCGGCAGGCCCGCGTACATCTTCCAGGCCACCATGGACACGCGCCCCGAAGATCTCGTCATCACGCCCGTCGTGGGGCCGAAGGGCACGATTCAATACGCAGCAAGTCCCATCGTCAGCGCGATGATCTCCGGCGGGGTCGCCATCTTGGACGAGGGCAATCGCATGAGCGAAAAATCGTGGGCCTCGCTGGCGCCCCTGCTCGACCGGCGTCGCTACGTCGAATCGCTGGTGGCCGGCGTGAAGATCCGCGCCCACGGCGATTTTCGCTTCGTCGCCACCATGAACGAGGACGCGTCGACCTTCGACCTGCCGGAGTACATCCATTCCCGGCTCATGCCGATGATCGTCATCGATTTCCCGGAGGCCGACGAGGAGCTCGTCATTCTCAAGCAGAACCTGCCGTTCTCCGACGATCAGATCTTGAAGTACGTCGTCTCCTTCTTGCAGCTGGCGCACGCCGGGGACGAGCCGTACACCGTGCGCGATGGCATCAATATGGCTCGTTATGCCATCAAGCGCGCCAAACAAGCCGCCACCGCCGTCACCCGCGCGCACCTGGTGGAAGCGGTGACGCGCACGCTCGGCGATGAAGCGCTGCGGTATCTGAAGACATAGCTTCTCCCCCCCAAGCAACCCGTCAGACGACGCCGTCCACGACGAGGCGCGTTCGCTGCTTTCCGAGGCCCGTGATCTCGAGCTCCATCACCTGTCCCGCTTTCAAATAGACCGGCGGGTTCATCCCGTGGCCGACGCCGGCTGGCGTTCCGGTGGTGATGATGTCGCCCGGTTCGAGGGTGATGTTGCGGCTGATGAACTCGATGAGGTACGGGATGTCGAAAAGTAAGTCCTTGGTGTTGCCGTTCTGACGCAGTTCGCCGTCGATCTTGCAGACGAGCGAGAGGGCGTGGGGATCGCCGACCTCATCGGGCGTCACCAGATACGGGCCGAGCGGCGCGAAGGTGTCGAAGGATTTGCCGCGGAACCACTGGCTACCTTCCTTCGCCTGCGCGGTGCGCTCGGTCACGTCGTTGCAGATCAGATAGCCCGCGACATGCGCAAGGGCGGTGGCGCGATCGACCTGCCGGGCGCGCCGGCCGATGACCAGGGCGAGCTCGACTTCGTAGTCGACGGTCGCGTAGTTGGCCGGAACGACGACGTCGTCGTAGGGGCCATTGATGGCGCTCGTCGCCTTCACGAAAAAGATGGGCTTTTCGGGGACCGCGGACTTCACCTCCTTGGCGTGCTCGGCGTAGTTTTTCCCGACGGCCATGAGCTTGCCTGGGCGTGTCACGGGAGCCCCGATGCGCACGCTTTCGAGCTTGACGCTCGGCAGGCCCCCCTTGGTGAGGGCGGCGCGGAGTCGTTCGATACCGTCGTCGGCGAAGAATGCCGTGTCGAAATCCGCCACTACCGATGACACGTCGATGGCGTCGTTCTCGCTCGCCCACACCGCGGGCCGTTCTTTGCCCCGCTTTCCCAAACGCATCAGTCTCATGAGTCACCCGTTGGCATCGCCGTGACGGCGGAGCGCATGCTTCGCCGATACGCTGCCCGTGCCCCCGCG
Organism: Polyangiaceae bacterium; assembly: GCA_035318465.1. GTDB lineage: Bacteria > Myxococcota_A > Polyangia > Polyangiales > Polyangiaceae > DASWDH01. The sequence continues at coordinate 6,968 of DATHES010000075.1, forward strand.
GCAACATGCTAATCTCTGCCGGTGCCGTGAGCTCGCGCATCATCTACGCTCCGATTCTGCACGGGTCGTTCCCATTCGCGCTGGCCGTGCGCGAATCGTTCCTGCGCGAGCGGCCCGACTGCGTTGCGGTCGAGCTCCCCGAGACCTTGGCCGTGTCCGTCGATCGCGCCGTGCGTCGCCTCCCACTGCTCTCGGTGGTGCGTTACGAGGCGGCGAAAGAACCGCGCTTTCTCTTGGTCGAGCCCTGCGACGGCATCTTCGAAGCGCTGCGCCTGGCGCGCGAGCACGGGGTGCCGGCCCACCTCGTCGACGCCGACGTCGACAATTACCCCGCGCGCGACGATGCCGTGCCCGATCCCTACGCCGTGGAACGCATCGGCTATGACGCCTATGTGGAGCGCGTCGCGGCATCGCTGAGCCAGGCGGTCGCTTCGCCCGAGGACGAGCTGCGCGAAGCGACCATGGCCTTTCACCTGTCGCAATTGCTCGCGCGGCACGAGAAGGTTTTCTTCGTGGGGGGACTCTTTCACGTGGCGCGTATCGAGCACAAGCTGCGCGGCGCGCTCGCGCGTCCGCTCGGGCGAACCAAACGCAGCGGCGTGCAGGTTTTTCATCTACACGCCGAGAGCTCGCGCGAGGTCCTTTCGGAACCAGGACACATTCAGGGACTGTTCGAGGCGCAGCGGAGCCGACCCCAGCCTTCCCCCACGAAAGCACCGCCGGGCGGGGTGACGCTGGAAGTCGTCGCGCCGTCGCTATCGAGCGATCGCTATGCCATCTATGCTCAGCTCCTGCGCGCGTCGCGCGATCGCATGGACCGCGAAGATGGGGAGCGATTGGCGGCGCGCGATCTGGCGGTGGCGCTCGCCTTTGCGCGCAACCAGGCGCTGGCGCGTGGCGCGCTCGCCCCCGACCTCTTCGAGCTCACGATTGCTGCGCGTGGGGTTGCCTCCGACGACTTCGCTTGGCACGTCTGGGATATGGGGGTCAGCTATCCGCATCAGACGGACACGCCCGATCTCGCCGTGTATCGCCTCACGCTCGACGAGCTCCATCACGGCGCGCGGCGCCTCTGGTTTCGCCGCCGTCAGAAGACGCGCCGCCATGCGCTTCGTCTCTTGCGCACGCGCAAGAAAGAGCCGGCGCCGGGGGCTTGGTCGGACCCGCTGCGCGAGCCGTACATCTGCAGTTATCCCCCCGAAGACCTGCGCATCGAAGCGTATGGCACGCATTTGAAAAAGCGTGGCAAGAGTCTGCTCTCGGCGGAGCGCGGTCGGGTGGGCCCGTTTCTCTCCGGGTTCGGCGATGGCATCGATCTGCGCGAGACGATCCGCCACCTGGTCGACGATAGGCGCTTACGGATACGCGAAGAGCAGATGGCCCCCGGCAACGTGGGGGCAGTCTGTGTGATCTTCGACGCCGAGGATGGCGCGGATCGCTACCCCTGGACGGTGACTTGGCAAGGTGAGCACGAAGAAGAAAGCGACATGGCGCTCTATGCCACGCAGCCGAGCGCGCACATGGTCGGCCCCAAGATCGGCCGCGCCGAGTACGGCGGCTTCCTCATGACGTATCCGCCAGGGCGGATGTTCCACGTGTTCGAAGACCCTTATTTCGACGACGCGCAAAACAAGGCCGAGCGGCTGCTTTACGCCGCCATCGACTACAGCATCGAACGCTCGATCGTCTACGTCGCCGCGAAACCTCCGCGCCCGAAGCTCATCGTCCTCGCGCGCCGCACCGGGCACCAGATCGCGTACATCCCCATCGGGCAGCTGTCGCCGGGCACGCTGCGCAGGATTCGCGTTTTTCACGTCCTCGAGGGGCGGGGGGTTCGGTCGTACGCCGCGGAGTATTTGGGGCGCTGAGCGGGCGCTGAGCCCCCCCGGCAGCGCACATCGGCGGTCAAAGACCGACAACAGCCGAGCGACCGTCGAGTGTGCAAAAATCAGCTGTCATTTGATGAGGTTTTGCTAAATTGACCGGTTCATTCCTCGTGATGGCGCGCTGCGGCAGAGTCATGCCGCAGTGCTCCGAAACCTTCCCGAAACCACTTCGAAGCCATTTAGAGGAAGGAAGGACAATCGCCGATGCCGCTACCAAGACGCCAGGGACTCTACGATCCCGCGTTCGAGCACGATGCCTGCGGGCTCGGTTTCGTGGCCACGCTGAAAGGCGGGCCCACGC
>DATHES010000076.1:0-20219 GCA_035318465.1 Polyangiaceae bacterium
GAAATCTCGGTGCAGAGGAAGACGAGCGAGTTGTCGAGCATCGTGCCACCCTCTTCGGGACGATTGGCGAGCGCTTGGACAAGATAGGCAAATTGATCGACCCACCACCTTACTTGCTGGTGAAAGGCATGAAAGAGCTGATCTTGTTCGTTATGCGTCGTTCCATAGTGCGACGCCTTGTGACTACCGAGATAGTAGTTGGGCACGGACATCGGTGTATTGGGAAACGCCGCCATGTTGAGCTCGCTGGTGTGCACGGAACATTGAAGCAAGCCGACGCGTGTCAGATTGCACGCCATGGCAGAAACCATGAGATCGATCTGCGTTTTCAAAATGGCCGGAAAGTTTGCGGGAGTATGGAGACCGTTGGGATCGTAGGATCCGAGCGTGGGCGTGGCGCAAGACGTCGGTGGCGTTCCGGCGTCCGCGTCGGGACTCGCCTTGACCTTCTTTTCGAGATCGCGCAGCGCGCTCAGGTGTAGATCGAGCTTGGTCTTCTCGGACGGCCCCCAGGCCGCGCTCATGTCGTTCAAATCGGCGAGCACGACATCGATGATGCTTGGACCGTTGGTGTCCTTTGCGCCTGGAGGAGGAGCGGTCGGCGGGAGCCCGCCAGGGAACAGGCGGTCGAAGGCTGCCCGCGGGCTGTTCTCCGGAGATGCAGGAGCGGTTCCCGCCGCTTGATAGGAAATGCCCTCGCTGGCCATGACGCCGAGGTAGAGCGACGGAACACCGATGGCCTCAGCCAACATCTGATCGATGGACTGGCCATTGCCGTGATCGACGGCGGTCAAGAGTTTCTGCGCACCGCCAGGATGGCTTCCCGAGTCGGTGGGGCCCATCGTCAGACCATTGAAGAAAACGCATTGATCCTTGAAAGGCAGAAGCGACGTGTGGATATCGGAGAGTTGAAAATTCTTCCCCGAGCCCGTGGCATGCCAGAGACTCGGTTCCCCCGCTTGGCTGACGCCCGGCACGCCGTCGGGGAAGTAGAAGAAGATGACGCGTCGGGCGGTAGCCAGTCGGCCAGATCGCGCCGCGCGGGCGGAGACGGGCGAAAATGCCGGTACCGCCGCACACGCGGTAAGGGCCTTGAGAAGAGCGCGTCGCCCGATGTTCGTTTGGCGCATGACCATTTCTCACCTGCGGAGGATGAAATCGGATGCCTGCGTGACGCCAATCATCAGCTCGCGCAGGTCGTAGCCGCTGCTGCGAAAACGCGACTGAATTTGACCGAGCGCACAGGCGCTTTGGTCGTTCTCGAAGGCGCCGCGCGAAAATCGGAAGTATTGGGTGGCCAGACAATTCTTGGCCGCTGTGCTGTTGGACAGCACACTGGCGAGCTCGGCGAGGGTCCCGAACGGAGCGGACGTATTCGTATGGAGGCCTTCGATGTCGTTCATATCGCCGGCCGCGTCGATGGGCTGTCCGTTGTCCAGCTGGCGAAATTTGCCGATCGCGTCGAAGTGTTCGAACCCGAATCCGATGCCGTCGATGAACTGGTGACACGACGCGCAGCCGGGCACCGAAGTGTGCTGGCGGAATCGCTCGCGCGTCGTTGCCGTGGGGTCCACGGCGGGAACCGGGGGAACGTTGGCCGGCGGCGGCGGCAAATCCTGGCAAAGGAGCCGGCGGCGCACGAAGAGGCCACGCTTGATCGGCGATGTTTGATCGGAGCGCGCGTAGACGCCGAGCATGGCGGCATGTCCGAGCAGACCCGAGCGAGACGAATCGACGTACTTCTGCAGCCGGAGCGCGCCCCCCGAAACCCCGGGAATGCCATAGAGCGAGGCGAGCGGCGCGTTGACGAACGTGTAGTCGGCGCGCAAGAGCTCATCGTATTGGTGGGACGAATCGAAGACGACGTTGGCGAAGAACCGCCGCGTCTCGTCGACCATCGCCGACCGCAAATCGCTCGTGAGCTCGGGAAAGAGCACCAAATCCTTGTCGGCGGTGATCACCTCCTCCGCGCCGAGCCACTGCGACGCGAAGTCCCCAACCGCCTCGCGACTGCGAGGGTCGGCGAGGAGCCGACGTGCCTCTGCGTCGATGCCGGAAGGGGTGTCCAGCTGTCCCGCCCCAGCCGCATCGAACAGCGCCTGGTCGGGCATGGACCCCCACAAGAGATAGGAGAGCGCGCTGGCTGTCTCGTACGGCGTCATTCGCCCGCTCGCGCCCTGCGCCACCTGAGCCCCTTCCGAGCGATAGAGGAAGTGGGGAGAGGACAGGAAGGCGCGGACCATCGCCGCGAGCCCTGCGCCATAGCTCGGCGCACCGGTGACGAGCTTTTTGTATCGTTCGGTCTCGACGCCGCTGAGCGGTCGCCGAAATGCATGCAGGCCGAACTTGCGCGCGAATGTCTCGGCGCAGCCCGCGGCGTTGGCGGCAAAATCGCAGGGGATGAGCAGCACCAGCTGACCGCCGATGCTGTCCACAATCCTCTTTCCGGCGTTCCAGTATTCTTCGATGTGCGTCGATGAAGCCACCTGCTTCTCCGAAGCGTCGTCGAAGGGAAACAGATCGGACAGGTTGTCTTGGCGCGGTCGGGACTCGGCGGGAAAGGTGGTCGTCAGATCGGACGGCAAGCTGACGCCCGCTCCGCCATCGCCCTGGCCGCCGCAGGCTATCGTCAGGAGGGAGTTCTTGCCTCCTTGGCCGTCATCGCCTTGCCGCGGATTCGACGGATCGGTCATCCATTCGCTCTCCTCCAGGACGAACTTGTAAGCATAGTCGCCGGGCGTCAGATCGTGCTGCAGCGTCCAGACTTTCCCCCCCGCGCCGAGCTGCATGGCCCAACCACCGCTCGCCACCGTTTTCGCCCAGTCGTTGAAGGTTCCCGATACGTGCACCTGGCCGGGCTTTCGCGTCCCGGCGTCATAGGAGAACGTGTGAGCCGTGCACGGGGGAGCGGTGCCCGCTGTTTGAAACAGGTCGCGCACGGTGTTGCGATACTCACGACGGGTCAAGAGCCGCAATTGACGAGGCGGAGGTGAACAGCTCGTCGGTGGCGTGCCGGCATCGGGAGGGGCGGCGTCCGGCCACGGCGGGGACACGGAATCGGTTTTCGCATCGGCCGCCGATCCCGTGACAGCGTCCCTGCCGGCGTCAGGACTTGATTGTCCCGTCCCCTGTCCGCGCGCATCGAGCGCTCCCCCGTCATGCGCTTTCGGCGCGCCCGCGGCGCCGCCCGATGCCGTGGGATCCTCACCGATTTCGCTGGAGCATGCGGGGAGACCAAGAACGAGTATCGCTCCCGCGATCAGCCCTCCCCAGGTGATGATGCGCGTCATATTCCCTCGGCAAATCGATGAGGCCGCGAGCCGGCGGTCGCGGAGGCAAGCGCGGCGGGCGTGCGAGAGGACGGTTCGATGCTGTGGCCCGAGACCGTAACTCAGAGATGAGTCACCTGTCAATGGTCGAGGAACGGAGTCGAATCCTTCTCGTAGCGCCAGACTTCCAGCGGAAATTAGTCGGGCACCACGGCGACCGCTTCGACCTCGACGACGAGTTCCCGCCGAAACAATCGGGCGACCTCCACCAAGCTGCTGGCGGGGGCGTGTGCTGGGTCGATATGGCGATCGCGCACTTCGCGCAGGATCGTCAGGTTCTCGGGCGTCAGCTCGGTGACGAAGAACGTGAGCTTCACCACGTTTCCGAAATTGGCATCCACAGCCTTGAGCGCTTCGTTCAGATTGGCGAAGACTTGTTCTGCTTGCGCCCGAAAATCGCCAGCCCCCACCACCTTGCCGTCGCGGTCGATACCGACTTGTCCCGAGATGTAAAGGGTGCGGCCCGCGCCGACCGCCACGACATGGCTATACCCATTCGGCTTGGGAAGCTGGGCAGGATTGACGCGCTGGCCGACGGGTGACGTGGGCGAGTACTGGGCGACGACGTCGGTGCTGCGCAATCCCGTCTGCCCCGCGATCGTGATGGCTCGCCGAGCAGACGCCGACTGCGGTGCGAGCGAAGGCGGCGATGACGAAGCACAACCCGTGGCGATGCAAAGAGCGATGGGTACGTTTGCGCGCATGAGCGACCTTATACCGATCTCGATTCGAGGCGTTAGTCGACACGCCACATCCTCATGATCGGATTTCAGGGAGATAATCCGCCATGGTCACGCTAATTTTTTTCCGTAGGCATTCGCGACGCCGTCGATCGCGATCTGACGAGCGAAAAAGCATCTGCGGGCCGTTGCCTTGGAGTTTCTTCGCTGGTAGGTTGCCCGCGCCGTTTCGTTTCGATGGAGCGAGGAGGATGGTGCAATGACTTGCTATCGGCTTCATTGCCGACTGGTGTGCAACGCGCACGCCGTTCGACATTGGACTGGGGTGTGAACGTGCGGACTCCGTGGAGGTGCGCGAGGCATGCGGCTCGTCTGGGCTTCATGCTCGTGTGCGTCGGAGCACTGCTCTCGCTTGATGAAAGAGTCGTGTACGCGCAACAAGGGACTCCGAACCATCCCGCGACGCCCGCGCCAGCCACGAGTGGGGGCGTCCCCGATTCTTCGACTGCTCCGCCGGTGCAGGAAAGTCCGGAAGGCAAGGCAGCGTCGCCCATCGTGAGGACTGCTGCAGGCGTCATCGAAGGCGTCGTCGTGATGCAGGAAGGCGAGGCCCCGGTCGGCGGAGCGACGGTGGCGATCGTTGGAACGCAGCTTTCGGCGCAAACCGATGGCGAAGGCCGCTTCACGCTGGAGGTGCCGCCCGGCAAGTATTCGCTTCGAGTCGAGTCGACTGGATTTCGCCCGGAGCAGCGGACCGTCGACGTCGCCCTCAATTCAAAGTCCGCCCTCAGGATTCCCCTCGCATTCGACGCGATGCTCGCCGACGTCGTGGTGGTCGTGGGTGCGCGCACGCCGCGATCGGAGGCCGAGACGCCGGTGCCCGTGGACGTGGTGAGCGCCGAGCAGCTCAACCAAACTGGCGCCACGGAGACGGGTCGCATGCTCTCCACCATGGCCCCTTCCTACACTTCCACGCCGCAAACGATTGCCGACGGCAGCGATCACGTGGACCCTGCCAGTTTGCGCGGCCTGGGACCGGACCAGGTCCTGGTGCTCGTCAACGGCAAACGCCGCCACCACAGCGCCTTGCTCCACGTCAACGGCACGTTCGGTCGCGGCACAGTAGGGACCGATCTCAACGCGATCCCCGCCGCTTCGATCAAGCGCATCGAGGTCCTGCGCGACGGCGCCGCGTCCCAGTACGGATCCGACGCGATCGCCGGCGTGATCAACATCGTCACCAAAGACACGACCGACGTCGTCGATGTCAACGCTTCGACAGGCATTACGGGCAAGGGGGACGGTGCGCAGTTCAAGGCATCCGTGAATTCTGGTCTCAAGCTCGGAGAGAAGGGTTTCATCAATTTCACGTTCGGATTCCTGCAACGACAGCCGACCGATCGCTCCGGCGTCTACACGGGAACCGTGTACGACAACGACAGAACCATCGACGATCAAACGCTCGCCGCCCGCGGTCTGACGCGCGCCGACTTCAAGATGAAGATCGGCGAAGCTTCTGCCACCGTGGGCATGGCGTCGTACAACATGGAGCTCCCCGCCGGGGACAGCGCCACGTTTTATAGCTTTGGAGATCTCACTCACCGCTTCGGCAAGGCCAACGGTTTCTATCGTTTCCCGAAGGATACGGCGCAGGTCGTCCCCGAGTACTATCCCAACGGGTTTTTGCCGCAAATTCACACCACCATCGACGACGCGTCGGTCACGGCGGGTGTGCGCGGTCAGAAGTCAGGATGGAACTACGATGTGAGTCTCAAGCACGGCTTCAACTCCTTCCGATTCAACATCGAGAATTCCGTCAACGCCTCCCTCGGCACCGCCAGCCCGACGACGTTCAACGCGGGCCGCCTCCGGTCCTCCGAGACCGTCGGCGATCTCGACTTGCTCCGCAAGATCGACACGGACGCCTTCAAGTCGCTGTCCCTGGTGCTGGGCAGTGAATTTCGCGTCGAAAACTACCAGATCCAGGCTGGCGACGACGCGTCGTGGATCAACGGCGGCGCAACGTACGGCAGCCCACCCCGGCCGAAGATCCCCGGCTCCCAAGGGTTCCCCGGATTTCAGCCGAGCAATGAGGTCAACCGTTCGCGCAGCAACATCGGTGCGTACGCGGGGCTGGAGAGCGAGATCAACAAGGGATTCAATGTGGATGTCGGTGGCCGTTTCGAAAACTATAGTGACTTTGGAAGTTCGGTCATCGGAAAAGTCGCGGCGCGCAAGGAACTCTTCAGCGGTGTCGCGCTGCGCGGTGCCGGGAGCACGGGCTTTCGCGCTCCGTCGCTCGCGCAGCAGTGGTTCAGCAACGTGTCGACCCAGTTCGTGCCGGACGCCACCGGCGCGCTGCAGCCCACGCAGGTCCTCACCAGTAACAACGCGAGCCCGGTGACCAAGGCCTTCGGCATCCCGTCGCTCAAGGAAGAGAAATCGATCAACGTGAGCGGTGGCCTGGTGGTGCGCCCGTTGACCAACCTTTCCGTCACCGCCGACGCTTACTACGTGAGAATCAAGGATCGCATCGTTCTCACCAGCCAGTTCTCGAGCACTGCCAACGTCATGTCCGCTCCCGGCGCCAGCGCAGCCGTCGCCCAGCTGCTGGCGCCCTTTCCCTCCGTCAGCGCGGCCCAGTTTTTTGCGAACGCGATCGACACCGACACGCGGGGCGTCGACGTGGTTGCCGACTATGTCATGGCCCTCGGCGAAGGAACACTCTCGTTGATGGCGTCGGCCAACTTCACCGAGACCAAGGTCGCCAACGTCAATATTCCGGCATCGCTCACCGCTGCTTTCGCGGGCACCGAACCGGGCGCACTCGAAACCTTCTACTTCGGTCGCTTGGCGAAGAACCGCGTCGAGGACTCCGTACCCCACGTACGAGGCACGGCGGCGGCGCGCTATACCATCGGTCCCATCAGTGGACTGATACGCGCCACTTATTATGGCAGCGTACGTTACAAGCCCGACCTGCCCGCCAACGACGAGGTGTTCGGCGCCAAGACTCTTTTCGACGTGGAAGCCGGATACCAGTTGACGAAAAACCTCCGCCTCTCCGTGGGCGCCGACAACATCTTCAACACCTTTCCCGATCAGAACAAGAAGGACGCGAACATCAGCTTGGGTCGTTTCATCTACAACCGGAACGTCACGCAATTCGGGTGGAACGGCGGTTTTTACTACGCCAAGCTGCAGATGATCATTTTCTGACGCACGGGCAGGCGCGGAACGACATCCCGAGCACCCGCGCCATGCGTTGATCGGTGGGGCTTCGGCCAAGCAGGGTGCTGGCGCGAAGGTCGACGTGGTGGCGGTGCGCAAACGCCAGCAACATCGCGGGCAGGGGAGGGCGACACCAGCAGATCGGCGGGCCGGCCGGATGAGGACAAATGGCGATCTCGACCGAGCGCCCGGTGCCTCGGACCATCCCTGCGAGTGCGCTTTCGGCGGCGAGCGAAGCGGCATCGGCGCCTGGCTTCCACGCGTAGAGGAGGCAGGGTGCGCCGGGCGGCACATCGCCGAGCCAGCGAGCCATGTCGCCTTCGTGCTCGCCGTCCACGTTCTCCTCCAGCGCATCCATCGCGATCGCAATGCCGGGGTTGCCACCCGCTGCAACGACGCGAACGAAGGGCACGACCTCGATGTCCGCGAATCCCTCGTCCCCTGTCGGCAGCTCGAGATCCCGCACCATACGCGAAAGAGCATGAGGCGCGAGCGCAGCCGGATCGATGCGGGCAAGCTCGGTCATTTCCTCCGGGTCGATCACACGCCCGAATCGGTCGATCATGCGAAGGACGACGTTTACCTGCGCCTCGGGCAACGGCGTTTCGAAGAACACGCAGCGCACCCGCGCCCCGTGGGACGACGCGACGCGCACGACGTCGCTGCGGCTGGCTCGCGTCACGTAGGTGTTGTCGAGTACGAGGCGCTCCACCCCCGCCTCAAGACGCTGGTCGAGCGCCTGCGCGATCGCGCGGAGCGCGCCGCCCGTGAGGTCACGGTTCAAGCGTTCGTAACCGCGCGCGACGAAGGCCTCGGCTGTGCGCGACTTTCCCGCACCAGGCACCCCCATGAGAACGACGACCTCGGCGTCGCCAAGGGAGGCGCCCGCAGAAACGACACGCGGCCGTCGAAGCTCACCGAGCCGCGGAAAGCGGACGTCCAGCGCGACCAGATGCTCTTCGCCGAGCTCGAGCGCGGCAGCGGTGCGAAATCGCGCGATGGTTTCGGGTCGGCGCGCGCCCACGATGGGAACGATCCCCGGCTGTACCGCCAGCAGGTAAGCGAGAAACACGTCGGCAGCTCCCGCTCCAACGAACCGGCCCGCTACAGCGGCGAGCACCGGATCTTTGGCGAGCCTCGCCGCGCGCTCCGGTCCGCCGAGCGGCGCGTGGGCAAACACTTCGATGCCGTGCTCGAGGCAATAGGAGACCACACCGCTTCGAATCGCGAGGTCGTCGTACGCGCCGAGCGCCACCTCGACGACGGAGATGGGCGCGTGCGCGGCGAGCTCCTCGAGCTGTTTGCGCGACACGTTGGACACGCCGACCGCACGAACGATCCCCGCGTCATACGCGCGAGCAAGGGCGCGGCCCGCGGTGGCGAGCGGTACGCTAGGGTCGGGCGCGTGCAAAAGGAGAACGTCGATCGGTACACCGCCGAGCGCTTCGACGCTGGCGGCGACGTCTTCCGCAATGTGCTTCGCGCGGCCGTCGGGGATCCACGCTCCCCCGTCGCGCCGCATCCCGCACTTGGTGACGACGCGCGCGGTGGGAACCGCGTCGCGCGCTCGCCACGCTCGCGCGATGAGCCGTTCATTGTGCCCGACATCCGCCTCTGAAGGCGCGTAGGCGCGCGCGGTGTCGAAGAGCGCGACGCCCGCGTCGAGGGCCGCCGCCAGCGTGGCCAGCGCCGTCGCCTCGTCGCCCGCGAGCTCGGTCGACAGCCGCATGCATCCAAGAGCGATTCGCATTGCCCTAGGACTTGGTGTAGCAGCGTGCCCCGGAAACCGTCACTCGCCGCGGTTCCCCAGGCGGTCGCGGCGGGGCTGGCGGCGTAGGCCATCTCGCATTCGCGGCCAGGATTCATTTCGTGATCGAAATGCCACGCCAATCGCATCCTTGGTGCTGCGCAGGTGCGGCCCGTCCCTTGTCCCGTCGAAGTCAAAAAAATCCATGAAAACACGTCAGCTCATCGTGCGCTCGCCCATCGTCATGCTTTTCGCCGCACTGGCGCTGCTACGCTGCGGGACTTCAGACAGCTCTCCACCCGCAGGCACGGGTGGAAGCCAGACCTCCGGCATGGGTGGATCGACGAGTGGGGTTGGGGGCGATGGTGGTACGTCCGGCGCGGGCTCTGGCGGTGCCGGAGGCTCTTCGACGGGGGGCTCGCCCGCTGACGCCAACAACACGGGAGGTTCTCGCGGGGACGCGTCGGTGTCGAGCGGAGGGAGTAGTGGAAGCGGAGGATCGAGCGGAGCAGCTGGTGCGACGGGAGATGGGGGCAGTGGCCGCGCGGGATCGGGCGGAGCGGCCGGTGCGACGGGAGATGGGGGCAGTGGCCGTGGCGGATCGGGCGGAGCGGCTGGGGGCAGCGGAGGATCGCCGCCTTCGGATGGCGCCCCTGGAGCCGAGGCGGGAGTGGACGCCAGCACCGGAAGAGGAGGCGCAGGAGGCAGCGCCGGAAGCGCAGGCCAACCGGGCGACGGCGGAGTTCCGCCGAGCTGCGGCGGCTGGGCATCGGTCGATGCCGAAGGGGTCAATGGAACGACCGGCGGTCAAGGCGGTCCGGTCGTCGAGATCACGACAGCGGATCAGCTCGCGAGCTACCGCCGAGTGGCCGGTCCCTACGTACTTCGCATCATGAACGACCTGTCGGGCGAGTTCGAGCTCGGGTCGAACAAGACGGTGGAGGGTGCCACGAACAACATCACCATCCACGGCAGCTTGAGTTTCTCCGGCACGTTGACCATGACGTTGTCCAATCTCATCGTGCGCAATCTCAAGATCGACGCCGTCACATCCACGGAAGACGCGATGGACATTCGATTTGCCCATCACGTTTGCGTCGAACACTGTGAATTCATCGACGGCCCCGACGGCAATCTCGACGTCGTGAGCGAAGCGAACTACGTGACCATCGCTTACAACAAATTCTTCTACACCCCGGCTTGGCACCCTCTACCCGGCGAGACGGCGCTCAATCATCGCTTCTCCAATCTGGTGGGAAGCAGCGATACGACCATGGCTGACCGGGGCAAACTGAAGGTCACCTACCATCACAATTGGTGGGCCGACAAGATCGTCGAACGAATGCCGCGCGTTCGCTTCGGCGAGGTACACGTCTTCAATAATTACTACTCCTCGTCTGGAAACAGCTACGCCATCGCAGCCGGCACGGAAGCCAAACTGGTGATTGAGAACAACTACTTCGAAAACATCAACGATCCGCACATTTTCTACGACGGTGAGACCACGGCGCAAATCGTTGCCACTGGCAACGAATACGTCAACGTCACCGGCTTGCGCCACACCGGGCAGGGAACGGCATTCGTGCCCCCTTACCCCTACACGCTGCAGGCGGGTCCTTCGGTCAAAGCCAACGTGATGGCCAACGTCGGACCCCAATAGAAGAGTTCAACGCGCCGCGGCGGGTTCCTACCGCGCTCGTCGTCGCCGCAGCGTTGCCAAAAGCAGCCCCAACGCCCCCATGGCTGCCATGCCGTTCGCCCTCTCTCCGCCGGGGATCGAGCACGAGCATCCATCGTCGCTCGTCCCGCCACCACCGGCGCCTGCCGATCCCCCGGTGCCACCCGTGCCGCTCGCGTCACTCGCGCCACCGTCGGTCTTCGCGCCGGCGTCGCTGCTGCAATTCTGATCCGCCAGCGAGCCGAATGGCTTGTTGGTAATGCCGCCGAACGCGATATCGTCGATATCCCAACCCGGTGCGCCCGTCCCGTCGTCCGTTCCGATGCGGAAGCGAACCTTGACCGTCTTGCCGGCTACCTTCGTGCCGAGATCGAGGTTCACGTTGACGAAGGTATTCATGGCAAAGCCCGCCGAAACGCCGGCCCATGCCCGACGCATCGCGAGGACGTTGTTGTTCGGGGTCCCGAGGATGCTGCCCGAAATGGTGGTGGGGTACGCGTACGTGGCGTACTGCGTGATGTCTTGCCAGTCGGCCCCCTCGACGGAGATTTCGAGCACCCCGCCGTCGACGGGGAACGTTCCGGGTAGGCCCGGAATGAGGGACGCCATCTCGAACGAATAGCGGTGGCGGAAGGAGATCGTGAAGGGGTCGGTCCCGACGTTCAAGTCCGGCGAGAGCAGCGACTCGTCGCCGGTCAAACTCAGGTCGTCCGCGTGCCAGACGTGGTTCGTGGCTTCGCCGACGCGTGACCAAGCATCGACCGCCAGCTTGGGCGTGTGGGTCATCGTCCAGACCGTGAGATTGCCCTCCACGTCGTCGGTTGCCGACGTTGCTTTGAGCTCGTCGAAATTGAAGAGCGTCTGGAAAGCCGCTTCCGACGAAGGATTGACGGCGTCGCTATCGGTCATCGTAAGAGCGATGGGGACGATGTCCCGCTTGGTGGCGCCCGCTTTGACGGTGATGCCGATCGAAAGGGTGGCCGTACCGAAGGGATCGACCGAGACCACGTCGGTCGTGCCGCCGTTGGCAAAGGTGATGTCGGGGTGCGTGGTCGTCGCCTTGACCTGGGTGTTCGACAGTTTGAGCCATCCAGCATTACGCACCTGGATGGCGAGCTTGCCCGATTCGTCGGCGTCGAGGTTGCCGTCTTTGTCGCAGCTCATGCTCGAATCGTCGACCGTGGCGTTGACGAACGCGAGGCGTCCCTTGAAGTCGAAGTTCTCGACCGCTTCGTTGAGGTTGGTCGACGTCGTGGGGGGAGCCACCGCGGAAACGCCGAGACCGCGATCGGCGAAACCCTTGGCGAGGGCGCTGAAGTCGTCCATGCGCTTGGTGGCGTAAGCGGCGGCGAGAATGGAATCGCGCTGCTGGACGAAGGTCGGCTCCACCGGCGCCGACTTCATCCCGGCCACGACGTAGTCGGCCATTCGACGCTGCGTTTCGGTGAAGGGTACCGGCGGATTGGCGGCTCTGCCGGTTTTGATGAGATTCGTGTACGCCTCGAAAAGCGCCTGGGCCCAAATTTCGCCGACATTGTGCACTTCGCTCATGTCGGCGCCCGCTGAAGCGAGTGGCACGCCGCCCATGGGGAGCGCCGACATCTGCCGAATGTGCCCGAAGGTGAAGGGGTTCTTCATCTTGCTCTTGGAGTACGGCGCGCGGCGAATGCCGAAGTACGAGCCGTCGCGACCGAACCCCGCCGTCGCGTACTGCGAGAGCGCGTACGTCTTGCCGTCGTCGAAGGTGTCGTTCTCGCGCACGGACAGCATGAGAGCGACGAAGTCGCCCCATCCTTCGCTCATGCCGTTGCACGAAGCCGAGCTGCATTGCACCAAGCGATGGTGGAGGTAGTGCCCCCACTCGTGCGCCACGATGGTGTTGTCGATGGTGCCGTCACGCATCGTTTCAGCCCCGCGCTTCAGCGTCGCGGACACAGGGCCGGCCGCGAGCGCTGCTTTCAACTTCGCGCCGTCTTCCAGGCTGATTCCGAGAAGGGGGATCTTGATGCTGGGATCGGCTCCGCCGGGGCTCGGCGCCGTGCTGCCCGCGGCGTTGTTGAGGAGAATGATACCGACGGCACCGGCGGCCTGGGCGTTGACGGATTTGACGGTGAAGTTGCAACCACCGCGCTCGGCGACCACGATTTTCTCGGAGACGGCTGCCGGCAACGCCTGACAAGCGTCGGTGACGGTACCGACGCCCATCGTCCCGGCCATGACGACCGTGCTGCCGTCGTTGGCCAGGACGAGCGGGACGTTGGTGACCTCGAACGTCTGAGCTCCGTATCCGGACGCGCCAATTCCGTCGGTGAACGTGAGGGGAGGCGTGGTGACGAGCGAACGATTGCCGATACCCGTCCACACGTACATCTGCATGCGCGGGGAGGTGCCGTCGGCCAGCGGGCTCATGTTGGCGTTGTTCGACTGCCCCGAATCGGCGGCATCCTGAGCTTCGACCAGCAACGGATCGCGCTCGGCTCCCCCGCGGCCGTAGTTGGAGAGCTGCGCGTTGTTGGAAGCCTCGTTGAAACCGGAGTCATACCAAAAGTCGTGCAGCCAGTTGTTGGTATAGAAAATCTGTGTGATCGAAGCCTTGATCTGCTCCGAGCTGACATTGGGCGCTTGGTTGAGATCGTAGACACGATCGAACGTCCTCGGCCCGGTGACATCGGCGCGCAGATCGCTTCCGCCGTCCTGGTAACCGTTGTTGGGGTTGATGAGGCCACCGTCGCCGCCGCCGTTGCGATCGCTGTAAGCGAAGACGTTGTTGCCGAACGTAAAGGTGTCGTCGTCCTTGAGCCAAGGGTCGGCCTTGCCGTCGGGATTCTTGTTGAAACCCTCCATGGAGATGAGCACCGGAGCGACGAATTCTTGCTTGTGCTGATCGGCGAGGCCCGAGGGGTGCGGCGTGATGTCGACAATGGGTCCGTCGAGGGGGGTGTTGAGTCCCGTGGGCTCGGCCCACACGCGATAGTTGAAGGCTTCGTGCATGGTGAGTGATTGCTCATGCAGAATGCGGCCGTTGTCGGCCGCGATGACGTAGCCGCGCGCGTCGTTCTCTCTCGAGCCGGCCGTCCGACCGAGAATCTCGATGTAGTAGCCAGCTTCGAGTATCCCATCGACCGGGAAGAACACCTTCTTGGCCGTCGCCGAAATCACGCTGAGAGCTCCGGGGGGCGAAGTCACCGCGTAGCCGCGAGCCGAACCAAGCTCGCCCTGGTCGCGCACGGCGTGGGCCGAGAGGGGCACGCCGGCATGAGCCGTGTAAGCGGTGGCGAGAGCGTCCTCTGCGGACAGCGCGAAGGCATTGACCTTCGCCGACACGGGCGCGCCGCCTCCGACCATGCTGTTGCTGATCGAAACGAGCTGGTTCGCCGAGTCGACGAGGACACTCGCGCGCGCGCGGAACACTTCGACGCCGTTGACCCGCTGCTCGAACTGGGCGACGCCGGCTCCGCCGGTCATGGCGTGCCAATTCTTGAAAACCGCACCGCGCACGGCGGCTTCGCTCAAGCCGAGCATGCGCGCGTGACGCTCGAGATGCAGGCGCGTCGCCGATTCCGGTTGCAGGTTGAGACGGGCGGCGCGCGCCGCGGGACTGGCCACGACGTAACGCCCCGAACCGCGCTCGTCGCGCGCGACGACCTTGCCGAGCGGGGTCGAAGCAAGCGCCGCCCGCGCGGCGGCGAGCTCGGCTTCGCCGGTGCCGACGTTGCCGCTCGCCGCGGTTTTGACAGTGTCGTGCGCGGAGCAGGAAAATCCGGTCAGCAAGCCGCCGACGACTGCAAGAGATCCGAGACTCGTCAGATACGATCGCATGATGCGCTCCGTTGTTGGGATGTCGCGCCTGGTGCCGGTTTACCTGAAGGACGCGTCGAGAGAGGACGCGGACTTTACCGAACCTACCGCGAAGAGGGAAATCAGCACCTTCGCAGCGGCCCGGTGAACGTGTTCTAGCGAGCTGCCGCCTCGGCAGCACGTCCTTTTTCGGCAGCACGCGCCGGCCGCCCCTGGCGTCGTTTTCTCGCGAGAGCGCGCAGCGAGCGGTTGGCCAGTCGAGAAGGTTTCACCGATGTGACCTGGCCATTTCATCACTCGGTCGGCGCGGATACACTCGCGAACCCATGAAGAAGATCGACATCGAGAACGCCCCGACACGCATTGGCAGCCTGTATCCCGAGCCGTATGACGTGCCTTGCCGTCAGCGGATGCGCCGGCGACTCGGCGCCGCCGCCAACCTCACGGACTTTGGCGTGAACCTGTGTCGCCTTCCGCCGGGTACGTGGTCGAGTCAGCGCCACTGGCACAGCCGCGAGGATGAGTTCATCTGCGTGCTCGAAGGCGAGGTGGTGCTGGTGACCGACGCGGGCGAAGAGGTGCTAGGGCCGGGCGATTGCGCGGGATTCAAAGCGGGCGACGCCGACGGCCATCACCTGCAGAATCGCTCGGACCGCGAGGCGGTGATCCTCGAAGTCGGAACGAACGCCGTCGACGACGTCTGCGATTACCCGGACCTCGACCTCCGCGCCGATCAATCGGGCTTCGTCCACAAGGATGGGCGTAGCTACCCCGCGGCGCCGCGCAAGGGTTGAGAGCCGTCTCCGCTAGGGTCGGGGTCCGAATCCGAGCACGCGCTCATCACCATCAAGGGCGCGTCCTGAACGTCTCCAGGGGGTTCGCACGATTCAGCCGGTCGAACGTCCGATCGGCGAATTGCGCTGGGCGCTTCTGCATGACGGCCATCACCGTTTCGATCTGATTGGGCGTCATCAAGAGGCGCGCTTGGAGCTTCTCTTCGATCTCGAGACCCCGCGGGGCATCGCCGTGCCAGGTGCTTTCGAAAAGCAATTTGCCGAGCGAAATGGCATCGGGGTTCTTCGCGGCGATGTCGCGCGCCATGCGCAACGCGGCTTCGCGAGGGTCATCGGCGATGCGCGTGACGAGGCCGATGCGCTCCGCTTCTTCCGCCTCCACCGTGCGCCCGGTGAACGTCAGCTCTTTGGCGACATCCAGTCGAACGAGGTCGCGCAACGTCTGCGTGCCGCTCATGTCCGGAATGAGGCCCCACTTGATCTCCATGACCGACATCTTGACGTTCGGTGCGGCGATGCGGATATCGGCGCCGAGCGCTATCTGCAATCCGCCGCCGAAGACCGCGCCATGCAGCGCCGCGATCACCGGTACCGGCACGTCTTTCCAGAGGTGGCCGGGTTTCTGGTAGTAGTTCGGCCAGAACCCGCCGCGCCCCGGACCGAAGGGCCCCTCAGCGCCACCGAGCGCGCTCGGATCGGTGAAGTTGGCGATGTCGAGCCCCGAGCAAAATGCCCCGCCTTCGCCGGACAACACCACGGCGCGTATCGTGCGGTCGTTCATGACGCGCTCGGCGGCGGCGATGATGGCGTCGAACATCGCCAGGTTGAGTGCATTCATTTTCTCGGGGCGGTTGAGGCGCACATCGGCGACACGGTCGGTGATGGCAACGGTGACGAGATCGGACATGGTGACCTTTTCCAAATGAGCGGCCGCGCCTATCCAGCAGGCTCGACGCAACGAATCCGGAACGGAGTCTACGTCAGGTCGGCGTGGGAATCACGGCGCCGGCGGAGGCAGCCGAGTGCGTTGGCTCTCGCATCGCGCCCCGCAGCAACGTCGCCGCGATGGGAACGACGATAGCGCGCATGACGATTTGCTGAACGCGACGAGTGCTGCTTTGCGAGGCGTGACCATGGGCAGCGAGGCCTCTCGCGGCATCACCAAGTCGAAATGGAACGAGTCCGCAGGGTCGTTGAGCTTGGGAAACTCAAGCCGGCAGGTTGTCACTCGTTGCTGCGGTCGCGGAACGGTCGATATCGTCGACGAGCATCGCCGTGGGTTCGCTACGTGGACGGCCTCGCCGGCGAACGGGCGCTATCGTCATCTCGAGCGCGCCGCTCAGCTTCGCGTCGGGCAGCGAGGACTCGGATTTGGCACTCCGCCGCGGAGAGCGAGGCAGCGCGATGTGGTCGAGACGCGAAGCCAACTCGGGCTGATTCTCCGCATAGACACGAGCATAGGCGAGCGCTCGCTGCGCCTTCTGCAGAAGAGCGTCCCTTTTTTCGCCGAGCACGGCCCGAGTGTTTTCGAGCGCAGCCTCCGCGCGGATCACATCGGCCGCGCTGGCCTTCACCTCTTCGCAGGCGGCGGCAAGGCTCGTCGGCTCGAGATCGCCGAACTTGAGCGAGGCGAGCTCGCTGACAAAAAGGTCGACGACTTCTTGGACGGCGCTCGGAATCGGGTCGTTCATGCGGCTTTCTCCTTCGTGAGCGTCCTATCTGATCATATGTTCAGTGATTGATCAAGTGCTGGTTTCGAACGGCCGTATCCAGCCCGTAGGTGCCCGCCTCGCCCCAACCCATCCGAGCTCGAGAAAAACCGAGCTCGAGAAAACCCCACCGAGCCAAGACTGCGGTGGTTCCTTCCGGCGCGCCTCGAGGGCGCAGTACCCAAGCGATGCTGGCGTGACGCGTCAGCGCGGAGGCATGACGGGGAGCGTGCGTTGCTGCGACGGCACGAAGGTCGTCACGGTGGGTGTCCGCCGGCTCGAGAGCTGCTCGGGATCGAGATAGAATTGGAGACGCGCGGTCGCGTAGGGGATGGCGACCCGCGAATCGGTATAGAGCTGGCCGTGGGCACCCGCCTCGATCCCCACGCCGAAGACGTGGTACGGGCGCCACTCGCCACCGACGCGAAGGCCAACGTCGCCTCCCGCTCGCAGACCGATGTCCTGGATAACGCCCAACCCCGCCGTGAGACCGATGTACGGCCCTTGCGATCCGAGGGGCAAGAAGTCCAAACGGGGCGCGATGGAGTGGACGTGCAACGTCTTTTGGACCTCGACGCCACCCTCACCATTGCCGGTGTGGGTAGGTTCGGGGGGATTGGCTTGCGCACGAACTCCCGCTGAATTGATCGGGTAATCCCCCTCCGCCCAGTCACCCGACGACGTGTGATGGATGGTCGTCTGAAAGCTGGTCAGCGCGAACGACAACCGGAAGCGATGATCGAGCTCGGTGCCCGCCGTCAGCTCCACGAACGAACCGGAGAGGCTGCGGCTCTCGAGATCCGGATGCTTGATCGCGGCGTACCCGTATCCGAGCCCCGCCGTCACGACAAGCGGGCTCAACTTCTCGCCGATGGGTGGGGTCACCTTTTCGCCCGGTGGAGGAAGAAAGCTCTCGAAACCATCGATGCGCATCGCATGGTCCGCGGCGTCGGGCGAGAGCGCCGGAGGGGCGCCCGGAATCGGAGCGACCTCCGGCGGCGGGCTCACGGGAGCGGTGTCCTGGGACGGGGGGAAAGCCGGTGGGGCTTGGTCCGATGGCGGAGGCGGCGTTTGAGGTACGTCCGACGTGACCGGCGTGTCCTGGCTCCCCGACGGGCCGGGTGAACGATCCGTCGGCACCTTCTCGCTTTCGGCCGGTTTGGGATCGGACGGCGGCCGCTGATCTTGAGCAAACGAAGGCGAAACGACAACAACCCCCCACAACGAAAAAGCAGTCGCGACAAACAGTTGCAGTCTCATGATGTCATTTCCTCGATGGGCGCACGCGTGGCCGACGCAATGAACTAGGACGCTACGACATCCATTTCTTGTACAAATGGCAATAGGCCTGACATCGCATGATGCCCGCCCGCTGGCAGCCATCCTAGGCACCGGCGACCCAATTCGAATTGACCTGAAGCAAGATCCGCCGTCTTGCATCATCTTACGAATAGCAATATTTCTTCGAAGGACGTGACTGCCGACCTCGACGTCAAAGGTCCGGATCCCGGTGAGTTCGACGCCCCGTGGCACGATGGTGGCTTGGCGAGCCGTCGCTGGGCGGCAGCTTCGTAGAGCGCGGAACTCGCGGGATGGCGTTCTCCTCGGCTCGTTCAGCGATGAGATAGCTCAGCAACATGTCGGTCACCTCCGCCACGAGCACATCATCGCTCACCCCAGGCGGGCTCTCGAGCAGGCGTGCGAGCATGGTCGCCCGAACCGATTGATACACGATGAAAGCCGCTGCATCCACGTTGCTGCGTCGGACGAGAGGACCCATCATGGCGAGGAACTGGCGGATGACGGCAATGACGCGGACGTCGAACGCGTGCACCCGGCCGGCCTTCACCACCCGCAACCCCTCGATCGCGAGAACGCGATGCAGTCCTGGGCCGGCCGCATAAAGCTCGAGCAGCCCCACGACGATCTTTCGCGCGGTCTCGTGCGGCGTTTGGCCGGCGCGCGGATCGGCGAGGACCCTTTCGACCAGAGCCATGGCCCTTTCGAACTCCCGATCTTGCAACGCGTCTAGGATGGCGTCGCGATGAGAGAAGTATTGATAGAGCGTGCCGATGCTGATTCCGGCGACCGCAGCGATGCGCGTGGTCGTGGCGGCATCACTCCCCTCCCGATCCAAAATCCGAACGGTGGCTTCCAGAATCGCGCTGACCGTGGCGCGAGAGCGAGACTGCCTTGGCTCTTTTCTAGCCGTTCGAGGGTCCAGACGTTTCACCATGACGAATCCGAGCAGAACGCGAATCGACGCAACGACCCGCCATCGATATCATTCACTGCACACAATACGCAAAGCAAAACGATGCTCTCTCGTCCGAAGAATTGGAGGGACACATGCGCCCGCGCTTCTCAGCAGACTACAGGACATTGTTGTGGGCATTCGTATTCTTTCCCCTGCTGCCGGCCGTGGGCTTCGTCGTGCCGGCGCTCGCAGCATGGCTTTTGCCGGTCCGACTCTATCTGGCTTATTGCGCCGGCATTTTTTCGCACAACCAGAACCACTGCCCTACGTTCCGTGACCCACGGATAAACCGTGCTTATGCGGTGTGGTTGTCGATCTTCTACGGCTACCCGATCTTCGCCTGGATCCCCACGCACAACGAGAACCATCATAGGTATCTGAACGGGCCGGGCGACGTCACGATGACGTCTCGACATTCGGACGCGAACACGTTCTTCTCGGCGATTACGTATTTCTTCACGTCCGTTTATTGGCAATCTGGTCCGACGCTTGGTTTCATTCGCGATGCAAGAAGGGCACGGCCGCGTGTTTTCAGGACGATCGTCGTGCAATTCGGGATGGTCATCGGTGCGCACGCCGCGCTCATCGCCCTCGCGACGTGGCTGCACGGCCCGGTCGCCGGTCTATCGGTCTACGCTCTCGCGTTCGGGCTCCCTTGCCTGTTTGCGCTCTGGTCGATGATGTTCACGAACTACGTCCAGCACGTGCATTGTGATCCGTCTTCTCCCGATGACCATTCGCGCAACTTCGTGTCCCGCTCATCGAACTGGCTGGTGTTCAACGGCGGCTATCACACCGTGCACCACGAGCACCCGGGTGTTCATTGGAGCCTGTATCCGGCTCTGCACGCCGCTCGGGCGTCTCGGATCGATCCGGCTCTGAACGAGCACTCGCTCTTGTCGTTTTGCCTGAAGAATTACGCACTCGGGATCGCCTTTCGCGGCCTTCGATCGACACCTCTCGGCTCGAGGCGTTCGGCGGTCGGATCCCATCGCC
>DATHES010000077.1:0-2374 GCA_035318465.1 Polyangiaceae bacterium
GCACCCTTTTAGGGTCGCAATTGGGCAGAGCCATCGGCGGCTATGCGACGGCATGACGCATGCACTGCCGTATCTCGGAGATCTGCGCAATGAACCGACTCGAGACGCTCTTATCTTCATTGCTCGTCGGGGGCATGTTGGGAGCCTGCTCCGACAATGGGAAGGGAACCGAAGGCGATGCTGCGACGACGCCCGACGCGCCTCGAGCGGTCGACGTCGCCAGCGAAGCGACGAACGATGGCTCGGTGTCCCTGGACGCCAATGGCGGCACATCGAGCAGTGACGATGTTAACGTCGACGCCAACAGCCGTAGCGACACCAACGTCGACGGCAACAGCGGTGACGACCACGGCGACAGCCACATCAGTGACGACCACGGCGACGACAACATCACGGATGGCACCGCCGATGGCGACATCGCCGATAGCCGTACCGGCGACGACCGTACTGACGGCGACGGCACGATCGCCTGGCCCGATGGGCGAATTTGCCGTGATACGACCAGCTGCCCGCGCTGGTTGGATTTACCAACCAAGTGGGTCGTTACGTGCGAGTCGCCGGTCGAATGCCCTCTTTGTATGCCGACGTCCGTCACTCCTTGCTCGACGCCCGGCCTTTATTGCACCTACGTCGGCGCGAACCTGAACGGCGATTGCACCTGCACGGACCACCCTGAGGACGCAACACCGCCGGGTGACGGGCCCTCTCTCGCCTACCGGTGCCGTCTCTAGCCCCGCCGAGTTTCGATCCCCACCTCGCAATGTGTCCCACGCCACCGCGCAAGGCACAGGCTCTGCACGATGGCCGAGCGAAGCGCGATCGCCGCCCGCCGCCGGGCACCTCCGGCGGCCGATCGTTCCAGAGCCGTCTAGTTCGTCACAGCGCGCGGAAGTGCACCCGGTTTTCCGGGTGACGGCGATGCTCCCGAACCGCCGGTCGGCGACGGCTCGAAGCGCGGATCTTTCATGGCGCCGGTCATGTGCCAGCCGTAAAAGCCGTCGGGGCGTTTGGAGGTGCGGATGCGCGGGTCGGCGAGCTCGAAGAGCGCCGGAGCCGACGACCCAGGTGCGCCGAAGAGCGATTTGGTCATCTCGTTCTTCCCCTTGTAACCGTCGGCGAACCGAAACCTGAGGTAGAGATCGGCCAGGCCGTCGGCGAACGGGTCTCGCAGCGAGATCTTTCCTTCCCCGACGAGATCGATGTCTTGCCCCTGAGCGCCGAGCTTGTCGACCTTGAGCGTCCCCTCTTTGGCTTCCGCCTCGAGTTCGAAGACACCCACGTTGAGTTTGGGGAGCGCGAGCTTGCCGGCGATCTTGGTCTTGCCGTCGCCGGCCGTGAGATCGGCGATGGAGAACGATACCGTACCCGTCGCTTTGGCGAGCTTCTGCTCGGGGAGCGCCCAGGCGAGCTTGCCCTTCAACGTTCCCGCCAGTGGGAGACCCGACGCTAGATCGCCGATGGCGTCGATCTGGCCAATGTCCACGTTCTCCACCGCGACCTCGAGCACGCGACCGTCGGAGTTCGTGCGTGTCCAGCCGTCGATTGTGCCGCCGAAAGCCTTGCCCCCGAACCAAAGGGTGATGCGGCCGATCAAGAGTTGAAACACGGACACCCGCACGTGCGCCTCGTCGATGGACAGCTTACTCGGCGGAAGATCGCCTTCCGCACCAGGTGAGCGCGGAGTGATGACGCGGATCCCTTTCAAAGAGAGCCCGCTCAGCCAGTAGGGCCCGATGGCGTCGATCTCGAGGTGCTGCGCGCTGCCCTTCCCCGCCTTGGGCGTCTCGAACTCGACGAGCAACCGCTCCTTGAGGCGTTCGTACGGGAAGGTGAGGTAGGCGAAGATGAGCAGGCAAAAGAGGTAGAAGAACGGATAGGCAGAGGCCACGAGGATGCGCTTTACCCGTGGGGGCAATGTAATATTGAAAGCTGGCAGCGCGGGCAGCTTCATTTTGCGCCTCCGCTGGCCGCTGCCGCCGGGGTCGTCTCTTTGGCCGACTCGGACCGATCGAAAGCCGAGACGCCGAGCTCGACGTCGTAGGAGTCGTGCTCCCCGCCACGGCGGCGGATGTTGAGACGAGAAACGGAGATAGGCATGTGCAGCTGCTCGATCTGTTCCAGCATCTTGGCCAGCTGGAGCATGGTGGTCTTACGGAGTCGGCCCACCGTCATCCGCTCGTTGTAGCGCTTTCCGTGCGGTACCTCGGGGCGGTCGGCAGTCTCCAGGAGGTCCAGCTTGTTGTCGCGCGCCGCTTTCTCCATCACGCCGGCCAGCGCCGGGGCGCGATTGACGTAGCGAGCAACGATGGCTTCGCGCTTGGCCTGCCTCTTCTGCACGTCTTCGCGCGCATTTTTGATGGCGTGAATGGCTTCG
>DATHES010000078.1:0-52809 GCA_035318465.1 Polyangiaceae bacterium
TCCTTCACGCTCATCGGGCCTGCGGGGATGAAGATCGTCGGCAGCGGCAGCGACCTTCGCGTCGCCGACGACGGGCAGGCCGTCAAGGTCTCTGTCCCGCTGGCCGCCATGAAGACGGGCATCTCCATCCGCGACAAGCACATGCACGAGAAGTACCTCCAGACGCCGAACTACCCGAGCGCCGACCTCCAGGTCCCGCGTTCGGCGCTGAAGATTCCGGCGGCGGGCGGGAACGTGGCGCAGGACGCGGCGGGCACGCTGGCGCTCCACGGCAAGACCCGGCCCGTCAACTTCCACTACACGAGCTCGCGCGAGGGTCCGAGGCTCAAGGTGCGCGGCACGATGCACCTCAACATGAACGACTTCGGCATCGAAGTGCCGTCGTACTTGGGCGTCACCGTCAAGCCAGACGTCGACGTGGTCGCCCAGTTCGATGTGATGGACGAATAGGCCCGAGACGGCGGGCCGTGCGGCGGAGGTCGTCAGGCGGGGTCGCGCGGCGGGAAAGAGCGTGGTAGAAGCGGCGCTTCGTCGCCATGAAGGCTTCCTACCGCTGGCTCCGTGCGCTCGTCCCGCAACTCTCGGCGCCCCCTCCGGAGGTCGCTGAACGGTTCACACGCGCCGGACTCGAAATCGAAGGCCTGCACCCCTACGGCAACGGCCTCGAGCCCATCGTGGTCGCGGCGGTGCGCAAAGTCGAACCGCACCCCAGTCGTTCCGGCCTCCAGCTCGTCACCGTCGATCGCGGCGAGGGGCATGAACAGCGGGTCGTCTGCGGCGCGTCCAACGTGCCCGCCGTGGGAGGTCTCGTGGTCCTGGCTCCCCTCGGCACCCATTTGCCCGCCAAGGGGGTGACCATCGGCGCACGGGAGATCGCCGGCATCACCAGCGAGGGGATGCTCTGCTCCGAGGCCGAGATGGGGCTCTTGCCCCCGGGGGGTGGAGGCGACGACGGGATCCTCGTGCTGCCCGCCGGCACGGCCGCGCCGGGAACGGCGCTTCTCAAAGCGGTACCAGCCGCCAGCGACACGATTTTCGAGATCGCCGTCCCCGCCAATCGATCCGACCCGCTCGGGCACGTCGGGCTCGCGCGCGAGCTGGCGGCGCTCTACGGGCTCCCTTTCACCTTTCCTGCGCCCGAATCGCCGGCGCGGGTGGCAGAGGGCAAGATCGAGACGACGGCCACCGTGACTGTCGAAGACTTCGAGCGCTGCCCGCACTACGGCGCCGCCGCGGTCCTCGACGTCAAGGTCGGACCCTCGCCGGACTGGCTGCGTTACCGGCTGGCCAGCCTCGGCGTGCGACCCATCTCCAATGTCGTCGATGTCACCAACCTCGTCCTCTTCGAGTTCGGCCATCCGATCCACGCCTTCGATCTCGATGAGGTGCGCGGCCACGCCATCGTCGTGCGCCGCGCGCGCGCGGGCGAGACGCTCGTCACCCTCGACGGCGTGACGCGCAAGCTCGATACGGACGACCTCCTCATCTGCGACGAAGAGCGCCCGGTCGGCCTGGCCGGCGTCATGGGCGGCCAGGGGAGCGAGATCAGCGAACGTACGCATCGCGTGCTCATCGAGTGTGCGTACTTCGCGCCCCGCGGAATTCGTCGGACGTCGCGTCGTTACGGGCTGCACACCGAGGCCAGCCAGCGCTTCGAGCGCGGCGTCGACCGAGGCGACACGCCTGACGTCTTGGCGCATGCCGCGTCGCTCATCGTCGATCTCGCGGCAGGTGCCGCGGTGGCGGGCGCCATTCACAAGTTTCAGGATCCGCCGCCCGAGCGCAAGGTGAGGCTCCGCGCGGCGCGCCTCGACGCCCTCCTCGGCGCTCCTGTACCGTTCGCCGAAGCGACCGCCATCTTGAAGCGGCTCGGGTTCGGCGCGGAGCCCTCCGCCGAGCCGGGGTCGGCATCCTTCAGCGTGCCGACGCACCGTCCCGATGTCGAACGCGAGGTCGATTTGATCGAGGAGGTGGCGCGGGTGCGGGGGCTCGATGCCATTCCCTCCACGCTTCCCGCGATTCGGCCGCAAGCGCCGCGCGACCCCGGCGTGCTCGACGTCGCGCGCCGGGCCGCCGTCGCGCTCGGTCTGGCGGAGGCGATCACCTTCGGCTTCGTTTCGCCGAAGGATCTGGATGCATTGGGTGCGCCGCCTTCCCCCATCAAGCTCGAGAACCCGCTCGGCGAAGAGCGCAGCGTGATGCGCACCTCGATGATGCCCGGTCTACTCGACGCCGTGCGAAGAGCGTGGCGCGCGGGGGAAACCGAGATCCGCCTCTTCTCGATCGGAAACACCTTTTCCGAAGGGAGCGACGCGCGCGGCCTTCCGCGCGAGCTTCCGACGTTTGCCGCCGTGCTCGCCGGATCGCGCCGCGGGTACTTGAGCAAACCGGACAAGTTCGACGTCTACGACGCCAAGGGGGTGGCGATCGAAGTGGTGGAGCGAGTCTCGGGGCGCGGCGCCACGGTGCGAAGTCAGACCGGCGATCGGCGCGCGCGCCATCTCCATCCGCGCGGCGCAGCGGACGTGCTGGTCGACGGTCAGCGCATCGGACAGTTCGGGCCGCTGCACCCCGACGTGCTGAAGGCCTGGGACCTCGAGCTTTCGGGCGGCGTCGTCGTCGAGATCGATTTGACCGAGCTCGGGCGCGTGCGCAAAACGGGCGTTCGCTATGCGCCCGTGCCCCGACTGCCCGCGGCGACGCGCGATATTGCGCTCGTCGTCCGCGAGGAGGTGCCAGCGGGGGAAGTCGAGAGGGTGATTCGCGAAGCGGCGGGGGACCTTTGCGAGTCGGTGCAGATCTTCGACGTTTTTCGCGGTCCCTCTTTGCCGGGGGGGCACCGATCCCTCGCGTTTCACGTGGTCTACCGCGATCCGAAGGCGGCGTTGGCGCACGGCGAGGCGCGCACGCTCACCGACCGCGAGGTGGACGAGAGGCACGCGGCGGTGGTCGCGAAGGCGAACGCGGAGCTCGGGGCGACGCTGCGCGCTTGACGAACGACGCTACCTTTTGCGCGGCGAATAGACGTCCGTTCCGAGCTTGACGAGGAGCAGCCCGTTTCCTGCGCTGTCGACGGCGGCGGCGAGCGGTGCCGGGCAGGGAAACAGGATCGGCACCTGCTTGATGGTGTCGGAAGCGGGGCCGAACAGAAGCGTGGCCGTCGTATCCTCGCACTTGGCGATGACGCTGCCCGTGGCCGCGAGCCCCACGGCGATGCGGGCGCCCGATTGGTAAGTGCCGGTCGCGTCGAGGTACCCTTCGTCGCAGTCGGTGCTGGGCGATCCGATGCCGGTATCGGTGGCGCAATAGTACGTCAGCACTTCGCCCGAACTGGCGGCGCGAGCGCGGGTCCAAAACATGTAGTCGTCCGCGCTCGGGCCGGCACGCACCGCCGCTGCAAACGCAGACTGCAGAGGGCGCAGCCGGGCCGCAACCGGGTAGGAATAGTCATCGAAGGTGGTAATGGTGTCCTTGCCCCACACGATGAAGAGCGATCCGTCGGGACTCGTGGCACCCGAGAGGCTCTTGTGACTCGACGGCTCAGCGACCGGTCCCGCGTCCTGCGTCCAAGCGGGGGCGCGCAGCCGCACCAGCTGTCCTGCCGTCTTGCGGGCCCACACGTATTCACCCATGGCGTCCACGCCAGCGGCGAAGAAGGGAGCGTCGGCCGTCAGCGCCACGCCGGTGTCCGCTACTGCGCTCATCCCTTGGGACAGCGTCAAGCGGCGGATGGTGGGCGCGCTTCCCATGGCAAAGTACCCGGCCACTCCGCCGGTCGCGCTCGAAACGAGGTGCATTTGGTTGATCGTGCTCGGCCCGCGATCGAAAGCGACAGCGGTGACCGATGTCCCATCGGCGACCAAGAGCATGGGCCCTGAGTCGCGGTCGAACGCGGCGACCAACTTGCCGAGAGCGGGCGACGTCACGTCGAGCAGTCCCGCTTTGGAGAAGGCTCCTGAAAGCGGCTGACCGGGACTCCAGGTTGGAACGAACGTTCCCGCCGTTGCTTGGCCTGCCGCGGTTCGGACGACGACACTGCCTTCGGCCGGAAAGGGATATTTGAAACGGATCTCCGTTTTCGACCAGAGGCGGACGACCGTCGCAGGGTCGCTGCTCGGTGCGCTCGGCATGGGATACGTGAGTGGTGTTCCCTTCGGGGAGGAGAGAACGAGTGTGGCCCCCGTGCTGTTCAGGTCGTCGCCGGTGATGGTCACTTCGGTTCCGTAGTCGCCGGCGAGCGGAGCGACGCTCGCGACCATCGGCGGCTTCGGTGGGACAGCCCCGCCATCATTGACGATGACGGGCCCACCGTCGCTCTGGCCGCCGCCGCTGCCACCCTTCCCGCCTCCGGTTCCACTGCTGCCGGCGCTCGTGCCGCCCGAACCCGATCCACTGCCGCCGAAGCCACCGACACCGGCTCCGCCCTTGCCGCCTGAACCCGTGCCGCCCGAGCCTGCACCGCCCGTGCTGGTGCCGCTTGCGCCGCCGACACCGCCCGTGCTCGTGCCGCCGCCAGAGCCCTTGCCCGCCGAACCGCCGGCGCCCCCTCCGCCGCCCGTCGAGAACGGGCCGCCATCCGAGATCGGCAAACCGCAAGCGAGGCCCAGGGTGGCTGCCGTTCCAACCGCTATCCAGACGCGAGATTTCAAGAGCTTCTCCCTCCGCATGTCAGGGAATCGTGCCCACACCGGGAAGCGAGACCCGACTACGATAGGGACGGCGGAGCTCCGTCGAACTTGACGTCCGCAGCTAGACGCGCGGACCACACCTTGCCGCTAGAAGAGTGCGCGGGTCGACCTTGTCGCCTGATGAAGGCAGGGGCCCACACGCTTTCAAGCGCGGTCGGGACTGCGGGCCTTGTTCGTTTTTTGCCACAACCGGAGGACGCTGGGCAATTCGTATTCGACGCGGAGCTCGCGATAGGTGGAGGGGATCTGACCGCCGAACCCGTTGTAGGTGAGCACGCAGGTTCCGACATGCGCGCGGCGCAAGAGATCTTCCACCGCGGCGATGTCGCGATCGTAGCGTTCCTCGCCGAGCTCGACGTCTTCGTCCAAATGATCGAGCGATGCGAAGAGGTTCTCGCCGAACGGATTGTAGAGGTAATAGGCATCCGCCAAGGGAATCGCGCTTTGGCCCAGCGTGCCCTCGACGAAGCGGACTTGGTCGTCTACACCGAAAAGCTGCGAGAGCGTGCGTGACGCGTCCACCAGTCGCGAGCGATGCTCCAGTCCGGTGAAATGACATCGCCCGGAAAGCGCGGCGGCTACGCAAAACTTACCCGCCCCGGAGCCGATGTCGACGACGGTGCGAACGTCGAGATCCGCGAACCACGCGGCCGCGCGCGCCGCCACGACGAGCGGAGTCCAATACTGGCCAGAAACGACGCGCAGCAGCTCGTGCGGCAGGAACCGATCGAAGGCGTGATCCGCGGGGCAGGTTCCGGCTCGGAGCGCCCGAGCAAGTTCGCGCGGTGTCGGTGCCGAATTGGTTGCGGCGAGGAAGGTCGGGTCGCTCAAACGCGTCGTCTCGATGAGCGAACAGCTTACTTCGCTGCCGCTGGCCGCGCCATTTCCGGGCCTCACACGGGTCCATCGCCCGATGCCAAGGTTGTTTCGTTCGACGACGGGCTTCGCACTCAGTTTTTGAACGACTGCACGGGGCCTCGCCAGCGCTCGTCATCGAGGACCATCTCTTTGAAGTTTCCTTTCGTGTAGGCGTCGATCACGCGGCGCCAGAAGGCGATGGCGGCAAGGTTCGTCTTCAGCTGGCGGACTTCCCAGCAGCCGCGGAACGAATCGAAGACGCGGCCGGCCACGGCACGGCCGACGCCGTGACGACGGTACTTTCGCATGACGAAGAACTCGGCGATGTCCCACGTCTCGTCGTCCCCGGTGATGCGGCTTCGCTGCTGAACGAGCGCGAACCCCGCGAGGTTTCCATCGACCTTGACGATGTGCGGATGGCGCCATGCATCGGACCAGTACGCGTCGAGCGATGGAAGAAGGAACCGACCGTCCGCACCGAGACTCGTCTCGACGACGTCGCTCAAGTCGTAGACGTAATACTGAAACAGATTCGCGAGACTCACCGCGTCGTGGTTCGACGCACGTAGCAGATCGATTTGCATCGACGTCACCTCGTCCCTCCTCGTTCCAAGGCCAGTTGCGACGATCCTACAAGAGCGTGACCCATGCCGCGCTCCCATTGCGAAATACGGCGTGACGATGGGGGGGTGATCTGGGAAGGCGCTGCCGTCCGGGCACGTCCCCCGCGTGCCCGGAGACGAGCGCCGATGGCGCTTCGAGAATTAGTCCTCTGGCGGCGCGAACTTCGCGAACGTGTCGGCCTCGGTCAATCGCGGATGATTGCCGGCGAAAGCGTAACCGTTCGGCTTGCGATCGATGAAGATCTCCTCGACCAGACGAAACGCCGAAGGATCGTCGAACGAGCCGACGCTCATCACGAAGCTCTGGGTCGGCTTGAGGTAGTAGAAGAGCGTCGAACCGCAGGCCTTGCAGAAGCCTCGCTCAGCCCAGGCGGACGATGCGTACCGTGCCAGCGTTTCGGCGCCTTCGAAGACGACCCTGCTCGTCTTTGCACCGAAGAACGGACCTCCCGACCAGCGTCGGCACATGCCGCAGTGGCACGCATGGTAGTCGGTCTCCGTGTCTTCGGCTGCGAACCGCACCGCCCCACACAAGCACCCGCCGCTCCTCGATGCCATCGCTCGCTTCGCCTCCGAGTGAGAATGCCGACGCACGCAAACTAGCACAGTCCCTTCGATGTCACCGCGCCTTGCGACGCGACATCGACTTCGCAATAAGGCGCGGCCGCGGGTCCTTCATGATCTGCTCGAGCGTGCGCGGAAGCGGTATGCGCCACGATGGGTACTCGTCGACCGTGCCCGGCATGTTGGGCCGGTCTTCCGCGGCGAGAGCGTCGTCGAGTGTCGGCGTGACGAGAAGCGAGGGGGCGCGGGCGAGCGCGGTGTACGTTTTCTGGATGACGTCGTCGGCGGGAGCGCGCAGCGAACACCCCGTCAGCTTCGCGAGAGCGCGGCGCATCCGCTGCGTGCCCTCCTCGTTGGGGGCGAGGTCGAGACGGCGCTGGGCAGCGAGATCGGAGCCTGACCAAAGACCGGCGATGGTCGGAAGATCGTGGGTCGTGGCGGTGGCGAGCGCATTGGTCGGGTACGTCGCAGGAGGTCCTTTCTCGAACCAAAGGACGCGGTACGAAAGGAGCCGGCGAAAGGCGAGCTCGGCCCGCACGTCGGGTTCGACCGTGCCGAGATCTTCACCGACCACGTACGCCTTGGCGCGGACGCTCTCCAGCGCGACGATGCCGAGCAAGTCGAGGGCGGGGTAGCGCACGTAGACGCCATCTTTGGGCTTCTTGCCTGCCGGGACCCAGAAGAGCCGAAAAAGGCCCATCACGTGATCGAGGCGCATGCCGCCCATGTGGCGCATCGACGAGCGAACCACGCGCACAAAAGGCTCGTACCCAGCCCCGCGAAGACCATGGGGGTCGAAGGGCAAGAGTCCCCAGTCTTGACCGAGCGTGTTGAAGTGATCGGGCGGTGCGCCGATGCCCATCCGCTCGGTGAAGACGTCTTGCCAGAGCCAGGCATCGGCCCCACCGCCGTCGACCCCCACCGCGAGATCGCCGAGAAGGGGGATGGATCGCCCGGCATCGTAGAGTTGTCGATCGATGAGCCACTGCAGCCATTCGTGAAAGCGCACGCGTCGTTCGTGTGTGCGCCGAAAGCGCAGGACGGCAGGGTGATGCGGGCTCCTTAGCTCGCGCGGCCAGGCGCGCCAATTGGCGCCGTGCCGTTCGACGAGGACACAGAACGTGGCGTAGAGGCCCAAAAAGGGCGCTTCGCGGGCGCAGTAACGATCGAAACCGGCGTCCTTTTCGAAACGCGCGAAGATCTTGGCGAGCGCGCGCATCTTGAGAAGAAAGATGGCGTCGCGATCGATCTGCGGCCGCCGGTTGAGCTCCATGCCCGCCTCGGCGATGGGCCCGATCTCGCGCCCCAGACGATCGGCGCCCGGTACGTCTTCGACGCGGAGATAGAGCGGATTTCGGTAAAGACGGCTGCTCGGGTAGTAGGGGCTCGCCTGCTGGGCGGGCGTCGGAAGCGGAGCGTGCAGCGGGTTGACGAGGAGCATGCCGGCTCCGAGTCGCCGCGCCGACCAACGCCCGAGGGTAGCGAGGTCGCCGAGGTCCCCCATCCCCCAACTCTTCTTGGAGCGAACGGCGTAGAGCTGCGCCGCCCATCCCCACGTCGCAAGGCGCGCGGGCAAATAACATTGCCCCGGCGAAATAATGAGGCGGATCCGGATGCCAGTTTCTCGGCCCGTGAGCTCGTGGTACCCGAGCGGCAGATCGCGCGGTAGATGACCGCCCAAGGCGAGGATGGTCCCGTCTTCGCATCTCAGCTCGGAAGGTTCGGCCATGGCGCGCGTCTCCCCCTGTCCCACGACCCACACGTCGTGGTACGCGGGATGCCCGCGCCGCGCGACGCGCGCCATGGCGCGCTGCACGATAGCCAGCGAAAGTTCGGGCGACGTCTTCCAGTCACCGAGCGCGGAGAGGTAACCGGGCTCGATCCCCCATTTTCGTCTGTTCGCGCTCGTCATCGGTCCCGAAGAGATCGCCCCGCGCCCGGTCGTCGTCACCGGTCGGGCGCCGCCGGCGCATCCTACTCGGCTTTTTGTCGGAGTGGGCGGAGCTCGCTTTCGTCATCATGGAAGGGGAAGCAACGTGTCGCCCTTTCGAACTGGAGCTGCTTGAGTATCTTGGAAGGAATGAGCCCTGCCAGAGCGCGCGCAGCCGGTAGGGTGGGGGTCCGCCTGGAAAACGCGCTTGCCTGGCTCAAGGATTTCCTCGGCGAGCTCCAGCGATCGCGGACCACCGGGATGGCGGCCGAGATGGCGTTCTGGCTGTTCTTTTCGCTCGTGCCGCTGGCGGCGGTGGCGGGCCTGGTCGTCGCCAAAGTCGCGGTCAGCAGCGACCAGGTGACGTCGCTCCTCGCCTCGCTTCCGGCCGAGATGCGCGATCTCGTGTCGCGACAGCTCAAGCACGTGGCAGCTTGGAACGGCGGATCGGTGGCGGCGCCGGCCGCGTTCGTTTTCGTCTGGCTGGCATCGGGGGGCATCCACGCCGTCTTCGATGTCCTCGAAGTGAAAACCGGAGCGGAGCGGCCGTGGTGGAAGAAGCGCGCGCTCGCGCTGGCGGGCTGCGTCGTGCTCTCCGTCGGTACCGCGATCATCGCCATTCTCGCTACGGGCCTGAGCAGCGTGTTGGCCATTTTGCGGGGAACCAACCCCATCGCGCAGCTGGAGTCGCGCGCCGGCATCACGGGCCTCTTCGATTCCGTACTGCGCATCGGGGTGGGGACGCTCACCGCGCTCGGTCTCGTGGCCGGGCTCTATCTGGTCGGCATCCCGCGTACAGCGCGCAAACGAACGCCGATCCTGCCCGGCGCCATCGTCGCCGTCCTCTTACAGACGGCGCTCGGCTACGGCTATGTCTTTTACTTGTCGAAAGTAGGCGTGCACAGCGCCTACCAGGCCGGGCTCTCCATCATCGGGGTGACGATGATCGCCCTCTATCTTTTCTCGGTCGCCCTGCTCGTTGGCGCGGAGCTGAATCACATGGTGGGACGGCGCCGCCGTTCGAGGACGGCTTAGCGCTCTGCGCCGCGTGCCCCGCTCGTCAGGGCGGCGAAGGTGCCGGAACGGGCGGCGAAGGGGGAACGGGTGTGCCCGGCGACGGCGCAGGGTCGGGCGAGGGGGGCGTCGGCGGCGGACCGGACGGCGGGACCGCGGCCGGCGACGTTTCCGGCGCGGGGGGCGTGCCAGCTGCGGCGGGCGGGGCGCCTGCGAAGATCGGCGCGACGTCGAACCGGTACGAGACGTCGAGGTAGAATCCCATGATCTTCAAGGTGTAGTCGGTGCCTGCCTTGGAGCAGCTCGCACAGGGCGTTGCGCCGGCCACGTCGGCAGGAGTGATCTCGGTGCTCGCGAAGCGGTACGCAAAGGCGAGGTTCGTTTGCCACTTCTCACCGCGATAGCCAAGGCCCGCCGTGAAGCTGTGGCTCGGCGCGGGAGGCGTTCCGAAGGCGGTGGGATACGCTTTGTTTCCCACTTTGCCGTCGAACACGTAACCCACGCGCGTGGCGAACTGACTCTCGGCGCAGAGGAGGTATTCGAGCCCGACGCGGGTCGTGATCCCGTTTTGCCACTCGAAGTAGTTGACCACTTGCTCGGTCCTGTTGAGCACCGGGTTGTAGCCCGACAAGAGTGTCTGGCTGCTCTGGCTGTAGAACCCATATTCGAGGTCGAGCGCGCCGTGGAGACGGTCCAACTTGCCGCTCGCGCCCACCCCCAGCTTGGACGGCAGGACGAGCGACGTCTGCCCATCGACGAGATTGTTGCCGGCGCGAACCTTGTCGGCTTTGAGCGTCGGCTCGATACGATGGCGGTAGACGAGGCCCACCGAGAAGCTGTCGGTCGGGTGGTATTGCAGACCAACGCGCACGCCGGTCGCGTCGACCCCTTTCACTTCGAAGTTGAACTCGAGCGGATTGTCGACGTTGCCCTTCACGCGCTCCAGCGTGACGATCGTCGCGCGGTACCCCGCGCCCAGGTAAAGCCCCTTCATGAGCTCGACGCTTACCCCCGGAGAAACTTCGAGGAACACGAGCCGCGTCTTGTCGATATACGGGTTTCCTCGAATGTCGGTCATCCTGTATTCGCCTGCCGCGGCCGCGACGGGGTAGACCCCCACCCCGAACGTCACCGGGTCGGAGATGCGATAGGCCGCGCCGACCAGGAAGAGCGGCGAAATGGCCGGCTCGGTGGTTCGCGATCGATACGTCATGTCAGGATTGGGCGTCGAGTCGGGACCACTACCGGGGCTGCTCGTAATCGACCCCGTGAGCGGCGAAATATTGGCCATGATCTCGAGCCCGCGGATGCCGCCCAGCCCAGCCGGGTTGTGGAAGAGGGCTGAGGGGTCATTCACGTAACCAATCGCGGTGCCCCCCATGCCCATGTGGCGCGCGCTGTAGAGGATGGGCGTGTCGAAGCCGCCGGCGTGGGCGGCACGGGGAAGCCCTCCAATCGCGACGATGGCGCTGATTCCGAGGGCAAGACGAGAGGCGAGTTGGGGGCGAGCCATGGCGATGGCAACTCCGTTCCGTCGTGACCGATTCCGTGCTCGGGTGAGCGTGGATTCGGACGTCCATTGAGAGGGGGTGCTTCGGCGCGCTCAGGGCGCGACGTTGGTCCAGCCGTCAGCCTTGTCGATGAGCTTCGTGATCCACTCCAGCATGGGAATCGAAGGGCCCGTTTTCACCGACGCGATGTCATCGCCGAGAAACGTGTGACCGCCGCCGGTCACGACGTACATCGCGACTTGCGGATAGCCGGACCAAGCCTGTCGCAGCTCGGCAAGTCCCAAGGGGTACTTACCGGCAGGATAGTCAGGCAGCATCATGGTATCCCAATTGGAGCAATTGTCGGTTCCGTAGGCGAAGAACGTCTTGATAGTGCCGTCTTCGTCGTAACTCAAGAGCCCAAAGCGGGTCTGTGTATTCGTCGTGAACGTCGCGTCGAGCAGCGGGCGGACCACGTTCCCCGACGCAACGTCGCAGGCCGTGCACGCGGAATGGACATTGCCCGCCCATCCCCAAAGGACCCCGTAGCGCTGCTGCTGGCATTCCGCCAGATAGTCTGGCCCCATGGGGGGACCCGAATCGTCGAGCGCGTAGACGGGGACCGAACCAAAAGCCTCCTGCGTCCACATCCAGTTCCAGGCAACACCAAAGCCTCCCGCGCTCGAACCCGCCAAGACGACCCGATCGAGATTGGGAAACCGAGCCACGACCTCGGCCAGATCTTTCTTGTAGTTGATGAACCCGATTTGAGGCTGACCCAGGTACCCCGACATCGAAGAGCCGGTGTGAACATCACCCGAGCAGTAGGGGATGTAAACGAGGTTCCAGTCCTTGAAGGGGCTGTTGTCGCTGGATCGGCTCATGATCCAATTTCCCGTCACCGACATGCCGAGGTTGGTTTCGCTGGGTGGCCACGCGTGCCGATTTTGGCGGCACGAGAGCGTATTGAAGCAGGCGCCGCCCCCTTCCAGGAAAATGATGAGGTTGCGCGAGCTCGGATTGACGTTGATACCGTACCCGGTCGGCGTTCCGTCGCGACACAAGGTGCCCTCGACCGGCACTGCTTTCCACGGCAAGAGCGGGGCGTCGGAAGTCGCGTCGCGTCTGCCGCCGGTGTCGATGAATGCGCCGTCAGCGTCGCCACCGTCGGAGTCAGCGACGTCAGCGCCGTCGTCTGGGTTACCCCCGTCGCTCGAAGCCGAACAACCCACCGCCATCGAAATCGCCAACGAGCCACCGATGCAAGCGATCGCAGCGCGACCCCCCGCGCTCCGGCGAGCGGTGTACGGCATGAGAGTTTTCTTCCTCAAGGCGCGCTTTTGCAGAGCAACACAGGTCTTCTAGAGATGCAACGAGCGGGACGAGGAAACAAGGGTAGAGGCGCTATCCAATGTGGTGGTTTGTGCTCGCGGCGCCTCAGGTCTCGTCGCGCATCCCACCAAACGCCCGGTACGCGCGCGCGATGGCGCTGGCGATGGTGGCTCGACCTCGCGGCGACTGCGCGTGGACCGTCTCGAGGCGGCCTGGCGAGCGCCGCTCGAGGGTGGCCAGGGCTTCGCAAACGGCCGGCGCCACCACCGAACCCGAGACGGTGAGCCCATCGATGGCCGAGCCGATCAACGACGCCGGACGAACCCGATCCAGGTTCTCGAGCAACATCCAGAGCGCGAGCGCAGCGGCATCCTTGGCCCGGCGTGCGGCTGCAAAATCGAGCAGAGGTGCGAACGTCGCCAGCTCATCGACGGCGGCCCGGGCCTCGATGCCAGCTGCCATTGCAAGCCCGTCTTGGATCCGGATCGAGCCAACCTGCAGGCGGCGAACCAGCTCCACGACTGTCAGATCGCCGACGGCGATGGCGATCGCTGCCTCGACCTCGATGAGCTTCCGTTCGGTCCAGCGCGCGATGGAGGCCGGCCGCGGGCCGCTCGGCGGCGCCGCTCCCGACGGAGGGCGCGCCGCTGCCGAGAGTGCCCCCGCATGGGAGCGAAGCACCCGAGCCAGTCGCGCGCCGGTGAGCGGCCCTTTCCAAGTCGGCATCGCCGAAAGTACGTACCGGCACCGACGCGGCTCGAGAGCGATGGCCGCCAGCGCGGCGCGAGGAGATACCGGCACCCGCGCGATGGCGGCGAGCACGGCGCGCTCGAGGACCGGGAGTGGACGGGCCAAGGGAGCAAGGTCGAGCTCGTCCTCGGGCAACTCGCGGTCGGAACGCGCGCTCGGTGCCACGCGGCGACAGAGAGCGACGATGGCCTCGTCGGAGACGGCAGGGTTACGCCATGACAGCTCGACCACCGAGGTGGGCACCGGCGACGTCGGTTCGAGCAGCGCTTCGAGGCACGCCGATGCCGAGCTACTCGCCGCCCAGCGGTGCAAGACCATGCGATCGCCGGCCAGGGCTCCCGGCGCAATCAGGTGAAGATCGCTCGCGCTGATGAGGCGCGAGCGCGAAAGGCATTGCACGATCCACAGGGCGACGCGCGCTTTGCCGGTCAGGCGGGTCTCCACGCTGCTCTGGCGGGTCACGAGGTGCACGATGTCGTTGCTGAGCGGCGTGTCATGGCCATCGTCGGCTTGGCCAAACACCGCTGCTCGCCGCAGGGCGAGTCCCACCCCGACGCCGGCCCCACGCGCGTCGAGCGGGTCTTGGTCCGGTCCCGTGGCTTGGGCCACCAGCGTATGCAGCTCTTCTTGATCCAAATGCCCGGCACCGAGAAATGCACCTTCCTCGTCGAGCGCCGAACCAGCGTCGAGCAGCGCGCGCCGCACGTCGCCGGCCAGCGTGCCCCCCGCCTGCATGGCGCGCAGACACGCCGCAAAGCCGATCTCGTCCGCGCGCACACCTGTCGCTCGCCGTGCCCGTGCCCGGACCTCGGCGGCGGCATCGCGGTCGGCGAGTCGTGATCGGATCTCTCCCGCGCTCGCGTTACCGGCGACGGCGCGCCGCACCCGGCGCGATGGATCGCGCGAGAGTCGTTCCAGCAGTGCGGCGTCGCTGGAAAGAAGCGCCGCCGCCTCGCGCAGTAGCTCGCTGCCCTCGGCCCAATTGGCGAGCAGGGAAGGGTGGCTGGCCGCCGCCACCAGCGATGGCAGCCAGGGACGATCGTGGAGCGGCGAAGCGCCGGGCCAGGTGGCCAGGGCGGCGAGAGCGCGATGGGTCGCCTCCGGGTGAGCACCCCCGGAAAGCACGAAAAACGCCTCGTCGCCGTGCTTGGCGAGCGTGGCGTCGCGTACCGCGGGCGGCGCATTGGGATGGCCGATGATCTTCCTTTCGAGCTCCAAGGTCGGTGCCCCATCCGACCCTTCCTCGCTGGCCTCCAGGGTCTCGACCTCCCGCATGAGGCGCTCGGCAATGACGTCGATCGCCTGCGCCCCGAGCAATGGGCAGCTGACCAGGGCGAGCAGAACGCTGGCGCCCCCTTCCTCCGCGAGCGCGACGTTGAGGAGCGGATCATTGAGCTCGGGAGACTCGGCGAGCTTTTCAATCGAAGCCGGATCGAGCATGGGGGCAGCGCCGTTGCAGTGTACCGCCTCGGAACGGCGGTCAAGGGGACTCGCCAATCCTTCCGCCATCTTGCCTGACGTGAGCCTCGGGCTGTAGGCCTTGGGCCCACCTCACGCGCCGCCCGGGTCCCAGCGTCAGGCGACAGGGTACGTCCAAGTTATCGCCT
This sequence comes from Polyangiaceae bacterium, assembly GCA_035318465.1. Lineage (GTDB taxonomy): Bacteria > Myxococcota_A > Polyangia > Polyangiales > Polyangiaceae > DASWDH01. The sequence continues at coordinate 14,857 of DATHES010000078.1, forward strand.
CCGGAGGCCAAACGTGGCAGGATCCACTTTGTCGTCCTATGCGGCGTCGGTCGTACGGCCGGTTTACCGCCATGCTTGAAAGAAGCTGCCCTTATTGCTTGGTCTTCACCGTATTGTTAGGCGCTTGCGCGGCTAACGAGGCGGCGGCGCCAGGCACAACGGGCACCACAGGCACGGGTGGTGGAGCGCCTCCGACGCAGGACGCGGGCGTGCCGGTCTGCGCCTATGGGCAAACGGTCTGCGACGACAACGTCGCCAAGGTGTGCGACGGCCAGGGGGGCTTTTCGAGCGTCACCACCTGCGACTCGGAATGCAAGGACGGTCTCGGATGCGTGAGCTGCATCCCCAATGCCGCCAGCTGCGTTTCCAATGTGGCAACGGTCTGCAACGCGTCGGGGACGACCGAAGACAAATTCGCCTGCGAGGGTGTCGGCATGTCCTGCGACGCCGACGGCTGTCACGGCGAATGCTCGCCGGTCTCGCTCGGCATGGGGTACCAGGGCTGCGAGTTCTGGCCCACTGTGACTGCCAGCAGCGTCTGGACCGACCGCGCTCGCGCCGGGGATGCCGGGACCCCCGGCGGTTTTCGTTTCGGCATCATTGTCGGCAATGTTTCGACCACCGCGTCGGCATCGGTGAAGATCAGCGGTCCCATCGTCGAGCAGTCGCACACGCTCATGCCGAGCGAATCGCGCATCGTGCCCCTCGACTGGGTTTTCGATCTCAAGGGACCCGACTGGGAAGCGCCCTACCAGCCCGGCAGCCCTGCCCAGAGCGTCAAGAAAGCCAATGGCGCCTATCGCGTGCTTTCGGACCGGCCGATCATCGTCTACCAATTCAACTCCCTCGAAAACGGGATCCCCGACACGCGCACCTGTCCGTCGATCGCGGGGGAGAGCGCCAACTGCTTCTCCTATTCGAACGACGGCTCGCTGCTCTTGCCGGTGCACGCCCTTTCTTCCAAGTACGTCGTCGCTGGGTTTCACGCGCGGCACAAGGACTCCGCGACGCTTCCGGGCCCGACGACGGGTAGGCTCAACATGGGCGATTTCATCGCCATCACCTCCCCGCAAGCCAACACCGAGGTGACCGTCACGCTGCGTCCCAATCAGGGCATCCTGAGCGGCCCGGATTTCCCCCGCCCCAACGCCGACAATGCGATGACCTTCACCATGGGCGCCTACCAAGTCGCGCAGCTCTTCACGACGGGCACCGCCGACTCGGACACCTTTTCGGGAACCGAGATCAAGACCAAAGACGGCAAGCCCGTGCAAGTGCTGAGCGGCGCCGGTTGCGTCAACATCTTCGACGACGATTCGCGCTGCGGTCACATCGAGGACTCCGTTCTTCCGGTCGAAGCGCTGGGCAAGGATTACGTCGTCCCCGTGCTCGCCACGGGTTCCACCGCCGACGCGGGGACGGCCGTCGGGCAGAAGATTCGTATCCAACCGATCACCGATGGGACGGCCATCACCTTCGAGCCCAAGGTGCTCAGTGCCGTCACGCTGCGTCGTGGGGAACCGCCGTTCGAAATCCCGGAAATGACGACCGACCTGCGCATCTCGTCGACGACGCCTTTCGCCGTCACCCAATACCTGACCGGCCGAAGCACGAATTCCCGCATGTCGGAAACCGTCGGCAGTCCGAACCAGCTGACCGTCACGCCCGTCGCACAATACCGAACGAGCTACACCTTTCTCGTCTCACCCCTTTTCACGACCAATTTCCTGAGCATCATCGCGCCGACCGGAACCGCCGTTTACGTCGACGCTCAGGCGGTTGCTCGCGAGAAGTTCCTCGCCGTCGGGGCGAGCGGCATGTCCGTGGCGCGCGTGCCCGTCACGGCGGGCGATCGGGTCCACACCGTTACCGCCGACAAGGCCGTCGGCATCGTCGTGTTCGGTGTAGGGCCCTACGGAAGCTACGCATTGCCCGGCGGGCTCGATCTCAAACGTCCCGCAGTCGGAAGATAGATAGGGCGAGCCCCCGCTGGCGGATGCCACGGGTGAGCTAGGATGTGCGGCGATGCTCGCCCTTTCGCCCCCCGAGTTGCTGGAGCTCATTGCTACTCTCCCCGCCCAGCGCACCGCTTTCGTATGGGGACCGCCGGGAATCGGCAAGAGTGCGCTCGTGCGCACGGCTGCCGAGCGACTGGGCCTCCCCTGCGTCGTGCTGCTCGGCACGCAGCTCGCGCCCGAAGACCTCATCGGCGTTCCCCGCATCCGCGAGCTTGCGCCGGAGCGGTTCGCCACCGAATTCTGCCCGCCCAGCGCCATCCTCAAGTCCGGTTCGTTCTTGCTCTTCGTCGACGAGCTCAACAGCGCGATCCCCGACGTGCAAAAGGCCTTCTATTCGCTCATCCTCGATCGGCGGCTCGGTGACTACGAGCTGCCAGCCGGCTCGCGTGTCGTCGCCGCCGGCAACCGCGTGGAGGACCGCGCGCTGGTGCGCCCGATGGCGACCGCGCTCGCCAACCGGATGGTGCACGTTGCCCTCGAGCCCAATGCCGAGGCGTGGCTCGCCTGGGCGAGCGCAGCGGGCGTTCACCCGCTGGTCCTCGCCTTCGTGCGGGCTCGCCCCGATCGCCTCTGCGAAGTGGCGCCGAGCGATGCCACCCCCGCTTACCCCACGCCGCGCGCCTGGCACATGTTGGCCGATGCCATCGCTGCTACCACCGCCAGGCTCTGGCCGGCCATCGCGGCCGGTTGCGTGGGCGACCGCGCCGGTGCCGAGTTCGCCGCCTTTGCGCAGCGGGCGCTCGAAGCGCCCACCCTCGAGCAGGTGGCGCGCGGTGAGGCGGTCGTACCGCGCGACCCCGAGCTCATCTACTTTCTCGGGGCAAGCTGTCTCGCGCGGCTCGCATCCGGCTCGCGCGCGGATGGCGAGCTCAGTGGAAAGGTGGTGGTGGCACTGGGTACCGTCTCCAAAGAGGTCGCCGTTTGGGTCGTCGACGCGGCCCTGACGCGCAAGGACCCTTCTCCCGCGCTCGCGGCGTTCGAAGCCGCCCTTCGCACGAGCGGCGCTTCCACGCTGGTCGACGTTCTTCGACTCGGTCGCTATGTCCGGGAAGGCTGACCTGCTCGGCGATCCGGCCGCGGCCAGCGCCGGTGCCCTCGACAAGATCGCCGCGGCGCGGGTATGGCTGCTCAAGGAAAAGCCGTTTTTCGGCGTGCTGGCGCGCGCGCTGCTCGTCGAGCCGCGCCAGGACGTTCGGGCCATGCGGCTTTTTTCGGACGATCGGCTCGCCGTCAACCCGCTGGTCGTGCTGAGAACGCCGTTTCCGAGTCTCTGCGCTCGCCTCGCGCACGTCGCTCTGCATGCCGCGCTGGGCGGCTTCGTGCGCCGCGGCGACCGCGAGCCAGGGCGCTGGAACCTGGCCCACGATCTCGCCATCGACCCGCTGGTGCGTGGTTCCGGGCTTCCGCTCGGCTTGCCCCCGCCTCCCGACGACTTGCCCCCCGGCTCGAGCGCCGAGCAGATCTTTCCCCTCCTTCCCGAAACCGCTCGACCCGGCGACGACTGGTGCGACCTCTGTGATCTTCCCACTTCCGACCCGCCGCCCCCCGAAGCGAGCGGCGCCCTCAGTTCCGCCCCCCTGCCGTCGAACGTCGACGACCAGGCGCGCGCGCTTGCCTGGAGAATGCGGCTCGCCACCGCGATGCAGGAAGAACGCGCGTCCGGAGGAAAGACGTGGGGCGACGTCCCCGCCTGGATCGACGAAATGATCCGCGCCACCATCGAGCCGCCACCCAACTGGACGGTCATCCTGCAGCGCTCGGTTTCCAATCTGACGCGCACCGATCGCACCTGGCTGAGGCCGTCGCGCCGCATGAGCGCGCTCGCCCACCAGCAAGGCGCTTGGCCCGAATGCGTCAGCATGCCCGGACGCAAAGTCGTGCTCGCGGGCCAGCTCGTTGCCATCGTCGATACATCGGGTTCGATCGAGGAGACGGTGATCGCGCGTTTCCTCGGCGCGGTCGCGGCGGCAGCCGCCGCCGAGGGGATCGAAGAGGTGCGTCTCATGCAAGCGGACGCCGAGGTCACCTCGGACGAAGTGGTCACGCCGGCCGAGCTCTTGACGGAGCGCGTGACCATCCGCGGACGCGGCGGAACGAGCTTCGTGCCGGCGCTCGCGCGCCTCATCGACGAGTCCCACCGCAAGCTCGAGCGTTTTTCGGTCGTCTACCTGACCGACCTCGAGGGAATGCTCCCGCGCTCGCGCGAGGCCAGGTGCCTCGACGTCCTCTGGGTCGTGCCGCGTCGCTCGCGTCGCAAGCCACCCTTCGGAACGGTCGTGGAGATGACGACGCTGCGTTGACGCTGTTGCAACGCTCAGTGAGGCAGAAAGCGGCGCAGCAAACTGATGACAACGAGGAGCACCATGGGCGAAAAATCGATGCCCCCCATGGTCGGCAGAATGCGCCGGATGGGCGCGAGCACCGGCTCGGTGAGCGCCCTCACGATGCGGACCAGCGGATTGTCGTCGGGCAGCCCGGTCCAGGACAGAATGACTCCCGCCAGGATCACCATCGTATAGATGTCGAGGATTCGTACGAGCAGCATCGACTCCAGCAGCTGGCACGGGGGATGGCCGGCGGCAACCGGCCGAGGAGACGGTCAGTTGGCAACTCAAGCAGCGCGCCGCTTACATGCGCAGGGACTGTATGCGCTGATGCGGCGCTCGGCGTAGCCGTGCGTCGACGTTGTCTGCATTGCAGCGCGCAAGATCGCCTTCTCGATAGCATGTGCGCTTTCGGGAGTGATAAGTTGGAGGTTGATGCATTGGCAGGGAAAAACCCTGGGGGCATGCGTCGCGGTGAGCGCCATGCTTCTCGCGGAGTCGGCCTTCGCCCAAGAAGACGCAGCCGCGGAAGCGCTCTTCAACAAGGGGCTCTCCGAGATGGAAGCAGGGCACTTCGAGGTGGCTTGTCCCACGCTCAAAGAGAGTCAGCGGCTCGACCCGCGCATGGGGACGCTCTTCACGCTCGCCGAATGCGAGGCGAAAGGGGGCATGATCGCGTCAGCGGTGGCGCACTACGACGAATACCTTCGGCTCTTCACGCGCCTTTCGCCTGCTCAAAAAGCGTCGCAATCCGGCCGTGAGAAGGTTTCGGCCGCCCAGAAGGCCGCGCTCTCGCCGCAGGTTCCGTACGTCACGCTCGTTTTGCGCGACGCTCCCGCGGGCACCACCGTGAAATGGGATGACATGCTCTTCAACTTGCCGGCGCTCGGCGTCCCTTTGCCGGTGAACCCAGGCGAGCACGTCGTCACCACCCAGGCGCCCGGCGCCGTGAGCGTCGTGACGCGCGTCTCGGTGGATAAGGCCGAACGAAAGGAAATCGAGCTCAAAATCGGACCGCAACACAGCGCCAAAGCGTCGCCCGCAGCGCCGCTCGCGCCGCTCGCGCCGCCGCCCGCAGCCCTGCCGACCGGCGCGCCGAGATCCGAAGAAGCCGACGCAGGAGGGTCGTCGGCATCCCGCAAGATCTGGATCTCCGGCGCCGGTGGTCTCGGTGCGATGGGTCTCGTCGTCGGCTCGATCACGGGCGCGCTCGTGCTCGGCAAGAAGGGGACGATTGAAGACAACTGCGAGGGTACGCGCTGCAACGCAGCGGGCAAGGAAGCGGCCGACAGCGCCAAGAGTCTGGGCTTCGTGAGCACGATCGGGTTCGGCATCGGCATCGCCGGCCTGGCGACGGCTGCGGTGCTGTATCTTACCGAGCCCAAGTCGGCGGCAGCAGCACGCTCATGGGCGCCCCTCGTCGCCGATCGCAGCGGGGGCGTCGTCGTCGGACTCCAGCGAACATGGTGAAACAGCGCTTTCACCGATGGCTGCCGGCGATCGTCACGATGGGCGTGGTCGGCGGATGCACCGCGATCGTCGGCGTCGATCAAGATTACGACCTCGATCCAGGTTTTGGACGAGGTGGATCGACGCTGACGGGCGGCGCAGGCGCGGGCCCCGGGGGCGCGGGCGGCAGCGAAACGGGAGGCGTCCCCACCGGCGGCGCGGCCGGGACGGGGGGCGGACCGGGAACGGACGGCGGCAAAGGTGGCGAAACGGGGGGCATCGCGGGAAGCGCGGGCACGGCGGGTCGCAGCGGGTCGGCAGGTAGCGCAGGCACCGGCGGCGCCGCGGGTACGAGTGGCAGCAGCGGCGCCGGCGGCTCGAGTGGGAGCGGCGTTGGCGGCGCGAGCGGCGGTGGATCCGCCGGTACGAGCGGTGGTGCGGCTGGCACGGGCGGTAGCGCTGGCCTCTCCGGCAGCGCGGGCGCGTCAGGCTCGACCGGCAGCGGTGGCACGTCGGGGAGCGCGGGAGCCGCGGGCAGCTGGGGCACCGGCGGATCGACGAGCACGGGGGGCTCCGCCGGTGCGGCAGGCTCCCCGGTCGACGCGGGTGACGCCTCCGCCGATGCGCCGCCCGATGCAAGCTCGGACGGCGCCGCCGACACGACCGACGGGTCACCCTGCGGGCCCGGCACCAAGTTTTGCGGCGTATGCGTGGCGGTTAGCGATCCGGACTACGGATGCACCGGTACGTCGTGCGCTCCGTGCGAACCGCATGGAACCGCGACGTGCACGAGCGGCAGCTGCGTCGTGACCGGATGCGACGTCGGGTATCACCAAGTCGGCAACGTCTGTGTCGTCAATACCCCCGAGGTCTGCACCAACGGCCTCGACGACGACGGCGATACCCGACCCGACTGTCTCGATTCCGATTGCCTCGGGCACCCGAGCTGCGGGGGCAAGTGCCGCGACGCCGTGCCCATCGGCTGCGACACCGTCGTCACGGGGCAGAACAGTGGCGCGGCGGGGTCGACCTCGCGAATCAGCTCCTACAGCTGCTCCGGTGGTATCTATGGCGGCAGTGAGTATGCCTATCGGTTTACCGGCGCGAGCAACCAGCGCGTCTACGCCGAGATCTACGGGCTGAGCGGGAACCTCGGCCTGTTCGAGATCGGCGTTCCCTCCGGCGCGCAATGCGTGGCCGCGGCTTCGTGCGGCGCCTCTGGCGACGCCGCCAACACCTCCGGCGCGGAGGCGCTCGGGTTCACGGCCCAAGCCGGACAGGACTACTACCTCGTCGTCGATGGTCCCAACATGCCTCCCAACGTGCCGAGGAACTACTCGCTGTCGGTGCAATGCTCGACGTTCGACGGGTGCTGGCCCGTCAAGCCCATCGAACCCGGCCAGAACGTCAGCGCTACCAACAACACCGCGTCCGCAGCTCCCAACGTCACCGCCAACAAGGTGCCGATCTATGATTGCTCTTCTGTCGGCGAGACGGGGCCGGAAGCGGCGTGGATTTTCACGCCCACCGTCAGTGCCAATTACCGGGCATCGATCACGGGGCTTTCCGCGGACTGCGATCTTTTCGTTCTCTCCGGCGCCGATTGTGGTGGCACTTGCCTTAGCCCTGTTTCTTACAGCGCGAATTCGAACCAAGCCCCCGAGTTCGTCACTTTTGCCGGCGTAGCGAATACCACGTACTACATCGTCGTCGATGGTTACTTCGGCTCGGTTTGCACCTTTACGCTGGGATTGACACAGCTGTAAGCGAGCTTCGCACAGCCCCAGCTGCTTCATACATCGACGGGCCCGGTCGCTCGTGGAAAGCTTATGTTGTATGTCCACTAGTCTTGCCACTGGCCAGATCTTTGCGAACCGCTATGAGGTGGTTCGTTGCATTGGCTCGGGCGGAATGGGCGCGGTCTACGAGGTCATCCACCTCGAAACGGAGCGCCGCCGCGCTCTCAAGGTGATGCACGCGCACTTTGTCGATAGCGCCGACTTTCGCGAGCGCTTCAAGCGCGAGGCGCGGGTCGCCGCGCAAATCGATAGCGACTACATCGTCGACGTCTTCGACGCCGGTGTCGACGATGCCACCCGGATGCCCTTCTTGGTGATGGAGCTTTTGCGCGGTGAAGAGCTGGCCAGGATGCTCAAGCGCGTGGTGCGGCTGGCACCGAACGACGTCGTGACCTGCCTGTTCCAGACCTCGCTCGCGCTCGATCGCACCCACAAGGCGTCGATCGTCCATCGCGATCTGAAACCGGAGAACATCTTCCTCTGCGAGCGCGACGACGGTCCTCCGCAGATCAAAGTGCTCGACTTCGGGATTGCCAAGTTCGCCACCTCGGTCAAGGGTACCAGCCAGGCCACCACGAGCGTCGGTACGCCGCTCTATATGGCGCCCGAACAGTTTCAGCCGGGAGCCGATGTCACGCCTGCTGCCGACATCTACGCGCTCGGTCTTCTCGCCTATACGCTGCTCGTTGGGACCGACTTTTGGCACGAAGAGCTTTCGCGCGACGAGAACGTCTTTGCGTTTGCCCTCATCGCCATGAAGGGGCCGATCGAGGCGCCCAGTGCCAGGGCCATGCGCGTCGCCGGCGTGCCACTGTCGCCGGCGTTCGATGCTTGGTTTCGCAAGGCGACCGCGGTGGCGCCCAGCGCCAGGTTCGCCACGGCGTCGGAGGCCGTGCGCGAGCTCTCCAATGCCCTGCGCGTCAATCTCCCCCCGCCGCGTTTGACGACGGCGTCCTTGCATGGGGTCGGGCCCGAAATGTTCGCCCCGGATTCGGCGCGTATCTCCCGAACGACGCCAGCGGGCTCCGCAGCGACGATGGAGCTGCGCGTCCCGATGGCCAGCCGGCGCCGCTGGGTCCTGGGTGCTTCCACGGCTTCTCTTGTCGTCGCCATCGCCATAGGGACGCTGGCCCTGCGGTCGGCCGGCACGGGGAGCGTCGGCAGGGCCGCCGCGGTCGCGGAACCGGTTCCGCCTGCCCCCGTCGCTGCGCCGCCGCGGCCCGTCGCAGAAGCCATTGCCCCCGCCGTGGACCTCGAAGCCAAGCCCGAAACGGCCACGTCCGCTCGCCCCAGCGCCGCATCTGCGCCCAAGGCGCGCTCCAAATCGCCGAAGGCCGTTACGTCACCGAAGCCACCGAAGTCCATCTATTCGCGGGACTGACCCGAACCGCCCGCCACTAGCACGACGCTGTCAGATTCTCGCTGCCAGATCGATCATCGGAGCAGGCATACGCCCACGGAGCCGCCTGACCGAACAGGCGCAATGCCCCTTCAACGAAACCAGCAAGGCGAGCACCTGGCGGCCGTGGCCATCCGGGCCCCTTGGCGGCGGCCTCGCCGCATTTTACGTGGCCGCCTCGCTGAATCGGCCGATCGTGATCTGGTATGGCGAAGAACTGACAGCGGAGTGCTATCCCAACCAGGCGTCGAGCCGAACCGGCTCGAGACCACGCTCGCGCATGGCCGCGAGGATGCGCGGAAGCGCCGTGCCTGCCGCGGGCTCATGGTCGTCCCGCTCGGCCGCGTCGTGCAACAGCACGATCGCGCCATCGCGCAGCCGCGGCACCACCCGTTCGACGACCCGACCGGCCTCGGCTCGAACGCCGTCGCGCCCACGCACCGACCAGCCCACGATGACGAGCCCGAGCTCTCGGGCGATGCGCGCGATGCGCGGATTGGTTTGACCGACGGCGGGCCGGTAAAGGCGCGGCCGCTCGCCGGTCGTGGTGGCGAGAAACTCGACCGCGCGCATGAGGTCGGCGCGCACGCGGGCGGATGATCGCAGCGCGAGCAGGCGATCGTGCCGGTCACCGTGGACGCCGACCAGGTGGCCGCGCGCCACCAGCTCGCGCAACAGCTCTGGGTGGCGCTTCCCCTTCTCGCCGATGACGAAGAACGTGGCGCGCGCGCCGGCGGCGTCGAGTGCGTCCAGCACCGTGCGGGTGAAGCGCGGGTGGGGGCCATCATCGAAGGTGAGCGCCACCCCGTGCGCCCCGTCGGGGCCTCGCCAGAGGACATCGGCGAACATCTCGAGCGATGGATCCAAGACGCCCCAAGTAATGACCCCGGCGTAGGCGCCAAGGGCCCCGAGCGACAGCCACAAAGGGACCGGCGACCCCAAAAGCGACCGCAAAGTAAGAGCCAGGGCCGCCGCGGTAGCGGCCAGCAGAAGGGCGCGGCCGGTTGGCATCGTGCTAGCCTTGACCTCGAGGGGAGCGGGCTCTAAAAACCCGAGACGCCCGGCCAGGAACCGCACCCATGCCCTACATCATCACCGAGAACTGCACCGGATGCACGGCTTGCATCAAACGCTGCCCGACCGATGCCATCACCGGCGAGCGCAAGCTGCTGCACGTCATTGATCCGGAGCTCTGCATCGATTGCGGCGCCTGCGGCGTCGTTTGCCCCGACGAAGCCATCTACGACCACGAGGGCACCCTCTGCGAGATGTTGAAGGCCAACGCGCGCCCCATCGCTTACGTCGACTTGCAATCCTGCGTCGGCTGCGAGTGGTGCGTCTGGGCGTGTCCGTTCGATGCCCTGGTCATGGGCAAGACGCCCGGTGCGGGACCCCACGACAAGGGGGCCGGCTGGGAAATCGCGGTCCTGCTCGAAAAAAAGTGCGTCGGCTGCACGCTCTGCGAGCTCGACTGCCCCTACGATGCCATCCACATCTTCCGCAAGGATTCGGAGAAGGCAGCGTGGCAGGTGGAGCGCAACACGCGTTTCGAAGAAGAAATCGGCGTCCGCCCCGCGGCCACCGCGCCGAACCCCGACGAGAAAGCTGCCTGAGTAGCGCCCCCCGACGCACCGGTGGGGGGCCTAGGAGCGGTGGATGGCCGAATTTACCCGCTCCTTTCCCGATGACCCCGACCTCAGGCGCTTGGTCGAGGCCTTCGAATCGGGCGACTACTACACCGTGCGGACCGGCGCGCCGGCGCTCGCCGAACGGACCGCCGATCCCGCGGTGCGCAAAGCCGCGCTCGAGCTGCGCCGTCGCATCGAGCCTGACCCCGCACAGCTCTATTTGCTGGGCCTGACGTTCGCTCTGCTCGTCTTTCTGGTGGCGTGGTTCTACCTTCACAAGCACTAGGATGTACGCTGCCGCTGCCCGGGGGGTGCTCGTCATCGCATGCGCCGGATTCGTCGGTTGCGGCGCGCCGAAGGCGGCTCTTCGGCCAGAACCCGCGGGCGTAAAGGCACCCGAGTCGGCGGTGTCGCGGTTTTTCCCGCTCGTCGATGGCAACCAGTGGGCCTACGACGCGGAGGAGGACGACACCGGCAACAAAGGCATCTTCGTCACCCGTGCCCGCGCGCTGGCGGGCGCGCGTTTCTCACTCGTCACCGGCCAGCGCTCGCGCGTGGTCGAAGTGCGCCCCGAAGGGATCACGCGCACCGAGACCGGAAGCTATCTCCTTCGAGCACCTCTCGCCGCCGGCGCGGAGTGGCCAGGCGAAGGTGGCGCGGTCGTGCGAGTCGGCGCCATCGATCGCATCGTCGACGTGCCGGCCGGAAAGTTCGTCGGCTGTCTCGACACCGTCGAAGAGCAGCGTGGCACGGGCAGCGAACCGTTGCGGCGAGTGACGACGACGTATTGTCCCGACGTCGGCATCGTGTCCCTTCACGCCGAAGCTTGGGAAAATGGACGCCACGTCGGTGAGCGCGCGCTGCTGCGCTCCTTCGGAAAGCCGATATCGCTTTAGCGAGGCGCGCGGGACCGCGACGCCCGTGTGCTAGCCGCTCTTCTTGATGGAGATCCCGGAGTCGGACTCGGTCTTCGCCCGAGCCGCATCGGCGCGCATTCTCGTCACGGATTCCTTGGGTGCGGGCACCGATTCCTTGGGTGCGGGCACCGTCGGATCGAAGCGCGCCACCTCTTTGCCCGTATCGAGATCGGTCACTCTCGTCAAACGTTGCGTGCGGACAGCCCGGCGCGAAGCAATGACCTTGGCCACGATGATGTCGTGGACCGGTTCCCCCAGAGTCGTCGTTTCGCCGCTCTCGGACAGTTCCTGCAAAACGTAGGGCATTGTGCCCACCCCCTCGCGCCTAGTACGTTTTTCCATCCTGACCTTCATTCGCTTTCGACGCAAGAAACATGAAGGTGAAAAAAGGCGTACACGAGGCCTCCATGTCCAAGATCGACCCGATACTGACGAAGATGCGCGCGATCTGTCTGTCGCTTCCCGACACCAAAGAGACACTGACGTGGGGCCAGCCGCATTTCCGCGTTGGCGACAAGATCTTCAGTGGCTATGGGGAGGAAAAGGGCCCCCATCGCCCTCGCGCGGACGAAGAAAGCGTCAACACCTTGTCGCCCCCTCGTCGCTCCGCGGCGTCGGGTTCGACCAAGCGCGCGCGCAAGTCCCGCTAGGGGTCGGCGATAGGGCTAAGCGGCGCGCGCGTATTGAATCTTGTCCGCCTGCCCCATGCCGTAAAATCGCGACAGCGCGTCGCGGAGCTCTGCGCGCCGGCCCTTCTTCGCGTACATCACTTCGAGCCGCCGCACGAAGCGGGCTGCCAGATCGTTGGCGAAGCGGTAGCGGTCGCCGAGCTCGGTCCCCTCGGGGTGAGCGAAATGAACGCGCTCGTAGAGCTGGGTGTGCAAGCGGCGCGCAAGCTTGGCGTCGAAGGACTCTTTGCTCAGCACGAGCAGCATGTACTTGTCGATTTCCGCCTGAAGCTCGAGCTCGAGCTGCGTGGCAGGCAAATCCCGCCGGGCCCGGTCGGCGACATAGACGAAGTGGCTGACGCCTTCGATGAGCTGGCAGAGCCCGTCGAGACGACGCCCGGAAAAAATGGGCGGCGTTCGAACCTCGATCTCGACCGCCCCGTCGCCTGCTTGGCGGATGCGCACCACCTCGCGCTCGCCGCGACGGGTCATCTTGAGGAACGGCGCGACGGCTGGAGCCTGTTCCAATCGATAGAACCGCTCGATACCTCGCTGAACCCTGGCCGCCAGCTCGAGATAGTTCTTCGCTGAAGGGGGCGGACGAGACGCCTTGGTACTCAGTGAACACCGCCCGAGCCGCGGTGAGGGATGATCCCTCGAGCTCCGAGCTCTTTGGCCAGTGTCGCCGAGCCCGAGCGGAGCCAGCGCTCGTACAACATGACGACTCCGCGCTCGCCGCGCGCCTGCTGGGCGATGGTGGCGTCGGCGACGGTGGTCAGAACGTCGACGAAGCGGTCGAACTTCTGCGACAACTCCGTGAAGACGTTGTCGTCGGTATCTTGTCGTTTGCCGCTCGCCGCATCGGGGGTGTCGGCGGGGGGACGACGCAGCATGGAGGCGACCCCTCGGTAAGCGGTTGCCCCGACGCTCGTGACATATCCGACGTCGACGCCCCGGTTCTCGATGTGATCGCCAAAGAAGCCAGTGATGTAAAGCACGCTGTCTCCGAGGGTGCGCAGCCGCTGGAAACGCTGCGCCCCCGTCGTCCGCAGCGCCTCGTCGAGCAAAAAGGCCAGTGGGCGGTCGAAGTTGTCGTCCCGCTCTTCGTCGGGGTGGGCGAAGTCGCTGAGGAGCGCGACGAGGTAGCTCATTGCCTGTTCGGTCGCTTCCACCTGACGCGAGCGGACGGCCTCTCCGATTGCTTCGTGGAAAAAACTTCCCACGCTATTGGCCAACGCGATGCTCATGGCGAACCTCCTTGCGAGCCACATGCCGCACGGTCGGCCTGTGGAAAACCCCGTCGAAGCTCATTCCTTCGGGGTCTTACCTATCCATTACGGTGCTCCGGGCCGAAGGACAAAGGCTGCCAGGGGTCAAAGCGGGTCGGATCGCTGAACAGGCGTTGCACGGTTGGCCACCGGGCCTCGACACTGCCAGCCCGTGATTCCGCCTTGACACCTGATCTTTCAGGCCTATCTTGCGGCTCGCGCTTGCTAGCAGTCGCCCTTGGTGAGTGCTAACAATCGCAATCTTCAACGAAGTCCCTGGCTTCGATCGCCCTCTTCGGGCGCGAGCGCCGGGACGGCCCGGGGTGCCCTGGAGGGAGGCTCAGCCTGCCCCTTACCCGAGCGTCGGGGGGCCCCTCGGGCCCCTCACTCACCAAAACCGAAGGAGTGAAATCATGTCCATTCGACCGCTGCAGGACCGCGTGATCATCAAGCGCGTCAAGGAAGAAGAGAAGAGCAAGGGTGGGATCATCATCCCCGACACCGCGAAAGAGAAGCCCATCGAAGGCAAAGTCATCGCGGTCGGCAACGGCAAGGTCCTCGAAGACGGTACGGTTCGGAAGCTCGACGTGAAGGCGGGCGACACCGTTCTCTTCGGGAAGTACTCCGGCACCGAAGTGAAGATCGACGGGGAAGAGCACCTGATTTTGCGCGAGGACGACATCCTTGGCGTGATCGAGAAATAAGCGGAATTTAAGGAGACTCAATCATGGCAGCCAAGGAAATCGTTTACACGGAAGTAGCTCGTAACCTCATCCTTTCGGGCGTCAACGCGCTCGCCGATGCGGTCAAAGTCACCCTCGGCCCCAAGGGCCGCAACGTCGTCATCGAGAAGAGCTTCGGCTCGCCCACGGTCACCAAGGACGGCGTCACCGTCGCCAAGGAGATCGAGCTCGAGAACAAGTTCGAAAACATGGGCGCGCAGATGGTGCGCGAAGTCGCCTCCAAGACGTCCGACGTCGCCGGTGACGGCACCACCACGGCCACCGTGCTCGCACAGGCCATCTACCGCGAGGGTTCCAAGCTCGTGGCCGCGGGTCACAACCCGATGGAGATCAAGCGCGGCATCGAGAAGGCAGTGGAGTGCGTGGTCGAAGCGCTGAAGAAGAGCGCCAAGCAGACCAAGGATCCCAAAGAGATCGCCCAGGTCGGCACCATCAGCGCCAACGGTGACGAGACCATCGGCAAGCTCCTCGCGGAAGCGATGGAGAAGGTCGGCAAGGAAGGCGTCATCACGGTCGAAGAGGCGAAGAGCTCGGAAACGACGCTCGACGTCGTGGAAGGCATGCAGTTCGACCGCGGCTATCTCTCCCCGTACTTCGTGACGGACCCCGAGCGCATGGAAGCCGCTCTCGAGGACGTCTTCATCCTCATCTCCGAGAAGAAGATCTCCAACATGAAGGATCTTCTCCCCGTGCTCGAGGCGATTGCGCGGCAGCAGAAGCCGCTGCTCATCATCGCCGAGGACATCGAAGGCGAAGCGTTGGCGACGCTCGTCGTCAACAAGCTCCGTGGCACGCTCCAGTGCGCCGCCGTCAAAGCCCCCGGCTTCGGCGACCGTCGCAAGGAGATGCTGAAGGACATCGCCGTCCTCACCGGTGGTCAGGTCATCGCCGAAGAGCTCGGGCTCAAGCTGGAGAACGTCACCGTGACCGACCTCGGCCGCGCCAAGCGCGTCACCATCGACAAGGACAACACCACCCTCGTCGGCGGCGAAGGCAAGAAGGACAAGATCAAGGGGCGTATCGCCGAGATCCGTACCCAGGTCGAAAACACGACCTCCGACTACGACAAGGAGAAGCTCCAGGAGCGTCTCGCCAAGCTCGTCGGCGGCGTCGCGGTGGTCAAGGTCGGTGCAGCCACCGAGACCGAGATGAAGGAGAAGAAGGCCCGCGTCGAAGACGCGCTGCACGCGACCCGTGCAGCCGTGGAAGAGGGCATCGTTCCCGGCGGCGGCGTCGCGCTCATCCGCGCTCAGAAGGCCCTCGAGAAGCTCGAGGTTCCCGAAGAGCAGAAGTTCGGCATCGCCATCATCCGTCGCGCGATCGAGGAGCCGATCCGCCAGATCGTGCAGAACGCCGGCGAAGAGGGCTCGATCGTCATCAACAAGGTGCGCGAGGGCAAGGGCAACTACGGCTACAACGCCGCGACCGGCCAGTATGGCGATCTGCTCGAGCAGGGCGTCATCGACCCGGTGAAGGTCGTGCGCTCCGCGCTGCAGAACGCGGCCAGCGTGGCGGGCTTGATGCTCACCACCGAGGCGCTCGTCGCCGAGAAGCCGAAAGAGAAGGAAGCGCCCCCCGGTGGACACGGCGGGCACGGGCATCCCGAGTTCTGAGATGCGCGTGAAGTAGAGGGTGCCGCGGGAGTTTTGGCGGCCTCCGAGTAAGTAGAGCGAGCCGGTTCCGATGCGTCGGAGCCGGCTCGTTGGCTATTGCCCGAGGTAGCGCGGCGCGTGGCTCGCCAACGCGGTCGGCGTCTACCGCGCATGGCGACTGGATCACGCGCTCCTCTCGCCCGTGAACGGATTGTAGACGGCAACGCCGAAGTCGACGAAATGCTGGAGGTTGCGCGTCACGACGGTGCGTCCTCCAGCTCTCGCGGTGGCGAGGATGAACAGATCGTGCCCATCGATGGTTCGACCTTGGCGACGCGCCTCGGTTTCGATTCTTGCGCCCATCAGTGCTTCTTCGCGCGCGAAGGGGAGGATGTCCGCTCCTTCCAAGAGGGCCGCCAGCCACGCCTCCAAGAATTGCCGGCGACGACCGCGGGCCAGGCGCCCAACGCCGCGCGCGAGCTCGTAGACCGTGACGGAGCTCATCGATAGGACCGTGAGCTCGGCGAACCAGGCCATGACGCCGGGATCAGGACGTGGCTTTGCCGACTCCGAGACGACGTCCGTGTCGATGACCCAACCGGCCTCGCTCATCGCGTTCCGCTCGAAAACGGGGTCCGCGGCCGGTAGTGGGTTCGGGCCGGTTTGAATCCGTCAGCGCCCCCTCCGAAACGCCCCTTGAGCTGGTCGAGGCGGTCGAGGAACGACTGGGCGGGACGTTGTGCCTGAGCGGCTTGCTGGTCTTTGATGAGCTGCTCGTACTGCTCGACGTCAATCAGCACGGCAACATCGCGGCCGCGATTGTGAATGATCGAGGGACCGCTGCGAACCGATCGGATCGCTTCCGAAAGCTTGGCCTTCGCTTCGGCCACACTGAGGCGCCGAGGGCGGACGGTGTCCTGCCGCGAGGGGGAGACCTTTGTGGTCTGTTTCATGACCATTATCGTACGATAGATGGTCACGAACGACAACCTGCCTCCGCCCCTCGGTGACGAAGGTCGAGCGCGACGGGGACTCCCCACCTTTCTCAGCACCCCAGGACCCGCACAGCGGGGCGGGGACTTCTCCCGTAGCTAAGGCACTATCGAGTCGCTGGCCGCGAGCAGATTGACATCTCGCTCGTCCGAGCTTTCCTCGCCGGTAAACACGAGCATCGCCTCCGTGGTGCCGGCGGGTGGCAGCTGTCCTTTGTCCAATCGCTCGACGAAAAACGACTTGGCCCCACGGATCGAAGCTTCCAAGATCGCCACGCGAATCGCGCCAATGCGCATGCTGCGCTCGGTGATGGGCATTTCCGGGGGAGCGGAAATCGTCGCCGACGCAGTCAAAGGGGGCGGCAAGGTCGCGGGCGCCGCGGCAAGTGGAGGAATCGTAGGCTCGAACGATTCGGGCGGAGATGTCGTGTGCGGGGACAGCCCATCGCCGGCTTCGAGCACGTCCGGAGACGGCGGCGGAATCGTCGGTGCTTCGGCGGGGGGGGGCGTGGATCCGATGATGTTCGCCATATCTGCCGCCGCGCGAGCGAGCACGAGGACGCGCTCGTCGTTGCCCTGCATCTCTGCTTCGTCGGCAGCGCGCCTGAGGCAGCGCGCAGCCTCGCGGAGATCGCCCTTGGCTTCGAGCGCGCGCGCAGTGTCGAGGGCGAGCAGAACGTCGTCCGAATCGGACAGCTCCGGTTGCGGCGTGAGCAATGCTTGCGAAAGTAACTCGTTATCGATCTGTGCCACCATGATCAAACTCCCCTGTTTTCTCTAGGAGCAAGAGGCGCCGCAGTCGGCGATCTCGGCCTCGGGCTCCTCTAATCGAAGAGCCGGAGGATTGCCAGCCACGGAGCGCAACTAGATTCCGAGCAGGGGCCAAAAGTCCACCCTCACCGGTGCGTGTACCGCCTGGAGAATTTCACTCTCGAGCAGCGGGGCCGGTGCCCACCAAGTTGCGGAAGGAACCGGCAGTACGTCACCTTGCATGAATCCGTGAACGTTACCGCGCTCGCCGCTATTTTTGGTTCCGCCGTCCTGCATGCCGCGTGGAACGCCCTCCTCAAGAACACGCGCGACGCGGCCGCCGCGAGCATCGTCATGGTGGCCGGAGCTGCCAGTCTCACGGTACTCCTCGCTCTTTTCGTCGGCCCGGCGCACGTCACCATGGCCGGCTGGCCATGGCTCACAGCGACGGGGCTAGTCGAAGGCTTTTACTTCGTCATGCTCAGCCTCGCGCTAACGAACCTGCCGCTCGGTACCGCCTATGGCGTGAGTCGGGGTGGGGGGCTCCTCCTCTTATGGCCTCTTTCGATCGCGTTCTTTCAGGAGCGCGTCGACATGCCGTCCGTGGCCGGCGCGGCGCTTCTCGTTGCCGGACTCTTGGTGCAGATTCAGGGTGCAGCGTCGTTTCGAGGTGTAGCGGCCGCCGTGGCGTGCGCCGTCGCGGTCGCCTTCTACCCGCTCGGGTACAAGCGTGCGCTCCACGAGGGCATCGATCCCTATCCGCTTTTTGCGATGTCGCTCGGCCTCGCGCTACCAGTGCAGCTCGCTCTCCTTCGCAAGGGCCGCCTGGCGCGCGTCGGTTCTGTTTGGCGCGAGCAACCGCGCCGTCTTGTGCTCGGGGCAGCCCTCTGTGCCGGGTCGTTCATCCTTTTCTTGGTGGCGCTGCAGAAGAACGGTCCTGGACGCGTAACCGCCCTGCGAAACTCGTCGATCCTTTTCGCCACGCTATTCGGCTGGTGGAGCGGCGAGCCGAGGACGGTTCGCTCCATTTCATCCGCCGCTCTGATCGCCGCGGGCGCGGTGCTCTTGTCGTGGACGTGATCATCCGTTCGACGCCTCAACCCGGGACCTGTTGCTACGCGTATCGTGAGGGGTCCGGGCCGATGCCGCAATTCACTGTGCCGACCACCGCAGTAACGAGTCGAATCCGGCAGATTTCCAGCTGAGGATGGGCGTGAGGAGCCGGGCCGTCAGCGATCGAGCTTGACGAGAAAGAAAGATGAGCTGTTTGATCGCCAGGGAGCGGCTTCCTCTTTGCGCTTGTTGAAATTCGAGCGCACGCAACGATCTCTTTGCGGCAATCCGTCCAATCAGGAGGCGGCGTTCCATTGCGCCCGCGCCAACGAGTTTCTCCGTTCGTCCGCTCCGCGATTGCTACGAGAGAACTGATGGCTCCACGGTTGTGCTGGAGGCGCTTTTTTCCCCGATGGCACGTCTCGCCATCTCGTGTGCGCAGCCGACATGAGGGGGCGTTTCGATGATCTGTTCTGAAGACACTTTGCTCCAGTACGAGCAATCGTTGATCTCACCGAAAAACTGGTGCTCAGCGTAGGAAGGGTGATCTCATGAGTGCAACCCGCACGCGAAGTTGGTGGCTCCGGTTTTCCGCTGCTGGAATTCTCTTTTCACTTGGTTCGTGCTCGAGCGAGTCCATTCCGCCGCAGCTACCTATCGACGATGAACCGGGCGCGATCGCCGGCGAGTTGGCCGTCCATATCGCGACCTTCGACGACGGGACCTCCGAAACGAGATACTTCCTCAAGCAGCGTGACGGCGCCGAGCGACGCCTGCATTTCAGCGTCGAGCCCGACATCACGCCGGGAGCTCAGCTGAAGGTGTGGGGCGACGATCGGGCCGACCGTATCGAGGTGACCCAGTACAAGGTGGTCGAAGGGGTGGGTGCCGAGGATGGCATCGGGTCCCAGGCGCAGCCGCTCATCGACGCGACCGCCAAGCCATCACGGGTCATGTGCGCGGCACTCGTCGAATTGAATGGCGGCACGGCGAAGTCGACGCTCACTTCCATCAAGACGCAGTTTCACAGCGGCGCGGCGTCGGCCAATGCCTATTACGTCGAGAATTCGTTCGGCCAGGTGGGCCTCGCGGGCGACTCGTACGGTCCCTTTCCGTACGCGATGACGACCTGCGACTACAGCGCCCTGGCGAAAGCCGTCAAGCCGATGATCGACGCGGTGGCGGCCACGAAGTGCCAGCAATACGCCTTCGTCATGGGACCGAATATCAAAGCGTGTGCCTGGTCAGGGCTCGGTGCGCTGGGGACGCCCGACAAGCCTGGCAGCGACACCTGGTACAACGACTCCATCAGCTGCGTCGTCGTCGTGCAGGAGCCGGGGCACAACTTCGGCATGCAGCACTCGTCGTCGCTGACGTGCACGGGTGGTTCCTTCGCCGACGATCTCACCGGCTGCACCCACAGCGAGTACGGCGACAAGTACGACACGATGGGCGGCGGCTGCTACCACATGAACGCGTGGCAGAAGCTCTATCAGAAGTGGTTCGGTGGTTGTAACGGCGTGCGCACGACTTCGAATGGGAAGTTCAATCTCTACCCCATCGAGGCTCCCTGCAATGGCGTGCAGGTTCTTCAGCTCCCGTTCCCCAGCGCCAAGACGCGTACGTTCCAAAACACCGTGCTGACGAGCTACTACCTCGAGCTTCGCACGAAGATCGGCTTCGACAGCAAGATCACGGCGCCGCAAGTTTTCCTCCATGCGGGAGGCGTTCCCACCCTGCCCACCCAGAACAACCCGAAGGGTCTGCACACCTGGATCATCGCTGCCGGATCGCCTGGCTTGACGGCGGGTAAGTCATTCGCCGATCCAGCTGGCGGTCTCACGATTACCGTCGACTCGGTCGACGCGACCCATGCCGTCGTCGACGTCGCCTACACGACCGAGATGGGGTCTCCCGTCTGTCTCGATGGCAGCAACACGCCATTTACACCGCCCGGGCCGACGGATTGCACGACGCCTCCTACTCCGGGTGACGCTGCTCCGCCTCCCGCCCCGGATGCGCGGGCTGATACGGGTGGAAGTGGCGCCGGGGGCAGCGGGATCGATGCGGCGGGCGGCACGGCCGGCGCCGCTGGATCTGGCGGCAAAGCGGGGACGAGCGGAGCCGCTGGATCGAGCGGTGGCGGATCGGGCGGTACGGGCACGGGTGGCACAGCTGGTGCGGGTGGCACGAGTGGTGGCACTGGCGGCACGGGTGGCACCGGCGGTGGTAGCGGGGGCACCACCGGTAGCGGTGGAACCGGCAGCGGCACGGGCGGCGATGCGGGTGACCGTGGCACCGGCGGTGCCGACGGCACGAAGACGCCGGTGCCCGAACCGCTGAATGGTGGATGCGGTTGCGAACTCGCGGGAGCCGCTTCGGAACGACAACCCTGGGGCGGACTGTTCATGCTCGGCCTGGGCGGATTGTTGGCCGCACGCCGCCGTCGCACGCGCATCGGCTGACGGAGCTGAGCACCCACCTCTCCTATTCTCAGAGCCACCTGGGGTCGAGGTATCCATGCAAAGGAGTTGGCGGGAAATACGGCAGCGCACTGCTACTCCGCATTCGGACGTCGGAAGGGATCGAGGTGCCAACCCGAATCCACCTCGCATGCCGAGGAGTTGGCACCTATTCGTCTACTTGGCGGCGTCTCTGGTCGCATCCGCGTGCTCCGGCGACATGGACGACACAGGACCGAAAGGCACCGGTAAGGGTGGCGGCGGCGGATCGGGCGCAACAGGTGGGAACGGCGGTTCTGGCGGGGCTAGCGGGTCCGGCCCCGTCGGTGGCTCCGGCGGGACTGCTGGCACCGGTTCGGGTGGCACTGCCGGTTCTTCTGGTGCCGGTTCGGGTGGCATTGCTGGTTCTTCTGGTGCTGCCGGTACCGCTGGTTCTGCGGGTATAGGCGGGGCCGCAGGAGCGGGCGGGGCCGCGGGAGCGACGGCAGGCGCCTCGGGATCCGCGGGCGCTGGTACGGCTGGATCCGCGGGGTCCAGCGGTACGGGGGGTTCGGCAGGGTCGAAGGGCGCTGACGCATCGACCGGATCCGACGCGGGCAAAGCAGGAGACGCGGGAGACGCGGGAGACGCGGGCGTGCGCGTGGACGCCGGCGGAAAAGTCGTCTTCGGCACGAATGTCCGCCTCAACGACGACACGGGAAAAGGAATGCAGAGCGAGGTGGCGCTTGCAGCAGGCGGGGGAATGCTTCTCGCGGGGTGGATGGATGAGCGCGCCACACGGGTTTGCGCATACTCCTTCTCCTCGGATGGCGGACTTACCTGGAGCAAGAATGTTTCGATCCCCAACTTGAGCGGCGGGTCGTTCGTCGGTGACCCTGCTGTTGCCATTGACGCCGCCGGAACGATGTATGCCGTCTGTCAGCAGTACGGCATCGGGCAGATCCGGATCATGACCTCCACCGACAAGGGGGTGACATGGTCTGCGATTCGGTCGGTCCAGGCCGCGCCCGACAAACCATGGGCAGGCGGGGGCACTGCCGAGGGAACGGTCTTTTTATCGTGGCTAGGGAACGCAGCGGGGATCAAACGTTCGGTCGACCGCGGTCTTACCTGGGGGACGATCCAGCCTCTCGGCAACATCATTCACGGAACGGCGATCGTGACATCGACGACGGGTCTCGTGCACGTTCCTTACAACTTGGACTCTGCCAATAACCAATTGCGTTATCTGCGCAGCAAGGACAACGGCGTCACCTACGACGCGTACCGGGACCTCGTGGCGGACATGGGGACCTTCTGCTTCAGCTGCAGTCCGCGGCAGCATCCCATCGTAGGAGCTGGCAGTGACCCCACCGGAAAATTCGTCGCCATCACCTGGACGAGCGTCATGTCCGGCGGCCAGTCGGACGATGACGTCTGGCTGCTCTATTCGAAGGATTCTGGCGACACGTGGTCGAGACCGCTTCGAGTCAATGACAATACCAATGCGTCTCGGCAGTTCGAATCGTGGGTGGCCGTGGACGACTTCGGACGCGTGCACGTCGCCTGGACCGATCTGCGAAATGGTCAGAATGAGACCTGGTACGCGCGCTCAGCCGATCCAACTTTGGGGTTCGAGCCCAACCTTCAAGTCACGGATGGACGCGGCTCGGCCGCGCAGTCCTTTCTAGGCGACTACAAGGGGATCGTCGTCCAGGGATCGGACGTGATCGTCGTTTGGCAGGACACCCGGAACGACACGGGGGACATTTACGCTGCGCGTGCAGCGGGGGCCGCAAGTGTCACCGGCGCCGCCCCAGCCAATGTCGAAGTCGCGATTGGCGCGAACACGAGCGATAGAGCTCGGCAGGTGGATCCCACGCGCTTGCCCGAAGATCCCGTGGCGAGCAAGGCGTCGGAAGCGCAGTGGCGAGCGCACATGGAGAGGGAGGAGCACGAGCGCCGGCTCAACTACGATCGGAGGAAGCTGAGCGAGCACGAAGTCGTTTTTGCCTTCGTCAAGAACGCGCGCGCTCGCTACGATCGCGCCAGAACGGCGCCTGCCATCGCCCAAGTACGGGCAGGTCTGACTCCGCAGATCGCCCAGATTCGCAAACGCATCGCGACCATCGATCATTGGGGCGTCAATTCCAATCTCCTCGAGGACTACGCCGCCATGGTGGCCATGCTGGCCGGCGACTACCCGGCGGCGCGGATGGCTTCTCTTGGCGGTCCCTCGCAGGCGCTCGAAGATCTTCGTTCCCAATGGGCGCAGCGTGAGCACAAGATCAGTGAGTGGTTGGTCGAGGCGGCGGAGTCAGAGGACGAGTAGCAGCAATGTTTCGTGGCATCGCGAAAGGCTCCCCCGACCCATTGATGCTAGGCAAAGGGCAATGAGCATGAAAGCGTCGAACGACGAAAGCGTCGCTAGCGCGCTCGAAGTCGATACACGACCTGCTCCGCCGCCGTTGTCGCGAGCGGGCCGGGGCCATCGCGCAGTTGGTCATCGAGGAGCTTCTGCAGTTCGTCGGCCACCGCGGGGGCATCCTTCTGAACGACGTGGTCCACCGCGAGGACCGCGGCCGCTCGCACGTCGGCGTTGCGCATGGCGGGGATCAGCTTGACGATCTCCATCCCGGCGCGTGTGTCGCCGAGCATCGCCACCATGTGGGCCGCCTTCACGCCGACGAACCCGCCGCTCGCGTCATCGTCCTTCAACTTGGAGAGGTAGCAATCGATCCCCTCTGCGCATTTGCCGAGGAGCTCGGAGGCCGCCGCGAAGGCGCTCTTGTCTTTCTCCGAACCGATCTTGTCGACGACGGTCTTCACTTTCGCGACATGGGCGCCCTTCATGACCTTGATCGCGCTCGTCAGGGCCGCGCCCATCGTCTCTTCATCCTTGCCCTTGGCCGCGTTGGCCTGCGTGAGGAGCCAGGGGACCAACTCGGCGTCGTAGAAGCGCGCCGCCGCCGTGAGCAGCGCAGGGCGCGCGGGTGCCATCGACGGCCACAGGCTCGCCGTCGATGGCACCTTGTCATAGCCCGCTTGGAACGCTTTCTCGGCCTCGGGGCTGGCGGGCAATGCGGTGAGCTCGCGCGCGACGACCGCGCGGTTCACCTCGTTGTCGGCTGACTTGAGGGCCTGGATCAACGGGGCGCGGGCATCGACGCGCCCGATGGCCCCAAGCGCCACGGCTGAAGCGGCGACGTACGATTTGGCATTGCCGCTGGCGCCAGCGGACTTGCTCGTCGAAAAATCGACCATCTCTGCGTCCTTGCCGGCCAGGACGTCGACCAGGATGGGGACGGCGCTCGCTCCAATCTTGACGATGCCGAGGAGCGCGGCGCCCGCTATTTCCGCTTTCTCCTTTTCCAGCAGCACTTTGAGAAGAGGCTTGGTCGCGCTGGCATCGCCGAGCGTGCCCAAGAGGTCGGCCGACGTTTGCTGCCAGAAGAGCTGCGTCTGGTAGGGTGCCATCCCCTCGGCATCCGCAGAGCGCGGCGGTCTCTCCATCGGGCGCCCAATCTTCTCGAGCAGGATGGGTTTCCACGAAGCGCTCTTCAGTTGCACCATCGCCCTGGAGACGCTCTTCGCTGTCGGCGCGCCTTTCGGCGAGCCTGCTTCGAGCTTGGCGAACGCTTCGCCCAGCGCGGGCGCACCTTCGTCGTATTTCGTTG
This sequence comes from Polyangiaceae bacterium, assembly GCA_035318465.1. Lineage (GTDB taxonomy): Bacteria > Myxococcota_A > Polyangia > Polyangiales > Polyangiaceae > DASWDH01. Next base: position 39,575 of record DATHES010000078.1, read on the forward strand.
CCCCGATCGCGCGCGAAGCGTGATGCACATCCTCTTCGTCAGGTCCCGCACCGGCGGCAAACCCGTGGCAGGCATGGATCCAGGCCCGACCTGCGCGCGGATCGCGCGTATCGGCGAGAAACCCAATGAGCCGGATGCGTGTGCCTCGCTCGAGATTGGTTTCGACGTACACCCTCGTCATCGGCTCGATGATCTGATCGAGCACGCTCTTGACCGCAGAATCGCCAAGGTTCTGGTTCGAACGCGCCATCGCGTCATTGAAGAAGTGAATCAGCGCGCGGATGGCGACGGGGCGGGATTTGGGGTTCTCCAGGCGCTGGATCCAGGTTGCTGGCTGGCTGTCCTCGACCGGCGAAACCGGTTCGCTGGGCTTCGCTTCGGCGATGACCCGTGGCTTTCTTGCTCCTGGTTCACAGGCGGATTGGTAGTCGGCCAGCCGGCATTCGATGGTGGGCGGCCGGACCGCGCGCTGCTGTCGGTAGTAGGCGCTGACACCCTCGTTGCACGCAGCGATGGCAATTTGACTGCAATCCTCGAGGGCGACGCCCTTGCCGATGCCGAGCACCCGGAACTCACCCTCCATCATTTTCAAGTTCGGCATGCGTTGGTTGGTTCTGGGGGCCATGACGCGGTAATCGACCCACCCCGGTCGGAGACAGTTCCGAGAGTCGCAGCCCGATTCTTCGCTCTCGCGGATGTACATCTTCGCGACGTAGATGGTCGTCTCTGCCTTGCAGGCAAGGTGGGGAACATCGGCGCCGCTCTTGTCGACTTGGGCGAGGTAAGCCTCGGAAACGCCCGAGGTGATGACTTGTCCCAACCCGGCCGAAGTGGGTTCGCAGATCGTCATGTCGTGACAGCTGGCGACGCCCGTGACTGCCAGCACCGACAGCGCGCCTACTGTGCGGAAATCTCGATGATGCTTGGCCATGGGGTCAAACCTCCCGGCGAGGGACTTCCCTGGCGCATGCGGGTTCTCCCGTCATGGACACGACAGCCCCCGAGAATTGTACAGGCGCCAGAGTCAAAAGGTCAAAGGCGCCGAGCGCTCCTTGGCGCTTTTCGGTAACGGAAATGTCGCGTTGGGTCAATCGCTCCTCCAACGCCCTCGGATACGATTCGTGACCCGCTAGAACCCTGAATAATACGGGACGCCGCTCTTCCGACTCAGGAACCAAGCACAACGACCGTGCGCAACGAAACGTCGGGCCTACCGCAAAATGAAAACATATGAACATCGTGTGATGGGGCCCGCGCTGCTGGCTTTCTTGGGCGTCGCGGCCTGCAGCGCCGAAGACATGGGAATCGCCGCCAGCGACGGCGGAATTGTGGACAGCGCTGGCGGGGACGCAGGTGGGACCGATCCACTGCCACCGCTTCCGGACGACGTAGCGCTGCCGATCGTGTTCGTGCACGGATTCGCCGGATCTGCCCAGCAGTTCCAATCTCAGGCCATGCGTTTCGTCGCCAACGGGTACCCGTCGGAACGGCTGCGCGCCTTCGATCACGATGGCGCTGGGCTTTCCATCGCCGAATATGTCGCCGGCGCCGACGCGATGATCGACGAAGCTCGCGCCACTTTCAATAAGGACAAGGTCTACCTGATTGGCCATTCCCGTGGAACCACGGTTGGAACCAACTACCTGATGGAGCCGAGCCGGGCGGCCAAGGTGGCGAAGTACATTGCCCTCGACGGTGCTGGGTGCGAAGGCATCGTCGCAACTGTGCCGTGCGCCGCTCCGGCCCAAACGACCAACACCCGACCGGGCCAAACACATCCGATTCCTGGGCAGATGCACGTCGAAGTGGCCACGTCGAAGGAGTCGTTCGCGATCCAGTTCGAGTTTCTCTTCGGCAAAAAGCCAGAGGTCGTCGACATCGTGAAGCAGCGCGCACCCGTGCAGATCTCCGGCCGAGTCGTGAACTTCCCTGCCAACACCGGGCGCGACAACAGCAGCCTCGAGATCTGGGAGATCGATCCTCGGACCGCCATGCGGACCAAGGAAAGTCCGCTTGCCGCGCTCCCGATTGGTCCGACCGGCGCGTGGGGACCGGTCACCGTCGATCCCGAAAAGTATTACGAGAAGCTCGTCTACTCGAACGACAGCAATGTAAAGCAGCACTTCTACGCCCAGCGTTATCTGCGCAATGCGCCGTTCGTACGCGTGCTGTCGGGGCCGCCCGATACGGGGTCCCGTGTGAACACCAACATCGGTGACGGCCACGCCGCGGTGATCGCGATGCGCATGCGGGAGTGGACCCCCGACGACACGCTCGAGATCAAGACCGAGAGCGCGAGCGGCAACCAAGACGCGGGCAACGTGATCACCGAAGCCACCGGCTCGAATCGAATCGCATTGCATCTGCACGACGACGCCGCATCGCCAGGCGTGACCACGTTGAATCCGCTGCCTTGGTTCCCCATGCAGCCTTTCCAGACCGGTGCGGACGTGTTCATGCCGGCCAACGACAAGCCGGACGGCACGATCAGCTTGACCAATTTGCCCCGCGGTGACGCCAGCAAGCCGCAGACGCTCCGTGTTCCCAACTGGGCTTCGACGAACCACACCATCATGGTCATGTTCAGCGACTACGCTCAAGACTGACGGCCACTGACGTCCACCGTCACCGCGACGAGGAGGAGACGGCGAGGATGGTCGATGGTGGCCGAGCCGTTTCCCTGATACGGGAGGGCAAGGGCTCGAGCGCTGAGGAGGACTGCGATGGATACGACTGCTTACGTGCAGGAATTGGATGCTTTCAAGGACGAGCGTCTGTTACCGATCGTCGGCGCCGGCCAGACGTCGCTCGTGGGCGGCGCTATCGGCGATGCCAAGAGGATGCTCCAGATCGCGCTCGGCAACGAGATTAGCGTCAGCGAGCTCGCCGCGGCGTGGATGCCGACCACGCCGGAACTGGATGTGAAACTCGCCTTCGCGCGACAGGCGGGAGACGAGGCCGGCCATTTCCAGCTCGTCGCCGACCGGCTCGATGGTCTCGGTTTCGACATCGCGGGTTTTCGGCCGCCGGGAGCCAATCCGCTCTTCGACTACCTGCGAAGCCTTTCGACGACGGTCGAGCGAATTGCCGCCGGACTCTTCACGCTGGAGTCCATCGCCTATGCCGTCAATGAGAACTTCATGGCCTTCTGTGACCGCCGAGGTGACCACGAGACCGTGCGAATCTACCGGGAGTACATCCAACCCGACGAACAACGACACCAGCAGCTCGGCCGGCGGCTCCTCGCCAAGTACGCGAGCGAGTCAGCATCGCAAGAGAGAGCAAAGAGCGTGGTGGCGCGCGTACTGGAGATCGCCACCGCAGCGCGAGCCCAGGCCGCCGAGAAGATGGGAACGGCGTGCTTCCCGGGTTGCTGAGTGGCAAGCAGGGAGCCGCGATGAGGCCCGTCGACCTGGCCGGACGAGGGATGACAGATCAAGCCGGAAATGCTAGGTAACGAGACTGTTTCGATGGTGCGGTTGGATCAAACTTCGCGTGATTATCGGGACGCCGCCGGCGCTGCGAAAGTTTCCTCGCAGGATTACTTGTTCGTGCTCTTGGAATGCAATCGGCCGCTGGCGGGCGCCGCCCGTCATGCGATCACCGATGTAGACGAAGTCGTCATCGGGCGCGGCGACGAGCGCGCCGTTCGCCGCGAAACCAGAAACGGCGTCCGCCGCATCGTGCTGACGGTACCCGATCGCATGGTTTCGTCGACTCACGCGCGCATTCTGCGTAAAAAGCAAGAACTTTGGATCGAGGATCTCGATTCCACCAACGGCGTCTTCGTGGACGGGGTCAGGGTCACGCGAAGGCAACTCGAACGTCGCGCTGTCGTGGAGTGCGGCCGAACGCTGTTCTGTGTGGATCGCGACCTGCCGACCCCCTACGAGGCTCCGCAGGATGTCGACATCGGCTCCTGTGACGCGTCGCGCGACTTCGCCACGCTCGTTCCGGCGTTGTGCCGCGACTGGGAAGCGGTTCGTCGCGTCGCACGCTCCAGTGCCTCTCTCTTGTTCTTGGCGGAAACCGGGGCTGGAAAGGAAGTCGCCGCACGAATCGTGCACCAGACGTCGGCTCGCAAAGGAGCGTTCATCGCCGTCAATTGCGGAGCGCTCACGTCTTCACTGGCGGAGGCGCTGCTCTTCGGTCACGTCCGCGGAGCTTTCTCCGGTGCGCACCGCGACGCGCTCGGTTTCGTGCGCGAGTCGAACGGGGGCACGCTCTTTCTCGACGAGATAGGCGATCTGCCTCTGTCTTCGCAGCCTGCGTTGCTGCGCGTCCTTCAGGAACGCGAGGTGATACCGATCGGCAGCTCCCGCTCGATCACGGTCGATTTGCGCGTCATTGCCGCAACGCATCGTTCCCTCCCGCAGTTGGCCGCACAGGGGCATTTTCGTCCCGACCTGCTGGCGCGGCTCGATGGCTTCACGTTCACCCTGCCCCCGTTGCGCGAACGTCTCTTCGATCTTGCCCTGGTTCTATCGAGCATCGTGGGCAGACAGGAGGGCCGACCCTCCGCCGAGCTCCGGATGGCCCCCGATGCGGCGCGTACTCTCTACCAGCACACCTGGCCCGGCAACATCCGCGAATTCGAACAATGCGTGCTGCGGGCTCTCACGCTCTCGGAGGGAGACATGATTCTTCGCGAGCACCTCGCGTTTGGCATCCTGTCCTCGTCTCCTGCCATGCCCGCGAGCAGGACTGCCCAGGGTCGGGTCGGATCTCAAGACCTTTGCGATCGCCTTCGTGCCAACGCCGGCAACGTAGCGGCCGTGGCTCGCGAGACGGGAAAGGCGCCCCTGCAGGTCCGAAGATGGATGAAGAAGCTCGGCATCGACCCCAACGACTACCGATCCTAGCGTACCGAAGGGCCTGAAAACATTGCCGGTGGCAGGGTCGCTCGAGCCACCGAGGCTCGCCTTTGTACCGGTACAGTACCGGTACACGCGCGTCGCGTTTCGACCGAACCTGGGCGCGTAGCGCCGCTCGACTCACCGTTGGCCTGCGATCGCGCAGGCCAACGAAGGATCGACGCTCACTCGCCTTCCCGACGGCGCGTGCGAGCGCATGGAACGGCCCTTGCGATGCAGCAGGACACGGTCTCTTTCCGAGGAAGCACCATCGGACGGGATCGAGAAAGGAGCTTCGTCGGGCGCGAGCGGTGACCTGCGGGGGAAGGTCACATGCTTCGGTAACCACCGACGAGAAAAGACCATGTTAGAGGCTCAGTTGCCCAATCCATCCCAAGACGTCGTCGCGCGTGAACCATCGTTTGCGAATTGCCTGCGCCACCTTCGGCAAAGGCTCGTTCTCAAGCAGACATGCCTTTCGTGGTCGATCGGCTGCTCGGAAGCGGCGATTTCCTTGTGGGAAGCGGGCCATCGACTTCCAACGCTCAGGAATCTCCATCGGCTCTTGAAGGCGATTGACGCCCACGGCGCGACAGCGGCAGAGCAGCTTAGCCTTCGGCAGGCCTGGTTTCGGGACAAGGCCGGCGCGCAGCTTCGCCAAGGGTCGGTCGTTGCCGACGCCGAGCCGCTCCCGACCGCGGTCGGTTACGGCGTTTGAATGGCGTGGCGTCCCCCTTGGCGCGGAATGCAAGCGTCGCACTTCACGGCAGGACGCGGGCTCGCTGGCTATTTCCGGTCGCCGAGATTGCTTCCGCTCTCGTCGTCCGTCTCCTCGTCCGTTTCATTGCGCGGGGGCGGGGGAGGCGCAGCGCTCGGCGGGGGAGGGGTCTTCTTCGATGCGGTGGCGGATTCGCCGGCCGTCCTCCGGTCGGGCGACGGCGGGCGACGGAGCCGAGGCTCATCGAGGCGCCGCGCTGGTGCCTCCTTGGAGGAACCGACCGCCTGCGTCGGCGGCGGTGGGGCGGGGTCCCGCGTGGCCGGCAGCGTCGCTCGATCTGCGGCCGCTGTCGCCGTCCCTGCCGGCAGTGCTGGGGCAGTTCCGGCGTCCAGCACCGTGGCCCACGGCGGAGAGCCGATCGGGGAGCCGTTCGCCCCCGGGCCGATCTCGGAAGTACCGGACGCGATGGGGGCGGCGCCCGCACTCCCAAGAAGGATCTTCGCGGCCGACGGCGCGGCGGAGGGCTCCGCGCTCTCGAGAAGCGTCTTCGAGGCTCCCGCCGCTACGACGAGCGCCGCAGCGACACCGATCCGCATGGGCCAGCGTCGCCCGGGCGCGCCACGGAGGAGTTCGGGTGTCGTTTGCGAGAGAGGCTGGATCCCCTCGGCGATGGACTGCGATTGCGTCGGAAGTCCTCCGCGCGCCCCATCGCTCCAGCTTCCGGCTCGGCCGACGACCGTATCGCACACACGTCGGAACTCGTCGGCCAGTTCGCGCGCGGAGCCGAACCGGCGCGACGGCTCGCGCTCCGTTGCTCGATCGAACCAGGTGTCGAAGTCTCTTGGTACGGCGGCGAAGCTCGAAGCGAGAGGGGGTCGCCGCGTGCAAATATCAATCGCGAGCGCCCCCAGGGTGCTCGATTCAAACGGCCGACGCCCGCTCAGACACTCGTAAGCGATCACGGCAACCGCCCAGAGATCCGTTTGAAAGTCGAGCTCCCTCGATCCGCTGATCTGCTCGGGGCTCATGTAATACGGCGTGCCGAGCACCGAGCCCGACTGTGTCGCGGGGTGACCCGTCAGTATGGCAGCCGTCGACTTGGCGATCCCGAAATCGAGCACTTTGGCGATTTCGTCGTCTTCATTGCGCACGAGGAAGATGTTGCCTGGTTTGAGATCGCGATGAATGATGCCGGCTTCGTGGGCGCGAGTGAGCGCGCGGGCCACATGGGTGACGATCCGTGCCGCCGCCACGGGCGAGAGCCGTTGCACCCGTTCCAGCCGCGCTGCCAGGCTTTCGCCCTCCATCAGCTCCATGGCGATGAACGGGATCTGCGTTTCTGCGTCGACGCCGTAGTCCAGGATCTGAACGACGTGAGGACTTCGCAGGACCGCAGCGGACTGCGCCTCGCGAAGAAAGCGCCCCGCGGCCTCCAGCCCGGCGGCGAGGGCGGGATCCATCAGCTTGATGGCAACCGGGGCGCGCAAGTCGAGGTGCTCGGCCTTCCAAACGGCCCCCATTCCCCCGCGACCGATCTGCGAAAGAAGGCGGTATTTTCCGGCGAGAATCGAATCGACTTGCATCGGCGGCGGCGCTCGGCCGCCCGAACGCCGCCGCAAGCGTAGCATGCACCCAGGGGGCCGGGCGGCACGCAATCTCGAAGTCGGCATCGTTCCGGTTGCCGAACGCCACCGCGCTGCGTCGCGCTCAAGTCCGTGTCATCGAGGCATCCGGCTTGGACCCTAGGGCGCTGTTGTGAAGCGGAACATTGTCGAACGCGTGAAGGAGCCGTCGCCTCGCCAAGCGCCCCATGGATCCCCCGTGCCGAAGGAATCGAGCATCCCTCCTGCTCCGGTCGCTTCATCGACGCTCTGGAAAGAACCACTTGTCGCGACGTACCAGCTGCAGCTGCCATTCGCCGGAAGCATGGGGCCACCCGGCAAGGCTGGAATCGTGCCTTGCTGCTCGGTCGTCACCACGAAGATGTTTTTGTATTCCGCATCCGACACCAGCGACCATACGAAAACTTTGGCCGAGCCCGACCATCGAAAGGGGGTGCTCGCATCGACGCCGGTTGCGCCCGCGGCCGGCGCAACGAGCGACGACGCGGTGGGTACGGTCAGCGCGATGCCCGTTTGCCCCGCGGAGAGATCGTCCCGGTGGATCACGGCGTAAGGGGGCGTCGACCAATAACCTTGCGCGGCGGCGAGCGTGATGGTCCCGCCGGCGACGGTGGGGACGAGGTAGCTGAAGCTCGTCGGCTGGCTCGGATCGAGCACGACGCGAATGTTCGCATTGCTCGCGAAACGCACGAAAAGGCCATTTTGGCGGTCACCACCCGACGCGGACGGGGTCACGGTGCCGGTGATCGTTCCTGACGGGATGGTGCGATTGGTGAGGTCGAACGAGACGCTGGCAGCGCCCAAGTGCAAGAGCGACACGGCCTGCGTGTCGTAGCTGAGGTAGGACGTGGGAAGCGCCGAAAACGAGCTCGAGGCTCGGAGCCAAGTGAGTGCGTGCCCGGTCATGTTGGTGGAGGTCGGCCCGTACCAGCTGGACGACTTCAGCGAGTCCGCAGCGGAGACGTCCGTCGAGAAGGCGCCGTCACTGCTCCCATGCGCAACGATCGTCGATTGGTTGCTGGGATAATTCGCAAAATCGATGCCCGCCACGTGAACGCTGAACTCGTTGGTGGAACGATTGGGAAACGCTTCCCACACTTCCAAGGTGGGGTCGACGCGAGTGAGCCCCTTATAAAGCCAGCCGTAGGATGCCGGGGAATTATTGGCAATGGTCGTGATGGTAAATGCAACGTCATACGGGGGCGCCACGCCGCTTATCGAAAATTGACCGTTCGTATCGGTATTGACGGTCGTCGCGCCAATCGTCACCGGAACATTGGGCACCACATGTCGCCAATAGTCGATGATCCGGCCCTGCACCGTGATCGTGGGCGGCCGGTCCGACGAGGCGTCGCCGATGGGCGCGTCGGGCGGGGCCCCGCCGTCGCTGCCGCCTTCGGGAGCGTTGGCGTCGCTCACGTCGGCGAGCTTGCCGTCGGAAGGCGCGCCGTCTTCCGTCGCGCCGTCGGGTAGAAACGCGTCAGGCAACGACGTGTCGACGAGGGCATCGGCGCTGCTGTCGAGACCGCGGTCGTCACCGCCGTCGACCACGACGTCCGCGCTCCTGTCGTCCGGGCCATCCGTGCTCGCGTCGGCGGGCGGCGTGGCGACGTCGAAGCCTTCATCCGCGCCCGTGGCGTCGCGACCGGAATCGCCGGCGGCTCCCCCACTGTCGGAGCGATCTGCCGGCGCCGGGTCGACATCGGAATCCACTCCGCTATCGGCTCTGCCGGAATCACGCGGATCGTCGGCGCTGAGCTGTTCGATTCCAAGGAGCATGTCACATCCAGCGGTCGTCACGAGGGTGAGAAGGACACCGCCCCTTACCGCTCGGCTCACTCTCTGAATGAAGGAAGCCGTCATTCGAGCGTGCCCCTGATGAGAACTTGACGACCATCGAAACCCACCGAGAGCGGCGCGCTTCGTCCCGATGGGCTCGAAGCAGCAGACGGAGCGCTGAGCCAAAGAACAGCGCCGCCCGCGAGACCCACGACCCCTACCGCGAAAGAGATATTCGACCGCAGGGCGGCCCGTTCGGCGTCCTCGCCCAATCCGACTCCCTCCTCACCGCAGCCACGCGGGTAATTCGTGCAGAGCGGTTTGGCGTCGGCCCAGTTCGATTTGGCCTGCAGACCGAAGATGCTGCCAACCACGAGACCGGCCATACCCAGTCCACCCGCGCCGAGGGCGACGATCCGTTGCGTGCTGCCACGTTCGCTGGCCGAGGCAGTGTCGTCGCGCTCTGCGGGCAAGTCGCTGCGCGCGGTGGGGCCCGCCGAATCGGCTTCGAGAGCGGGGATGGCGACGGTCACCTGCGAACCTGGCCGCACGTCGATGATGACCGACCACTTCTTCTTACCGGGAGCGACGGCTTCGAGGACGTGAGAGCCGGGATCGACCGGGATGGCTGCACCGAGCACGCCGCGATCGACCACCGCGCCGTCCCTCGAGATGCGCTCGTCCGTCTCGGTCTTGCCCGCGGTCAGCGTGAGCCGCGAAAGCCTCTTCTCGAGCGCAGCCACTCGGTCGCGCGCGAAATTTTCTCGCCCTCGGGCCCCGGTCCGTCGCGCCGTTGCTGCAGCATCACGAAATTCTGCCCAAGCGCTCGCCGTACGACCGAGCTTCTCGTAACATTCGGCGAGGTTCAGCGTGGTTCCGAGCCCGTCATCGAGTTTGCGGCTCAAGGAGAATTTCTCACACGCCGCTGCGTAGTTGCCAGCCGCCATCAGACGTCGGCCCTCGCTGAAAAGGCCCTCGGCCGTCGCCTTGTCGCCTTGTGCCCGAGCACTTCTTGAAACGCTTGCGGCAAGCAGAACCGCGAAGGCAATTTGAATCATCCGAGGCCGCACGTTGGCGCAACCCTAAAATCGACGAGCTGACACGTCAAGGGCGCGGCGCCGGCGACGAGTTTGACCGCGTCACGGCGGCAAATGTGTCAACTGCCGTCCGCGCGCGCATCTTCTCCTCCCTCCGACGGCACATCGAAGTTCACGAGCGAGCGTCGAAAGCCGCGCGTGCGCACGGCGCCGAAGGCGACGCCGGCCGCCATCCAAACCGCGCCCACGATTTTCGCGCTGGTGCTGAGGTGAATCCAGAGGAGAAAGCATACGGCGAAGCCGACGAGAGGAGGCAAGGCGTTGCCCAGCGTTCGCACCCGCTGGCGCACGAAGTCGTGCACGAAGGCGGCCAGGTTGACGCCCATGAACGCAAGGAGGGCTCCGAAGTTGAGGAGCTGCGCGCCGAGATCGTAGCCTCCGAAGCGTTCGAGCGCGAAAGCTCCGACCAGGGCCAGCGCGCCGACGAGCAGGACGTTGTTGCGCGGCACGCGTCGCTTGGGATCGACGTATCCAAAAAAGCCGGTCGGCAGCGCGCCGCTTCGCCCCATCCCGTAGAGAAGACGCGCGGCGCCGAGCTGCGAGCCGATGCCGGAGCCGCTGTTCGCCACGAGAAGCGTCACCAAGATGACGGCGAACATCCACGGCGCCGTGCGCCCCGCGGCATGAGCGAAGGCCGTTTCCTCGACGGGATACGGCTCCGACGCGGGCCACACGAGCTGAGCCGCGTAGACTTCGAGCGCCGCGAGAACGCCGACGAAAAAGCAGGTGAGAACCGTGGCCAAGAGTACGTTGCGCCGTGGATTTCGGACCTCCTCGGAGAGCGTCGAGATGCCGTCGAACCCGATGAAGGTGAGCACTGCCACGGACGTCGCGTTCAATACCGTGCCCGTGTGCCACGTTTTCGCGTCGTAGAAGGGAAGGGTGAACGCTGCCGTGCCCCCTTCGGCATGCGCGGCCACGTACCTCGCCGCCAGGGCGAAAAAGACCAAGATCACACATCCCATCGCGGCAGCGACGATGGTGTTGAACCGCGCCGACGCTTCGACGCCGCGCAGGTTGAGCCAGGTGAAGAGCGCGAAAAACGCCACGGCCCACATCGCGTACGGCACTTGGGGGACGAACTCCATGGCTCCTTTGCTGCACCAGACGATGCAGATCGTCGGGTTGAGCACGTAGTCCATCACCATGCTCCATCCGGTGACGTAGCCGAGCGCGGGGTGAAGCTCCTTGCCGACGTACGTGAAAGCGGACCCGGCGCTCGGATAGGCTCTCGCCATCCGCCCATAGCTCCAAGCCGTGGCGAGCATCGCCATCATCGCGATCAGGATCGTGGTGACCACGTGCCCCTTGCCCCGGCTGGAGAGCACGCCGTAGCTCGACATCGGCGCGACCGGCTGGATCACGACGATGCCGTAAAGAATCAGATCGTAGAGACCGAGAGCCCGCTTGAGGGTTGCTCGGTTCGGCGTCTCGATGGCGGCGGTCGGAGGCATGTCGTTCGCGAGCCGTAGGGCGGCCCACTATACATTTGCCTGTCCCGCGGGATGGCGTGAGCGCTCGTCATCTCGATAAGACGGATGCGACACGAAGACCTTGGTCCGGGACATTCCTGGCCGCGGAGTACGGCCAGACCGATGCGTGGCCGCAGGGTCGGGATTCAAGTTCATGAGCTTCCGTAGGTCGAAGTTGCCACTACAGATCACGATCGTCACACTGTCGGCTCGCGCGACAGCATCCGTTCCTGGCACTTCCCATGCTCTCGACCCGTCCCATGTACCTTGAGCCTCATCAGCCAACATCAGCCAGGAAGCCCGCACCTGGCGGTCGGGACAAGGGCCGACTCGCCGTGCGCGCACGTTTTTGGATCCATTTCGCCGGACTCTTGACGGCGGTCTCGGCCTCTCATTGCGGCAACGCGCAAGAGCCGGCCGGTCCGGCAACAGGGGGCGCGGGCGGCTCGAGCGGAAACGGGGGCGCGGCCGGAAGCGAAGATGCGGCAACGGCCGGACACGCCGGAACATCGGGAGCGGCCGGCGGGACGGGAGCCGGCGGCAGGGCAGGTACCGACGGGGGGACGGCCGCCGACGGGAGCGCGGGATCGCGTGGCATCAGCGATGCGGGCGACGCGCAGGGAACGGGCGGCGCTCCAACGAGCGACGGGGCCGGCGGCGCCAGCGGAACCAGCGGCAGAGATGTGGGCGGGATGAGCGACACCGGCGCAAGCGACACCGGCGGAACGAGCGACACTGGCGGGATGAGCGACGCCGGCGGCACGAGCGACAGCGGTGGAACGAGCGATGCCAGCACCTCGGTGGTCGCATTTCCTGGAGCGGAGGGGTTCGGTCGCAACGCGCTCGGCGGCCGCGGCGGCGCCGTTTGCCACGTCACGACGCTGAGCGACGCGGGACAAGGATCGCTTCGCGATTGCGTCAGCCAGGGGAATCGAACGATCGTGTTCGATGTGGGAGGCTGGATCACGCTCGCCAGCAACCTCGGTATCAGCCAGAGCAACATCACCATTGCCGGGCAAACCGCTCCCGGCGGCGGCATCGGCGTGCGCGGCTACAAGGTGTCCGTCGGCGGAAAGCACATCGTCATGCGCTTTTTACGCGTGCGGCGCGGTATTTTGGTGACCGCCGATCGCGATGACGCCATGACGGTGAGCTCGGCCGCCGACAACGTCATCCTCGATCACTGCTCGGTCTCCTTCGGAACGGACGAAACACTCTCCATGCCCGGCGACGAAGGCATCGGCCCTCACGATTTTACGCTGCAATGGTCGATCGTTTCCTTCGGTCTTCAGCGCAACAACCATTCGGCCGGGGCCCTCTTCACTTCGAATCAGACGACCATCCACCACTCGCTCTGGGCCTTCAACAAGACCCGCAATCCGCGAGCACGCAGCGAAGATCCCGCCACGCGCGGACAAGGCGGGCCGCTCGATTGGGTCAACAACGTCATCTACGGCTGGAACGCGCCCGATCCGGTGGGAGAGTCGCTCGGGTGGTCGCTGAGCTATGACCCCTTCATTTTAGGGGGAACGACCAACGGACAGCACGCTGCCAACGCCGTGGGCAACTACTTCATCAGCGCCCGGCCCGCGAGCTACGCGTTTCACAACGGAACGCCGAACTTCTCGCTCTACGCCTCCGACAATCTGCTCGATGGCAACGCCAACGGCGCGCTCGACGTGTCGAAGAGCGGC
>DATHES010000079.1:0-46867 GCA_035318465.1 Polyangiaceae bacterium
GCGACCGGCAGCTGATTGCCATCTGAAACTGCGGCCTCCCAAAACATGTGCACTTCATTGCCGCGGGCGTCGAACATGCAATCGCGAAGGAGCCAGAGGTCGGGATCGACGCGATGGACGTCGACGACGCGCGCGCGGCTCGTCAAGGGAACGCCGTTTTCGTCCGTGCCGCTGTGATAGACGACCTGGTTGCCTCTGTACGCAATGACCTCCACCCAGGCCCGGCGGTCTTGCGTGGATCCACTCGGCCACTGGTGTCCAGCGCCGATGTTGTCGAGATACACGTCGATGGTCGACCAGCGGCCGGCGATGTTCTGGCTGACGCAAATCGCCCCCTGAAGCAAGCGATTCTGAAGATTTTCCTCTACCGCTTGCCGCTGCTTTTCGGCTTGAGGAAACCCGTCCGTGAGCGCGACATCGACCGCGGGAAATGCGTGGTCGTAGCGCCGCCGTACCCGGAGCGGAAGGCCGGCCGAGCGGGGGCCTTCGGCGACCACCCCGGTCTCTCCATGCATGTGGCAGCTGCCGCAAGAGAGAGGTTGTCCGTCGGGGGGACTCTTTGCATATTGGCTGCGGGCCCACTCGTCGTACGTTCGCTCGATGTGACCCCCCGACGGCGTCACGATGTCGTGGCAGCTGCCGCAGAATCGGCTCGATGGATGGATGTTGCTCCCATCGTGCATGGGGGAGTAAGCCGAGGCGTGGACAGGATTGTCGACGGGATCGGAGATGCCCCCGCGCATGACGAGATCTCCGGCCAAGCGCAGCGAATTGTTGAAGGGATGCTCGATGTCGACATCGTTGACGGTGTGACAGAAGAAACAAGTCACCCCTCGGCGTGGAAAGGGAAGTGCGGCGGGGTCGATCGCGGACGCGTCGACTTCTTGATCGGCGACGGCCAGAGGCGCGTGACATCGGAGACAGAAGTCGCCAAGGTTGCCATTGGTTTCACGCTGGCCGCGCCGGTTCATGGCGATGAAGACCGGGTCATCCGAAGCATAGGCGTGCATGCTTCCGGACCATTCGTCGAAATGTTTCGGGTGGCAGTCCTTACAAGTGTTGGGGTCCATGAGCGCGGCGCGCGTTGCGCCGGTCGAACCCGTCGAAGGCGGAGATCCGGCGCTGCTGCAGGCTGCGGCGAGGGGCAACAAAGCGACGAAGGCGTGTATTCGCGTAAAACCCCCTCAAGGGCTACTTGCCAGAATCGGGTCGATGATACTGTCCGGCAGCTTCAGGACGTAGAATGTCGTGCTCGTCTGTACCCAGAGTTGGCGCTTTTCGGTGAGAATTCGGACGAGGCCGGCCACCTGGCCTGAAGTTCCCGTCTGCAGGTAGGCGACCTCCTTGGGCATCCAGGGATTGCGAATGTCGAATACGCGCAAGCCTCCCGCCCAGAGACCACAAGCCAAGAGCCTCGGATCGTCCTGGCGATCGACGTTGCAGTAGTGCGTCCCCACCCCGAAACCCGTTCCACCTTGCGTCGACGACATTTGACAATCGCTCGCGCTGCCCTGCGCGGAGGTGTAGATCTTCGCCACCAGCTTGGGGTCTTGCTCGTTGCTGATATCGAAAAGATGGCCGTATCCATAGACGGGTTTGTTGGGATCGTTGCAGTTTCCCGAGCCGAGCTCGTCGGTGACGACGAGGTAGTCCTTCCCTCGGTAGGTGAGGGGTATGGGGTATTGGGAGGTGGATCCATCCGCCCATGTCCATTCTTTGACGAGGGTTCCTTTGGCGCCGGGAGCGCGGGCCTGGACCGATGTCAGATCGATGATGGCCAATGACCCGACGCCGAGGTTGAGCAGGCTGGGATAAGCGAAATAGCCCCTGTTTCCCCCTTTGCCGATGAAGAGATCGTGGGTGCCGCGATCGTTCATCCCCGTGATCACGACGGGGTTGGCAGGGTCCTTCAGGTCGACGGCGTAAACGGTCGACGTGTACATCGACGAAGCGTAATAGATGGTTCCATCGGGAGAGAAGTTGCCAGCATGGCCCGAGCCTCCCAAGTTCCACGACTTCTTCAGGATGGGATTTTTGCAATCGGCGGCGACGTCGTACACGTCGACGATGCCTCCATTGGATTGATAGCCGGCGAGTAGGCCCGTGCTCCCGACCTTCATGCTTTCCCAGTTGCTCTGCATTCCCGTCGTCGTGAGTGTCTTCACGACCACCGGATGCGCATCGTCGGCAACGTCGATAACCGACGTGCCACTCTGCGCATTCACGTAGGCGCAGGTATCGCGCCAGGCGAGGGACAGAAAATTCTCAGCCGGCACGCTGCCGATCACGTCGATGTTGCACCGCACGTTGACTCCGAGCCCCTGGATGCCCGTTTCCCCTGGGTCGCCCGCTCGACAGGTGGCCCGGGGTGCCGGCCGCGTCCAAACGACACCTTCTCCGTCGAAGGGACCGCTGTCCGGTCGACCGCCGTCGGTCGCGACACCAGCGTCGGCGCCGGCCGCCCCGGAGCCGCCCGCGTCCGGGGGGTTACTGCCACCCGCGCCGCTCGCACCACCCGCATCCACCGAGCCTGCGGCCCCGCTCGAGCCGGCCGCGCCGCCCGTGTTCGTCGAGCCCGCCGCGCCGCCCGTGTTCGTCGAGCCGGCCGCACCGCCCGTGTTCGTCGAGCCGGCCGCACCGCCCGCATTCATCGAGCCCGCCGACCCGCTCGAGCCCGAGCGGCCACCCGTGCCGCCGACGCCGCCCGAAGCACCGGTGCCCGAGACTCCGCCGCTGCCTGCCGTTCCTCCCGAGGCCGGGAGATTGGATTGCCCGTTGCTGCAACTGAGCGCGCCCAGAATCCCGAGGACACACCACCGTCCATCCCATCTCGTCATGATGTCCTCCGCTGGTGGCCAATGCTCAGCGCCGATGGGATTGGACCACGTGTCTGCCGCAGATCAGCTCGAGAAGAGCTCGTTCGTCAACCAGACATCTAGTGTGCGCGCCGTCGAAAAACGAGCGGCGATCTTTTGCGTGATGCCGCGAATCTCCTCAGTTTCCGCGAGCAGCAGTAAATTGCCGTGCGATTAATTCCTGAGCGGACGTAACTAACGATGCGATTACTTCCGTCTGTTGCACCGGTGAGTCACCTTGAGCGTCAGTTGGCTGCCACCGCCGAACCGCGGGACGTTGATGATGCTCACCCGAGGTGGATGACTTATTTGACTGCGGGAGGGTCGCCGCCGTAGCGCGCCATGGGGGCGTTTTGTCCGGCGTGCTAGTCCCTGGGAGATACACTCGGCTGCCGATCAGAGAGAATCATGGGCCAACGCGAGGGACGGACCACAGTCGTGAAGCCTGATTCGCAAGCGGGTGAGACCGCCGGCGCGTTCTCGCCCTGGCTGCGCCGGATCCGTCGGTCGCAAAAGCTCAAGACGGTCGGAGCGGATGTCCCCTGCGGCTCGTGCACCGCCTGCTGCCGTTCCTCGTACTTCATCCATATCAAGGCCGACGAGAAGCGGACTCTCGCCCGTATACCGCGCAAGCTCCTCTTCCCGGCGCCCGGCCCCAAGGGGAACATGCTCATGGGCTACAACGAGCGGGGCGAGTGTCCGATGTTCGTGGAGAACCGCTGCGCGATCTACGAGGATCGCCCGCAGACCTGCCGAGACTATGACTGTCGCATCTACGCAGCCACCGGCGTCGCGGTCGATCGGGCGCTGATTGACGAGCAGGTGCGGCGCTGGAGGTTCGAGCACCGCAACGAGCTGGACCGGCGGGAGCACGCAGCCGTGCGAGCGGCCGCTGAATTCTTGCAGGAGCGCGGCGACGCCATCGGGGAGGGTGTGCCGAGTAATCCAGCTCGACTGGCCCTCCTGGCCATCGAAGTCTACGACCTGTTCTTGAAGCTCGACGAATCATCGGCCAGTGGCGGTCGCCGGCCGTCCGACACCGAGATCGCGAAGGCCGTGATTGAGGCGATGAGCCAGATCGACGGCCGGTGATGCCCCTGGAGGCGCTCGCGCGCGGAGACGTCGACGTTGGGATCTCGTTCCCCGACGTCACAGGCAATCGCGACTGGCGGGGCTCATCGGGTCAGATCGGCGACCACTTGGTTCATGATCACCGTCGTCGACAAGAGATATTCGAAATTGACCGTGTCGAATGTATCGCCGGCCATGTGGTAGTACGGCGTCGTGTCGCGCGGCGTCGTTGCGTACTCCTCCGTCAGACCCACGGCGAGAAACGTAGGACGAAACGAGGAATGGTCGGTCGAGCTCGTTTTGGTAGTCGTGAGTGGAACCGACACCCCGAGCTTCGAGACAGCAGCCTGATACAACTCGGTCAGCCCCGTATCGGGAAGCTCGAGCTCGATCGCACGATTGCGGTTGTTGTCCCATCCCATTTGGTCGATCGTGTGCACCGAATGAACCGACGTTGCGTCGTTTTTCAGCTTCGCCGCAAACTGCTTGCTGCCGACGAGCCCCGCCTCCTCTTCGTCGAACAGCACGAAAATGAGCGACTTCGAGCGGCACGGCAGTGTGGTCGCGTACCGCGCGACGGCGTACACGGCGGCGACGCCAGTCGCATTGTCGTTCGCGCCGGGTGACACCATCACCGAGTCGAAGTGAGCGCCGAACACGACTGACTGCGTGCCCCCGGTGGTGGCCGGGAGCGTGGCGTAGATGTTGGTGCCGGTTCCGTAGTTGTGTTCGAGGGGCGACAACGCGAGATCTTGGAATAGCTTGGTCAGATACGTGCGTGCCGTCTGTCGGTTGCCAGCAGTGGCTCTATTGGTGAGCCTGACACCGGGCGTAATCTCCGCCTGGCCCGCGAGTCGCGCGACGATGTCGCTCTGGTACGGGGTGATCGTGGTGTCGTTCGGATTGGGCACGGTGCACGCGCCGCCATCCGCGCCTCTCCCATCGACACCGTCCAACGATCCATCGACGATGATAGGGCCGTCGACGCCGCCGGCGTCGCGACCAGCGGTTCCGCCGCCTGCATCTGCCCCTCCCCGACCCGCATCCGTGCCGGTGCCGGCACTGCCGCCGCTTCCACCAGCACCGGCGCTCCCAGAGCTCCCAGCGTTCCCGCTACTCCCGCCGACGCCTGTGCTTCCGCCGCTGCCAGCGCCGGCGCCTCCGCCGGTCCCCCCCACACCGGCGCCGCCGCCTTTGCCTGAGGAGCCAGCACTGCCACTGCCTCCGCCCGAGCCAGCGGTACCGCCGTTCCCAGCACGGCCACTTGCACCCGCTTGACCGCCGACATTTGACCCACCACTCCCCGTACCCGTAGCACTGCTTCCAGAGGTTTTGCCGTTGTCAGCGGGATCGTCCGCGCCACAGGCCGAAGCGCTGGCCAACAGCGCGCCAAGAAGGAGTGCCATCGGGGCGAGCCGATCGGACCGATTACAAACCGCGAAACGCGCAGTTTGGGTCGGCGGATTTTCGTTCGAAGTTCCTCGCGCGGACGGTGTCATCAAAAGTGAAATGATCATAGCCGCAAGGAGCGTTCGCCGAGTCGTGTTATGCGAGCGCTGAACTTATCCGTCGTTGCTCCCATCTCACGAAAGGGGTTTCGATGCCTGCGATGCCTGGCCTGCGGGTGGAGCACGCAGCTCTTCACCGTCGCGATGTGGGAAGGAGATGCGTTCCACGCGCGCATTTGTCGCGGTCTTCTATCGGGGGGGCCGCGCCCAGCGGCTTACTTACCGCCGTGAAGTAGAATCTGCGCGGACTGTCGCGATCGTGGGCGGCGCGATGGGTGGGGCCGTCGTTTTCTTCCACGCGTCGAGGCTCTGCATGCGGCCCAACCACGACTGCATCTTCGGATAGGACGAGAGGCCGAGCTTCGCCGGCTCCGTCACGGTGAGCGGCGCCGACAGCGCGAGGTCGGCGAGCGTGAGCGTGTCACCCAGGACCCACTGCTTGCCTTTGAGCTGCGCATCGAGAATCGGCGCGACCTCGCCGAAGAGGCGTTCGCCGCGTTTGACCTCGTGTTCATCGGGGCCGCCGAGGTTCATCATCCGCTTGATGACGCATTCCCAGAGCAGAAGGCCGACGGCCGGCTGAAAGTGCTGCGCGGACCAAAAGAGCCACCGATTGACGTCGGCCCGGGCCCGTCGTTCGGTCGGATACACCGTCTGCCCCGGGGTGCCGTCCGCGAGGTACTGCATGATCGCGTGCGACTCGTGCAAATAGAAACCGTTGTCATCTAGCACCGGTACCCAGCCGTTCGGACTCATGCGCAGGAACTCGGGCTTCCTCTGCTCACCCTTGCTGAAATCGACAGCCACGAGCTCGAGCGATATTCCGAGATGAGCAGCGGTCAAGACGACACGGCGAGCATTGGTAGATAACGGGTGATAGTAAAGGCGCATTCGATCGACTCCTTCCGAGGGAACGTGAGCCGCTTTCGCCCACCTTGCCCTGTCGCCTCGCCGATGCTGCCTTCGTGGCGAGTTCTGCGGTTCAATGACCGATCACCTCTTCCTCGCGAAGCATCGTTCAATGCGCGACATCGGTGGGAAGCCCGAAGTAGAAAGTGCTTCCTGCACCGATTTTGCTTTCTGCCCAGATCCGGCCGCCATGTCCGTGCACGATGCACTTGGAGATGTAGAGACCCAGCCCCACGCCGCGACGATCGTTGGTGGTGACCTGACGGAAACGCTCGAACACCGTCTCCAGCTTCTCAGCGGGGATTCCCATGCCGGTGTCGCTCACTGCGAAGCGTAGTTCATTGGCGACGCGCTCGAGACGCACGACGACCCTTCCGTTTGCCGGCGTGAACTTGATCGCGTTGCTGAGAAGGTTGGTGAGCACCTGAAGGATCCGCGCGGGATCAAACGCAACGAGCGACGCTGCGGGCGCGAGCTCTGCCACGAGCGATACCCCGCGCGCCGATGCTTGATTCTGGAAGGTGTCCACCGCCTCCCTTACGACATGTGCCGGGTCCCCGACCTCCCGCGTTACCGTGAGCGCGCCGGCTTCGATGCTCGCAAGATCGACGAGATCTCCGATGAGGCGGTCCATCCTGGCGCCCGATCGATGAATGCGTTGAACGTAAGCGAGGACTTCCGCGCCGTGCTCGTCTCGTGCCTCCGCTTTCGCGATGAGCGCCGCGAAGCCGACGATCGCACCGAGCATGTTCCGCAGGTCGTGGCTGACAATGCCCAGAAATTCATCGCGAGTCGCAACGGCGTTGTCGGACCGAGCGCGTTCAACGGAAAGGTCCTTGTCCGTTTCGTCTCGCTCGACCGAAAGGAGAGCAATGTGCTCGGCACGTTCCAGGCGAACGACTTCGTCAGCGTCGGCTCGCTCCTCCCGAACTGCGTCATCCTCCTGCGCTCTCTTCCTCTCCGTCGTCTTGGTGGACTGCGCGTTGTGCGTGCTCGTTTGTCGATCGGTCCTTGCGCGGGCTGCCGCAAGGACCTCGTCGGCCCGTGCTCGGGCCTTGCTGATCACGTCGTCCGCAGTCTCCTCGAGCGCGGATTGCTTCTCCCCGAGGACCCCGTCCGCCTTCTCGCGTTCCAGGCGCAGGCTTTCGTCGGTATGTACGCGCTCTGCGGTAGGTGGCTTGGACTCGGGTTTCATGGGTTCAGAAAGCTTACCACCGACGATGCGTCGGCAAATCGCACTTGCGGTCCGATCGAGTGCCGAGCGCGCCGGCCAGTGACTACCTCACGCCGGCATCGAACCCAGCGGGCTTGATCGAGCCTGCAAGGGCCGTCAGAAAGATCCGGACTCGCGGCGGCGTCTGTCGGGTCGGAAGCAGCGCATGCAGCCAGAGCCGGCGGTGAAACCAACCGGGGCAGACCTCGCGGAGATGGCCGCGCTTCAAGTCATCGAGGACCATGTGGCGCGGAAGCACGCCGAATCCGAGACCCGCAAGCAACAGATCGCGGACCCGTGGCCAAGCAGCTCGAGGGGATCCTCGACCTTCGGGCTGCTACTGCGCAGCGATCCACCCCAGCACGCAGGCTTCATCCGCCTGACTGAGCGGTGGACGTGCCAGTGGCATCGGTGCGCCGCAGGGAGGGGTCGGCGAGAGCTTCTGGTAAATCAAACTACCCTCGGGGTCCGCCGGATCCGCGAGCGGCACCGAGCACCCCTTGGCAATGACACCCACCACGCGCGACGCCAGGCCGGGCGAAACGAGATCGAGATCCTGCTGCGGGGCGTTGGTTCCGTGGCAAGCGCTGCCGCCACAAGTTGGCACGAAGATGCGCGCGACGACGTCGCCGCACGGTCCTGCGTCCGCTCCCCCTTCGACTCCGTTCGGACGACCAGCGTCGAGAGCAGCCTCGTAGAGTGCCTTGTCCGCGAGTGTGCCGGGGCAGGCCGCGAGTAAGCAGAGGGCGCCGAAGGCCAATCGCCACGACCAGGCCGACGGATCAGTGCGCATAGCGAACTCCCAAACCGAACTGCAGCTGTTCATCGAGCGCGCCACCGGCGACGATCTGATCCCCGATGACGGGCTTGAACGAGGCGACGTAGCGCGTGTAGCGGCCCGTGAGGCGGGCCTCGAGACCGGGCATGATGCCGAACGCGCCGCCGAGCTCGCCGTCGATACCGAAGACGCTCGGCGAGCGGAAGCGATCGTAGATTTCCCCGGGCGAGGTGGTGGCGAGGTAAGCACCGCCCCAGAGCAGCGATAGCCGCCCGGCGACGAGCAGCCGTGCGTCGAAGCCGAGACGAACCGCGGTCGTTCGCGCCGCTGGCAGGAGCGCCGGGAGCGGGGTCGTGGTGTTCATTCCGAAGTAGCTCGCATCCGCGCCGACGTAGACACCGAGCTCCATGGCGTGCGGTCCAGGCACGAAGAACCGCTGGCGGACTTCACCCCCGAAGCGCGTCCAGCTCGTCTCGATGGCGACGCCTTGGGGCGTCTCCGAGCTCAGCGCGAAACCCTGGCTGATTCGGCCGCGGAAGCCGAGATCGCGCAGCACGGGCAGATAGCTGCTTGCGAACGGGTACGTCTCGAGCCCGAAGCTCGCCATCGGCGCGAAGGGCAGAAGATAGGTCGCCGGCAAAGGGCCGACGGGATCGCTGTATTTGAATTGACGGCTGCCGACATCGGCGCTGGCTGACACGGAAACCTCGATGCGAGAGGCAGCCATGCGGGCTGCCTCTCGCCGGCCGAGTGTTTCCACGTCACGATCGCCGAGCGGCTCGGCGTAGGGAGGCGCGGAAAAGGCAGCAGACGATGTCGTGATGAGCGCGACGGCCAAGAGCAGGCCACGCCCAGCGGAGCGTGGTCTCATCAAGCTATCAAGCGATCACGCTGCGGATGGCGGTGCCCGACGTAATCTGGTCGTTCACCTGCTCGTCCGTGAGCCCGATGCCGACGCCCAGCGTTTTGGCGACCGACGCCAAGCTGTTCGCGGCCGCCAGATCGCCGCTCGGCGACGCCGCGCCCGTTGCCGAATCGATGTCTGCCGCGCGACCCCCGGGAACGATGCCACCGACGACACCCCCCTTGAAGCCCTTGCCGATGATCACCGAGACGGAATGCGAGGCGTTGTGTCCGCGACCATTCAGCTCATTGAACGTGCGCCCGAAGACGTTGAGCGTCGCGAACGTGACCTTGTCTTGCAGGCCGTAGGTGGTCAACTTGGTCATCAAGTTCTTGATGTTGTTCACCGAAGCGTTGGTTTGAACCGCCTCGGTGTTGAAGCTGGCGTCGCTGTGGTTGTCTCCGGAGAAGGGCAAGTGGATGGTGACCACCGGGGTGACGTTCATCTTGATGAGGAGGGCCGCGGCGGTCACCTGGTTAGCCGCGTCGTCCCCGGTGATCGTAGAGAGATCCGTCGCGACCTGCTGGATCATCGTGCGTAGATCGACTTGCGAGAGCGCCATGTTGTCCAGGTAGGCACGCTCCGCTTTCGTTTGTGCACGGCTCTCTTTGAGCGTGGCGTTCAGCTTGTTCAGCGTGTCGTCGCGCAAGGACTGGAGTGTGGCCGCAAGATCCTTGGGAGCCGTCAGCACCGCTTTGAGCCCTGTCGGTGTGAGCTTCGGCAGGTACTGGCCCTCGAAAGAGACCTGTTCACCTCCGATGGTCACCGGTTGAACCTGTACGGTGTTGACGCAAGATCGCAGCGTCTTCGCAAAGTACGCCGGCAGCCACTGTCCGCGACGTAGCGCGCCGAAGAGCGCGAGCACGCGGCCGAGCTCACCGTGGTTGGCGGTGCCCGTCGAGTGGTGGAAAAAGACCGTTCGGTCGAGCACGTTCTGAGGCAAAGTCGACCACGGCTTCGCCGCCGTCCACTGCTGCCCGCTGATGGTGAGGGGGGTTGCCGCCATCGACAAATCGGCAGGGTCGGAATGATTGATCGAACCGGCCGCAAAGGACGCGGGCAGATCGTAAGTCCCCGGGACGTTGATGTTCAGCGCGTCTCCGCTCGCTGACATGGACAGGATCAGAAACTGCGCGCCGGCAGCACCCGCGCAGGCGCCCTCGGCCCGGGCCGTTTTCGGATCGAGCAGGAAGGAGATCGGAAGGCCGGTGGCGAGGGCGCGCAGGCCGACGAGGCCCGATCCGGCGAGAGCGCCGAGGAGCAGTTGGCGGCGGTTCGGAAGACTCATGATGTGCTCCTACAGGCCCATCGCCACGGACGTGGGCGACAGGCAGGCCGTGATGAAGGTGGATTTGAGCGCGTCGGTGGGCGACGCCTTGGCTGCGATCGCAGCGTCATAGTGATCTTTGAGCAGCTGCGTCACGGCCGCGCTGTTGGGATCCTCCGACGTGATGCCCATGATGTTGGCGACGAAGTCGGTGATCGCCGTGTCTTTCTTGGTGCTGTCGTAGCGACTCTTCGCCTTGTCGACGGTGAGGCCGGCCGCGTACGCGCAGAGCGACTCCGTGGCGCCGCGGTAAAAAGCCGTTTGGTCGGTGGATAAGGCGGGAGCCTCGGCGCCGCGCAGGTAGCCATCCAGCGGGAGGTTGTTGGTCACCGCGATCTTGGTGGTGGCGTCGGTGATGCCGACGCACAGGCTCGTCGCGAGTTGCAGGCGATTGGTGAGCGCCGAGCAGAAATGATCCTGGCGCGCAATGCTGACGGTCTCACCGAGCTCGCGCCAGGTTCTCGTGGCTACCTGCCCGGTGATCAGCGACGAGGAGAACAGCTCCACCATCAACGTCTGAAAGTTGAAATTCGAGGCTTTGAAAGCCGCGACCACGCGCAAGAACTCGGGGTCGTCCTCCGCGCAGCCGCTCGAGTTCGCGTAGTAACAGAGCTTCTGAGCCCACGCGACGGGGTAGAGCGGATGCGTCACCAGCGTCTGAGCGAAGTCGTCGAGCGAGGCGAGCGCGGACTTCTCGCCGAGGTAATCGAACGACGCGGTGGAGTAGACCTGCGCCGGATCGTGCTGCGAGTGGTACGAGTACGTGTACGCTTGGCGGAATACGTTCCGCATCGGATCCATCGTCTGATGGCAGCTGTAGCAGGGGCTCGTGGGGTCGGAGTGCTGGCCGTCCTTGCCGTTGTCGAGGACCGTCGAGGTGCCCTTGTCGACCGGGTTGATGCTGCGTCCGATGGCGACGATCAGCGCCTGGTTCAGCGTGTTGCGATGCTGGTTGCTGTTGTTCGTCGTCCAGTTGGCGAAGAACGCAGGGGTCGAGAAGAAACCGACACGCGGCATGCGCACCACGATCTCGTTCGTCTCGCGCAGCGCGGGCAGGTCGTAGAACGGAGTGAGCTTCTCGCCGGCCTTGGCCACCCGCACGGTGACCGGGCGCCAGATCGTGTCCTGCGTGGTCACGTTGGGCGATGTGAAAGCGACGCCGCCAGCGCAGTTGTATTGATAGAGGTACTTCTGGTCGGCCGGGACGTCAGCCGGAATGGTGAGGGTCGGCGGCCCGTTCGGATCGGCGGGGTCGTTCGCATACCTGCTCGGCGCCCAGCCAAACAGCCCGAGGAAGGCGCTGGTCACGCTGGTATATTTGCGCTGGGTATACGTCACGTTCACCTTCGTGGCCTTGCCCGCAGCATCGACCACGACGTGACCGGTGGCGTCGAGCGCGGGCATGCTGCACGAGAAGGGCGCGGCCACGGCGAAGTGCATGAAGTTCGGACTCGCCGGGTCAATCGTCTCCGCCAGTGGGATCGGAGCAGCGGCTTGGTGGGTGAGCCAGAAGGCCTGCGTGGTGCTGATGGTGCCATCAGGCATCGGAACGCTCACCGACCCCTTGCCGCCGTCGTCGACCTGCGCTTGGTCGATGGCCAGGTACATCGACATGAGCGGCGGGGTCATCATGAATGTGTGGGTCGTCACCGTGTCGGTGAACGGTTTGCCATCGGCGATCGTTTTGAGCGCCGTGCGCGACATCGACTCTTGAGCCTGCGCGAACATCGGCAGACCGGTCAGACTGTCGACGCCCAGCTGATCGAAGAAGTCGTTTTGCGAAATTTGCGTCTGCTGAAAAGCTTTGTTGAAAAAATTGCCGAGCTTGGCCTGCGCCTCGGGGCGCACGAACCAGGCGTCGACCATGCTACGGAGGGCGGTGGGATCCTTGATCACCGCGGCGATCTCCTCCTCCGTCGCCGGCAGGCCGAGCATCAGGTTTTTCACCTTGGCCACGTAGACGCGCGCCTGAACCGACTCGAACGGCAGCTCCGGCCCTCCAGGCCCTGCATCCGGCGTCTCACCGCCGGGGGGCGGCGAGGAATTCGGGGTCGCGACGTCGAGCGTGCCAGTACAGGCGATCGCGACGGCGCCGGCGAACAGAGCGAAAGCCGCCGATGCGTGCGTGAGCCGTGACGTCATGTGGACTCCTTCTCCGCACCGAGCGTTTCAGTGCAAGAATTATGCTGAAACTGTCTCATATTCAACGGGCTCGGTCCAATACTTCTGCCCTCGAGCAGACCGCCGCCGAGTTCACCAAAGAGTCAATGTCGTGCGGGAGAAAATCCGTGCGCGGTTTCGGCATCCGAAGCGAAACAAAATGAGTACGACGCCAGCTCACGTCTGGATGCGTCGCTTGTGATCCCGCTCACTTGCCCACAGCGCCCCCAAGGAAAAGCGGAGGGCGAAGTCGGGCACCGACGCTAGAAGGGGGACTACTACTAGAAGGGGACTACTAGAGGGGTGCAAGAGCACTCCACTCGTCGACGACGTCTTGGTGTGCTGGAAAATTTCTCCCTGGTGGTTCTCGAAGCGGCGGGACGCAGGAACCAAAAGGGCGGAACCCCGGAACGTTTCCAAGCGACGCAGATGGGACCGATGTCGGTTCTTTTTCTGGCACACTCACTCCCGGCGCGAGCTCTTCCTTCGGTAGTGCTCGGCGAGGGCGGTGAAGGCGGCTTTGGGTTCCCACGGCATGTCGGGGTAGGTGTCTCCGTGGCGGTCGTCGAAGAGCTTGACGATGCCGTAGCTTGCCAGGTCCAGGTCGTCGCGGGGGTCGCCGCTCGGTCGGTGCGGGTAGCCGTGAAGTGCGAAGAGGAACACGACCGTGCTGTCGACGTCGCGACGACTTACAAGGCGGGCACCCGCGCAACGTACACGGTGCACTGGGCGGCGCAGGTCGAATAGGTGAAGAGCGCACCCGTCGAATCGATCTGGCCCCCGTAGACGGCGGTCACTCCGGGAATGGTGTACGTCAGCCGCACGCTCGCGTCCGAGGTGCGGAGGAATTGCAGCACGTTCGTGTACTGGAAATTGTCGAACACGTCGGCGAGAAAGAACCGATTGTCAGGCGTGTAGGCTTCGACAACCGTGTCCGGATGTGGGGGAACGGTCTGCAACACCGCCCCGTCCGGCACCCGAACGCGGCGGTAGTCACCGGTCCAGAGCGAGCCGCCATCGGGTGACCAGGCGAACAACGTCGTGCCGCCGCCGACCGTCAGCGCCGTGCCCCAGTTGGAGGTGCGCAAGACGACGAGGCCGCTCACGGCATAGTGATCCGGGTAGCCGAGATACTGACCGTCGGGGGAGAACCTGAGCACGACGGGGCTGGAATTTCGGATCGCGAGAGCGGTCTTCACCAGGGCACCGGTCGAAACGTCGTGCACGCGGAGCATCCCGCCGCCGCCATAAGCGAACCGCTCTATCGTCGCGACGAAAGCGTTCGACAGAGCGACCCACTTGATGTCGCGCACGGCGTCGGTCGCGATGGTACGGGCCAGCGTGCCGTTCGAGACGCGCCAAAGCTCGATGGACCGGTTGTCGAGCACGAGTGCAAGGAGTTGCTTGTCCGGCGAGAGCGCCACGTCCTTGTAAGCGAGAGAGGCAGCCGGCAACGTGATGGTATTGAGTAGCGCGCCGTCCGTGGACCGGCGCAATTCGATACCGGTCGCCGTCGCCACGAGCAAGGCGCTCCCGTCGGCCGAAAAGGTGTGGCGAAATTGACCCGTTTTCTGCCAGACCACCGTCGGCGTCAGAGCCCAAGCCGTCGTCGTGCTCAGCGCCAGCATCAAAACTACGAGGAACGCGATCCCTTTGCGCACAGAAAAACGATTTGTCATGAGCCGTCTCCCTCTCTCGTGATCCCCCGACCAGCCCTAATACGATGCTACCGTGCGTTTGGTTACGGCTCGACTTCTCGTCACTTCTTCTCGTCACGTCTGTCGCATTCACGGACGCGATTTCGATCTATCGATGGACACCGGACTGCCATCGTACGACGCCTACCCATCGACCACATCAGTGCAGCAAGCGACGGAGCTCCAATACCGGGCGTGCTTCCTCGCGGGAACGACCGAGTTCGATCGCGAAGACGAGCGCCCAGTCGTTCGCTTCTTCGGTATCGAGCAGGATCTGCTCCACTTGCCACAAGCCGTCGTCTTTCGAAACGATCCTCGTATTTTCCGGGCTTCGCGCCTTGGGGTCGGTGCGCAGCGCGGCGTGCTCTGCAAAGAAAGCCGTTAACTCCGCTTCCAGCCGGTCGGCCGTCCACTCCCCTTTCTCGACCATGGCCGCCGCCGCGAGCCAGTCCTTCCGCGCCAGCGCGCGGACGAATGCGAAGACCGCGTTGCGCACGAGGACGGTGAACTCTTTTTCGTCGGCCGTGACATCGGCCTCGCCCGTCACGATCAGTTCCGGCGCGGCGGCCACTTCGCCGGGCGCGCCTCGGCGCATCATTTCCCACTCGTCGAGAAGGCTCGAGTCGACGGCGCGCACGATGGCCCCGAAGTACGTCACGAGCTCACTCACTTCATTGGTCTTGGCGGGAGCCGGCACCGTTTGGACGAGGGTTTTGTAGACGTCGGAGAGATACCGCAGCAGTATCCCCTCCCCGCGCTCGAGTCCGTACTCTTTGACGTACTCGGAAAAGGATTGAAACTTCTCGAACATGTCGCGCGCGATCGCCTTGGGCCGAATGTTGTCTTCGCCGATCCACGGGTGTCTCTTGGCGAACGCGTTGAACGTATCGTAGATGAATTCGCGGTTGGGCTTGGGATACTCGAGCTTGTCGAGCTCGGCGATGCGCTGGTCGAACTCGACTCCGGCGGCCTTCATCTCTGCCATCTTTTCGGTCTTCATCTTGTCGAGCTGGCGCAGCAGCACGAACTCGGGATTCTCCAGGATCGACTCGACCAGGGTGAGAAGATCGAGCGCGTAGCTCTCCGTCGTGCGGTCGCACAGCTCGATCGTCTCGAGAAGGTAGAGGGAGAGTGCGTGGTTGAGTGAGAAGTCGTCCTGCAATTCGGCGTTCACGACGACGCCGCGTTCGGGCGCGACTTCGACGATGCCAGCGTCGAGGAGGGACTTGAACATCTGCAGCGCCGTCCGGCCAATCGCTCGTTTCCTGGCCTTCGGCTCGTGGGAGGATTGGATGAGCCGTGCCATCGCCTTGCACCCTCCACGGCCGCGCAAGAGGACATGCAAGAGCATCCCATGGCTCATCTGGAACCGGGACGCGAGCGGCTCGGGCGGCGAGGCGATCAGCCGATCGAAGGTCGCGCGATCCCAGTAGACATAGCCCTTGTTGGGCGGCTTCTTCTTCACGAGCTTCCGCTTCTTCTTCGGGTCGTCACCCGCTTTGGCCTCCATCCTCAAATTCTCGATGACGTGCTCGGGCGCCTGGCCGACGATGGTCCCCTGGTCGTCGAATCCCTTTCGCCCGGCCCGCCCGCTGATCTGCTGAAAATCGCGCACACTGAGGATGGCGGTCTTCTCCCCGTCGAACTTGCAGAGCCGCGTGAAAAGGACGGTGCGGATGGGAATGTTGACGCCAACGCCCAGGGTGTCGGTTCCGCTGATGATCTTGAGGTACCCCTTCTGCGCCAGCCGCTCCACCAGACGGCGGTATTTCGGCAAAAGCCCAGCGTGGTGAAGTCCGAGCCCGTGACGAATGAACTTCTGTACCTCCTTGCCGTAGGGAGTGTCGAAGCGCATCCCGACCAGGGCGGCATGGATCGTTTTCTTCTCGTCCTTGGAGGAGAAGTCGGTGCTCATCAAGTTCTGTGCTTCTTCGGCGGCAGCGCGCTGCGCAAAGTTGACGATGTAGATCGGGTACCGACCCGCTCGCACCAAGTCGACGATGGTCTCGTGGAGCGGCGTGTCGCGGTAGGCGAAGTCGAGTGGAACCGGCCGGTGGGTCGACCGAACGACAGCCGTCTCTGCGCCCGTGAGTTCCGAGAGCGTCCGTTCGAACAGCTCGGTGGGGCCGAGCGTGGCGGACATCAGGAGAAAACGGGCATGCCGGAGGGTGAGCAACGGGATCTGCCAGGCCACGCCGCGATCGCGATCGGCGTAGTAGTGAAACTCGTCCATGATGACGCAGTCGACATCCGCGTCGTCCCCCTCGCGAAGTGCGATATTGGCGAGGATTTCGGCAGTACAACAGATGATCGGCGCGTCGCGGTTGACGCTCGCGTCGCCCGTCATCATCCCCACGCTCTCTGGACCGAAATCGCGACACAGCGCGAAGAACTTCTCGCTGACGAGCGCCTTGATCGGGCACGTGTAGAACGAGCGCCGTCCCTCGGCCATGGCCAAGAAGTGCATTGCCGTGGCCACCAGCGATTTGCCCGACCCAGTGGGCGTGTTGAGAATGACGTTCTTGCCGGCGAAGACTTCGAGGATTGCCTCCTCTTGCGCAGGATAGAGCGTCAGCCCCTGGTCCTTCACGTAGGCGAGAAAACGGTCGAGCACGTCTTCGGCGCGGATGTTCTCGGCGCGCGGGGCGAGGGTGAAGAGCTGGTCGGCGAGAGGTGCTGGCGTGGGCATCTCGGCAGTCTGTATACCGGGCGACAGACCGGCTGGCGCGCGATTCGCACCAGCCGGTAGGGGCGAACGTCGTCAGCTCACCAGGCGGTGGCCAGCCGTGCCTTCAGCTTCTGACCGAAGGGGCTCGGGGTTAAGGTCATCCCGACGCCACATCCGCCTCCGGAATTGTCGATGAGGAGGTTGGGATGGCAGCGCCCGTGGAAGGTCCAGGCCAGGTAGGGGATCTGCGCCGCTTCCGCGCGCTGCATGAGAGCGTCGGCGTCCTGTTCCCCGAACTCGCCAATGACGACCGGAATGGTTCTTCCGGGCCCCTCGAAGAGGGCGTTGAATTCGGTGGCCGGATCGTAGACGTGGGTTTCGTAGATGATGTTGACGCCGCCGCCGGCAGTAATCGGATGAGTGACATAGTAGTCGAGGTAGCGCGCCCACTGTTGCGTACCCTGCACGGAGATGATGTGCGGAGGGGTGCCGGCCTGCGCCTCGACGAGGCGAATGGCGGCGACGGAGGTGTTCATGGCCGCCCAGACGGTCTCGTTGGTGTCGTTGTGCGGCTCGTTGGTGATGCCGTAGAGGACGCGCGGATCATCCTTGAACATCGTCGCCAGCTTGCGCCAGATGGCGTTGGTGGCCTCGGTGGGCAGCTCGTTGGCCGTCGTCGAGGGATCGATCCAGAGCGCCAGCAGCACGTACGCGCCCTTGGCGGTCACGTGGGTGACCATCGTCTTGACGTCGGCCTGGTAGGTCGGATCATCGAGGATGCCTTGCCACTGGACGCGATTGTCGGCGGTCGCCTCGCTCTCCAGATCGAAGCGGATGAAATTGGCCTTCCAGTTGTCGATGAGCTCGTCGGCGCGTCGATTGACCTCGGCGACGTTGGGGGGCGAGTAGGCGCACGCGTTACAACTGCGCGTGTCGTGAAAGTTGGCACCCCTGCCGTGGAAGATGGCCGTACCGCGATATAGATGATTGCCCGCGGTATGAAGCCACCCGGCAGCCGCGTCAGCGACAGCGCCAGCGTCATTGGGGTCCGCGGCGCCGCCTCCGCCCGCACCCGTCGCGTCCAGTGCCACCGCCGCATCGCTTGCGCTGGCTCCACCGGCTCCGCCGCTTCCCGTGCCGGCGTCTTTACGGCGGCGACGTGCCTCTGCTTCGTCTCCTCCCGTTCCGGGACTGCCGCCAGCGCCAGGATTGCCGGTCCCCACGGTGCCGCTGTCGACGCCGGTAGGTCCCGTGCCATTGCCGGTTCCCGTGCTGGCACCGGTACCGCCTGCACCGCCGGTTGCCGACGCCGGCGTTTCATCTGCACCGGGAGCGCGCATCTGAGCGCCATTATCGATATCGCCGCAGGCCAGCGCGCCGGTCAGAGCGCCCAAAATGAGACCGTAGTGAACAGCACGCATAACAAACGCCTCACGTTCCGGGAGTCACGAGAAGCGGCATGGCGACCGATGAAAATCATCGACCGCCGACACGCTTCGAAAGTCCCAGGGCGAGTATGGGGCGAAAGCCCCATGCCGCAAGAGTTGGTGCGTTGACGGTAGTGCCTTTTGTCACCAACGCACCGAAACTACGAGGAGACATTCGTGGCGGTCATGCGCGGCGTTCATTCCGCGCTGCATATTCAGCAGGAATATGCACACGATCACATGAGATGAGCCGGCCCACACGTCCCGCAGCGGCGTACCCGCGCTCCAGCCGCCGACCTGCGCTGTCTTCAAACAGCCGGGCGGCGCGCGGCGTCCTTCGAACCCTTGCTTCCCTCGGCACGATCGGGATCCCGATCATGGGCCGGTTCGATCGACACGTTGAGGAAGTCTGCTCCGTACTTCGCCGCCAGGAATCGCTCGCGATAGAGCCAAGACGCGGCGTCACACACCTTGGCAGTGAAGTACGTATTGAAGCCGGCGCCGACGACCGCGCCCGCCAGCGGAACGAACTGCGCGAGCTTTGCCTTGGTGAGGCGGATTCCGAGGGCCTTGGCGAGCCGAGGGAGGACCACGGCGAAGGCGTACCGCTCGACGTCCTTCCACGCTCGCTTCTTTGCCACGTTCTTGCTGATTTGGAGGAGCTGCGCCATGGCAATGGCCTTCGAGCCGTCGGAGGGGCTCGACGCGAAGGCAAGCACGTTGATGGCGAACAAGCGCTCGACGCGTGACGAAACGTCAAAGCCGTAATACGTAGCGTATTCCCCGATGGCACGAAGGTTCAAGGTGACGAGGGAGACGATGTCGAGTGGGATTCCAACCGGCCCCATCGCGCCGAAACCAGCGCCCTCGGTCAACGCCAACGCCTTGTACTTCCCCGCCAGCCAGCCGATGTTCTCATCCACCTGCGCCAGGTCGAGCGCGTGGATATCAGAAGGCGTTCTGACGTTCGCATGGCCCGCCAGGCGGTAATGGGCGAAGATCGCCTCGGCGCGGACGCTCCATTGAGCGGCGTCATTGGCGACGGCGATGATCCCGCCTACGCTTTTCTCGATGAGCCTGCTGATGCCAGGGGTCTTCATCAAGAGGCTGCCGGCAGCGTCGAGCGGCTTATCCATCCGTTGCATGGCCTTGTCGAACCACCCAACCTTCGAGGTCTTCCGAGCCTCGAGCTCCTTCCAAGCCTTGTCTTCGTAAATGGACGGCATGGCCCTACCCCCACTCGACAGGCTACCTCCGCGCAAGTGTCATCGATAGGCGCGCGCTCATATTGACGAGGAGCCACCGTTCGTCGATGCTGAGGTCCGGTGTGGGACGGTATCCCTCATTGGCAGGTATGGACACTGTCGATCTCGCCTGGCCTGGGGGGGCGCGCCCGGGCGACAACGGTCCTTCGATCATCGTTCGCGCCGATCTAGGATGGCAAAGCGTGACTGGTTCGTCTCCTCCCTCCCACCCGAATCTCGCCTCCGCCGGAATCGTCGAAACCGTACTGAGCCACGACGAAAAGGCGTTTCTCAACCTCTATGGAGAAACGTTCATCATGCTCGTCCGCGTCGGTCACGCGACCGGCGAGCTGGCAGCGATGCTCGGCGCGACGGCGCCGCGCGTCCGCGAGGGTATCGTACCCACGCCGATCTCGGGCGTCATGGAATTCGAGACGATGACGTATCGAAAAGACTTCGCAGCCATGCACGATCGGCATGCGGAGCCCAATCAACTCGCGCGCGCCATCGACTCGATCCCCCACTTCGCGCTGCTCTTGCGCAAACGAGTGGCCGGCGACGCCGCCTACAAGGACCGCATCTCGTTGGGGCGCGCCCGCAACAAGGATATCGTCCTGCGCCATCCGAGCGTCTCCAAATTCCACGGCTGGTTCGAAGTGGACGAGGGCGGGTTCTTCTATTTCACCGACGCCGACAGCAAGAACCGAACGCGCGTGAACGGCGCGCCCCTCTTTCCCCGCGAACGGAGCGCGCTGCAATCGGGGGACACCATTCGTTTCGGCTCGGTGGAGGCGTTCCTCTGTGCACCGAAGGCCTTCTGGAACGCGGTGCGCGCATCTTCCGCAAGAAGGTAGGCCTAGCGGTCGATTCTCGTCGATAGAACGATGGACGACTCCGTTCGATCGACGCCTTCCAGGACGCCGATGCGGTCGAGTAGCGCGTCGATGGCGCGCACCGAATCGGCCACCAGCACGGCGATGAAGTCGTGCACGCCGCTGATGGCGTAGAGCTTGCGCACCTCGGGCCAGCGGCGGAGCTCCGCCTCCACGCGCGACGCGAGCTTGGGGAGCGTCTTGATCATGACGTGCGCTTGAATCTGCCCGCGCACGACCTCGTCGCTCAGACGAACGGTAAAGCCGGCGATGATCCCGCGCGCGAGCAGACGCTCGATGCGGCTCTGCACCGTCGTTCGCGAAAGGCCGAGCTTGCGGCCGAGCTTGGAGGTCGAGGCACGCGCGTCCTCGCGAAGGAGCGCCAAGATCCGCTGATCGGTGGTGTCGATCGTCAATTTGCCGATTGAGGACGTCATTTCGTCCACAATCTATCGTCTAGTTGTCATATTTACCACTTCCTTTCGTCAGCCCCGCGTGGATGGATCCCATGACGGGGTTCCGTGGAGGCACATGCGAGACGTAGCGATTGTCGGCGCGGGGAAGATCGGTTCGATGATTGCCGATTGGTTGGTAGGAGGTGACTACCGGGTCACGGTGATCGACAAGTCGGCCGAGCAGCTCGGGCGCCTGCCCGTGAACGGCGCGGTGGAGCGCGTCGCCCTCGATGTCGAAGACCCGACGGCGCTCGTGTGTGCCCTCCAAGGGAAATTCGCCGTCCTCAGCGCGGCGCCGTTCTACGTGACCGGCAAGGTCGCCGAAGCTGCCGCTCGCGCCGGCGTGCACTACCTCGACCTGACCGAGGACGTCGCCATCACGCACAAGGTGAAGGCGCTCGCCGAAGGAGCGCGCACGGCGTTCATTCCGCAGTGCGGGCTGGCCCCGGGATTCATTGCCTTGGTGGCTCATGACCTCACCCAGCGCTTCGAACGACTCCACGACGTGCGCCTTCGGGTGGGAGCGCTGCCGCGGTTTCCGTCGAACGCGCTCAACTACAACCTCACCTGGAGCACCGACGGCGTCATCAACGAGTATTGCGAGCCCTGCGAGGTCATCGCCGATGGCGCACTCCGGACGGTGCCCGCCCTCGAAGGACGCGAAGAGTTCTCGCTCGATGGGATCGCCTACGAAGCCTTCCACACGTCGGGGGGCATCGGAACCTTGTGCGAGTCGCTGCGAGGGCGGGTAAGGAATCTCGACTACCGGACCATCCGCTACCCCGGACATGCCGCGATCATGAAGGTGCTGCTCCACGATCTACGCCTGCGCGACCGTCGCGACGTGCTGAAAGACATCCTCGAGCACGCGCTCCCCACCACGCTGCAGGACGTGGTCATCATCTTCGTCACCGTCACCGGCACCCAGAACGGTCGCTTCGTGCAGGAGTCCTACGCCACCAAGATCTACGGTCAGACGCTCCACGGCGTGGCCCGCAGCGCCATTCAAATCACTACCGCCGCCGGCATCTGCGGCGTTCTCGAACTGCTCTCGCAAGGCAAGCTGCCGCAGCGCGGTTTCGTTCGGCAGGAAGACGTCCCCCTGGCGGACTTTCTGCACACCCGCTTCGGTCAGGTGTATGCCGTGAAAGAACCCCTGGGCCGCGAGATGATCCCATCATGAAGCATCGAGACATCCTGGAAGGCGTGGGCCTCCTGGCGCGCGATCTAGCGGCGGGAGCGCTGGAGGTGAGGACGCCCATCGACGGCGCCGTGCTCGGCCGCGTGGCGGTCGACGACGCAGCGGCGATCGAGTCCAAAGTGCAGGCCGCGCGGTCGGCCTTCCTCGCCTGGCGCGCCGTGCCCGCTCCCGTGCGCGGCGAGCTGGTACGGAAGTTCGCGGCCATCGTGCGGGAGAACAAAACGGCGCTCGGCCGGCTCGTCTCCCTCGAAGCGGGCAAGATCACGAGCGAAGGGCTCGGCGAAGTGCAGGAGGTCATCGACATCTGCGATTTCGCGGTGGGACTCTCGCGTCAGCTCTATGGCCTCACCATCGCTTCCGAACGCCCCGGGCACCACATGCTCGAGCGCTGGCACCCGCTCGGGCCGGTGGCCGTCATTACTGCTTTCAACTTCCCGATGGCGGTTTGGGCGTGGAACGCGATGCTCGCCTTGGTGTGCGGCGACAGTGTGGTGTGGAAGCCGTCCGAGAAGACGCCACTCTCGGCCCTCGGGCTGCACCGGTTCCTCGAGCAAGCCATGGCGGCCTCGGGGAACGTTCCCGCTGGGGTCTCCGGGCTCGTCATCGGCGGGCGCAGCCCGGCTGAGCAGCTCGTCGAG
The DNA here is from genome assembly GCA_035318465.1 of Polyangiaceae bacterium. GTDB lineage: Bacteria > Myxococcota_A > Polyangia > Polyangiales > Polyangiaceae > DASWDH01. The sequence goes on from DATHES010000079.1 coordinate 22,928, forward strand.
CACCGCGAAATCGCGCTGGTCAGCGCCACCGGGAGCACCGCGATGGGACGCGCGGTCGGCCCACGCGTCGCCGCCCGCTTCGGTCGCACGCTCCTCGAGCTCGGCGGCAACAACGCCGCCATCGTCACGCCGTTTGCCGATCTCGCACTCACGACCCGCGCCATCGTCTTTGCGGCGGTCGGCACCGCCGGGCAGCGCTGCACGACGCTGCGCCGTTTGTTCGTGCATGGCGACGTCTACGACGCTGTTTTGAACCGATTGCACCGCGCGTACGCGAGCTTGCCCATCGGCGATCCGCTGAAAACCGGCACCCTGGTGGGACCGCTCATCGACGCCGCCGCCTTCGAAAGGATGCAGGCCGCGCTCGCCGTGGCTCGACAGGCGGGAGCTCGCGTCACCGGAGGCGAGCGGGTGTCGCCCCCCGGGCTCGAGGGCGGCTATTACGTCAAGCCCGCCATCGTCGAGCTCTCGTCGCCCATCGACATCGCCAACGAGGAAACGTTTGCTCCCATTCTCTATGCGCTTCCGTACCAGGCCTTCGAGGAAGCGATCGCACTGCAGAATGCCGTGCGCCAAGGCTTATCCTCGGCGGTGTTCACCAACAACCTGCTCGAAGCGGAAACCTTCTTGTCAGCGCAGGGGAGCGACTGCGGGATTGCCAACGTGAACGCGGGACCGAGCGGCGCCGAGATCGGCGGCGCGTTCGGGGGCGAGAAAGAGACTGGTGGGGGACGCGAATCGGGCAGCGACGCCTGGAAGGCCTATATGCGGCGGCAAACGCAAACGGTGAACTACGCGCCGACCTTGCAGCTGGCCCAGGGGGTTCGCTTCGACGTCGAGTGACGGCTAGCACCGCGCTGCGCGAGGGGCCATGCTACGGGCGCGACGCCCTTCCCTGTCGGGGCGTCGCGTGCTCTTCTGCTGCGCGGCGTTTCCATGCATCCCCTCCGTACCATCTTCGCCAATTCCCTGGCACGATTGGCCGATCGTGATCGGGTAGGGCGAAGAACTGACAGCGTAGTGCCAGGGGGCCGCCGTTGAGCCCTCGGCGTGTCGGTAGCTACGATCTGCTGGAACGGATCGGCGAGGGTGGAATGGGCGAAGTGTGGCTCGCCCAGCACGAGAGCTTGCGCCGCCTGGTCGCGGTGAAGCTCATTCATCCGCAGACGCTGTCCTCGCACAGCGCGGTCGAGGCGCGCAAACAGTTCGAGCGCGAGGCCCATGCCACGAGCACGCTGCGCTCGCCGCACACGGTGGCCCTCTTCGACTACGGAGCGACGGCCGACGGCGACGTCTACTACGCGATGGAGCTCTTGGACGGGATCAGTCTGGCGGCGCTGGTGAACGAATTCGGCCCCGTGCCCCCGGAGCGCGCCGTGCACCTGCTCCTCGGTCTGTGTGAATCGCTGGCGGAGGCGCACGACCGTGGCCTCGTCCACCGCGACGTCAAGCCGGGCAACGTCTTTACCTGCGTGCTCGGTACGAAGTACGACTTCGTCAAAGTGCTCGATTTCGGGCTGGCGCGAACGCTCCCCACGCTCGCGCCCGGATCGTCACCCGCCATCACCGGAACCATCGCGGGGTCCCCCGCCTTCATGGCGCCCGAAGCAGCGCGCGGCGCTTTCGCTCCATCGTGCGACATCTACGGAGTGGGGTGTGTGGCGTATTGGCTTTTGACCGGCAAATTCGTATTCGAGGCGCCCACTCCGATTGACGTTATCCTTGCCCACATGCAAAGTGCGCCCACACCTCCGTCGGCGCACGGCGTCCGCCTGCCCCCGGAGCTCGATCGCATCGTGCTCGCTTGTCTCGAGAAAGAGGCTGGCCAACGTCCCACCACCGCCGCCGATCTGGCGGCGCTTCTCGAAGCCTGTCCGCTCGAGTCGCGCTGGACGCCAGCGCGCGCTCGCGCCTTTTTCGACGAGAACCGTGATGTCATCACGCGCGCCAACCCCGCCACGGTGAAGAGCCGCGCCATTGCCGAAAGCGGCACCGCGCACATCGCCCTGCCGCTGACCGGCGCACCTCAAAAGGACGAGATCGCGCAAGAATCACGGCGCGCACCCATCGATCGCCTGCAGCATCATTTCACGCGGAGCCACATCGACGTGCACGAGCTCGAGCTGCGAATGCTGCGTGTGAAGAAGGCCAAGACGGCGCACGAGATCGAAAGGGTGTTCGCCGATCTGCCGCCGCTCCCCGAAGATCCCGCCGTGCCGTCAGCCGCGCCTCGGGCGCCGCTGGCCACCAACGGGAGGGCGTCCACGGCGCGACCCGAGCGTCAGGCGTCGGAGGCTGTCGCCATCATCGAGCCGCGCGCACCGACGGCGCTCGCCGTGCGCGGCCACCGCCGGCCGGAAATGCAGGTCGTCTCGATCATGAGCTCCAACCGACGCGACATCACCCTGCGCGACGGCGAGGAAGGAGCGGCGGTCGCCGTCATGGGCGAAGCGACGGTTTTCGTCGATTGTGCGCAGCTTTCGACGAGTGCCGATGGTGTCGCCGAGCTCAAGTGCGTGGCGGTGATGGGGAGCTTGACGGTCTACGTCAAGGCCGGCGTCGAGGTGGAGGCGGTAGGGGTCGGGGTCTTGGGCTATTTCGAGCGCTGGGGCGGAAGGCGGCGATCGCGGGCAGGGCCGCTGCTCCGCATCACGGGTGCCGCGGTTCTGGGCGGGGTCAAGGTGATCGTCGGCGAGGAGGAATGACCGTGAGACGCTTCGTGAGACGCTTCGTGAGACGCTTCGTTTTCTATGTCCGACTCTCCGTGGTCGCGATCGTGGCGGTGCTTGGTCGGCTGTTTCGCGGTCCCAAGCGACCCGGGTGGACGTTTCGCTTCGAGATCTTGGTGGCCGTGTTGCGTGAGGCCATCGCGCTCACGGGCTTGAAAGCCGTAAGCGGCCAATCCAGGCGCCGCCTCTCGACCCGCGTGCCGCGCAGCATCGCGCTCGAGCAGAAGCTCGAGAGCACGACATTTGCCGGCCTGCCCGTCGACATTCACACCCCGCACAGTTGGACGCCGGGCGGGCCCACCATTCTTTATCTGCACGGCGGCGCATACATCTCCTGTTCACCGGGAACCCATCGCGAGCTCGTGTCGCGGATCGCCTTTGCTTGCGGGGCGCGCTGCGTCGTCCCCGACTACCGGCTCGCGCCTGACCATCCATTTCCCGCAGCCATCGACGACGCGGTGTCCGCGTACCACGCTCTTTTGGCGGAGGGCGTCGACCCGAGGACGCTCTTTCTGGCCGGCGATTCCGCGGGCGGAGGGCTGTCGGTGGCCACCTTGCTCTCCTTGCGCGACGCGGGATCGCCTCTTCCGCGCGGCGCGGTGCTGCTCTCGCCCTGGGTCGATCTCGCCGGCACCAGCGAGACGATGCTCACCAACCGCACGTTCGACTATTTGAGCGGCGACACGGTGGCCACGGCCAAACTCTACGCGAAGGACGCGGAGCTTTCGCACCCTCTCGTGTCTCCGGTGTATGCCGAGCTCGCCGGTCTACCGCCGCTGCTCGTCCAGTCGGGCGACGCCGAAATCCTCTTCGCGGAAAATCAGCGTCTCGTGGAACGCGCCCGAGCCGCGGGCGTCCTAGTTCAGCACGAAATCGAACCGGGCATGATCCACGTTTTCCAGGGGTTTGCCTCGGTCTCGCCGCAAGGTCGAGCCGCCATCGTCTCCATCGGGCGCTTCGTGCGGTCACTGACGGACACCCGCGACGTGGGCCAAGAGCAAGCCGTGGCAGCGGCGGTAGCGAGCTGATGGGAGCGGCAAGAGCCGGCTTGAATAGCCGCGGCCTTCGCTGCATCAAGGTAGACGAAATGCGCGGACTTTCCCGAGTATCGCATCTTCGTTCGTTCGTTCGGTGGCCACCGCTGCTCACCGCTGCAACGCTATTGGGCTGCCCCGCCGATCGCGGCGCTTCCGGCCCGCAAGGAGACGCGGCCGGGTCGAGCGCCGGGGGCAGCGGCGGAGCATCGATGACCGGGATCGACGGCAGCGGGAGCGACGGAACGACGACGGTCGCCGCGGGCGTGCGCTGGATCGGACGCGTCGACACGAGCAATGCGAACGCACCTCGCTTCGCATGGACCGGCACGGGGTTCACCGCTCGGTTCTCGGGCACCTCGGTGGGCGTCGATCTCAAGAACGACGACGGCTACTTCTTTCAAGTCGTCATCGACGGCAAAAAGACGGAGCGTTTCCAGGCCGCTCCCGGGCGCGCCATTCGCACGGTGGCCACTGGTCTCGATCCCGGATCACACACCCTCGAGCTCTACCGCGAGATCGAAGCGAGCTACGGGATTTCCCAGTTCTTCGGCATCACCGAGGGCACGCTGCAGACGCCGGCGCCCTCGCGCGGACGGCTCATCGAGTTCGTCGGTGATTCCATCAGCGCCGGATACGGCAATCTGGGGAACGAACCGCACCCCAACTACGGAAACCCGAGTCCCTGCCCTTTCAGCTTCGACACCGAGAGCGGGTACATGAGCTACGGCCCCGTGACCGCGCGGGCGCTCGGCGCCGACGCCAGCGTCCTCGCAGTATCCGGATGGGGCGTCTACCGCAGCCGCACGGGCGACATGAACGACGTGCTGCCCAAGGTGTATGACCGTACGCTGGGCAGGAACGCGGCGCAGGCCTGGGATTTTCGCACCCAGCCGCAAGCCGTCGTCATCAACCTCGGCACCAACGACTTCAGTCCTGGCGATCCCGGTGGCCCGTACACGATGGCGCTCGGCGCCTTCGTCGACACCGTGCGCGCCCAGTACCCCGCGGCGTGGATCTTCTGCGCCGTGGGGACGATGTACAATGCTGCGCAGCAAATGAAGGCCCTGTCGTATGCGCAATCGGTCGTCAGCGCGCGCGGCGGCGACGCCGGCAAGGTAGCGGCGGTCGATCTCGGTATGCAGGACGCCCTGCAGGGCACCGGCTGCGATTGGCACCCGAGCGCGGCCGAAGATCAACGCATGGCCGACGTCCTCGTCGCGGCGCTGAAAAAAAAGCTCGGCTGGTAGTCTCTACGACGTCGATAGCGGGACCCTGGCCAACACGCCGATCCTGGAGTGGCAAACTGTCGCTGCTCTTGGAGAATGCGTCAGAATGGCGCATCTGAACGGCGTTTTTCGCGCGCCGAAGGCCCGCTGTCGGCTAAGGCGTGCGAGTTTGCAGAAGCGTCGTGCAGGCGTCGTTGCCGTCGTGTAATGCTTCTCCCGACGGGACCAACGATGCGCTTTTCCGTGACCTGCTCGCCTCTTCTCGGCCAGATTTTGGCGGCGTGCCTTCTCGCGGCATGCGGCGGTGACGACGGGCAGGCGCCCGGACCGTCCTCTTCGATCGATGCCGGCAAACCCGACGTGACGTCGCCCCCGACGCCCGATGCAGGCGAAGAGCCTGACCCGACGCCCCCCGCCGAGGCCGGATTGGAAACGGGAAGCGACATGACCCCCGATACGGGAAGAGACGGCGCCGATCCCGTCGCCGACGCGACGTCGACGAGCGATGCGCGCACGGGTGACATCGCGGCCGACGCAGCGTCGGATCCAGGTGCCACCGACACCGGCCGAACCGACACCGATGGGATCGACAGCGAAAGCAACGACGGCGGCGTCGACACGGGTGGCCCCACGACGCCTCGACTCTGGCTCAAGGGGGACCTCCACATCCATTCCAACCACAGCACCGATGCCATGGACACCACGGTGACGGAAGTGATCGCCAAGGCGGAGTCGCTCGGGTTCGATTACTTCGTTCTCACCGATCACGACAACCACGTGGAGGGGAAGATCTCGACCTGGAGCGACCCCGGTTACCACTCCGACAAGTTGGTGCTGCTCTACGGCGCGGAGTGGACGACGGCCAAGGGGCACGCGAACATCTTCGGGACGAAGGCTTACGACTATGCTCCCATCTGGGCCGCTCGCGACGGCGACGGCGCAGCGAGCGTCGCCATCGCGCACGGGCAGGGGCTGCATTTCTCGGTCAATCACCCCGCCGCCAAGGACCTTTGGGAATGGGGATTCGAGCTCGCGTATGACAGCATGGAGGTTTGGACGGCACCCTTCGTGTTTCCCGACGCGAACAGCGCCGCTATCACCAAGTGGGACGAGATCCTTCTGGGCGGGCGCCAGCTCGCGGCACGCGGCGGCAGCGATTCACACCATCAGCACGATTTGGAATCGACGCTGTTCAATACTGGCAATCCCACGACCTGGATCTATTCCCGAGCGAAGACCGGCGAAGCCCTGCTGGAGGGGCTGAAAGCCGGACACGTGTCGGTCAGCTACGCGGCCACCGCCGAGCGCATCGACTTCACTGGCGACGTCGACGGCGACGGCGCATTCGAGACCGTCGTTGGCGACAACGTCCGGCCCGTCGACGGCAAATCGATTCGATTCAAGATCGAGATTGCCGGTTTTCGCGCGACGAGCACGTACAACGTGACTGTCTTCAAGAACGGCGTGAGCTTCAAGAACTGGCAGCTCACGAGCGCGAGCGTGACCTTCGAGGACGCTCCGGCCTCCGGCGAACGCGCTTATTACCGGGTCGAGGTGCGCGGCCCGACGAGCGATGCGCCCATCATCAGCTCGATAGCGTTCGGCGACTTCATCGCGCTCACCAACCCCATCTACGTCTCCTTCCCCTGATTCGAGTGATCTCGGTAGCCGGCGTTCGCAACGCGATCGGCCAATGCCAATCTACCTGGCGGCGCGAGGTTCCTCGGTCGCCGTCGGGCGGGGCTTGGCAGGCAGGCTGGCTGGTTCCACGCTGCCCGGGGCCGCTTTGGCGCGCGGAGCGGCAGCCGCCGCAGACACGACCATGGGGGCCGCCGTGGAAACGACGAGCGGCACGACCGGCGCGACGTTGGCTGTCGTATCGATGCCCGGCGGGCGCAGAATGGCCGCGACTTCGGCGGAGAGATCGGACAGCGCGTTGGCAGGTGCGGCAGGTTGTACGCCGTCGGGCATGGACGGCTCGACGCCGTCGTTCGAATCGGCCAGCGCCCCCTCGCTGTGATTGTGATCGCCATGCCCCGAGGTATCGGTCCAGAAGTACGGTGTGCCGCGCACGTCGACGTGCACGAATTGGACGGTCGGGTAGTAGCCGACGCCGGTCGCACCGAGCGACTTCGCCAGATCGCGAAGATCGGCGGTCTCGACGCCCGGCACGCGGATATCGGTCGCCATCCCGCGCGTGTGGTAGTTGAAATCGCCGGAGCGCGTCTGCCCGCGGAAAGCGGAGACGACCTGGATACGCTGGCCCGTGCTCAGGGAGATCTGATGAAGGATCTCGATGAGGCGGGGATCGATGGGGCTCTCGGCGCCGCTGCGCTGACAACGTAGCTCGTGCCGGAGCGCGCGGTACGATTCCTCGTCCGGTTCTCCCGCCGGACCGCCGAGACGCACTTCCACCATCCTGCCAGTGTTGGAAATCTCCACCGTGAAGTGTTCTCGCTCTGGCACGGCGTGCATTTGCATCGTGGGTGGCACCGCTTCCACCTGCGCGGACGCAGAAACCGCCGGGTCGTTCTTGCCCGACGGCTGATCGTCGCGACCGTGCGACTCTTCCATCGGCGCTGCATACAGGTTGGCCGAGGAGAGGGCGGCGAGCGCCTTGGCGGGACCGCCCCAACCACTCACCATCGTCGCGAAAACCGATACCGCTACGGCGGCACCGAGCGTCGCCGGCAATCGGCGCGGCAGGGTGATGCTGAAGAGCGGCTTGGTAGGATCGCCGGCCACGACCAACCGCAGCGGCGCGGATCCACCGCGCGCCAGCTCTTTGCGCACCTGTCGCAGTTCTTCGTTGGCCGTCTCGAGCTTGGTCAGCGGTCGCACTGGTTTCCCCTTTCCGTCAAGCGAGCGACGTCGCAGCGTTCATGACGCCTGTCGTCTCTTCGGGCTCCTCTCCCATGCGACTCGTTCCGAGGAATACGCCACCCGTCTCGATGCGGAAGCTCGCGGCTTTCACGTCGCCCACGACCCTGCCCGTCGAACGGATGTCGAGATGTCCTCTGGCGAGGATGTTGCCATCGACGCGTCCCACGACGATCACGTCGCCGCCGCGCACATCGCCATTCACTGCACCGCTCTCGCCAATGACGATAGCGCCGCTCGATTCGACGGACCCTTCGATGGTTCCATCGATGCGGAAACCGCGGTCGGACTTGAGATCGCCTTTGACGACCGTCGAAGCCTCGAGAATGTTTCCGATCTCTTCGGTGGAGTGCTGCTGCTGTGGACTGCTCTTTTTGTTGCCCCAGGCCATGTCATGTTCCAACGGCGATCTTGGCCCAAGCTTTACTCGAGGATCGTGCGCGGAGTGCCTCCCACAGTGTCTGACCTTGACGGCGGGCGGCGCCATCGTCCGGATGCTGGGCGCTACTGGCGAGAACGATTGTCGAATGGGACGGAACGGCGCGCGCAATTCTCGTCAGAGGGCGCGGCGACGGCCACGGCGACGGCCGAGAATTGCCGCGCCCGAAAGGAGAGCGACGATGATGTACGGCGCGCGCGTCCGTCCGCGGCCCGCGCGACAATCACAACCGCCGTTGTCGTGGGGTCGGACGACGCCCGCGTCCGGGCCGCCGTCGAATTTCGCGCCGTCGCTTCCACCCGTGGAACCGTCCTCACCTACGCACCCGCCCGTACGCGATCCCGCGTCACGACTACATGAACCGAAGACGGCGCACGCCGCCACCCAATTGGCGTCGCACGCCACCCCCGACGTGCCTGCGGGACATGCGAGTGGACCTTTTACCTCCGGGAGGTGCAAGAGCGGCGTCATGCAGGCCGCATCGGACATGAAGTCGGCGGCAGGCCAGAAGCCGAGCTCGAACTTGTCGAAATGCTGCGACGCGCAAACATAGACACCGCGCGGCGTCCACGTGAGACACCCCACGTGTCCCGAAAAAACGGGCTCGAACGCGAAGGCGTTGGTTGCACTTTTGAAAATGCCGAGTTGGCCGGGCACGGCGACGGCGCCTCCCGCGAAAGGGTCGCCGTACCCGAGCAGCACCGTGCCACCGTCTGGCGAAAGCGCGAAGCCGAGCAGCTTGGCGCGGTTGCGAAAAAGCTCGGTCCAAGTTTCGCCCCCGTCACTCGAATAGAGCAGCGCGTCATTGGCCGTCAGATCGCCGTCGAGCGGGACCCACGAGTCAGTGCGCACGTAGATTCGCTGTGGGTCGCCGGGGTGGAGAGCCGCCAGGTACGGCGTCTCGTTGAGATTCGTGCTCGGGATGGGGCGCGCGCTCCAGGTGCGCCCAGCGTCGTTCGAGCGCAGAAGCTGTCCGACGTTGTTGTCGAGCGTCGTCACATAGATACGTGTCGGATCGGCCGGGTCGACATCGAGCGTGTAAGCGTTCTCCGCAGGAACCGCCCCGAGCAGGTTCCAATTCTCTGCGCCATCGGTAGACTTCCAGAGCGAAAAGTCGACGGTGCCGTCGTGGTAATTGGCAACCAAAGCGACCACCGTGGCAAGCTCCGCGCGCACAACCGTGTAATCGACGACGTACGTCGATCCACCGCCGCCGAGCGTGGGCCTCCATTCACAACCATCACGCGATGCGTTGAGCGTTGACTGGACGCCGACCAGGAGCACGCCGTCATTGGTGAAATCGAGAAGCGGATCGCCAGTATACGTCTGGAGATCGGCAAAAGACGCTTCGCAAACGTGGTACCAGCTCCCGCCGCGATCGGCGGTGGTGAGGATGCCGTACGTCGCGGCGAGCGCCAGCCCGTTGGGGTTCGTGGGATCCTCGAGCAATCGTTCAGCGCGCGGAAATCGACCATTGGCGAGAGCAACCGAAGACGCTAAGAGGAGAGCCGTGGCGTGGACGACACCCCGAGCGCGACACCGCTGCCACGTGGATGTCATCCGTGCAACGCTAGAGAGCGGCGCGATACGAAGCAAGCTCGGATCCGCATAGCAAGTAGCTTCCTCATTCAGAGCGTCGGGGAGACAGGCAACACATGCAATCGATTTCGCGGATGATGAGCCCTGGCCAGCTCGGCTCGGTGTTGGTGCTTGCTTCGATCCTCGGCTGCTCGGATGCTCCCCCGGGCAGCCCACGAAATCCGAGCACGAGCGGCTCGGGCAGCGGTGGCAGCGGCGCGGGCACGACCGGCAGCGGCGGAAACGCTGGCTCGACGACGACGGGATCGGGCGGAAGCGGCGGCTCGACGACCGGGTCGGGCGCAAGCGGCGGCTCGAGCACGGGCGGTGTCGGCGGCGGGACCGATGCAGGCGCCACGGGAGGCACGGCAGGAACCGGGGGCACGGGTGGAACCGGGACGGGCGGAACCGGAACGGGTGGCGCCGCCGGAACGACAACGGGCGGCGCGGGTGCGGGCGGTGCGGGAACTGGCGGCTCTTCGGGAAACGGCGGAACGACGAGCGACGGTGGACCGGGCGGCACGGGAGGATCGGCCGGATCGCCGCCGCCTCCCCTCAGCGATGGCGGAGGCAGCGGGGGGACCGGCGGCATGCCGCCCGGTGACGCCAGCGCGCCCGACGGAGGCGGCAGCTCCCTCGACCCCGATATCACGGGCATCGTCACGTCGGTCGACAGCGGTCGCATTTCCACCGGCATTACGACGCTCTCCAACTTCACGACGCGCAACACCTGCTCGAACAACACCTCTTCCGGCAACACCATCGGTGCCGCGCGCGATTGGATCAACGGTCAATTTTCGACCATCGGCGGTCTGACTGTCTCCAACGAATCGTTCAACTTCACCGGCTGCGGTGCGACGATGACGTCGACGGTGACGGACCACAACGTCATTGCGGTGAAACTCGGCACGCACCCCGAGCGCGTCATCGTCATCGGGGGTCACTACGACTCACGCACGATCGACCCGGTGAGCCCCACCGATCGCGCCCCTGGCGCGAACGACGCGGGATCGCAAACGGCGCTCGTGCTCGAAGCGGCGCGGGTCATGGCCGGCTACACTTTCGATGCCACCCTGATCTTCGCCGCGTTCGCGGCTGAGGAACAGGGGCTCGCCGGATCGGCCCAGCTGGCCAAGGATTACGCCAACTACGTCACCGCCGGCGCCAAAGTCGAAGCGATGCTCAATTGCGACATCGTGGGCGGCGACACTTCTGCCAACAATGCCGCTGCGCTGAAGCAGTTTCGTCTGTTTTCCCCGGGCACGCCGCGTGAGATCGTGACGCCACTCGGCAGGACCGACGACACCTCGCCGTCGCGCGGCATCATGCGCTACATCGGTTACTGGGGCGCGCGCTATGTGCCGTCCATGACCATGCTCGAGCAGCTGCGCGAAGACAGGCCGACCCGCGGCGGCGATCAGCAGTCGTTTCTCGACCAGGGGATCGCTGCGGTGCGTTTCATCGAGACGGTGGAATCGCCGAACCCCGGCGTCGCCGGTAGCCACCAGCACACCGCCGACGATCTGCCGATGTACGTCAGCCCCGACTACACCGCGCGCATCACGCAGCTGGTGGTCGCGGTGGGGGCCAGCCTGGCGCGCGCGCCGACGGCACCCCGGTCGGCGACGGTCACGGGGACCGGCAGCGGTCCGTGGACGATCGGCTGGATGGCGCCCGCGTCGGGCCCGGCCGTCGATCACTACGTCATCGCTGCGCGGCCATCGACGGAGAACTTCTACCACACGCGCGTCGCCGTTCCGGCCAGCGCCACGTCACAGTCGGTGACCGCGGCGGAGCTCGGCCTCAGCGGAAGCGGCACCTTCTACATTTCCGTAGCGGCGGTCGACGCCGTGGGACACGAGTCGCTCTTCACCTATCCCGAATACCGATGCGACACGTCGTCGTGCGTCGTCCCGAGCGACGCGCTCAACGTGACCGCGCGCAACTGACGCGCGTTCGGGGCGAATCACATCGTCAGAACGACCCGACGGCCACGACGCCGCCGAGCGTCGGCGCAATGCTGACGCGCGGCGCGGCGCTGGGCGCGGCGCCAGAGGACGCTTCTTTGTTTCCTCCGCTGGTGAGGGCGAAGAACAGCGTGAGCCCTCCGGAAACGACCGCCGCCGCGGCGAGGCCGTCGGTGATGGCCGCGTTGCGCACGAGCGATGACCGCGCGTGGTCGATGTCGGCCTTGCTCGTCGGAAACACGCCGAGCTGATGCTCGAAGTCACGCTTGGCGTCCTGCGCCAAGAGGGCAAACACGCCAGCTCCGGCTCCGAGCGCGCCGGTCGCCGCCAAACTGATCCACATGGCCGTGCGCGGGCGTTCGGCTCGCGGCTCGCCTCGGGCCGTCTTCTTGCCGTCGTCGCGCGGCCGCGTGGCCACGGCTTCGTTCAGCTCCAGTTGGACCTGCGCGTGATCGCCCCCCGCAATGGTCACGTTGCGCGCCGTGGTGCCGAACCCGGGCTTGGTCACGGAGACGCGGCGCACGCCGGGGTTGACGAGGATCGGCGCCTTCATGGGAAGGGCGCCCACGGGAACGTCGTCGATCGCCACCTGGCCGGAGTCGACGTTGGCGACGATCTCGAGGAACCCCACGCGCCCCTCGAGCTTGCGGATGTCCGCCTCGACCTGGGTCCGCCGATCGGCGGGGACGTCGGCTGCACCTTCGTTCAAATATTGACGAAAGGCCTTCAGCGCGTCGACGTAGTTGTGCAGCTCGTAGTGCACCTGGGCGATGTTGTAGAGAACGCGGTAGGAAGGAGCCAGTTGATACGCCTTGCGGAATTCGGCGAGGGCGGCCTCGAAGCTCCACTCGTGAAAGAGCTGGACGCCTTTCTGAAAACGTTGGCGCGCTTCATCCACGCCGGTGGCATCGTTCGCCCCTGCGTCGGGCCCAGCCACTGTATCGAGCGGCGTCACCAGCGGCGCCAAGGCCAGAAGCGCGGCCCACGCAATGCGCGATTTCATGGCGAGTAGGGATCCTTTTCGTCGATGTGACGAGGCGGTGCGGCCGGCGACCGTTTCAGCTCCACGTCGGATTCGCGCGGACGCGCCTCGGACGGCGATGGCTCGGTAGGCACGCGCACGATCTCTCCGCCTCCCGGTTTCCAGTTCTCGATCGCCGCACGCTGGGCGGCCGCTTCGGCGAGGCGCGCCGCCCGGCCCGCCGCGCCGGGCAGTGGTTTCAGCACGATCTCGAGGCGCGCGTCGTTGGCGAAGGTGATCACCTGTTCGACCGACTGGTAGCCGTTGGCCGAGGCGTGCAGCACGTGGGCGCGCTTGTCCGCGCTCACGTCGGCCAGAAACGGATTGCTCACGAGCCGCGCGCCATCGAGCGTCACCATGGCCGCTGTCGGCTTGACATGAATGAACAGTTGGATCGTCGCCGTTTCGACCTTCTTGTTGGTGTCCTCGGCGGGGACCGGTGCGCTGACGGCGGCGGAGGGCGCCGCTGCCGTGCGTGCCACGGGATCGACGGTGGCGACTGGGCTGTCTTTGCGGGAGAAGGCGGCCGCAAAGACGCCAATGAGAACGACCAGCCCCCCCCCGATGAGCAGAGGTCGATGGCGAAGGCCACTCGCCCGAAGCGAGTCACGAAACGCTGGCGGCGAGTCGCTCGAGGTGGCCTCGGTGATGGGCAAGTCGTAGAGAGCGCCCGGCGGAGAGCGCGAGGCAAAGGACACCACTTGCGCGGCAGGCGGGTGCTGCGTGATGGCGGTGCTCAGTAGCTCTTGGACGCGCGCTCGACGTTCGACGCGCTCGGCCTGGAAATGCCGTTCGAGCAACTCGGCGAGCTCGCGCCGGCCGGGGGGGCGGCTCGCTTGATCGAGGTACTCTTCGAGATCGCGCTGAAACTCGGCCGCGGTCGCGTAGCGCTCTGCCGGGTCCGGCGCCGTGGCGCGGTCGCAGATCTCGGCCAAGACGGTAGGAACCTCGGGACACACCTCCCGAATCTTCGGCTCGAGGCCGGCGATGCGCGCGTGGTAGGTCGCGGCCGGCGTATCCGCCATGCGGCGTCGGCGCCGGCCGAGCGCTTCCCAGAGCATGACGCCGACGGCATAGAGGTCGGCGCGACCGTCGATCGCACTTTGGAGAAACTGCTCGGGCGCGCTGTAGCCGAGCTTGCCCTTGATGGTCCCCTCGTGGGTGGCGGAGATGGCTCCGGCGGCCTTGGCAATGCCGAAGTCGAGCAGCTTGACCTCGCCGGTGTAACTCACAAAAACGTTGGAAGGGCTGACGTCGCGATGCACGACGCCGAGGGCCGTGCCGTCGTAGTCGCGGATCTCGTGCGCATAGCTGAGGCCGGCCAAGACCTGGGTCAATATCCACAGATGCTGATCGAGCGGCATGTTCTCACGCGAGACGCGCCGCAGCACGTCCCCCAGCGTGTGCCCTTCCAGGTACTCCATCACCAGGAGGTAGAGGCCACTCTCCTCCACCACCTCGTAGGTGTGGACGACGTTGCGATGGCTCAGCCGGGCGGCGATGCGCGCTTCGTCGAAGAACATCGTGACGAAGTCTTGATCCCACGCCAGCTCGGGCCGGATCTGCTTGACCACCACCAGCTTGTCGAACCCCGCCGGCCCGCGCGCGAACGCTAGGTACACCCGCGCCATCCCCCCCTCCGCGAGGAGGGTGACGAGCTGGTAGCGGCCAATTCGTGCGGGTTCGGGCTGAATCATGTTCATTATACCCCTATTTCTGCATGGAAAGGGGGGTAGGGAGCATGGACGTGTACGTGATCCAAATGGGCCGGGTCTGGACGCTCACCGTACCGATGAGCTCACCCGTACTGGCTCGTCGACCGGAGATGAGGCGCGCCCCGACGGCGACATTGGCGATACCTCCCTGACCCGACTTGTCGGTCTGCGTCGCATCGAGTCTCGGAATGCCGGACACCATATAAAAAGGGCTGGTTTTGTCGTCCGCCTCGTCGCTCGAGAGCTTGATCCCTTCCGCGCTGTTTCCCTGGCAATCGTAGGCGAGACCGATCACCGTGCCCCGATCGGGCAAAGGCTGCATGTTCAGCTGCGCGCCGAACACCTCGAGAGCGGTGAAAGGGACGAGGGGGATGAAGGGAATGTTGCGGTCGGCATCGACGGGAGGGTTGAAGGAGTAAATGGTGTCGACATAGAAAAGTTCGGGGGTGGAATATTTGATCTCGAAGTAGCCGTCGAAAAATTTGTTCAGCGTCACCGTCAGCACACCTGCATCGTCGCTCCGCAAGTCAGTCTGCGTTGGACTGTCGCACTTGGGGTCGAGCTTGCCGCAAACGCGGGCCGTCGCGCCGGACAGCAGATCCCCGCTGAGCAGATCGGAGAGGGTGAGCTTGACGGTGACCTTTTCAGGGACCGCGATGGGCGGCACCATCGGCCACACCACTGAGCCGACGCATCCCCACTGCGCGTCGGTAACGCACACCGAATTGGAGCAGAGCGCCCTGGCAAAGACGCCGCCCCTCTTCTGACAGTCGCGGTCGACGGCGCATTGCTCACGGCCCGAATCGACGAGGACCGAGCAGGCCGCGGTCGAATAGGCGACCGTCGCAATGAGGTACCGCCCCATGAGTCGCTGCGTTCGGCCCCGCAGCCATCTCGAGAAAAGCATCCGTCGTCATCATGTTCGCTTGCGTGGCGGGAAAGTCAAGGCGCGCTTTCGTCACCAAAAACGAAAGGTTCGGACGCGACGCAAGTGCGGAGCTACCCCGCGTCGACCGCGCCCCATGTGCGCATCGCCTTCCTTGGGACGGGAGGGCCTGCGGGCGCCGGGCGCACCGGTTCGAGACCCTTGGAGTTCCTCCTCGCGAGACGACAGCGCCGCGAGGAGGAGGCCCGTTTGGCGGCAGGACTCCGACATGTGCGCACCTTCGAAAAGAGAGGCGAGACGGCGCCGAAACGATGTAAAGAGAGTTCACCAACCGATAAGATGGCAGCGGGGAGTGACCATGGGGGAGGCCTACGTCACGGTGACGGAATCGATCATCGACCGTCCGCAATCGCGCGCAGCAATCCTGGCAGTCGACGACTATCCAGCCAATCTGTTGGCCATCAAGCGGATTCTCGATCCACTCGGACACGAGCTGGTGCGTGCGCATTCGGGAGAAGAAGCGCTCTCCCTCGTCGGCCAGCGTGAATTCGCCGTCATCCTGATGGATGCGAACATGCCGGGGATGGATGGGTACCAGACGACGCAGCTCATCAAGTCCCATCCCGGCGGCAAGGGCGTGCCCATCATTTTTCTCACCGGCATCGATCGCGACCCTCTCTACGTTCATCGCGGCTACGAGCATGGCGCCGTCGACTACCTCGTCAAACCCGTCGAGCCCCATGTCCTGCGAGCGAAGATCTCGGTCTTCGTGGAGCTCTTTCAGCGACGCGAGCAGATGCGCCAGCAGTCAGACCTCCTGCAAGCCGAACGTGTGGCCCGCGCCGCCGCCGAAGCCAAGATCGCCGCGCGAGAGGAGATCTTGGCCTCGGTTTCTCATGATCTCGGCAACCCCATCGCCGCCGCGTCCGCCGGCGCCACCCTGATCCTCCGCCGCGGGGAGATGCTGGGCGATGAGACCATCCGCCGGCAAGCCGAGCTCGTCCAGCGAGCGCTCGAGCGAATGTTCAAGCTGGTCACCGATCTGCTGCACGTTTCGCAAATCGAAGGGGGACGCCTGCATCTCGACAGGGAGGCGCACGAAGCGTCCGACATCCTCCGACAGGCGGTCGACATGTTCTCACCCTTGGCCGCGCGCAAAGCCCAAGAGCTCGTGTGCAGGCCGCCGGAGGGCAGCGCTCTCGTCGCCTGCGACCGCGAACGCATTCACCAGGTTCTTTCCAATCTCCTCGGCAATGCGTTCAAGCTCACGCCGGAGGGGGGCCGCATCAGCCTGACGGCCGAGGTCAGGCCGAACGAAGTCGCGTTTAGCGTTCAGGATTCCGGCCCCGGTATCGACTGCAGGGATGTCCCGCGTATTTTCGATCGCTATTGGCAAGCCGCTGGCCAGAAGCGGCATGGGCTTGGCCTCGGGCTGGCCATCGCACAAGGCATCGTGCGCGCGCATGGCGGTCGAATCTGGGTCGATAGCGAGCTCGGGCACGGCGCCACGTTCCACTTCACTTTGCCGCGTAGCGGGGGCCCTGGCTGACGGAGGCGCGGGCCCCGACACGCCACGATCTCTCGGCCTATCTAGTAGGCGCCAGCGGCAACGATCGATCTGCGACCAACGACCGACGAGCGATCCGAGGCGCCCCAACGAAGGCCAAGAGCGGCCTCCGGAGGGGACGCACGAGGGGGGACTCACAAGGGGGGACGCACAAGGGGGGACGCACGAGGCCGGCAGTCGGTCCCAATCGATCTCGTGCTCGCTGCTCGCGCTTCGTTGTTGAGGACAAAGGCAGAGGTGGGCCCTTTTCGCGCTTGGCAGAAGGGAAAAAAAGCGAATAATTAGAGT
Source organism: Polyangiaceae bacterium (assembly GCA_035318465.1). Lineage (GTDB taxonomy): Bacteria > Myxococcota_A > Polyangia > Polyangiales > Polyangiaceae > DASWDH01. The sequence goes on from DATHES010000079.1 coordinate 40,261, forward strand.
GGGGATTCGATTGTGTTCAATTCGAAGAGGGGGCGCCGTGCGCCGAGGAGGTCCGAATGCAACAGGTGGATCGAGAACTCGAATGCAGGTCGGTGATGGTCATCGGTATCGACTTTTCCGATGCGGCGCACCAAGCGGTGTCGGTCGCTCTCAACTTGGCACGCATCACCCGTTCGCCTGACTTGCATCTTATTCACGTGCTGAGGCACGCACCCATCACCGGCCTCGGGGATTGGTCAGGATCGATCAATCAATACGAGAAGGCCGTCGAAGATGCGCGACGCGAGCTCGATCTGTTGTGCGCCGCGGCCATCGAGAAATTCCCGTTGCGCGCCTTCGCGCACGTTCGCACCGGCGAGCCTTATCGCGAGATCGTTCAGCTCGCCAGCGACATCGAAGCCGATCTCGTCGTCATCGGCACGCATTCACGAGGTGGTGTGAGCCGGCTCTTGCTCGGTTCGGTGGCCGAGAAGGTGCAGCGGCTCGCGCCGTGCCCGGTGCTGACCGTCAAGCCCAAAGAGCGACCGCTGGCCAGCGATCTCGAACCCCCGTGCCCGCTTTGCCACGAGCTTCGCATCGAGAGTCATGGTGCGCGCCTCTGGTGCGTGCAGCACGTCAACACGGCCAAGAGTTTCTTTCCGCCCAGCCAGCCACCGCCTTTCGACGGGGCCAACTGGGAAGAAGAGCCGGTCTTCGATTCGACGCGTGGTCGAGCATGATGCCAACGGCGCATGCCCACGGCTATATCTTGCTCATCGAGGACGACCCCGGTGTCCGAGAGGGCCTCAGCGAGATCATCACCAACGAAGGGTACCCCGTGGTCAGCTGCGCCGACGGCCAGATAGCGATGAACCAGCTGGCGTCGATGACCGAGCTGCCTCGCATGATCGTGCTCGACTTCGCCATGCCGCACATGGACGGCTGGGCCTTTCTCGCCGAACGAAGGAAAGACGCGCGTCTGCGGCTGATCCCGGTAGTCGGGATGTCGGCCTCCCAACAGTTCGTCGATCTCCGTCGCCCGCCGGACGACGTCGATGAGGTACTGAGGAAGCCGTTCCCCGTCGAAGACATGCTGCGCTCGATCGAAAAGCACTGGATCTAGCCAGATCCGCGGCAGCCCCGGAGACCCTGCGTCCTCGCGCTTTCTTCCCGCGATCGTCCATGATTGGTGACGAATGGTTAGTTCCCCCGTGGGGTGGGGGCGCCTTGACATTCGTGGACGTTCTGGCTAATAGCCTACCTACTCTATAGGTTATAATGATCTCCAAGAAGGCGAAATACGGATTGAAGGCGATGATGCGCCTGGCGCGGGAATACGGTCGCGGACCCGTTCTCATCGCCCAGCTGGCCGCCGAAGAGGGGATCCCGAAGAAGTTTCTCGAGTTCATTTTGCTCGAGCTGAAGCAAAAAGGAATGCTGCAAAGCAAGAAGGGAAAGGGGGGCGGCTACCTGCTCGCCCGGCATCCCGAGGAGATCAGTGCAGGCTGTGTTTTGCGGGCACTCGATGGATCTTTGACGCCCGTCGCCTGCGTGGGGGACGCCGATGCTCCGTCCTGCGCCGAGTGCCCGGACCCCGCCTCTTGCCGGATTCGCGCACTCATGCGCGAGGTGAACGATGCGACGACGAGCATCCTCGAAGGAACGACGCTCGACCAGCTGACCCGAGGCGAGCACGAGCCGCGCCGCTTGACCCTCCAGCGCTACCACATCTGAAAACCCCATCCACCGACAACACTCTATTGATTGAGTAGATTATGCGCGTCCTCCTCTCTCTCCTCAAGATGCTGGGCCGGGGGCCCGCGGTCCTCCTCCTCGTGGTCGCGGGGCTCTCGGGTTGTAAGGAGCGATCGGGGTCCGCGGCGACGGCGACGTCGAAAGACATCGAGCTGCTGAACGTCTCCTACGATCCGACGCGCGAGCTTTTCGCGGAGATCAACGAAGCGTTTGCCAAGCAGTGGAAGGCGAAGACGGGGCAGAACGTCAAGATCAAGCAATCCCACGGTGGCTCGGGCAAGCAGGCGCGCGCCGTGATCGATGGGCTCGAAGCGGACGTGGTGACACTCGCACTCGCCCACGACATCGACTCCATCGTCGACAAAGCGAAGCTCATCGCGCCCGGTTGGCGAGCGCGTTTGCCGAGTGGCGCCGCGCCCTACTCCTCGACCATCGCCTTCCTCGTCCGCAAAGGAAATCCCAAGGGGATCCATGACTGGTCAGACCTCGTGAAACCGGGCGTCAAGGTCATCACCCCCAACCCCAAGACCTCGGGGGCAGCCCGGTGGAACTACTTGGCGGCTTGGGGTTACGTGCTGAGGAGCGAGCTCGGCGATCTCGCCGCGGCGCGCCGGCCCGAAAAATCGGCCGAGCTCGCCGCCGCCGAGGCCAAGGCGCGCGCCTTCATGGCCGCTCTCTTCAAGAACGTTCCCGTGCTCGACTCGGGAGCACGCGGCGCGACGACGACCTTCGCCAACCGCGGGATCGGCGACGTTCTCATCAACTGGGAGAACGAGATCTTGCTCGCCGCCAAAGAGATGGGCGATGGTTTCGAGATGATCACGCCCCCCACCAGCATCCGGGCCGAGCCGGCAGTGAGCGTCGTGGACAAGAACGTCGACAAGCACGGCACGCGCGCCGCAGCAGAAGCGTATCTGCAGTTCCTCTACACCGAAGAGGGACAGACCATCGGCGTCAAACACCACTATCGCCCAGAAAAGCCGGGCGCCCGGCGCGAGAGCGACTTCCCCAAGCTCGAGCTCTTTACCCTGGAAGACGTCGCCGAAAGCTGGCGCGCCGCGCAGAAGACGCATTTCGACGACGGCGGCGTGTTCGACCAGATTTACCAGCCGCAATGAGAACGCGCGGCGTCTTGCCGGGTTTCGGCATCACCATGGGCTACACCTGGCTTTACCTCGGCGTGCTCGTGCTGATCCCGCTGTCGGCGCTTTTCTTCAAGGCGGGGTCGATGGGTCCGGCCGAGTTTTGGCGGGTGGTGACGCATCCGCGTACGCTCGCCGCTTATCGGCTGACCTTCGGCGCGTCGGCGATCTCCGCCGCCATCAACGCCGTGATGGGGCTTCTTTTGGCGTGGGTGCTGGTGCGTTATCGCTTTTTCGGTAAATCGATCGTCGACGCCATCGTCGATCTCCCCTTCGCGCTCCCTACCGCGGTGGCGGGCATCGCCATGACTACCGCGTACACCGAGCACGGGTGGCTCGGCGCGCCGCTGGCCCGGCTCGGCGTCAAGGTGGCATTCGCGCCGCTGGGCGTGGTGGTGGTGCTCACCTTCGTCGGGCTTCCTTTCGTGGTGCGCACCGTGCAGCCGGTCCTGGAGGAGCTCGATCCCGACCTCGAGGAAGCGGCGGCCGTGCTGGGAGCGACACGTTGGCAGGCCTTTCGGCACGTGGTGCTGCCGATGCTGGTTCCTCCCCTGCTCACCGGCTTCACGTTGGCGTTTGCACGGGCGGTCGGCGAGTACGGATCGGTGGTGTTCATTTCCGGCAACATGCCGATGAAGACCGAGATCGCGCCGCTCCTCATCGTGACCAAGCTCGAGCAGTACGACTATGCCGGAGCCACCGCCATCGCCGTCATGCTGCTCGGTACGTCGTTCGCCGTTCTGCTCACCATCAACGCACTCGGACGGTGGTCCCGGAGGGCTCACGCGTGAGCACGTCGCTGCCTCCGATTCGATCGGTCGAAAGCCGCCGGCAGGTGGGCGTGGCCGCGGAACGGCCCTGGGTGCGATGGCTGCTGACGGCGGTGGCGCTCGCTTTCGTGGCGACGTTTCTCGTCGTACCCTTGGCGATCGTCTTCTTCGAGGCGTTTGCCAAAGGGCCGGCTGCTTACGTCGCCGCCATCATCGAGGATGAGGCGCTGGCGGCCATTCGCCTCACCCTCGTCATCGCGGCCATCGTCGTTCCGTTGAACTTCATCTTCGGCCTCGCCGCGGCGTGGCTCTTGGCGCGATACGACTTCTTCGGCAAGAGCATTCTCCTTTCGCTCATCGATCTTCCGTTCAGCGTCTCGCCCGTGATTTCGGGCTTGATCTTCGTGCTTCTGTTCGGCGCGCAGGGATGGTTCGGCCCATTTTTCGCCGATCGCGGAATCTCCATCATCTTCGCCGTGCCGGGGATCGTTCTCGCCACCGCATTCGTCACCTTCTCGCTCGTGGCTCGCGAGGTGCTCGCAGTCATGCAGGCGCAGGGGAGCGCCGAGGAAGAAGCGGCTTTCATCCTGGGAGCGAGCGGCCCGCAGATCCTGTGGCACGTCACGTTGCCCAAGATCCGTTGGGGCGTACTCTACGGCGTCATCCTCTGCAACGCGCGCGCGATGGGAGAGTTCGGGGCAGTGTCGGTCGTCTCCGGCCACGTGCGCGGTCAGACCAACACCATGCCGCTCGAAGTGGAGATCCTCTATAACGAGTATCGTTTCGTGGGAGCGTTCGCCGTCGCGTCGCTCCTGACGCTCCTGGCGGTCGCCACGCTGGTCTTGAAAAAGATCGTCGAGCGCACCGTGAGCCGTCAGCGTCGCGACGCTCCGGCCGCGGGGAAAGGGCTCGCCTTGGCGCTGCCCGCCCCGCCAACGGGGGCGCGATGAGCGTCGTGGTGCGCAACCTGAGCAAGCGCTTCGGCCGCCAAGGAGAAGCAGCCGCTGCGGCAGCGGTGAGTTTCGCAGCGCCCACCGGTCGCATCACTTCGCTCCTCGGGCCGTCCGGTTCGGGAAAATCGACCGTTCTTCGTCTCATCGCCGGGCTGGAGGAGCCCGACGAGGGGCGCATCGAGATCGACGGCGTCGATTGCACGACCACGCCGGCTCGCGCGCGCGGCGTCGGCTTCGCCTTCCAGAGCTACGCGCTCTTCGATCACATGACCGTTCACGACAACATCGGGTTCGGCTTGCGCATTCGCAAGGCGACGCGCGCCGAGATCGACGCCAAAGTGAAGGAGCTTCTCTTGCTCGTCCAGCTCCCCGGCTATGAAGGGCGCTACCCGAGCCAACTCTCCGGCGGCCAGCGGCAGCGCATCGCGCTGGCACGCGCTCTCGCCATTCGACCCAAGGTGCTTCTGTTGGACGAACCTTTCGGCGCGCTCGACGCGCGCGTGCGCGTCGAGCTGCGGGAATGGTTGGCGGAATTTCAGACCAGCACCGGCGTCACCACCATCCTCGTCACGCACGATCAAGAAGAGGCGTTCGAGCTTTCCGAGCACGTGGTTCTCTTGCAGGACGGCAAGGTGGTGCAGACCGGCAGTCCGCACGATCTCTACGATCGACCGGCCACGCCCTTCGTGGCGTCGTTCTTGGGCGGTGCCAACGTGCTGCGCGGGCAGATCCGCGACGGAAGGGCCGACATGGGCTCGTTCGCGGTCGAAGGTCCAGCCGGCGCCGAGAATGGCGCGAGCGTGCGAGCGTTCGTGCGCCCACAGGACATTCGCATCGAAAAGCCGACCGACCAGCCGATGGCCAACGTTCAGCTGGCGCGCGTGGAGCGCGTGACGCGCATCGGCGGCAGCGTGAAGCTCGCCGTTCGACTCGGCACGGGTGAGTCGGTCACGGTACAGATGGCCAAGACGGAGATCGATGGGCTCGGTGTCGAGCTGGGGGATCGGGTGATGGTCGATCTCAAGGAAGCGAAGGTGTTCGTGGAGGACTACACGATATGACGATCTTCCGCGACATCGCCGCGACGGTGGGCCACACGCCCATGGTCGAGTTGCGGCGCGTCGGGGCCGGCCTTCCCGGTCGTATCGTCGCCAAGCTCGAATCACGCAATCCGTGCGGCAGCGTCAAGGACCGCATCGGGGTTGCCATGATCGAAGACAAGGAGCGGCGCGGCGAGCTCAAGGCCGGGATGACGATCGTGGAATGCACCAGTGGCAACACCGGCATCGCCCTCGCCTTCTTGGCCGCTTCGCGCGGCTATCGGCTGATCTTGACCATGCCGGAGCGCATGTCGACCGAGCGCATTGCGCTCCTGCGTTACCTGGGAGCAGAAATCGTCCTCACGCCGGGCACGCTCATGCGCGAGGCTCGAACGCGCGCCGAAGAGCTGGCCAGGGCAACGCCGGGATCGATTCGGCTCGAGCAGTTCGACAACCCCGCCAATCCCGAGATCCATCGGCGCACCACCGCCGTCGAGATTTGGGACGACACCGCCGGCGCCGTGGCGGCGTTCGTCGCCGGCGTCGGCACGGGGGGAACGATCACCGGCGTCGGCGAGGTGCTCAAACAAAGGAATCCCGCCGTGCGCGTGGTGGCGGTCGAACCGGACAATGCAGCCGTGCTTTCGGGGCGTCCTGCCAAAAATCACATCATCCAAGGTATCGGCGCCGGATTCATTCCCAAGATCTTGAACCGCGCCATCATCGACGAAATCGCCACCGTGAGCGAAGACGCTGCCATCGAGAATTCGCGCCGGCTGGCGCGGGAAGAGGGAATCCTGGCTGGGATCTCGTCGGGCGCAGCGCTCACCGCGGCGCTTGTCGTCGCGCGCCGTCCCGAGCTGGAGGGTAAGCTCGTGGTGATGATGGTCTGCGATACCGGCGAGCGCTATGCGAGCACGCCACTCATGTCGGCCCTCATCCGCGGCGCCTGAACGGCGATCCGACCG
>DATHES010000080.1:0-95056 GCA_035318465.1 Polyangiaceae bacterium
TCCATCGTGCGCTCGGAAGAGCTGCGCCAGATGGGATATCCGACGATTGCCGAAGCCCTGCGCGGCGTGCGCGGCGTCTTCGTGTCCGACGATCGCTCCTATCCCACCGTGGGATTTCGTGGCTTCGGTCGACTCGGCGACTACGGCAACCGCGTGCTCGTTCTGCTCGACGGACAACCGACCAACGACGATTGGCTGGGATCGTCGTACGTCGGTTACGACGCGCGCACCGATCTCGAAGACATCGAGCGCATCGAAGTGGTGCGTGGTCCGGGCTCGGTCCTCTACGGCACCAACGCCTTCTCTGGCGTCATCAACCTCGTCACCCGCGGCGTGGAAGGAAAAAGCTCGGCCGAAGTCGGCGTCGGAACCAGCGACTATGGCGTAGGCCGCGGGCGCGCTCGCTACAACTTGAAGCTCGGACCGGAGGCCAGCCTGTGGATGTCGATCGCCGCCGCCAAGGGCGCGGGGCGCGATTTCTTTTTCCCCGATTTCGCCGCTGCACCGACAGCCGGAAACGCACGCTCGCTCGATGGCTTCGAGGCCGGAACGCTGAACGGGCGGGCCACTTACAAATCGCTGACGGCGATGTGGTTCCTCCACTCGCGCGACAAGTCCATTCCCACCGCCGAGTACGACACCGAGTTCGGCGATTCGCGCTTTCGCCAGGTCGACACCCGCGGCCTGCTCGAACTGCGCTTCGAGCCGGAGCTTTCACGCTCGGTGCAGCTCATGTCGCGCGCCCACGTGAACTACTACACCTTCCGCGGTTTCTACCCGCGTTCGAACGGGAGCGGTGGCCTGGAGCGTGATCGGTTCGACGGATCCTGGGCGGGCCTCGAAGAGCGACTGGTGTTCACGCCGGGAGCAAAGGTGCGGCTGACACTCGGGGGCGAGCTCCAGTCCCATTACCTCGTGCACCAGACCGCCGGGGACGAGCGCGGAATGTACCTCGACGACAAGCGCCCCTACGACGTTCGCGCCGCCTACCTTTTGGCCGACATGCCGATGTCGACCGCCGTGCGTCTCAGCATCGGCTCCCGCTTCGACAGCTATTCGACCTTCGGTTCATCGCACAACCCGCGGCTGGCGCTGATCGTGCGGCCCTACGCGGCCGGCAACCTCAAAATCCTCGCTGGCAAAGCGTTCCGCGCGCCGAGCACTTACGAGCTTTACTACAACGACAACGGCGTGACCCAGCAACCTAGCCCGGGCTTACAGGCGGAATCCATCTATTCGGTCGAGGTCGAGTTTTCGCACCGTTTCTCGCCCACCGTGTCGGCGACGATCGCAACGTACGAGAACCTGGTGCGTAACCTCATCGTGACCCGCGGCTTGGGGACGCCTCCCGACCCCACCACGGGCACGGCCGGCGATCTGCTGCGCTACGAGAACTCGCGCGCCCCCGTCCTCACCATCGGCGGAGAGATTGAAATCCGCCGCGACTTCCGGCAAGGCTGGATGCTGGCCGCGTCGTACTCGGCCCAGCACTCACGCTATCTGGAGGGGGCGACGCCGCGCGACCTTTTTGGCACGAGCGCCAATGCCGAGCTACGCCAGGTGTCCAATGCGCCCGAACACCTCGCTTCGGTACGCGGATCGGTGCCGGTGATTTCGCATGCTCTCCTGGCCTCGACCCGGCTATCGGTGGAAGGACCGCGCTTCGATCGGCACGACGAGGCGATCGACGTCGTGCCACAGAAAAGGACCAACGGCGCCGTCATTTGGGATTTCGTTTTTTCGGGGCAAGAGCCGAAGTGGGGCCTCGGCTACGCCATCGGTGTTTATAATGCCTTCGATTGGCGCTACCAGACTCCCCTCAGCGCCGAATTCCGTCAGAGGGCCCTGGTGCAGAATGGCCGGACGTTCCTGGCGACGGCCAACGTCGCCTTTTAGCCGGCGACACCAGCTACTCCGCTCAGCGCTTCGACCATCCGAGCGAGAGGAGCAACACGCTGTCAACGAGCGCCTCGACGTCATGAACGACGGTCGAGGCCCGCTGCTCAACGACGAGGTTTTCGACGCTCAACGAACGCATATCGCGTCGTCGCCTTGTCGCCACGCACGTGCAGGGCACCTTGGTCGACGCCCGCTCGGAGATCCCGACTTGCGGTGGCCTGAGAGACGCCTTTGTGCAGCGCGAGGTAGTCTTTGCGCGAGAACGACGCCGAACCGAAGTTGACGGCGGCCGCAGCGAGGCGCGTGGTCACATCGCTTCGCGCAGGGCGGAACTCGGCCACGAACTCCGTCAGACTGTCTTCGAGCACGTTGAGCATGAAGGCGATGAACGGGGTTGCATCGCCGGCCTTGTCCGACCGCGACAGCGCCCCGTAGTAGGCGTGTTGTCGCGTCTTGATCAGCGATTCGGTTGGCACGTGGGCGAAGACGTCGCTATGCGCGTAGAGGAGTGCATGCTGCCAAAGTCGGCCCACCCGTCCGTTGCCATCGCTGAAAGGATGGATGAACTCGAGTTCGTAGTGAAAGACGCACGCCTTGACGAGCGTCGGCGTATCGCCGTCCTTGGCTAGGAACTGGAACAGGTCCGTCATGAGCAGGGGAACGCGCTTGGCCGGGGGAGCGACGTGGGTGACTCGCGCGCCCGTGAGGATGCCGACGTCGCCACGCCGGTAGCGCCCTGCGTCTTCAACGAGACCGGCCATCAACACACCGTGCGCGCGCAGGAGGTCTCTCGGTGAGCGCGGGTCGAGCTGCGGCACCATCTCATAGGCCACGAGCGCATTCTTGACCTCACGGACCTCGCGCGCCGGTCCCCGCACGCGCTTGCCGTCGAGCACGGCGGTGACTTGGTCGAGCGAGAGTGTGTTGCCCTCGATGGCAGCCGTGGCCTGCACCGTGCGAATGAGGTTGTGGCGTCGCAATTTGGGCTCGGGCGTGGCGCCGCCAAGTCCTTCACTCAGGCCGAGGAGCCGTTCGATGCGCGTGCATGCCGAGACGATTGCGGGGCGGAGTGTGAACGGAGGTTGCATGCGACGGACGGTGAGCGAGTTTGACGATAGTATCATTTGATACTATCGTCGCGCAGGAGCCTTCTGTTGGACTCGCAACCCGGGTCCCTCACGGGTCGCCGACCAGCCTGCTAGCCGATGACGTCCTTCGCCACCACCGTCCAATCGTCTTTGCCGTGCCCCTTGGCGATCCACCGATCCATCTCCTCGGCGATGGCAGGAATGATCGCGAGCGGCAGGCCGCCGCGCTCGGCCTCTTCCATCATGAGGCGCGCATCTTTGCGGGCCATGACAAGCTCCCAGGACGGGTGAACGAAGTCGCCGTCGAGAATTCGCTTCAGTCGGGCACCTACCGTCTTGCCGGGGTTGAACCATTCCAACATCGACGCCGCTTCGGCGGGCGCGATGCCAAGGGCTTTGCCGAGACCGAGCATGTCGCGCAAGCCCACCGTGAACGACATGAGAAAGAGATTCCCGAGCAGCTTGATGCCCGCTGCGCGCTCCGGCGCGGGGCCGACATACGTGAGCTTTCCCGTCATTTTCGTGAGCTCGGGGGCGAGTGCGTCGAAGCGGGCGCGATCGCCCGAAGCAAGCATGAACCCGGTGCCCTCGAGCGCGTTTTGCGGTGCCATGAAGACCGGTGTGTGTTGGAACGCGACGCCGCGCTCGGCCCAGCACTTGGCTCGTACGGCCGTTCCGGTCGCTGACGTGGTGGTGTGGTCGACGATGATCACGCCCTCGCCGAAGCCAGCCCTTGCCCGCTCGAGCACCTCGTCGACCGCGCCGTCATCCGAAAGCGTCAGATGCACGCGCCGTGCGCCTCTGACCGCATCCGCCGGATCGGCGAAGGCCTTGGCGCCGTCCGCTTCGAGCGCCCGCGCCTTGTCCGCGGTGCGGTTCCAGACTTGCACCGCTTCGCCGCGGCGCCGCAGCGCGCGGACGAAGTTCGACCCCAGAAGACCCATGCCCAGGAACGCAATCACGTCTCTTTCCATTGCGACATCACCATAGGCCGCCCGGCCAACCGCCGCCAGCCGCATTCATCGCTGCTCACGAACGGGCTCGGTCGACGCCGCGGGGAAACGAACGATGGTACAAGGAGGGCGATGAGGACGGGCCACCCTGCCTTTTGCGGCCCCTTGCGGCGTCAAGCCAACTACATCATTGCAATCTTTCTTCTTATCCACATCGGACTCGTCCTTCGCGCGACGGTTCCCGGAACGAGCAAACTCCACGGACCATGGCCGTGGCGCATGTTCGAACGCCGCGGCCCCTGGGAACGCGTGCTTCACGCGACCGGCACCGATCGCGCCGGAGCGCGTCACGAGCTACCGCTCCATCGGATCTTCGGCTACGCGCGGGGCATGACCCGCATGTACGCCTACCAGCAGCTCGACGCTCTCGGTGATCCCGCCGCGACGGCTGCGCAATCGTCGTTCGCGGCGTTCCTGGCGCGACGCATGGCCGAGCTCGGGTCCGAGCTCTCCATCGTCGATCTTCGCTGGGTCTCCACCAATCTCGACACCGGCGAGACCGAGGAGCATCCCATCGGCACTTTCGGCGTCGGCGCGCGGCCATGAAAGAGGCGTCGCCCGCGAAGGGCGAATCGCTGCTCGAACGAGCGACCGCGCGCTGGAACGCCTTCTTCTTCACCGAGGAGCCGGTGTATCCGGCGATCTACTTCCGGACCTTCCTCGCCCTGTGGACCCTCTTTTTTTTCGTGCCGCGCCTTCCCCATTTACGCGAGCTCTATACCGAGCGCGCCATCCACGTAGCGCACCCCTGGGCGACACGCTTCGGCGTGGCACCGGAGCTGCCTTTGTGGGCCGTCTGGCTTGGGGTGATCGGTTTGCTTGCTTGCCTCGTCGCCTTTGCCGCTGGTTACAAGGCGCGCCAAGTGCATTTGGCGATTGTCCTCTTGCTTTGCTACTTGCTCGGGTACGACGTGTCGACGGTGCGCGGGTACGGCCAGCTCGCCTTCTATCAATGGCTCGTCGGCTATTGCCTCCCCTACGATCGGCTGCGCGATCTCGGCGGGGCGCCGTTGCGCGCGCCGCGCTGGGGCCTGCGTCTCGCGATGCTGCTCTTCACGAGCGTGTACATCTTCAGCGTTCTCGCCAAAACCGTGGGCGGAGAAGGCTGGTTCGACGGCAGAACGCTTTTTTATACGCTGCGGGGACACGACTACGGAAGCTTCCTCGTCTCGGCATGGTTTCCCATCTCACTCGGCGTCGCGCGGGTGCTCGGCTGGGCCACGCTGGCGAGCGAGTGCTTCATCGGGCTCGGCCTTTGGCATCGCGCGACGCGGCCCTACGCGGTCGTGACGTGCGTGGGGATGCACGTCCTGATGGCGCTCAGCATGCGCGTCTCCATCCTCTTTCACCTGCTCATGCTCGGACACTTGCCGCTGTTTCTCTCCCCGCGCGCATGGGAGCGGCTAGGGGACAAGGCACGCTGGCCTCGGGCGTTCAGCGGCCTTCGCCGAATCCCACCGTGAGGGAGAGCCCGGCCGATGCGTAGGGCTTGGCGCTCTCCTGCTGACCCCCCACGACGCGCGGCATCGTGCCGCCGCCGCCCATCAGAGCAATGCGGCCGCCGTGAAACTCGCCCTTGAGCCGGCGACCGATGTCGATGGCGATGGATCCCACGCCAGAGGGGTAGAAACCTTGCGCAGCTGCATCGGTGCGGGGGTCGGGCTGGTCCGGGCAATCGACGCCATAGCGATGATCGGCGTCGACGCAGTACGTCCCCTTGGCTGAGATGCCGGTGAGCGAAGCGGCCGCGGAAAGATGGAGCTCGAACCATTCGTATTCGGGCGTCACTCGGAAGTCGACCGCCGCTTCGGCGCCGCCGTGCGTCGCAGAGTAGGTTGCGTTGCTCCGTGATCCACTGCCGTGTGCCGCGTAGCCGATGGCGCTCACCGCGAGCAAGTGATCATCGCCGAGGTAGGTTCGGTAGCCGACCATCGGTTCTGGATATCCTCCCGATGTCGAGGAACCGACGTAGCGTCCGCCTACGATGAGACCCGGGACATGGATGATGCTATCGGGCTCGACCAGGATGGCCGCCTGACCAATGGATGCACCCTGGGGATCGGCCTGTACGCCGGCACTCAAGTAGTGCCCGGGAACGACGCCGAGCGAACCTTCGAAGCTCGGCCGTGCAGCGGGTATGGGAGCTATCCCCGTCGTCGCCGCCATGGGACCGAGCGCGGTGCACCCGATCGAGAAAGCTGCCGAGAGAGGAAGCATTCGCGCCAGGCGGCGCAGGCAGACGGATGTCGACAGGCTCTGGGGACTCATGCGAGACCTTTCAGCAGGGACCATGCCACCCTGACATCGTTGACTATCTTCAATGAACTGCTCGAAATTGCCTGATTTTTCCGGGGGGGCGGTGTTGCGCCGGCGGCACACCGTGCCGGGGGGATCGGAACGGTCGTCAACGGCGGTTCACGCTACTCACAAGTCGCGCTGAAGTGTGCCTCGCTGGTCGAGCACCGATTTGGGCGCCCAGGTGGGAAACTGAGGGAGCGGTCCCTCGATTTGATCCCAGTCTGCTTTGTCGGCGACGAAGGTATGCGCTTTGGCCCGCTTGGGAAACGGCGTATCGAGACTGCCGAGACGAAGACGCAGAACGTCGCGCGTCGCCGCCACGTAAGCGTAAATGGGGGACCCGCAACGCGAGCAGAAAGCGCGAAACTTGCCTGGCGAGGATTCGTATTCGCGCAGCGTTTCGCTGGCGCCGACGAGGTGGAAGTCCGCCCGATCGATGGGCGCGTTGGCGGCGTGGGCGCTCCCGCTCGCCTTACGGCAGCTCGTGCAGTGGCAATATCCGAAATCGCCGAGGTCCGCAGAGAGTTGGTAGCGAATGCTGCGGCAGAGACAACTCCCTTTGTGCATGGCGGTGGAGCTTATCACTGCCCATGCGCGCCGTCGTCCGCCGCGGACTGCCCCTGAAGCTCCGATGCGTGAGACACGCCGGCGTGCTCGCGCTCCGGGGGCAGTCCGCGACGGACGACCCGCCTCAAGCCTCCTGCACGCGACGCGGGAAACGGCGCGAGCGTCGATAGCGGTGGATGGCCACGAAGGCCGGCTGATACGCGTGACGTGCGCCGATGCACACGCGACGAACGAGCGTCGTCAAACCCGCGACGGTGACGATGGATTCCAGATGGGCGATGGGCACCTCGATATGCTCCGCGTCTTCGATGGCGAGCACGATGAGCACGAGGTCGAGCGGCTGCAAGTGGAGATCGCGTTGCAAATCATGAAAAGGGCCGACCACCGCGTGATCAATCCCGAGATGCTGGGCGACGGCTCGCCGGACGACGTGGTCGAAGTGATCGTTCATGGTCCTCTAGATTCGTTGAGGTGCAGATGGTTGGACGCGGTTCTCTATGTGTAAAGCAAAGACCGGGCCCAATCCTGATTCCGTCGAGGGCTGCAGTTCTCGGCGAGATGCGGGCCTGCTGCTGCGTTCGCTTCGAGGCGTCGACCGGCAGCATGGAGGGTGAACCTGCGCTTTTAGCGCCTTATTCCTGCTGCCGAACGAACTGGCGATCTTCGCCGCACGCGCGAAAACGGCCATCAGGACGTCGCATGCTGCGGAATGCAACGGGAGTCGGAATGTCGAACGGCTCCCCCCCAAGCCGACACATTGGCAGTCGATGCAGTGCGTTGGGCCCTCAACGGACGCCGTCGTGCAATGGAAACCCTGCACACGACGGATGACCTCCGCGGCGGGTAGCGCTATCCATCCTCCCATGTCCATCCCGGAAGCCCTGCGACGCTTTGCCGAACGAAAAGACCAGTACTTGACCGATCTCGAGAACCTGGTCCGCATTCCGAGCGTGTCCTTTGCGGGCTTCGACCGGGAAAATGTCCGGACGAGTGCCCGCGCGACGACCGCGCTGCTCGAGGAGCGCGGGTTCGACAACGTGCAGCTGCTCGAAATCGAAGGAGCTCATCCTTACGCCTACGGCGAAGTGCTGAGGGCGCCCGGCAAGCCGACTTTGTTGCTTTACGCACACCACGACGTGCAACCGGCGGGCGACGCGCAAGCCTGGCAGAGTCCGCCCTTCGAGCCGACGCGACGCAATGGACGCCTTTATGGCCGTGGCAGCGCCGACGACAAGGCCGGGGTCGTCGTGCACACGTCGGCCGTCGATGCCTGGCTCGGCGCGGGACCGCTGCCGCTCAACATCAAGCTCATCGTCGAGGGAGAGGAAGAGATCGGATCCACCCACCTCGCCGAGTTTCTGCGCAAGCATGCCAAGATGCTCGCGGCCGACGCCATCGTCCTCACCGACACGACCAACTTCGAGACGGGCCTGCCGTCGATCACCACCGTGCTGCGCGGTCTCGTCACCTGCGACGTCGAGCTCCGCGCGCTCAAGCAGTCGCTTCACTCCGGGATGTGGGGAGGGCCGGTGCCCGATCCGGTCATGGCACTGTGCCGTCTCTTGGCGTCACTCACCAGCGCCGACGGCACGATTGCCATTGCGGGTATTGCCGACAAGGTGCGCCCGCTGACGGCCCAAGAAAGACAGGACATCGCAGCCCTCCCGGGGGACGAAGGGCATTTCCGCGCGCAAGCCGGGCTTTTGCCGGGCGTGCAGATCTTGGGGGGTCGCAACACCTGGGAGTCGATCTGGCGGCAGCCGTCGATCGCGGTGAATGCGATTCAGGCGAGCACGCGCAAGGACGCGCGCAACATCATCTGCGAATCGGCTTGGGCACGCATCGGCATTCGCATCGTTCCGGACATGGATCCGCTCGAAGTGCAACGCCAGCTCACCGAGGCATTGAAATCGCGTACGCCCTGGGGGCTCGAGTGCCATGTGCGCGAGGACCACGCGGCCAGCTGGTGGTACGACGATGCCAGCCACCCCGCCTTTCGCGCAGCCTTGTCGGCGCTGGAGAAAGGCTACGGTAAAAAGGCCGTCACCATCGGCTGCGGCGCAACGATTCCCTTCGTCGAGCCGTTCAGCCGCGAGCTCGGCGGCGTCCCCGCCTTGCTCATCGGTGTCGAAGATCCGTACACCAATGCCCACTCCGAGAACGAGAGCCTCGACCTCGGCGATTGGGAAAAAGCGGTGAAGAGCGCCATCTATCTCTATCAGGAGCTTGCCGACGCTCTGGTGAAGCGCTGAGTCGACGCAGCGCTTCGCGGAGGGCACGATGGAACGTCAATACGGCACGCGCGAGGAGTTCCGATTCCACGCGTCGAACGGGGCGCGCCCGGCGGTCGTCGCAATCTGGACGAGCGGAAGGCTCCGTTGCGAGACGGGCAGGCATAGTTCGTTGTAAAGATGCATGTCGTCGAACCCCGCGGCCGCCGCCTCGAAGCGAGTGGCCGCGAAATAGACGCGGTCGAGGCGCGCCCAATACACCGCACCGAGGCACATCGGACAGGGCTCGCAGCTGGTGAAGAGCTCGCACCCGCTGAGATTGAAACGGCCGAGCGCTGTGGCGGCAGCGCGAATGGCGAGCATTTCGGCGTGGGCCGTGGGATCGAGCTGGGTGGTGACGCCGTTGGCGCCGCGAGCGATGATGCGCCCTTCGTGCACGATGAGGGCGGCGAAGGGTCCGCCCGATCCCGCTGCGTTCGCGACGGCGTCGGCGATACACTCCTCCATCCGTGCCTGGCGGAGGGAATCGCCCTCCGCCACGAGGGGCGCGCTCCCCCAGCGCCCGGACCCGGCCATCAGGGATTGAAGGCGGGAAACGGAAACAGCTCGGCCTGCGCGGCTCCCGGGGAGTTCTCGGCGAACACGATCATGAGACCCTTGGTCGGGGTACGCATCCACTCCGCCCCATCGGCTCCGATCGTCAGCCGCACGACGTCATTGCGAGCGATCATCGCTCCTTGCCCTTGTCCGACGACCGCACTCGTGTAGGCGTCGGCCCACTGCAAGCCCCGACGAGCAGGGAGACCGCGGCCACACAGAGAACCTGCTTTCGCATGGACGAACTCCTTCTCTTTGCCCTGACCAGCGCGCGCGCAGCGTTGCTATCCCCAACTACCAAGGGACGAAGGAGCGACTATCGCATGGCCGCCGATCGGCTGGCAAGCGGAGCCCCTCGCCGCCACCCGAGTGTGCCGCTCTGGCTACCGCCCCCCCTTGCACCTCCTCGCGCGAAAGAGGCTGGGCGAAAGAGGCTGGCCGGCCGCGGCACTGGCACGTTGGCGCAACGGACAGTAAATGGCTGTCCCGACCCGATTCGCGTGACCGCCCACCTCGACATCATCGCCTCTTTCGAGCTCCCCTCCGATCGCCGGGTCGTCACCGCGCGCGAGGTCGGGGTGCAAATGGCGAACCTTGCCAGCGGCGGCACCGAGCGCACGCTCCACGTAGCCGGTGTGGCGGGCACCATGCCGGCGCTCGTGGCGCGCGCGATCGCGCTCGCCGGGACGAAGCCCGTCGTCTGCGTCACCGCCGACCTCGAAGCAGCTCGCCGCTTGACCGACGATCTCCACTTCGTATGGGGCAATCGCGCGACCGATACGGCGCAAGGCGACGTCCTCTTGTTTGCGCCGCCGGAGTCGAGCCCCTACGCCGACGTCAACCCCGATCGGCGCGGGGCGATGGCGCGGCTCGTCACCCTGCTCCAGCTCACGCACCCGCTTCCGTGGCGTTTTCTGGTGGTGCCGGCGGCGGGGCTCACCCGCAAGGTGGTCCCGCGACGCGTCGTCGAGCAGCATTCCCACCTCCTCGTCGTCGAACAGGAGATCGATCGCGACGCGCTCATCGGGCGACTCGCGGCCGCGGGGTACCTGCGCGTGCCGCTCGTGGAAGACCCCGGGTCTTTCGCGGTGCGCGGCTCGGTGATCGACATCTGGCCGGCATCGAGCGAGCACCCGGTGAGGCTCGAGCTCTACGGCGATCTCATTCTCTCTCTGCGCTCGTTCGACCCTTCGTTGCAGCGCACCGTCGGCGAGCTGAAAGAGCTTTGGCTCCCGCCCACACGCGAGGCCATCCTCACCACGGAGGCGGTCGAACGCGCG
This sequence comes from Polyangiaceae bacterium, assembly GCA_035318465.1. Lineage (GTDB taxonomy): Bacteria > Myxococcota_A > Polyangia > Polyangiales > Polyangiaceae > DASWDH01. The sequence continues at coordinate 10,974 of DATHES010000080.1, forward strand.
CGCGAAGTGGTGCGCGCCCTTTGCGACCGCGTCGATCTGCCGTCGAGCCGCGCCCGCGCCCTGGTCGAGGACGTCGCCAGCGGTCGCGCCTTCTTCGGAGCAGAGGGCTTTTTACCAGCGTATTACGCGCTGGAGACGCTCTTTCAATACCTGCCCGAGGACGCCGTCGTTTTGCTCGAGGATCCGCCGGCCTTGACGCGGGCCGTCCGCGACGAGCTCGAACGCGCAGCAACCGACGCGGCCGAGAAGGGGAGCGCGCCCCATCTGCCCGAGAGCGAGCTCTACGTCGACGAGGCCGTCATCGTCGAGGCCTTGCAGCGCCGCGCGGTGCTGGCCCTGCATCGCGCACCGGTGTCGGGAGGCGCCGCGGTGCGCGACCTCACCCAGTTCGAATTCGCACCCGAGGACACGCCGTCGCTCGTCGCCCGTGATCAGGCCGACCTCGAACGCGCGGTCGCGTTGGCGCGCGGATCGCGCGGCAAACACGGCGCGCTCGACCCGCTCATCGATCGCCTCGTCGCCTGGCGCGAGGCGGGCTTGTCCATTTTTCTCAGCGCCCGTAGCGAGACGCAAGCGGAAAGGCTGGCATCCCTCGTCCGGCACCGCGATCTGCCCTGTGCGCTGCGCGCCGGACGCTTCGACCCACAGGCTCTCGACACGCGCGGGGCTGCCGCCATCAGCGTGGTGGTGGGACCGCTCGCACGCGGCGTGGTCGCACCAGCGGAGCAGCTCGTCCTCGTCACCGAAGAGGAGATCTTCGGACGCCGTACCCATCGCGCCGAAGGGCGGGCAAAGCGCAGCGCCAAGGCATTCCTCGAGGACCTGCGCGCCCTCGAGATCGGCAACTACGTCGTCCATGTCGAGCACGGCATCGGCCGGTACTTGGGCCTTTTGCACAAAGACATCGGCGCCATCACCGTCGATCTTCTCCTCGTGGAGTACGCGGGGGGCGACAAGCTTTACCTGCCCGTCTACCGGCTGAATCAGATCCAGAAATGGGCGGGGGGCGAAGGCACTCCCAAGCTCGACCGGCTGGGGGGCCAGACCTTCGGCAAAACCAAGCAGCGCGTCGAAAAGCAGGTCCGCCAGATGGCCGACGAGCTCCTGCGGCTCTACGCCGAGCGACAAGCCCTGCCGGGCGATGCGCTGCCGGCCATGGATGACGACTACCGGGCCTTCGAAGCCACCTTTCCCTTCGACGAGACACCCGATCAGGCACGTGCCATCGCCGAAGTCTCCCGCGATCTCGAACAGGATCGCCCCATGGACCGCCTGGTTTGCGGCGATGTCGGATTCGGCAAGACCGAAGTCGCCATTCGCGCCGCTTTTCGGGTGGCCCAATCGGGAAGGCAGGTGGCCATCCTCTGCCCCACCACCGTGCTGGCCCAGCAGCATTGGCTTTCCTTCGAGTCGCGCATGCGCAGCTACCCCTTCAAGGTCGGCGTGCTGTCGCGCTTTCAAACCAAACAAGAGCAGATCGATGCCGTGCGCGGCCTGCGTGACGGCACGGTGGACATCGTCATCGGCACCCATCGGATTCTTTCCCGGGACGTGCACTTCAAGCGCCTCGGCCTCCTGGTCGTCGACGAGGAGCAGCGCTTCGGGGTGACCCACAAGGAACGCATCAAGCAGCTGAAGCGCAGCGTCGACGTCCTCACACTCACCGCCACGCCCATCCCGCGCACGCTACAAATGGCGGTGAGCGGCCTGCGCGACATGTCCCTCATCGCCACGCCGCCCGTCGATCGCCGCGCCATTCGCACCATCGTGACCCGCAACGACGACGCCGTGATCCGCGAGGCCATTCGCCGCGAGCTCGCCCGCGGGGGACAGATCTTCTACGTCTACAACCGCGTGGACGGCATCCACGAGCGCGCTCTGCGCGTACAAACCCTGGTTCCCGAGGCGCGCGTCGCGGTCGGGCACGGTCAAATGTCGGAATCGGCGCTCGAGCAGACGATGCTCGATTTCATCGAGGGTCGTTACGACGTGCTGGTGGCCACCGCCATCATCGAAAGCGGGCTCGACATCCCGCGCGCCAACACCATCATCATCGACCGCGCCGACATCTTCGGCCTCGCCCAGCTCTACCAGCTCCGCGGGCGCGTGGGGCGCTCCAAGGAGCGCGCTTATTGCTACCTCATCGTCCCCCCTCCCAGCGCTCTCAGCGAGGAAGCGCGTACGCGCATCGAGGCGCTCGAGCGCCACACCGATCTCGGCTCGGGCTTCCAGATTGCATCACTCGATCTCGAGCTGCGTGGCGCCGGCGATCTCCTGGGCGGCGAACAGAGTGGCAACGTCTCCCAGGTCGGATTCGATCTTTTTTGCCAGATGCTCGAGGAAGCGGTGCACGAGCTGCGCGGCGAGCCGGTGATCCACGAGGTCGAGCCGGAGCTCTCCTTCGACGTGGAGGCGCTCTTGCCGGACGACTACATCGCCGATGTCGGCGTGCGCTTGAGCCTCTACAAACGCTTGGCCAGCGCGGAAAACGCGGACGAGGTCGGCGATCTCGCGGCGGAGATGGAAGACCGTTTTGGCGCGCCGCCCACCGAGGCGAAAAAGTTCGTGCACTTGATGCGCATCAAGACCGAGCTTCGCCGCCTGCGCGCTCTCGGGTGCGAGGCGAGCCCGCGCGGCGTCACGCTGCACTTGCGCGACGATACGCCGCTCGACCCCGAGAAGCTCTTGGCGCTCGTCACCAAGAAAGGGTCACCCTACCGCGTGACCCCCGACATGCGCGTCACCCGACGCATGACCGAGCACGACGTCGTCGTGGACGGGCTCGCCGCGACTGACAAGATGTTGGCAGAATTGTCAGTTTGTTGGAAGGAGTGAGTCGCGGCAACCGTCGCTTGGCGACCACGCCCGTGGCGGCATTGCGGCGCTTGACGGACGGGGCGTGCCACCCGAGTATCGGGCCCCCATGTGCACGACGATGCCTCGATGCCGACCCCACGCTGTTTGCGCTGCGCGGCGCGCCCGCGTGAAAATGAGAATAGGCGCCGTGGCGCTCGCGTGGCTGGCGATCGTCTTCCTGCCGAGCTCGGCACATGCGCAGGACAATCGACCGCCGGGCGCGGCGCCGTCCGACGCGGCTCCCGCCGACCCCGCCGCTGCACCGCCCCATGCGCCCGCGCCGCCGCCGACGGCAGGCGCGCCACTTCCCCCTCTGCCGCCCTCCGCGCCCGGTGAATCGCCTTCCTCCGAGGCGCCCCCACCTCCTCCGCCGCCCCCTCAGGATCGACCCCGCCGTCCTTGGTTCGGTGGCCTCGGGTACGTTACCTTCGGCCCTTTTTTCGGCGATCTCAGCACGCTCGACACGGCGCTTCGCTCCCCCGACGCCTTCGGCGCAAGCTACGGAATCGGCCGTGCTGCCCTCATGCTCGGCGGCGGCGGCGGCGCGGTGCTCTTCGGTCACCTCTGGTTGGGAGGCCACGGCTCCGGCCTGCTGACCGCGCCCTTCGTGAACGCGCGCGGCGAAGCGATCTTGACGGGAGGAAGCGGGGCATTCGAGCTCGGCTACGTGCTCACGTCGCGCCCGCGAATGCTCATCATCCCAGTTTTGGCGGTCGGTGGATTCGGATACAACCTCGAGGTCAAAAACCAATCGGGACGCGCCATGCCGCTCCAGCAGGGGCTCACGTTGGCTCCGGGAGAGTCGCGCAGTTTCAAGGCCCGCTTTGCAACCGTCGAGATCGGGCTGCGGATGCAGCGCCTGCTCTTTTCTCAAAACGGCGGTTTTATCGGTGGCTTCGAAGTGGGTCTTTTGCGGTCGCTATCGGCGGCCCCATGGAAGTCGGATGGCTACGAATTCACCGAGCAGAGCGGAGCCCTCATCGAAGGCGTTTACGCACGCGTCAACATCGGCGGCGGCGGTTTCCTCTTTCGATGAGGTTCACGCACTTCGCTCGTTCCCTCGGAGCGCGCGCGCTCCCGCTCCTCTTCGTCGCTTCGTTCCTTCTCGTCGCTCGCCGCGCGCGGGCCGACGACACCATCCTGTGCCCTTCCGTGGACGGCAGCAAACCCCGGCTCGCCGAGATCGACGCGCGCCGGCGGCTCGCCTTCGTTCGAGAGGTCATGGCGGATCAAGCGCACCGCGCCCGCACGTGGAGCTTGGCCTGGACGGTGACCGGGCTCGCGCTTTCCGCCGGCAACTACACGCGCGCCGCGCTCGCTGATACCCGCGACGATCGCATCGCCCCCCTCGTCGGCGGAACGACGGCGCTCTTCATCCCTGGCGGCATCCTCGTTCAACCGCTCCAAGTGATGGCCCACCAGCGCACCTTGGAAGCCGAACTCGCCCTTCTCTCCCCCGCCGAGGGCGCAGCCGGGATCTGCGCGGCCTTGGCGCGCGCGGAACGGTTTTTCGCGGAGAGCGCCGCCAACGAAGCGTTCAAGGCGGGGATCGCGACCCACCTCTTCGTCATCGGCGGCAACAGCGCCATCGCGCTGTTTCTCGGGCTCGGCTTCGACCAATGGCGGAACGCGCTCATCAACGGGGGCGGGGGACTCTTGATCAGCGAGTTTCAGATCTTCACCCAGCCGACCGGCGCGGTGACCGAACTCGCCCGCTACCGCCGTGGTGAGCTGGAGAAGACGTCCGCATCGTCTCTCCCGGTCCGCATCGTGCCTTGGATCGCGCAGGGCGGCGCGGGGCTCGCGGCCTTCGGCACGTTCTGAGTTACGTCCGCGGAAAGGGCTCTCGCGTCGCGCCACGCGGGTTCGATCGATCCGTGCCCGCCGCGAACTCGTCGCCACCTCGGGTCTTGACGAATGGCCCCCCTCGCTCTTCCTCGACCTCCTCGTCGGTCAAGCGCTCGCCTTGGGACTCGCCGCTCGTCATCGTTTCCACGGCTTCTTCACCGAGCTCCTGGGCGAGATCGTCGCCGCTGCGCGGCGTCTTGAAGAACGCGCGATCGTCGGTGTTTTCGTGGTTTTCTTGGCTCAGGGCGCGCAGATCACGCGCGTATTGGGGGTCGAGACGACCGGTCGCGTCGCGTCGCGGCGTCGCCTTCTGCGTCCGCGCCGGCGCCGATCGGGCCTTGGTTTTCGGCGACGCCTTGACCGCCGGGCGCGCCTTGGCTTTCGGTGCGGCTTGGGCCACCGGGCGCGCCTTGGCTTTCGGCGCGGCTTTGGCGCTGCTCTTGACGGCGGGTTTCTTCGGTCGTGCCGTCTTCTTCGGTCGTGCCGTCGCTTTCGCCTTGGCGGCCGCCCTCGGCTTCGCTTTCGCGACGACCTTGGACGTCTTCGCTCTGGCTTTCGTCGTGGTCTTTCGCTTGGAAGTCTTTTTTGCGGTGGGCATGTCGCCCGATTCTACGCCAATCCGCTGCGCCGCGCGCCTGCACTCGAAAAAAGGCGTCGAAATGCCGGCAGGACGTCTCTACTCAGCGGGCGCCCGAGCGAGGACGGGCGCACGATCGCCGACGCCGATGACGGCAAGTCGGTCCATGTCCCTCTCCGCGCCCCTGGCGAGCCGACCGATTCTCCCGGTCGATCGCCAAGTCGGCGCAACCGCTGCGCCAACTTCCCTCGCATCCTTGCCAGCTGCTCGACCGCGAATGACGTCGGCTCGTCAGAAGACATCGTTAGCCAATTCGCGCAGTTCGCGCAGATGTCTCGTCACAAACGAGAGCCGAGCAACGCGATGTCTTGCCTGAACACTGCACCTCTGTGCGGTAGATGGAAGATGAAATGACCATTTTCGTGTCGCAGGTTCTGAGCGCATCGTGCGGACGATGCGATACAAGGCGAGGGACGGGGTACGCCGACTGGCGTGGTGGCCAGCGGTGCGGGTGTTTGGCCTGAGATTTGCGCGGCCTGCGCTTCTGCTCTTGATGCTGGCGGCGACGTCGCTGGTAAGTTGCAGACAAGGGGAATCGCAGGGCGAATCGTTCGATTCGCTGCGTGGTGCGCTCAGTGCGCCGGACGCAGCTGGGGGGGGCAAAGCAGCGCTGCCGACCCCTCCGACGGTCGCTCTGCCGCCTGGCGGCAAGCAAACGGCCTGGGTGCTCATGCGCCAGCAGGCCAGTCTCGCTCAAGCGGCGAGCGCCAAGGATTGGAAGAGCCGTGGCGCGGCCGTGTATCAGGCCTTGACCAGCACGGCGCAAAGCTCGCAGGCGGGTCTCAGTGCCGATCTGACCGCGCGCGCCGTGGCGTACGAGAAGTTCTGGATCGTGAACGCCGTCAAAGTGACGGCGACCAAGGCCATTCTCGACGAGCTTGCCCTGCGCTCCGACGTGGCCCGCGTCGTACCCGACCGCAGCTACCAGATCCCGCCGATCAAGCGCCACGGTGCGGGCGGGAAGGTCATCGTGCAAGGCACCGAGTGGGGCCTCGACAGGATCCGAGCGCCCCAGGTCTGGCAAGAGATCGGCGCCCTCGGCGATGGCGTTGTCGTGGGCAGCATCGACACGGGTGTCGAATACACGCATCCCGCCCTGGTCCAGCAGTACCGCGGCTCGCTCGGCGACGGCGCGTTCGACCACAACTACAACTGGTACGATCCCGCCAGCGCGTGCGGGTTGCCCTCGGGGATCCCCTGCGACAACGCTGCGCACGGCACCCATACGATGGGCACGATGGTGGGCGACGACCACGGCGGCAACCAAATCGGTGTTGCGCCGCACGCCCGCTGGATCGCTGCCAAGGGCTGCGAAAGCTTCACTTGTTCGCTCACGTCGCTGGTTGCGGCGGGGCAGTGGATGCTAGCCCCAACCGATCTGAATGGGCTGAATCCCCGTACCGACTTGCGTCCGCACGTCATCAACAATTCCTGGGGCGGCCCCGGCGGTGACGACTTCTATCGCTCCATCGTCGAGTCCTGGGTGGCTGCCGGGATGTTTCCCGCATTTGCCGCGGGCAACTGGCAGGGCGGTGGCACAGCGCCTTGCGGCAGCATTTCCTCGCCTGGAGACTACGCCGAATCGTTCGCCGTCGGTGCTTTCGATATTAGCGGAAATCTCGCTGAATTTTCGATGCGCGGGCCCTCGATCGGCGGGCTCATCAAGCCGGACCTGGCCGCGCCGGGCGTCTTCGTTCGCAGCAGCGTGCCCGGGGGCGGGTACGAGGCTTTCGACGGAACTTCGATGGCAACTCCGCACTTGGCCGGAACCGTTGCGCTGCTGTGGTCGGCGGCCGACGCGCTCGCCCGCGATGTCGGCGCGACGCGCGCGCTGCTGGCGACCACCGCGGTCAACGTCGAGGACGCGACCTGTGGGGGAACGCCGGAAATGAACAACGCCTGGGGCGAAGGCCGGCTCGACGCATTCGCTGCCGTCGATCAAGCGCCGCGCGGGCCCACTGGGACCTTGGCTGGAACCGTCTTGGCCGACGACGGCGCCGTGGTGAGCCGGGCGACGATTCGCGCTACCAACCCGCAACTCACGCGCTCGACCCTCAGTGATGCGAGCGGCGCGTTTTCGCTGCGCTTGCCAGTGGGGACCTATGACCTGACGGTGTCGGCGTTTCGGTATTTGACCCAAACGCTGGCCGGCGTGGTGATTGCCCAGGATACGACGACCGAAGTCAGCCCGGTCCTGCACGTCGCCCCTGCGTACACCGTTTCGGGCGTGATCAGGGATGCGGATGGCCAAGCACTGGCCGGCGCACGGGTTTCGATCGAAGGGACGAGCATTGCGCCTGCGACGACCGACGCAACAGGCAACTACGCGTTCGCGCAGGTGCCCGCCGGCGACTACACGCTCCGCGCCGAGGCGGGTGGGTGTTTCGACGCGCGCACCGCGGCGCTGACCGTCGACGCCGATGAGACCCTGAATCTCGCGTTGCCCGCCCGCACGGACTCCTTCGGCTATTCTTGCCGCCCGACCGCGTTCGCGTTCGTCGAGGCCACGAACTCCCTACCTTTGGTTGGCGACGACGTGATCGGGAGCGTGAGCCTGCCGTTCCCGTTCGCGTTCTATGGAAATAGCTATGAGCAGGCGTTCGTCGCCAGCAATGGTTTCGTCAGCTTCCAAAACACCGTTCCTTCCTACGTGAATCTGCCCATCCCCGATCCTTCGGAGCCGAACGCCGCCATCTTTGCGCTGTGGGACGACCTGTTCGTCGGACCGGGCTCGAGTGTGCTGACTGAAACGGTGGGCACGGCGCCCGACCGGCGCTTCGTGATCGAGTGGAAGGACATCGAGTTATTGGGTCAGCCGGGCGTAACGATGACGTTCGAGGTCGTGCTCTTCGAAAACGGCAAGATCGAGCTGCAGTATCGAACGGCGGGGCCCGAGCCGATCCAGCGCGGCGGGTCGGCCACCGTCGGGCTCGAAAATGAGAGCGGAAAGGTTGGCTTGCAGTACAGCTTCGATCAGCCAAAGCTCGACTCCGGAATGGCACTGTCGTTTCGCGCGCCGCCGTACGGCATCGTTCGCGGCACCGTGACCGACGCCAACGACGGTCAGCCGCTGGCCGGTGTGGAGGTGCAAGCGTCGAGCGTCAACGCGCCGGTGCGGTCGACGCTGACCGACGCCGCGGGAGCCTATCGACTCGCAGTCCCGGTCGGCGCCGCGACGATTGCCGTAGCGGCAGCGCGCTACGAGAGCGCCAGCGCGACCGTCGACGTGCAGGATGGTTCGCTGCTCACCCAAAACTTCACGCTGAAAAGCGGCCGAGCCAGCGTCACACCGCCCACGCTGCAGTGGCTTTTGCCTGTCGGACAGACGCGGACGCGACGTCTGGTCCTCAGCAACACCGGCAGCGCGGACATTTCTTTCACCGTGAATGAGTCGGGCGGCGGCCGACAATCCATGGTCGCGACGCGGACGCTGAAGAAGAATCCGAGCGCGAAGCCTGGAGCCGCCAATACGCGCGAGCTATTCGCAGCGGGTGTTCAAGCCCATGGCATGACGCCCATGGCTGGAGGGGACGTGTTGTTCACGTTCACTCCGCCCATCTCGCAGGCGTGGGGCGTCGGGTACACGGGTCAGCTGTGGCTCAGTGAATTCTTCACTCGCGTGAACCACGAATTTACCACCCAAGGGGCAGCGACTGGCCGAGCCTGGCCCGCCTTCGGGACCGGTACGGCCGCCGGGGACATGGCGTACGATGCGTCGCGCAACGTCTTGTGCCAGGTCGACATCGACGGCGACAACGGCATTCATTGTTGGGACCCTGATAGTGGCGCAGAGCTCGCGTCGATCGTCGGAGCCTTTCCGTGGACGGCGACTTCGCAGCGCGGCCTCGCCTACCGACCGGACGACGACAGCTTCTACATCGGCGGCTGGACCGACGGCCTCATCTATCACGTCGCTGGCCTGGCCGCTCCTGCGAAGGGCGCGCTGCTCGGGAGCTGTCAACCGGTCGACGGCGTCATCTCGGGTCTGGCGTGGAACGGCACGGCAGGGGCGCTCTGGGTCGCGACGAACAGCCCGGAAGATACGATCTACCAGCTCAATCCAGACGATTGCACCGTGCTTTCCACGCTGCGTCACCCGCTACCGGGGTTCAACGGCGCGGGCCTGGAAATGGACGATATCGGCAACCTGTGGATGATCTCGCAGGCGACGAATCAGGTGTTCTTGATGGATAGCGGCGTCCCGGCGGTGTCGGACGTGCCTTGGCTGAGCGTCGCTCCCACCACGGGCGTGGTCGCCCCCGGTGGGAAGGCGAATCTCGACGTGACGATCGACACCACGGGTCTCGCTGCCGGCCAGTATTTGGCGAAAGTGTTGCTGAAAACGACGGCAGGGCGCGAACCAAGCTTGAGTGTGCCGGTGAGTCTCATCGTTACCGACTACCAGCGCGCAATCAATGCCGGCGGCGCTGCCTATACCGATAGCCAGGGTGAGCCCTGGGTCGCCGACCAGCCGTACGTGACGGGCGGGTGGGGCTACTACCAGAAGGGCAACACCGCGAGCACCAACCGCGCAATCACCGGCACGAGCGACCCCGCACTCTATCGAAGTCAGCGAATCGATCCCTACGCGTACCGTTTCGACAGCGTGCCGAATGGTATCTACGAGGTCGATCTTCGCCTTGCCGAGATCACCAATTTGAAAAAGAAGCGGCGCGTGTTCGACGTCGTGATCGAAGACACGTTGGTGTTGCCCGCGCACGACATCGACTACGAGGTCGGAACGTTTGCCGCGGACGACAATGTCTTCTTCGTGGAAGTGTTGGACGAGCAGTTGGACGTGCGCTTCATCGAGCGCGCCGGCTTCGAAAAGCCAGCCGTCAACGCCGTTCGCGTGACGCGGCGCGCGGATCGCTGAGCAACACGTTCGTTTCAGCGTTGGGCATCTCGGCTGCCGCGCCGCTCAGCGTGGGGCGCGCTGCCCAGTAACGCGCTCAGGAACAACCTTGGCATGGTCCGTCCCCAGCGGCGAACCTGACCGGCAATGCGGAGATTGCAGTCAGGCGCCGCAACGCCCCTGATGGACGCCTCGAGCAGGAGGTCGAGCTGGTTCCGAGATGAGGTCGAGCAACACGGCGCGCTGTTTCCGAGTCATGGCAGACCGCTTGGTGGGGCCCTCGGGCTGAATTGCCTCGCCGTCGTGACCGGGGCCGAGCACGCGATCGGCCACGCGATACTTCAGGAATCGGGTGCGTGCCGAGATCGCGTGGTGGGCTCTTTCAGGGCGCCCCCCAACACGTGCCTTTGCGTTCGATCTGCTGTTCTCTACGAACCCAGTTCGTGTTTCCAACGGTTCGAAGGGTTCTCGGCGCTCGGTCGATGCAGATTGACGGTCGCTGCCTCGCGCTCATATCGTGTCAAGAGCAGAGCGTCGAGTCGGGAGCCAAGGCAACATCGGCATGGATCGTCAAGCTGGAATCGGGCGGTCGCTGCACCACGTTCTGCGGAAGTCGCGGCATCGTTGGCCTAGGTTGGAAAACCGTGGACACGGAGGTCCGGACGGCGCGTCGCGAGACGCGTTGGTAGAGCATGTCACCGCACTAGCGCTTCTCACGTGTCGGTCTTATCGGACAGCGCTTGCTTTAGCGGAAAGCACCAGACGATCGATGAGAACCTTTGGTGTTTTCGTGAAGGCACGAGACCTGCTGTGTGACGGCCATGATGCTTGAAGAACAGCGATTGTCTCATGAAATCGACTGGAAGCCGGTCCTCGATCCCGCAGACTCTTCGCGCGCACTGCTCGGGCTGGAGGCGCTCCTCGTTGGCGAGCTGCAAGTCACCGCCTTCTGTCGCGGAGAGGCAAACTTCGTCATCAGTCTCAGCCACCGCGAGCCGCGGTCTCCCACTCAGCTCAAGCTGCGAGAACGCCAAATCATCGAGTCGCTCCTTGCCGGTTGCAGCCAGAAACAGATGGCTTACGATCTCAAGCTGGCTGCGACCACCATCAGCGAAGCCATCCGGCAAATCCTGGGCAAAGTCGGGGTAGCCCGGTGGGAGCACCTGGTGGCCGTCGGATGCGCCCTAGGCGTGGCCGACCGGGGACAGAATTGCATTCTGCGGCTCGACCACGCCAATCAACTCAAGCTGGTGCTTTTGGTTCGGCCGAGCGTGGTGTCGAGGCTTACACCCGCCGAGCGCGATGTCTCGCTGTACGTCATCGAGGGCTGGTCCAACGCGCAGATCTCCCGCGCGCGATCCACGAGCGTGCGAACCATCGCAAACCAGATTGCCTCTTTGTTTCGCAAGCTCAACGTGCGTGGAAGGCTCGAATTGATTCTTCGGCTTTTAGGCGATGACTCGGCTTCATGAGCCGGAGAACGGGTGGCGAACACGCCGCGTCGTTCTGGCTCGCTGTTCCGCCCTTCCACTGCAAGACGCAGATCTCCCGCGCGATCCATTCCATGACAACAGCCCGCGCGCACAGCATCGCGCTCGATTGGGCTTGGCGCACTCCGCCGTTCCCGGTGCCCTGCAGCGCACGCGCTTCGACTACGACGAGGCGACCGGCGAGATCGCTTCCCTCGTCCACGTACCCGCCGGCTACGGAAAAGTCACCACGCTGACGCGCGTGCAATCCAAGCTCGGGATCCCCGACGGACGCGTCGTCTATACCGGTGACGGCACCTCCGACATCCACGTGCTGCTCCATGTGAACCAACGGGACGGGTTCACCGTCGCTGTTTCCGAAGCGAGGGACATCGCACAAATCGCCAAGCGCACGGTCATCAGCGACGACGCGCTGAGCGTGCTCATCCCCATTCTGGAGGACCTCTGCGGTTGGGACGTGGCCGCGATTCGCGCCTTCTTCGAGGCGCAGAACGTGGTGATTCACTACTTTGCCAAAAGCCAGCGGAACCTCCTCGTGCTGCAGATCGCCGCGGCGTTCGTATGGATCGCCTACGGGATCATCTTGAGCGCCCTGCCGGTCATCGTCGCGAACTCGGTTGTAGCCGCGGCAGCGACGTTCACCGTCCTCCGCGCGCGAAGAGCCGATCCGGGGCGGACCGACGGAAGGTTCGTGAAGTCGGGTCCGTAGTCGGACATCTGGCTTCTCACGGCGGCACGCATGCTCGGCTTTTTCGAAAAGCTGTAAGGGCCGCGGATTCTGCCCGTCGTGCATGGGTCGTAAGACACCTTCTGCGACATCGTCGGGGCGGAGCGCTCCTGTCGGCACGCAGGCGCGTTGAAGGACAAAGTGCCAACTGTGTTGACTCTGTTACGTCGTCGTTGCCGCGGCGCGCGCAATCGTCTGCTCATCGTCGCCAGGTGCGGCTACTGACCTTGCATGCGCGTATCTCCATTGCCGACATCTCGGCCACGTCTCCGCACGCAATCTTCAAAGACCAAAGTCGCGGAAGCAGTGCGCGCTGCGGTGTTCGGCTCCCTCGCGCTGACATGCGTCTCCATTGTCGGCAGCGGCTGCCTCGACCGCCCGGTCTCGCCCTCCCAGCCAGAAGTCACGGCCCGCGTCGTCGAGGAAGTGAAGCAAAACAAAGTCAACAAAATCGACCTCTTGTTCATGATCGACAACTCCTCGTCGATGGCTGACAAACAGTCCATTTTGGGCGAAGCGGTGCCCGAGCTGGTCAAGCGTCTCATCGAGCCGAAGTGCGTGGACAAGGACACCGGTGAAACCGTTGGCGACGCCGTCGACAATCAATGCAAAATCGGCGTTCTCGACTTCGACCCGATTAAAGACATCCACATCGGGATCATCAGTTCGTCGCTCGGTGCGCACGGCGCCAACAACAAGATCTGCGACGATCCATCGGACGACCGCGGCAAGGACGGGCGCGACTTGCCCCACAACAACGACCGCGGACATCTGATCAGCCGCGCGATCGACGGTAGCGCCGTGCCGACCTTCAAGAACAAGGGGTTCTTGCTCTACCATCCCACCGCGCCTGGCGGGCTCAGGACGGCCAGCGAATTGGAGGGGCCTTTCAGATCGATGGTCACCGGCGTGGGTCAACACGGCTGCGGGTACGAAGCTTCGCTGGAAGCGGTCTACCGGTTTCTCATCGATCCCGAGCCGTACAACATCATCACCATCAGTCACGACATCGGCGCCATTGGTTCCGCCGTTCTCTCCGGCATCGACCAAGATCTATTGGCGCAGCGCGCCGAGTTTCTCCGGCCCGACTCGCTCGTATCGATCATGATCGTGACCGACGAGAACGACTGCTCCATCATCGATGGTGGACAGGGCTTCTATCCGCTCCTCAACTCGGACGCCGGCGGAAGCATACTCTCGCGCGGCACCTCGGTCTGCGCGACCAACCCCAACGATCGATGCTGCTTCAATTGCCGCGTGGCCGACCCGCCGGTGGGGTGCACGGCACCCAAGGACGACGCGGAATGCAGCAAGCCGGCGACCACGACCAACGAGGATCCGCCGAATCTGCGCTGCTTCAATCAGAAGAAGAAGTACGGCGCGGATTTTCTCCATCCCGTGCAGCGCTACATCGACGGGTTCCGCAATGCCCAGATCCCCAATCGCAACGGTCAGCTCGTCGATAACCCGCTCTTCGCCAACCTGAGCTGCCAAGCAGGGAAGGTATGCCCCTCCTTGCGCGACGAGAGTCTCGTTTTCGTAGGGGGCATCACCGGCGTCCCGTGGCAACTCATCGCCAAGAACCCGAGCGACCTGGGGGCGGGTTACAAAACGGCCGAGGAAATCAAAAACGCGAACCTTTGGTTCGATCTCGTGGGTGATCCGGAGAATGCGAAAGGACCCATCCCGCCGGGCAACCCGCACATGGTGGAATCGGTGACGCCGCGCGCGGGGCTGGCAAGTCCGTCGAGCGGAGCCACGACAGACCCCATCCACGGACACGAGTGGGATCCATCCCATGCGGACCAGCCCAACGCCGATCTCCAGTACGCGTGCACGTTCAAGCTCAACATGCCGAAACCGTGCGCTTCCCACGACGATTGCGATTGCGGCGGCACCCAGGCGCAGCTCGACGGGATGAAAAACCCTCTTTGCCAAAACCCGACGACCAACGACTTCAACCCCACCCAGTTGCGCGCCAAGGCTTATCCGGGGACGCGCGTCCTGCAGGTCCTGAAGGGGCTCGATCCCAAGCAGGCCATCGTGGCGTCGATTTGTCCGGCCAACGTCGACCAACCGGGTGAAAAGAACTACGGGTACACGCCCGCCATCCAAGCGCTCATCAGCCGCTTCGGTGACGTGCTTCGCGGCCGCTGCTTGCCGCGTCCTCTGGACGTCGATGACACGGGCAAGGTACCCTGCGTCGTCGTCGAGGCTTTCACCACGGGGGGCGCGTGCGATTGCAAGACGGAGCCGGGACGCGTCGTTGCCGACCCCAATTCGATCACGCCAGCTATCCGCAAGGCGGGCGACTGCTTCTGCGAAATCGAGCAGATCGAGGACGCGGCGGCGCAAGATCTATGCAAGACCAACGTCGACCCCGGCAGCGCGGCGGGCAATGGCTGGTGTTACATCGACCCTGCGCATGGCAAAGGCGGCAAAGCGGATCGGCGGCAGTGCGAGCTCGTCGCCAAATGCGCGGCCACCGAACGCCGCCTCATCAAGTTCGTCAACCCTGCCAGCGAGCCGCGCAGCGGCGCGACCGCCTTCATCATGTGCCAGGAGAAAGCTTTGGACTCGGCGGAGCGTAAGAGCGAAGGGGACGTTTGCGCGACCAACTGAGACTCGTTCCAGAAGTCGGTCTCGACTACGGCCGGTCGCAGAGCGGACACGGATCCACGGCGCGCGCGCCGTCGGCAGGCGGCATATCGTCGAGCTTGGCGTCGATGGTCTTGGTGTCGCCGGGAGCACAGGTGACAGTCGTCTTTCTTGCTTGTCCGTCGGAGGGGCGAAAAAGGACGCTGTGGGTCCCCGCCCAAACCGAGATGGAGAGCCGAGGGGTAGCGCCGATCGAATTGCCGTCCAGAGTGACCATCGACGGCGGCGTCGAGCTGAGATTGAGAAGACAAGTGCCCTCCCCTTTGATGGTCGGCGCGCGAGGCATCGCCGGCAACGTTGCTGCGCTCGGCGCCGTTTCCGCTTCGCCTTGCGAGCTCGGGCGCGGCGGTGCCGGTCTCGCGTGGTGGGTCTCGATCGGGCGCACCTTGGATGGCACGGGTTGTCCCGTCCCCGTCGGCGGTGGCAACGCGATCGCGCTCGCGCCTGGAGTGACGGCATAGGCTCGGGTCGGGTCGTCGTCCGGCGCGCGATGCTCGGCTTGCGACGGCTGGCTCGCGAAGACTGGCCTCGCGACGGGGAGATTTCCCCGCGTCCCTCCGCGCATCCACCATACGCCGAGCGGGCCCAACACCGCGGCGCCGGCCAGCAACACGGCGGCGATGTTACGGCGATTGCGGCCGCCCATGTCGCGCATCGTCGTTGCAGCCCAGGAGGGGGTCCCTGACAGCGGCCGCGGGGCGAGATCGTCGAGGGGGCGGACCGAAACGGAGAACGGACGCTCGCTCGCGTTCTTGAAGTTGAGCCGGATGCGATCGACGGAGCTGAGCGACTTGCGCGGCCCGAATCGCCCGAGCGCGGCCGCGAGATCGGCGATGCTCTTGTAGCGCTTCTTCGCGCTCTTCTCGAGGCAACGCGCGATCACGCTCTCCAAGCCAGGTGGAACTTCGGAACGGACGAGACGGAGACTGGGAGGCGGACTCCTGGCCACCCGCACCGAAATCTGAGGCAACGTCTCACCGGGGAACGGAACACTGCCCGCCAGGAGCTCGTGCAAGATGACGCCGATCGACCAGATGTCGGTGCGCGCATCGACGGTGCGAGGCGCCTGCATTTGTTCGGGCGACATGTAGAAGGGGGAGCCGACGACGATGCTCGACTTGGTCATCTCCCCCAGGGCGTGAAGGCCTCCGTCGTCCAAGACTTTCGAGATCCCGAAGTCGAGCACCTTGATCGAGGCCTGACCGTCGGACCCGCGTACGCAGTACAGATTGGCCGGCTTCAGATCGCGATGAACGATGCCAAGGCCGTGCGCTTCGGCGATGGCTTCGCAGGCCTGCATCACGAAATCGACGGCTTCTTCGACGGGCAGGGGGCCCGTTCGCGCCAGGCGCGCGGCGAGGTCCTCGCCCTGGAGATGCTCCATGACGATGTACGGCGCACCGCCTTCCAACGATCCGATGTCGATGACCCTGGCGACATGCTCGCTCTTGATCTTCACGGCAGCGCGCGCCTCGTGCTCGAACCTTTTCACCGCCTCGGGATTGGAAACCGCTTCGGGCAAGAGGAGCTTGATGGCAACGCGCTGGTGCAGCTTCAGGTGGTAGGCCGCCAGCACGACACCGGTGCTCCCCGTACCGAGAACCCAGTCGACTCGGTACTTGTCGGCGAGGACGTCACCCTTGCGAATGCCAATCTTCGGTACAAAGCCGCCTTGCATCGGGCGAAGATCCTCCTCTCTCGGTCGACGGGCGCATGAGCTCCGCGCCGCGCCGAACTCCCGCTTTCTGGGCGAGCCCCGCTGCCCCCGCTTAGTTCACAAGGATACGACCGCTCTTTCGTCTTTGGAGCGTCATTTTCTCTTTCGATAGATCGGTCGCCCACGTCGTGCGCTGTCCGCTCGACGCACACACCCGTCTCCACTACGGACCGCTACGTACGCTGGGCGCGGTACGACGAGGGAAAAGCGCTGATGGGCCCGACGGCGGACGGATCCTCGGCGCGGGGCCCTACCGCTCGCACCGCCGAGCACCCGCTACTCGCCGAGCACCCGCTACTCAAGGATGCGCGGGCGGAGCGGCCAACCGATCGAGAAGCTTGTCGAGATCACGTGCCAGCTCGGGATCGGCCTTCTTGCGAAGGTCCCGCGCCAGCTGCACGGTCGACCGATCTTCGACGACGCCGAGCGCGCGGAACAACGCGTCGCGCGGCGCACCGGGCGACGCGCTCGGCAGCGCATTCATCAAGGCCTTGGCGGCCGCGGCTCGCACGGCCGGCCCTTCACCGGTGGCCGCGAGGGCAGGTGTCTGCCACGCCCACGAGGACGCCGATCGACCGAGCGAACGCGCGACGATGGTCGTGGTCTCGGCATCCGATCCCGCCAAAAGCGCCACGCTCAGCGCCTGGACGCAGGCGAGCTGGTGGCATTCCCCCATCCCTTCCAGCGCCGCCCGTCGCAAGGCGGGATCGTTCGGCTTGAGCGTCACGATCTTGGCGACGACCGCACGTGTGCCGAGGCGTCCGGCGGCTTCGACCGAGGCGCGCAGCAGCGGCACGTCGGAGTCCCGCTTGGCCAGCAGCGCCAGCACGATGGGCTCGGTGCGCACGTCGTGCAAAAGGCCGAGCGCTTCGATCAGCGCGACGCGCCAGTCGCGCCACGCACCGGGCGCTAGATCGCCCGAAGGCTGCGCCGCGAACGCGAGCTCTTCGACGATCGGCCAAAGCGCGCGCGGTCCCATGTCCTCGAGCGGGAGCGCCACCGTCACGACATCGCCTCGCTTCTGCGCGTCGAGGTCGGGCAGCCGGCGGCGGAGCGCCGCCACGTCGTCGAAGCTCTTCGGGTCGTCCTTGCGCGCTTGCGCAATGGCGCTCTCGAGCTGGCCTCGCGCGGCAGAGGGGACATCGGAGGGCGCCAGCACTGCGCCTGCGGCGCAGGCCGATCCCGAGACCGTCGTCATCGCCGTAGCGATCGCAACGACCGACACTCCCCTGGCCCAGGCCGGTCGTCTCATTTTCCGCTGGTCCACCATGTCTCTCCTGCGCCCACCACCCGGTCGGCGTTCGTTGCACAATGGATCTCACCGTCGAGCGCGTGGAAAAGATCCCAGTCCTCCACCCAATACACGGTGATTCCCCACGTCGTCATCGAAGCCTCGAACGCGGTCTTGAAGATGTCTTTGCCGCCGATCACGGGTCCGTGCGGATCAGGGGCGAAGAAAATTTTGTCGGACATCGCGATCCCGTTCACTGTGCCCGGGATGTAGGCCACGCTCTTGCTCGACGTCAGCCGATGCATGATGGGGACTTTCACGATCTCGGCGTCGGTCAGCCCGGTGGCGGCTTTGATGACGTCGACCTGAGCCTGGATGTCGGCCGCGGCATCCTGGTTGTGGGTCATGATCGCCGTATTGGCGAGAACGGAGCTGATGGTCGTCGCCCCCGAGGTGCCGGAGAACATCGCCGTGCTCCCGTTGCCGGCCGTGCTCTGATCCTGCAGCATTTTGACAGCGCCGGCAGGATCGGTGACGAGCATGATGAAGCCGTGCGGCGTCGTCGATTTCATGAAGCTGACCGTCTCGTCGACGTGCCCCACGAGGAGCCAGGACGTGTCGATGGCCAGGCTGGTCTGCTGCCCCTGCGCGTCGATGAGCGCGTCCATCGTTTTGTCCGGATACCAAGTGGCCGTCCGGCCCCGCAGCACGCGCCCCAGTGGGTAGTTCTCGGCGCCGTTGGTGTAGGGCGGGATCGTCTCGAAGTTCCCCGTCGAATTCAGGGTGTCCATGTTGTTGGCGTGGTTCACGTCGTACTGCTGCACGCCACCGATGTCCTTGCCACGCAACGTCGTGAAGACGACGCGCCCGGAGGGACGGAGGCCTGGCCCCTTGCTTCCGCCGTAATTGGCAGAGCGCACGTTGACGCGAATGAGCTGCGCCGCGGAAGCTCCCGGCATCGCCACATAGGCCGGCTCCATCATGTCCTGCGCCCATTGATCGCCGGCCAGATCGAGCTTCGTCAGCGGAACCGTGCCCCCCGCCGCCGTCAACGCGGCCGTGAGCGAGTTGGCGAACGGGGTGTAACCCGTCCCTGCGGTGTTGATGGCATAGAGGGTCTTCACCGGCGACAGGTGGTGACGGAAAATGAGCGGCGCCTGCCGCAAACGCACCGTGTCGGAAGTCGAGCTCCCCGCGTCGCCGGCCTGCCGCACCGTGAGCGTGACGTCGGCGTAGCCGTTCCAGGTGGCGTCGCGTTGAACGTCTTTGCCTTCCACGCCGAACTCGATTCCTTCGCGCAGCTCGGCCGCCGTAAGAACATCGGTCGGTCTGAAAACGGTGAAGCCGGTCGTCGTCTTCTTGAAAATTCGCACCAGCGCCACGCTCTTGGCATCCAGCGTCAGGGTGCCGCTCGCATCCGCCGGCAGCGACGGCGCGGGCACCGTCTTGAGCCGCGCGAGATCGAGCAGATCGTCGTTGCCGTTGGTCACCTCGTCGGCGGCGTCGTTGCACTTGGCGATTTCCGTGTCGACGGCTGTTTTGGAGCAGGTATTGGCGTCGTCGTCGATGTTGGGAAGGAAGATGGCCCCGTGGGTCGCGTCCCACGCGTCCTCGCCGGTGTCTTCGGTGGGATCGGTGAGGTCGATGGTTCCGTTACGATTCACGTCGGCGCGAAGGTCGACGATGAAGCAGTCGGAGCGGCCGTCGCAATCTTCGTCTTGCGCGCTCGCGCAATCTTCCGTGCGCGGCACCACTTCGCCCACACACGCGCTCCACAGCATGCCCGTCGGGTCGCAGGTCTGTGTTCCCGCGACGCAGAGGCCCACGCCTTTGGTCGGTGCGGGGCCGGAGTAACATTCACGCCGTTCCCCGGGCATGCAGAGGCAGCGATCGCCGCTGCACGGGGGCGGGGGCGCATCGACGATGCTCGCGTCGATGCCCGGTCCAGCGTCGGCGCGCGTGCCGCCCGCACCGGCGGTGCCGCCACTTGCTCCTCCTGCGCCGCTCGTTCCGCCGCTTCCACCCGTCGATCCCCCGGAACCAGCTTGGCCGCCCGTCGCGCCACCGACGCCCGCGCCGCCGCCGCTCGTGGCGCCGCTCGCGCCGCTCGCGCCGGCTTTACCGCCCGAAGCACCGCCGCCGCCGCTGCCCGTACTCGAACCGCCGGAACCTCCCGTGGCACCGCCGCCCGACGATCCGCCGGGTTCCGGTTGATCGCTGCAGCCGACGGCCGCCGCCAAGATGCCAACCCAACATCCTGCTCGAAAAGCGGAAGTGAAACGCCGATCCATTGGTTCTCCCGGCGAAACGAAACGGGCGTGGAAGATACAACGCTTGTATTCCGCGCAATCGGTTTTTGATCAACCTCACCGCGCAAATGCGCCAGCACGGAAATGTTGGCGTGGCGACGGCTGCTACTTCTCGGCCAAGCGGCGCACGCGATCGGCGAGGGGTCCATCCGGATGCCGCGCCAAGAACTCGCGCGACGCGGCGGCGGCCTGCACGCGATCGCCGTTTTCACGCAGCGCCTCGATGCGCAGCACGGCGGCCTCGGGCTCGAGCATTCCCTGCGGATGACCGTCGAAGTAAAGACGCAGCTCTTGCAACGCCTGCTTCGGCGCGCGCATGCGGAGCGCCGCGCGCGCGCGATCGAGCAGCCGGATCTCGTCGCGTAGCTTGGCATCGCCCGCCGCCAGCGGCGCTGGCACACGCGCGGTGACGAGCGGAGCCGCGACGGGCGGCGGCGGAGCGTCTTTGATCGTGAACGAGCGCACGCCGACGAAGCCGGCGCCGGCGGCGGCGAGAATCCCCACCGAGACCCAGACCCCCACACCGGCTTTCGCTGCCGCGGCAAGGGGTGCGGCGGTTTGCGTGAGACCAACGCCGAGCCCGAGGCCGGCGAGCATGCGCGGAACGAGGCTGGACCTGGGACGCTCTTTACGAGCTGCGTCGAGCAGCAGTCGTTCGAGGTCGGTTCCTTCCTCCTCCACCAAACGCTTGGGTTCGTTCATCGCTCTTCCTCGCGCCGCAACGACCGCTCTAGTCGTGCTACCACCGCCCGAAATTCTTCCCTCGCCCGCCGAAGCCTTGATGCCGCTGTGCCGACGGGTATGTTGATCATTTTTGCAATTTCGGGCGTAGGCAGCCCTTCAATCTCGAATAGCACGAATACTTCCAGCAAATCGGGATGGAGTCGAGAAAGCACCCGGTCCATCAGATCGACCGCGCGCCTTCGATCGGCAATTTCATCGGCTCTCGCAGGACTCGCTCGCAGATCCATGTTGTCTTCGAGTTGCCAACGCCGGTCGGTCCGCATCGCTGTCGAGGCCAGACGAAGTGCGGTCCCCAGCACGAAGGCGCGCTCGCTCCCTTTGCGAATGTCGTCGAGCCGCTCGGCGGCGATGAGAAAACACTGCTGCGTTGCGTCGGCCGCGGCTTCCGGTGAGAGCCCGCGGCGACGCAACGTGCGCCACACGGCTTCATGATGCGACGTGAACATTTGCTCGAGTCTTCTCCGATCGACGTCGCCATTGACCGGCAACGCCCCCGGACCGACCATCGAGGGAAAGGCACGTATTCGCATCCGTAACGTCAGTATGCCGCGAGACGACGTCGCCGATCAGAGAAAGCGCACGGCGACGCCTGCCCCTGCCGTTAGCACAACCGCTGGGACCTCGTAAAACACCGCCGGACGAAATTGGAACGAATCCCGCAAAAGGGGCGCACTGCCGTTGGCAAAGCTCGTGAAGGCGAATCCGCGACCGAAATCGATGTCGATCGCGGCTGACGCCCCAAGTGCAAAGTAGGGGCGTGCGCGCGTCGCCCCCTTCAACGTCTCCGTCCCTTTTGCCAAAAGCCTGCCCGCCTCGCCTGTCGCACACAGCTGAACGCTCACCCTGTGTTCTTGCAGCCATACAGGACAGAGCAGCACGGTCCCCGAATCGAGAGCGAAGCTCGCCACGCCCCCCGGCGCAGCATAATCGGACATCCAGAAGTGCGAGGCGCGCAGCTGCACGGCGGGAGACAGGATTGAGTCGCGGTTCCATCGCAGCGACGCGAAGACGGAGACGCCCGGCATCATGTTCGGCGCGGGGCCCCTGATCAAACTCGCAGCGGCCCCTGCGGAGCCGATGGCCGAATCGGCGGGAGGAGTGACCTTCGGCTCGACCGGGCGATCGACGACGACTGGACGCGGTGGGAGCACGGGCTCGACCGTCGGCGGTGGCTCGGGAGGCGGCGTAGGTTCGGGTGGCGCCGGCGACGGTGCGGGCGGCGGGCCGGAAGGTGGCGGCTTCGGTTGGCGGGCTTCCGGCGGGCGCGGCCGCGGCGGGGGAGCCGGCTCGGGAGCGGGTTCGGGGGGAGCTAGCTCGGGAGAAAACGCCACCGCCAGAACCAGCGCGATGGCGTCGAGCGCCTCTTCGCACGTCGCCGAACGCACGAGCCGCGACCAGCGCTTTCCCGATGGCTCGATCATCGTCAGGGTCGCCTCGACGGCACCCGGGCCGAGGGTTCGAATCTCGGCACGCGCCACGACGGCATGTTCCGCGCTCGATGCAATGCGGACGCGGTCCGAGCGATGGGCTACACGCCGCGCGAGATCGTGGCTGCTCCCGCAGCCGTCGGGTGACACGAGCTCGATGAAGACCGGCGGCCCCGCGGCGGTAGACTGGGGCTCGGCGGTCGCTCGCGCAGGCGACCACAGAAGAAAGACGAACAGCAACCCCCACTTCGACGACTGCCTGATAGCGCCTCCCTATCGGTCGAAGATAACCAAGGTGTCAGTTCCTCTGCATCATCGGATCAAGTTCGGGGCTCGCCGCCCCGCGGCCCTCCATAGCACTACTTGCGTCATTCCTTCCGCGAACCTGTCAGCTCGGGCGAGACGAACCGCGGGCGCCGGCATCGGGGACGCCGCCGATGAAAAGCTTCGCCTGTCCGATCACGCACTGGAATTGCCGGAGGGCGACTTCGACGATCGATCTGGCGGCAAGGAGCTGACACGGTAGTCTTGAGCTCGACTTTTCAAAGCAGGGGCCCCACCCTACCACCGATCGGAACTTCGGTGACCCTCCCATCCGATCGGCGGAGGGTGATGATCGCGGACGGGGCCGAGAAGCATTTAGGATGGTACCCAATGTTCGGCACCAAACTTTCTTGCCTTCGTGAAGTTCGGAGCACGGTCGCTGCGGTGGCCTTCGCCGTGCCCGCCCTCCTATGCGGCTGTCATGGCAAAATCGTCACCATCGGCGAGAAGCCAGCACCGACCTACCACTTCGGGCCAGCGCGCCTCGTCGTGGAGCTGGCCGCACTCGCTCGCACCAACAACCCCACGCTGACGGCGGATCTCCTGGAGATCTATTTCAGCTCCACGCGCGATCAAAACGATTTCGACATCTGGACGGCGTCGCGCGCATCGCGCCACGACGCCTTCGGTCCGCCGCAGAAGGTTCGCGGGGTGAGCTCGTCTCGTACCGATACCGGCAGCACGATTTCCCCCGACGGGCTCACGCTGTGGATCGGCTCCGAGCGCCGCTCGATGGGAAATTCGACGGGTGAGCTCGACATCTGGGTGTCGACGCGCGCATCGCGCTCGGCGGAGTGGAGCGATCCCGTGCTCGTACCTTCGGTGAACTCGTCCGAGTTCGACATCCCGCGGCCGCCGGGCATGTACGGACTGGTCATGCCGCTCGGTTCCGAGCGCGGCCCTGGGTCCGTCTACCGCACCTTCTTTGCCTCGCGTCCGTCCATCACGGCGCCCTTCGAAACGCCGCAATCGGTTCCCGAGATCGTGTTCGAAGATGCAACGACGATGGACGCGTTCTTGAGCGACGACGGTCTCTTCGTCCTGTACGCCTCCGGCCCCGCGTCCATGCCCAACGAAGGTGGTTCACCGGCGGGCTTGGACGGGGGTGTGGGTGACTCGGGGCTCGACGCGACTGTGCCTGTTCAATCCGCCGATCTGTTCATCGGACGCCGCGAAAATGTCGGCAATCCGTTCTCCGGATTTGCGCCGATCGCGGATCTCAACACCCTTTTCGACGAGCGCGATCCCTGGCTCAGCGAGGATAAAACGCAGTTCTTCTTTTCATCCGATAGGGGTGGAAATATGAATATATACACCTGTGACGTGACTTTCGAGTAGTGCGGTTGTGGGGCATTTCCGTCACGAGTTGCTCGAGCCGCGCTAGTGAGGGTCAAGCTCCAAAGCGCCGAGGATGGAGTGGATTTCGTGATCGTTGGGTCGGTGGGAGGCATTACCGACTACCGACCTCATCCCGTGCAGCCGTAGACACGGCGGGACCGTTCGCGTTTCAGCCGTTCTAATTGGATTCCTGGATGCACGAATTGTCCGTGCCCCCGCCCCGACCCGATACGAGAAGGAGCAAACATGAAGAAGTCAAGTCACCGAGCAGCCGCGTGGTCCGCGGTTGGGATTTCGGCCTTGCTGCTAAGCGGTGTCTCTTGCACCGGAAGTATCGGGGAGCCGGATACGTCGCCCCCCCCCAGCTCCCGACCCGGTAACACGACCACCGGGACGGGGAATGGTTCTGGAACCACGACCGGCGCGGGCACGACGACTGGCACCGGGGTTGGCGGGGCCGGGGCCGGGACTGGAACGGGCGGTGGCACGACCGGCGCCGGTGGCACGGGCGCTGGCGGCACGACAGGTACCGGTGGCGCTGGCGGTGCAGGTGGCGCCGGTGGTGCAGGCGCGGGCGGCGCAGGTGGCAGCGGCGGTGTCACACCGCCCCCCTTCGAGCCGGCCAATGCCCGCAGCTCCGTGCGCAAGGTGAAGAACCTGCTGACGGGTCAGGCGCCGACGGAGGACGACGTCACAGCGGTCGTCAACACGGGCCCAGCCGGTTTGCGCAACCTCGTCGACTCCTGGGCCGGGACTCCCGAGTTCCGCGACCGAATGATCTACTTCTTCCGCAACACGTTCCAACAGCAGGGATTCATCGCGGCGGAGGACTTCAAGCTTCAACTGCTACTCAACGGCGGCTTCGATTTCGGCAGCAACCAGATCGGTGACGACGCCTACGTGCGCCTCCTGCAGAACCTCGAGGACAGCTTCGCGCTCACGGCGTGGCAGCTCATCGCCGACGGCAAGCCGTTCTCGGAAGTGCTGACGACGAACCGCTTCATGATGACCAACGCGCTGAAGAGCCTCTACCTCCAGATCGAGATGCCGAACGATCGCGCTCGCGGCGCGACGCCTCTCGCCTGGAAGGTCGACTCCAGCGCCATGCCCATCCCCCTCGAAGACAGCCTCAATCCCACCAGCCCGAACTACATGACGTTCAGCGACGAGCTGCCGATCGCCGTCCGCACGGCACGCACCCCCAACTGCCAGGGAACGGCGGGCATGATCAACGCGTTCACGGGCAACGGGCGGCTCTTCCAGCGTCTGCTCGGCTTCGTGGACCAAGTTCAGGACGCCGCCGGCGTGACGGTTTGCGCCGACCACGCGGTAAAGCCCTACTTCACGCCCGAAGACGTCAACAACTGGTCCTGGGTCACCGTCCGGCCGCTCAACGCCGGTGAGACCCGCCTGCTCTCGTACGACTTGCCCAATATCCGCAAGGCGACCGAGCTCGGTTTGGGCATCCCGCGGTTCGGCTTCTACACGACGCCGTCCTACTTGGCGCTCTGGAATACCAACGACTCGAACCAGCACCGCGTCACCGCCAACCAGACGCTGCTCGTGGCGCTCGGACAGTCGTTCACCAGCGCCAGCGCGATCACCCCCATCAGCACGCCAGGGCTCGACTCGTCCCACTCCGTCAGCGGCACCGAGTGCTACGGCTGCCACAAGAGCCTCGACCCGCTGCGCCAGTTCTGGGCCACGCAGATGGACTACAACGACCGCAACGACTTCCCGACGCGAGCCGCCAACGGCATACCCGCCAACACGCGACCCACGACCATCGGCGGTACGTTCGCCTTCGGTAACGTCAATGCAGTCGGCGCCAACATGGCTGCCTTCGGCCCCATGCTACTGCAAGTCGCCGATCCCGACATGATCACGCGCTTTGCCATCAGCATGACGCAGGCACTCTGCTTCTACGCAAACTCCTCGGCTTGTGCGGAAGCGGACCCGGAGTTCCGGCGCATCGCGCAGGCGTTCCAGACCAGCAACTACAACTTCAAGACGCTCATCAGCGAGATTTTCACCTCGCCCCTCGTGACCGCAGCCAGCAATACGATGACCTTCGGCATGAACGGTGTGACGGTGAGCATCTCCAGGCGAGACCAGTTGTGCAGCACGCTCTCGACGCGCCTCAACAAGGCCGACCTCTGCGCCCTCGTAACGCCCGTGCCGACGACGGCCCAGGCGGCTACCGCCAAGATCGCCACCAGCCTGGCGGCCGACACCTTCAGCCGCGGTGAGGAATTCCCCATCACCGCCACCGACCCGACCCTGTTCTACCGCGCGGCGAGCGAGATGCTCTGCGAGAACATCGCCGCCCAAGCGGTCGACCCGACGGGAGGCGGCGGCGTTTATCAAGGCGCGCAATTCGCAGCTGGGATCGAGGACATGACCATCCGCATCATGGGGTACACCGCCAGCGACCCGCGCCACGCGGCAGCGGTGCAGATCTTGACGTCACATTACCAAGCGGTCCTCGCCACCAAGGCGTCCGCAACGAACTCGCTGCGGTCGACTTTCGCCCTCGCATGCGAGTCGCCCACGTCTCTTTCGTTTGGCCTGTAAGGAAGGAACCACGACCATGCTGCTGAAACGACGTGACGCACTTCTGTCGGCACTTTTCGGGACCGGACATGTAGGTCTGCGCGCACTGGCGACGGGCCTCCCGGCGTGGTTCATCGCCAACCCTCGGTTGGCGACCGCACAGACCCTCGATTGCGCCATCATGGCCAAAGAGAAGCTGCAGTACCTCGTGCTGAGCACCTCCAGCTCGGGCGACCCGATGAACTGTAACGTGCCGGGCACGTACGAGGCGGCGCCCATCATTCACCCGGCGCAGCCAACCATGGCTGCGACCATGGTGAACCTGGGCGGTAAGTCGTACGGCGCAGCGCTCCCCTGGGCCGACGTGGCGGTCGGCGGGGCGCTGTCCGCGGCCACCCTGGCGCGCACGGCGTTCTTCCATCACACGACGCGGTCGACGGTCCACGGCGACCAGCCGAAAGTGATGAAGCTGCTCGGTGCGCTCACCGGCGGCGAGATGGCGGTATCGGCGTTCGCCAAACACCTCTCCGGCTGCTTCGGCACGGTGCAGCCCGAGCCGGTGTCGGTGGGCGCGCGAGGTAACTCCAGCGAGCTCGTGAGTTACTCAGGGCGCACGCTGCCCTCGGTCTCGCCGACGCAGCTGAAGCAGCTCCTGACGGGCAATAAGAACGACGCGCTCGTCAAGGTGCGCAATCTCCGCGATCAGGCCCTCGACCAGCTCAACGCGATGGCGAAGACGGACAGCACCAACGTCCAGAAACAGTTCCTCGACGTGATGGCGCTCTCGCAGGTGCAGGTGCGCAAGCTCGTCGAGCAGCTGGCCACGACGCTGAACGCCATCACCAGCGACGACGCTCGGGGGCAAGGGCTCGCGGCGGCGGCGCTCATCTCGGCCAACGTGACGCCGGTGGTGACGATGCGCATCGGCTTCGGCGGCGACAACCACACCGACGCCGATCTCACTGCCGAGGCGACGCAGACCGTGACGGGTGTCGCGGCGATGCAGGCCGTGCAGGACGCGCTCGCCGGGCTGGGCCTCACCGACAAGGTGACCTTCGCGACGCTCAACGTCTTCGGCCGCAACTTGAACGGCATTGCCAAGACCGACGGACGCACCGGTCGCGACCACTACGGCAACCACTCCGTGACGGTCATGATCGGCAAGAACATCAATCCCGGGGTCTACGGCGGCGTCACCACCGGATCGAGCGCGGCCTACCTGGCCTCGGCCATCGATTCAGCCACTGGCGCCCCCAACCCGGCGGGTGACATTCCCGTGGCCCAGACGCACGTCTCGGCCATTCGTACGCTCGGCGTCGCGCTGGGCATCCCCGAGGAGCAGCTGGCTCCGGACTTCACCGCCATGGCCGGCGGCAAAGTCGTCAAGACCCTCGTCAAGGCATAGACGGCGCGCACAGAAAACCCGCCCTCCGTGCGGAGTGGCGGTCAACGGTCTCGCCGAACGTGAAGTAGACGCGCGTTCGGCTTGGCCCGGGCGCGAGCGTTCGTCGATGGCCGCTATCAGCGGGCAGGGGCGAAGGTCGCTCGCCCCGATACGGTCGCGCGCTTGAGGAGCGATCGCCAGCTTGCTTGACGCAGACTGGCGATGGCGTGCACCGCGGCCGGGTGATCACCCGCCCGGTTCGCATCCGTCAGCCAGCGGCGGGCGCGAGCCACGGACAGCTGAACCCCGGAGCCGCGGAGGTAGCACAGGCCGAGGTGGTACTTGGCGTCGTCGCGTCCCGATTCCGTGATTCGGCTCGAGCGAATGGCCCGGCGCAAGAGCTCCACGCCGCGCTGGAGATCCTTGCGTACGCCGCGACCGCGGAGATAGCGCACCGCGACTTCGACGAGGGCGTCGCCATCGCCGGCGTCGGCTGCTTTCCGGTACCAGACGAAGGCCCGGCGATAGTCCCTGCGATCGCGGTAGATGGTGGCGATGTTGTTGGCGGCGGACTCGTAGCGGTGTTTTCGCCACACCGAGCGGTACCAGAAGAGGGCGCGGCGAGGATCACGCCGGACACCTACGCCGCGGTCGTAGTAGTAGCCGAGGTTGTGCATGGCACTGGGATCGCCGGCGCGCGCGGCCCGCTCCATCCACTCCGCGGCGCGAGCGCGATCGCGCTGAACGACGATCGTGCCGCTCGGGCTCCGGGCTCCCTCGCCGTAGGCACACCCCACGATGAACTGCGCCGCCGTCGAGCCCGCTTGAGCCGCCGCGAGAAGCGCCCTCCATTCGGTTTTGCTGCGCAAACCGTCCGCTCCTTCTGCTAGCCGGATTGGCTATCCACGCCTCTAAGCTTACAGCCCCTGGCGCGCGGCTCAAGTCGATTCATCGATCCTGCACCGGTACTAGCGCACAACCACATACCACCCGCCGCGACCACCTGGTTCGGCATCCTCGGGCCCATGCCACCGTTGCATGATCACATTGCCCCCCGCTGATTTGTGGCGATCGAGCGGCGGTTAGTTGCGCGTCGCACTCGCCCGAACGAGCGACCTCGACCCGATGTGCAGACGGACGCGATCCTCGCTGCTTGTCGATAATGCGGTCAGGGGACAGCGGGGGCTTGCACGCTGGTGGAAATCGGCTCCAGCTTCTTCTCGCGCAGCGGGCCGTCCAGCGAGCGGATGTCAAGCGCGAGCGTCTCGAACGCCTTTTGTACCTCGCCCAGCTCGCGCCGCAGCACCTCGATGCGATCCAGTTGATAACGCGCCGGCCGCCCTTCCCAGCCATTGACCGCGCCGTACAAGAGGTCGAGATGCTCGCGGATCCTTTCCTCTCCGGTGATGGCGCCGCCTTCCTTGGTAGCAACGACTTTCTGCTTGGTGTCTTGAAGCTTGCCGAGGAGATCCTTCAGCCTGGCGACCAGCGCATCTCCGGCGGGGAGCGCCTTCAAGCGCGCGTCGCATGCCGCCCGCGCGGCGTCGATGCGGTCGGTCAGCGCGGTCATTTCAGAGAATGTCGCCTGAATGCGGCCCGCTGCTTCGAATTGCTGCTTGCGCTCCGCTAACGTGAAGGGCGCGCGGCGGTCTAGGTCGATTTTGAGCTTGCTCTCGACGATGTCGGCGCCCTTGGTGAGCCGCACCGTGTAGATGCCGGGAAGGACGCGCGGCCCTTGGGTGGCGTTGTAGGCGACCTGCGCGGCGCGCGGCACGCGCGCCGGCTTCATTTGCATGCTCCAGGTGACGCGATTGATGCCGCGCCGCTTGGTCGCATTGAGCGTATCGACCACTCTGCCACCCGCGTCGAGCACCTCCAGCTTGAGACGTCCGTAAAGGTGACGCTCGCGCTGGTAATAGGTGATGACCGCCCCATCCGGCGGGTTACGACCCATGTAAGCCGCATCCCCCTCCACCCAACCTTCCATGCCGCGCATCCGCTGCTGCACGGGCCGGCCCGGGAGGAACGTGGCGCGCTGGCCCAGCGTCTTCGGCCCGAGGGCCCGCAGCGGCGCGATGTCGTCGATGATCCAGATACCGCGGCCGTGGGTGGCGATGACGAGATCGTCCTCACGCGTCTGCAGCTGGAGGTCGCGCACCGCCACGCGGGGGAAATCGCCGCCTTTGAACTCGGCCCAGCCCGCGCCGCCGTCGAGCGACACGAAGAGGCCGAACTCCGTCCCCACGAATAGCAGGTCGGGCTTGATGACGTCTTCCTTCACGACGTGCGCATACCCGCGCACCCCCTTGTCCGATCCGGCGATACGCGTCCAGCTCTTGCCGTAGTCGCTGGTCTTGAAGACCCACGGTGTCATGTCGCCGAAGGTGTGGCGGTCGAAACAGGCATACGCCGTGGCCGCATCGTGACGGCTGGCCTCCACCCAGCTCACCCACGACGCTTTGGGCAGACCGGGAACGTTGGCGATCACGTTGGTCCAGGATTTCCCGGCATCACGGGTCAGCTGCAGATTCCCGTCGTCGGTTCCCACCCAGATCGTCTTGTTGTCCTTGGGCGACTCGCTGATGGAATAGATGGTGGTGTGCATTTCGGCCGAGGAGTTGTCGACCGTCACGCCCCCCGATTGTTCTTGTTTCTGCTTCTCGGGGTCGTTCGTCGAGAGATCGGGGGAGATGCGCTCCCACGAATCGCCGCGATCACGCGAGCGGAAAAGGAACTGCGCACCCAGGTAGATCGTCCCTTTTTGCGTGGGGCTGGCGTGGATGGGCGCGTTCCAATTGAAGCGAAGCTTCTCTTGGTAACGTGCTTTCGGCTGGATATCGCGCGCCGCGCGGGTGCGGCGATCGATGCGCGAAACGTACCCGCCCTGCGCCTCGGCATAAACGGATTGCGGATCGGTGGGGTCCGGGATCACCCAGAAGCCGTCACTGTTGAAAAGGTTTTCCCAGCGCGAGTTGGAAATCCCGCCCGGATAAGCCGAATCGCCGACCCAGGAGCTGTTGTCCTGGAGCCCGCCGTACACCTGGTACGGGTCCTTGGCGTCGACGCTCACGTGATAAAACTGGGAGATTGGAAGGTTGTTCGATTTCCACCAGCGGTTACCGCCGTCCCAGGAGATCCACAGGCCGCCATCGTCGCCCCCGATGATGTGCTGGGTATTGGTGGGGTCGATCCAGAGGTCGTGCCAATCGCCATGCGATTTTCCGCCCGCTCGCGCGAAGCTTTTTCCACCGTCTTCGCTGACGATGAGTGTGGCATCGGGCTTGAAAACGCGATTCGGCTGCAGCGGGTCGACGACGAGGCGGGCGAAGTAGAACGGCCGCCACACCACGTTGCGGCTCTTGTCCCGCTCTTGCCAGGTCTTGCCTCCGTCCGACGAAGCGAACAGGGCCGAATTCACCGATTCGATGAAAGCATAGACGACCTTCGCATCGGAGGGCGCGAATGCCACTTCCACGCGGCCCCAGGGGCCGGCTGGCAAACCCTGGTTCGTGTCTTTGGTCAAAGCGGACCACGTCTTTCCTCCATCGCCCGTGCGCTGCAGCGAGCTTCCACTCGGCGCGGTCGGACCGTCGCCCCCCGAGCGCGACGTCCATCCTCGCCGGCGAAAGTCCCACATCCCGGCGAGGAGCACCTCTGGATCTTTGGGATCCATGGTGAGACCAGCGCAACCCGTAGAAAGGTTCGGCCCTTTGAGCACGAGTGCCCAGGTTTTCCCGCCGTCGACCGTCTTGTACACACCGCGGTCGGCGCTGTCGCTCCAGAGCTTGCCGGGCACGCAGGCATAGACGACATCGCTTTTCTGTGGGTGCACGAGGATGCGTGCAATCCGCTCCGATTCGGCGAGCCCCATGTTTTGCCAGCTCGAGCCGCCGTCCGTCGATTTGTAAATCCCGTCGCCGATCGAAACCGAGTTGCGTGTCCACGACTCACCGCTGCCGACCCAAACCGTGTCGTGGCGCGAAGGGTCGATGGCGATGGCACCAATCGATTGCACCGACTCCTTGTCGAAAATGGGACGGAACGTCGTTGCGCCGTCGAGTGATTTCCACACGCCGCCCGACGCGGCGCCGACGTACACCGTCGTTTTCCCGGAATCGACGAATGCCGCGACGGCGGCCACCCGTCCGCTCATCGCCGCCGATCCGATGTTGCGAGCGCCGAGGCCGGAAATGACGCCCGGATCGAGGCGCGCGTCGCCCACCTTGGAAGCAGGAGGGGGCGTGCTCGGCGGCGAGGGGCCCTCGGGAGCGGCGATGGCGCGCTGCACGCTGCTTCCCGAAGCAGGAAACCGGAAGACCGCGTCGTCGATCTCGACGTTCGGTTGCGCGCGCTCGATGGTGAGATGAGCGTTGCGCGGCGCGCCCTTCTTTCCGGAATCGATGGAGAACGGCATCCACACGCCGGCCACCTGCTCGTAATCGCCGAGATCGCTCTCGAGAAGGCGCTCGACGCCGCGGATGCGCTGCTCGTAGACGATGCGGATGGCGAGGAGGCTGTCTTGATCGAGGTAGTGGTACTCGACGTCGCGGTCTTTCAACGTCACCCGCAGTTTGTGCGCGGCCGCGCCGTCGACTTCGTCGAGGCCGAGATAGTCGACGCGATGCCCCTTGGCCCTCCAATCGACGAGCGGGCCGTCGAGATCGGCGAGGTGCACGAGCTCCTTCGATTCGTCGACCGATTGGCGAAATGGATCGCGCCTCCCGCTCCAGGGTTCCGTGCTCCAGACTTCACTTCCTTCGCAGGCGTCGACCCCGGTGAGACCTTGGAACGTGATTTCGACGCGGATACTCCCGGGCCGCTTCTGGACGACGCCGTAGCTTGCCTCGATTTCGAGCTCATCGTCGCCGAAGCGCGTCGTCCCGGTGAGACGCAGAGATTTCAACGCGCGAAGCTTCTCGAGTCCGCCGCGGGCCGCGATGTGGCGGGCGACTAGCTCGTCGGTCTTGGCTGAGGTGGGGGATGGCGGCAAGTCCGAAGTTTCGACCGGCGGCGCGCTCGATGGCGGAGCGGGTGGGCGCGCGGCCAGCGAATGGGCGCCGGGTGAACAGGCCGGCAAACCGGCGAGGAGCGAAATGACGAGGCTCGGCGCCCATCGCGGGCGCACATGGAGTGCGAATGGCTTGGATTTCACGGCATTTGGGTAACATGAGCGGGAAGCGGAAGATAGACATGCAAGAGTCGGCTCACTGCACCGTTCGCGCTGCTTACGGATAAGTCACCGAGACGACCGGGTGCGCTTTGGCGCGATCTTGGCGATGTCGCCTTCATCGACGACGGGGGTCGGCCTCTCCCACAAAAGGAACGAAGCGGACAATCATCAGGGGCGTGCGGGTGAAACCGCCGTCGGGATCGGGCGAGCGCACCCAGAGCTCGAGCTGTTGCGTTCCTTGGCGGGGCCCCACGGGAATCACGAGGCGCCCCCGCGGTGCCAGCTGATCGAGCAGCGGCGGCGGGATGCTCTCCGGTGCAGCGGTGACGAGCACCACGTCGAACGGTGCCGCCTCGGGCCAACCGCGATAGCCGTCCCCCGTGCGCAGCGCCACCCGCCCGGCGTCGTACCCCGCGCGGCGCAGATTGCGTTCTGCGGTCTCCGCGAGTGGCTGGAGATACTCGATGCTGTAGACCTTGTCGCAAAGCTCCGCCAGGATGGCAGCTTGGTAACCGCTCCCCGTTCCAATCTCGAGACACTTGTCCCTCGGGCGCGGACCAGCAGCCTCGGTCATCGCCGCGACGACGATGGGCTGACTGATGGTTTGGCCATGTCCAATGGAAAGCGGCTCGTTGGCGTAAGCGCGCGCCGTCACCGCTTCGGGCACGAATGCATGACGCGGCACGCGACCGATTGCCGATAGCACCCCTTCGCTGGCGATCCCGTCCTGCCGCAATCGCTTGACGAGCGCAGTTCGTTCCGTTCGGCGATCGGCAGGCGTACTCGCGTCGTTGCGCGGCACTCCTGGCGGCGCTTCGGTGGCGGGCCGCGTCGCAACCGACGGAACGACAGGTGCCGCCGAAGGCGGGGCGGTCGAAGAGCTCCCCTGGGTGTCGTCCTGCTTCGGGCACCCGAGCGCGGCCACGAGAACGAGCGCGCCCGCGATCGACCTCATGGGCCCCATTGTAGACAGCGGGGCTGGGCGACGCACGTCCGGTGGGTCGTCCGTCCGAGCCCCGCCGTTTTCTGGCGCTTGGCCCCTTCCGGCCGGCCCGTGTTCTAGCCTGACCTGGGCGGCGGACGCTCGCGCTTGACGGCGAGCGCGCGTCTCATCGCCGAAGCCAGGCTGCGCGGCGAGACGCGGCCGAGCGTGACCCGCTCGGCGCCCACGAATTTGGCCAGCGAATGAAGTGCTTCGGCGACGCCGAGCAACGCCTCGTCGCGGTCGATATTGCCCCACGTCGCTTTAGGCGGCTCCTTTCCGCTTGCGAACCAGGATTCGAAATGGATCCGCTTGGCCTCGAGGCGCCCTTCGCTGCGGTGCGTCTTGGCGTCGAGACGGCCGATGAGCTGCCCGTCGTGCAAGATGGGCATGACGTAGTAGCCGTGCACGCGCTTGTGCCCGGGGGTGTACACCTCGATGCGGTAGTCGAAGCCGAAAAGCCGCGCCGTCCGCTCGCGATGCCAGAGGAACGAGTCGAACGGCGCGAGGATCGTGGTCCCCCGGGGCGGCGCACGGCGGCGCGCCGCCGCAGTCAAGAACGGCAGATCGCGGGTGAGCGCGTACCACGTCGTTGCGCCGGCCGTGCTCCCGCTGGCATTCTCCACGGCAATCTGCAAAACCTCGCCCGAAGCGAGCATCTCGGCGAGCACGCGCCGCCGTTCGGTCATGCCAGCGCGAGGAAACGTGAGGTACATCCGAAGATCGGTACCGGTGGCGGCGCCCATGGCGTGAAGCGACTGGCAGAGATGCCAGCGGCGAAACTCGTCGGCGCTGACGGGCAACTCGGCCATGGCATCGGCCATCACCCGCTTTGCCAGATCGAATCGCTTCTGGAAATGCACGCGCGAATGCACGAGCGCACGCCCGCTCATCCACAGGTAATCGAGCGCGTGGGTGCTCGGCTTCCAATTCCACCACCCGCCGCCTCCGCCTTTGCGATCGCGCTCGAAATCGGCGCTCCCCAGCGGCCCGCCGGCCGTGATGGCCGCTTCGATCTCGGTCAGCAGCTTACGGTTCTTTTGGAGCCATTTCCCCCAGCCGCGGTTGCGCACCGAATAGTCGAGCATGGCGCGGCGCCACCAAGCGAAGTGCGCGGCGGGGATCAAACACGCCGCGTGTGCCCAGTACTCGAAGAGCACCCTTCGCCGATAGACGAGTCGATCGAACGCGCGCCGGTCGTACGGACCGAACCGGCTCCAGGCGGTGAGATAGTGCGCGCGATCGATGACGTTGATGGAGTCGATCTGGAGCCCGCCGGTATCGGCCGCGAAGCGGGCCAAGCTCCGTGCAGTCAAGCGCCGCCCGCGCGGGCGATCGAGATGCTGGCGTTCGAGGAACAACGCCGCCACGGCGCGCAGCGGAAAGGAGGGGAGGGAGTGCCCTTTCATCGGAGAGCGCACGATACTTTCCGTCCTCCCACAAGCCAACCTAGGGCCAGCTGGGGTGACGCCTACAATCGCGGGCGGAACGTCTCGTCGTCGAATGCATTCTGCGTGCTGTCGAGCGGCATGACCGGCGGAACGCCGAGCCAATTTTGCAGAAGGGCCAGCGCCGTGGCGCGGTCGGCCTGCGTCAAACGCATCAAGCTCGAACCGTGGTTTCCGCCGGGCGCGACGAAGAGATGGTTGTCGCCAGTGGTCCCGATCTCGAACCGACCGGCAGACCAAGGGTCGAACTCGCCGTAGATGAAGATCATCGTCTTGGCTTCGGTCTTCACCCAGTTCTGCACGTCGACCATGGCTTCGGTGTCCCAGGGCGGAACGTCGACGCCTTTGGGGATGTAGTAGGACGGCCGATACGTGTCCCGATGCTGGAGCAGCCCCACGAGGTGCGCGTCCTCGACCCCGGGAGCGCCGAGCTGATGGGTCGCCTGGTAGTAGTAGGGCGTATAGCTCTCGAAGCCCGAATCCGAGAAGTTGCGCAGGTATGACACAGTGCTGAAAAAGCTGTAGAGCGTGGCGATCGGCGCATCGGCCGCCGGAATGGCCGCACAGCCCAGGCGGGCGTCGGTCGGTGATTGGTACTGCCAGAAGGTGAACGGCATCTCGAGTAGCGCGTGCTCCAGTGCCACGGCGGGGCCACCGAGCGCCGCATAAGAGTCGGTCATGCGCGGCTCCACCTCGGCGCGCCGCGTGAGGACGATCTTTTGGAGCTCGTTGAGACTGGCGCGGCACGATGCCCAGCTGTCTCCTCCGACGGCCCTCAGGAACTCTGGATAACGAGCATCGTCGAGACCAAACGAATTGGGCGCGACGTAAGCAACGGTGGCGTCGAGATCGTTTGGGTAAAAGCGGCGGTGATACACCGACGTCATTCCTCCCTTGCTCGCGCCGGTGTTGACCCACTTGCCCTTGTAGATGCTTTTGAGAGCGACGGTGATGGCGTGGTAGTCGGCGGCCGACTGCTGGATGGTGAGGTACTTCCAGTCCGCGGGGGATGGAATCGACGGCGTGAAATAGCGATGCTCGACCTGCACCACATTGGTGGCGAAAGTGTTACCGAGCTCGGTCGGCTCACGCGACCCGGTGGTGATGTTGTAGCCACTGCTCGCCAGCACGACCGGTGCCCCCTCGTCGCGGTGCAGCAGCGTCAAACGCTGCAGGAAGTGCGGACCATTCGGATTGTCGTGATCGACGAGCTGATCGAGGGTGAGCGTGAACCGGCGGTAGGTGGTACCCGAAGCACCCTCGGTGACGATGGCGAGTTCCGGGATGCAGAGGAGCCTGCCGCGGATGTCGGTGGCGGCGCACGGTGCGGCGTCGCCGGTGGAACCCGCATCGGGCGTCGTGCCCCCATCGGACGGCGTGCCTCCCGATCCCGCCGAACCTGCTCCACCCGCCGACCCTGCGGCTCCGCCCGTCGCGCCTGCGGCTCCACCCATCGTGCCTGCAGCTCCGCCCGTCGCGCCTGCGGCTCCGCCCGTTGCCCCGCTTCCGCCGCTGCCCGTGTTGTCATCCGAGCTACAAGCCGATAACGCGAGCGTGCCGCAGAGGCACGTCACCATCCAAGAGCCCCACGTCGTTTTCAAGCGGATCCTCCTTCAGGAACGGGCCGTCCTTACCATGGGGACTGGGACCTGAACAGACGCACGAAACACGTCGTGCTGTGCGCAATCCGAAGCATTGCGGTGGCTCGCCCGATTTTGCCGCGTTGCGTTGCGTTGCGTGCTGGGGAAACGGTCAGCCCCGTTTCGAGGAGGGCGCGTTGCGACGCGTGCGCCTCCCGTCACCGTTTTGGGGGCGCGCCGCGCGCAAGAACAACTCGAACCCCTCGGCCATGGTCGATGCAAGCGGATGCCGAACGGGGAAGCCCGCTCCCCACTCGATACAGACGCGCAGCATCACGCCTTCGAGAAACGACGCTAGGCGCCCGGCCGAGAAAGCGCGGGTGAATTCGCCCGAGCGCTGCCCCTCCTCCACCACCGCCTCCAGCACCCGTGTCCCCGCATCGCTCGATGTCAAAAGGTGGGGATCGCGCACGGGGTTATAGACGTTGGAGACGGCGATGGCGTACCAGAGGTCGCGGTCCGCTTCCATCTGTCGGCCCACTGCGGCAATGCACCGTCGCAGACGCGCCACGATCGTTCCCGGCTTCACCATCTGCGCGCCTAGGAGAGCGCCGAAGCCGGCCAGCGCGTATTCGCGCAAGATGGCGTCCTTGCTCGGGTAGTATTTG
Source organism: Polyangiaceae bacterium (assembly GCA_035318465.1). GTDB lineage: Bacteria > Myxococcota_A > Polyangia > Polyangiales > Polyangiaceae > DASWDH01. Next base: position 48,920 of record DATHES010000080.1, read on the forward strand.
TAGAAGGTGGGCTGGCTCACGTCGACGCGGGCGACGATCTCGTCGATGGTGGCCCCTTCGTACCCGCGCTCGCGGACGAGCTCGAGTGCGGCCTCGGCGATGCGCCGGCGGGTCGCGGCCTTCTTGCGCTCGCGCAGACCGAGGGCGGCGACGCCGGGGACCGTTGCTTTCGACGCGGCGCGGAGCCGGGCCGCCGGCGCGCGGGACGCGACGCCGTCGGAGCCAGCAGGCGAAACGGCAGAATCGATGCGTTTTCCCATGAAATTCAGCACAAGCACGCGGACGCCGGGATGCCGAGGAGAGTCGGCTCGGGACGGCTCGCCGGAAAAAGAGTAGCCCGACAGAAAGATTTAGTTATACTAATTCTTTTGTATACCATAACTAATTCCGAAGTCGCGCTCAAACCTCGCGAGGGAAAGTAACACCGCCGTGATCTGGCTCATCAAGTTCGCGATGTGCACCATGATGCCGCGCACCGATGCGCTGCCCGGCATCGCCGACACCGATCTCGACGGCTTTTTGCGCAAGATGCAAAAGGAATCCGATCCGGTTTATTGGATCGGGCTCGTGCTCGGCGCGCTGGTCTTCGCGCTGACGCCGCTCGTCACCATCGGCGTCCCGCTCCCCGCCTTTTTCCTGCCCAAGGGGCTGCTCGAACGCCATGCCGAGCGCATCCTTGCTCACCGCGTCTACATCCTGCGGCAACCGGCTTTGCTCGTGCGCTTGTCGGCCGGCATGTGCTGGGGCGCCGACAGCGCCGTGCGCGCGCACTTCAATCTCCCGCCCTACGGGCCCGATCCGGGCACCTTCCGCACCACATGACCCACACCGCTTTTCAACCGCCCGGCCAGCGCGTCGAGCAAGAGGCCGACTTCGTCGTCATCGGTAGCGGCGCCGGCGGCGCCACCGCGGCGGTGACACTCGCCCGCGGCGGCATGCGCGTCGCGATCGTCGAAGCCGGCCCGTGGCGCGATCCCAACGACTATCCGCAATCCGTCTACGGCGCGATGCGGGACATGCTCGACGCCTGGGGCTCCAACTTCACCCGCGGCCGCGCCTTCTGGCCCATCGTGCAAGGCGCGCTCGTCGGCGGCTCCACCGTGATCAACTCCGCCATCGCCGTGCGCACCCCCGGCGACATCTTCGAACAATGGGAACGCGATCACGGCGTGGGCGGTCCCGCCATGGCCGAAGACATGTGGCGCATCCAGGACGAGCTCGAGCGCGAGCTCCACGTCGAAGAGGTGCCGGAAGCCGCACTCGGGAGGTCCAATCTCCTCGCTCGAAAAGGCGCCGACGGCGTCGGCTACGCGAGCCATTACATGTTGCGCTATGTGAAAGGGTGCCGCGGCCATGGCGAGTGCCTGCAAGGGTGCCGCGACGACCGCAAGCAGAGCCTCAACCGCAACTTCATCCCCGAAGTGCTGACCCGTGGCGGTTCCGTCGTGTCGTGCGCTCCGGTCACGCGCATCCTATTCGAAGGCCGCCGGGCGGTTGGCGTGGTCGGCAAGTTTCGCCATCCACAAACGAAGAAGGCCGGCGCCGAGTTCATGGTGCGCGCCAGGAAGGGCGTGCTCGTCGCAGGTTCGGTCACCCGCTCCCCGCTCATCCTCGCACGATCGGGGGTAAAGAACCGCGCCCTCGGCCAAGGATTCCGCGCCCATCCTGGCGCCCCCGTCTTCGGCTCTTATGACGAACCGGTGGATATGAATACCGGGGCCACCCAAGGTTGGGCATCCGTTGCCCATCGAGAAAAGCCAGGTTTCAAGCTCGAAACGCTCAGCTTGCCTCTCGATATGATCGCCGGTCGCGTGGCCGGAACGGGGCATGCGCTCATGGATCGCCTCACCGAGTTTCGGCACCTCGCCATGTGGGTCCAAGCTTGCCGCGCCGAAAGCGTCGGCGAAGTGAAGAGCGCGTGGAACGGCGCGCCCGCGGTGCACTACACGCTGAACCGCGAAGACATGCTCCGCTTCCGCGAAGGGCTCTATACGGTGGCAGCGACCCACGTCGCCGCCGGCGCGCGCGCGGTTCTCCCGACGATCTACGGCATGCCGTACAAGCTCTTGCCGCACGAGATCGGCAAGCTCAAAGACGCGCCGCTCGATCCGCGGGCGTACATTTCGATTTTGTCCCACTTGTTTGGCGGGTGCACGATGGGAAAAGATCCGGAGCGATCGGTGTGCGACGGGCGCGGAAGGGTGCACGGATACGAGGGGCTCCACATCGCCGATGCCTCGGCGATTCCGACGAATTTGGGCGTCAATCCACAACACACGATCATGGCGCTGGCACGCCTCTGGTCACAGGGGATCTTGGCGGACGGGTAAGGTCCTCGTGTCCGTCCACGCTCGACGGTCGTTCGCGTTCATCGCCTGCCTTCGGTGAACGCGGCGAAGTCAGGCCTAGGATGCTCCCTTGCCAGAGTACACTCGGGCAATGATCGAGATGCGAACGAAGAGGCTGACCGCCGCCGACCGCGAGCTCGCGAGAAAACTGTTCGCAGTGATGGCCGAGGCGTTCGAGGAAGACTGCGAGCCGCTCAGCGATGCTTATCTCGATCGACTTCTGAACCGGACAGAGTTCTTTACCATCGCCGCGTTCGTGGGCGAAGAGATCGTGGGCGGCATCACGGCGCACACGTTGCCAATGACGAGGGCGGAGTCCTCGGAAGTCTTCATCTACGACATCGCCGTGCGCAAGGATCAGCGGCGAAAAGGTGCAGGTCGACTGTTGATGGCCGCGCTGCGCGAGGGCGCTGCTGCCGTCGGAATCCATGACGTGTTCGTTCCGGCGGACAATGACGACACGCACGCGCTCGATTTCTACCGCGCGCTGGGCGGAGTTGCCTCTCCGGTGACGCTCTTTTCTTTCTCTGCCCTGGAAGAGTGAAATTGGCATAACGCCGAACGCGTTCGTGCGATCCTGCCTCGCCATGGCCGATCCGCATGCGCCGTCCGTGCTCCAACAGGCAGCCATCTTCCTCGCCGCCGCCATCATCGCGGTGCCCCTTTTTCGCAAGCTCCGACTGGGCTCCATCCTCGGCTATCTCGCGGCAGGGGTCGTCATCGGACCGCGCGGCCTCGGCTTCTTCACCGATCCCGAAGCGATCATGCACGTGGCCGAGCTTGGCGTCGTCCTCTTCCTCTTCGTGATCGGGCTCGAGCTGAACATGTCGCGCCTGTGGGCGATGCGCCGGGACATCTTTGGTCTCGGCGCGGCGCAGCTCGTCGTGACCGGACTTCTTGCCATGATCTATCCGCTCGTCGTGGTCGGCCGATCGTGGCAGGCCTCGCTGGTGGCGGGGCTCGGGCTGGCGCTGTCTTCGACGGCGTTGGTGATGCAGCTCCTCGAGGAGCGCGGGCAGGTCCAGTCGCCCCACGGGCAGAAGGCCTTCGCCATCCTCCTCTTCCAGGACCTCGCCGTGGTTCCGCTGCTTGCGCTGGTCGCCATCCTGTCGCCGAAAAGCGCGGAGGGCGGCATACCGGTGTGGATCTCCGCGCTGAAGATGATGGGCGCGGTCGCGACCGTCATCTTGGTGGGTCGTTACCTCTTGAATCCGTTCTTCCGCATCCTGGCCAGCACCGGTGCGCGCGAGATCATGACGGCGGCCGCGCTCCTCGTCGTGATCGCCGCCGCCGGACTGATGACGTATGTGGGTCTTTCCTCGGCGCTCGGGGCGTTTCTGGCGGGCATCATGCTCGCCGAGTCGAGCTATCGGCACGAGCTCGAGGCGGACATCGAGCCGTTCCGCGGCCTTTTGCTGGGGCTCTTCTTCGTGTCGGTGGGCATGTCGGTCGATCTCGGAAGCGTGGCCCGTTTTTGGCAGCTGGTCCTCGGAGCGCTGGTGGTGTTGACGCTGATCAAGGTCGGCGTCGTGTACGGCCTCTTGCGTCTTCAGGGAGGCGACCACGCGACGGCCGTGCGAACGGCGTTCCATCTCCCTCAAGGAGGCGAGTTCGGATTCGTCCTTTTCGCCACCGCCGTCTCCGCGGAAGTCATGGTGCCCGAGCAAGCGACGCTTCTCGTCGCCCTCGTCACGCTGAGCATGGCCGTGACACCGCTGCTCGTCGCCCTTGCCCCGCGGCTCATCCGCGAAGAGATCCGGCAGCGCGAAGAGGACTTCGACGGGGCGAAGGGGTCGGTGCTCCTCGTTGGCTTTGGTCGCTTCGGCCAGATCGTGAGCCAGATGCTTCTTCCCGAAGGCGTCGAGGTGACCGCTATCGACAACGATCTAGAAATGATCGAAGCGGCGGAGAGGTTCGGCTTCAAGGTCTATTTCGGCGACGGGGCTCGTCTCGACGTTCTGCGCGCCGCGGGCGCCGGCCAAGCACGCCTCATCTGTATCTGCGTCGATCGCAAGGAGACAGCCACGCACATCGTCGAGATCGCACGCTCCGCCTTCCCGCTGGCGCGCGTCTACGCCCGGGCGTTCGACCGCGTACACGCGCTCGAGCTTCTCGCGAAGGAAGCGCATTTCCAGATCCGCGAGACGTACGAGAGCGCGATCGCCTTTGGTAAGGCGGCGCTCGAGGGTCTCGAGCTCGCCCCGGAGCGCATTCTCGAGCTCGAGGCAGAGGTGCGCGGCCGCGATCGTGAACGTTTCGCCCTCCAACAGCAGGGCGGCACGTTCGCGGGACGCGATCAACTCGTGACGCGCCCGGTACCGCGTCCCGAGCCTCTCGTCGATCCCAGGCGCAAAGGCGTCGCGCTCAACCCCGAGGCCAAGGTCGTTCGCTGAACGCAACGGGCACTCGCTCCGGCGCCGCGACTCTTGCGGTTGTCGGTTGAAGATCGTTGGGCACACCGAAGTGTGTAGCGGTGGCGTGCGTCGTACGGGGCTGACGTTTTTCACCATCGAAATATTACCGCTAATGGCCGCCATGCCGTTGACCGAGTATGTGGAACATGTTCTACTCCTACTAGGACATGTTCCACATCGGGCGCCGAACCGATGTGCGGAGCATCACAACGGTCGGCCTGCAACCTGGATGGTGCAACATGGGTAGGTATTCCGTATTGGCGCTATCGCTGATGATCCTCTCCTGTTCCGGAGACGACGACCCAGGAGGCAACGGGGGGGCCGGCGGGAAGGCAGGGAGTGGCGGCACAGGTGGATCGGGCGCCGGCGCGACCGGTGGATCGGGCGGCTCGGCGACCGGAGGGTCGGGAGGGTCCGGCGGTTCCACAACAGGAGGGTCCGGCGGTGCCGCCGGTTCTACAACCGGTGGATCAGGCGGCTCGACGACCGGAGGATCGGGCGGAGCCAGCGGAGGGACGACGGGCGGCGCCGCAGGTTCCGCGGGCGCTGCGACCGGCGGAACGAGCGGATCGGCGGGAACGGGCGGATCGGCGGGAACGAGCGGATCGGCGGGCAGCGCGGGTTCCGGCGCGAAAGACGCGGGTGCCGCAGGGACCGGCGGTGCCTCTTCCGATTCCGGCGTTCCCGATGGCGGTCGCGGGGGAACGGGGATGGCCGACGTCGCTTCCGATCAGCCGCCCGGAGCCTGCCCTGTCGGAAATTTCCCTCCCGTCACCGACTTCAGCAAGGTGGGACCGTTCACCGCAGCGCCCGCCGAGGCCGGCGGCCCCAATTGCACCATTTTTCGGCCGACGACACTGGGCGAAAATGGCGTCAAGCATCCCGTGATTGCCTGGGGCAATGGCACCGGTGGCATCGTGGGCGTCTACACCTGGATTCTGTCGCACTGGGCGACCCATGGATTCATCATCGCCGCGGCCAATACCGGCAGCGCCGGCACGGGCAATGAAATGACCGCTTGTCTCGACTGGGTCGAGCAGCAGAACGGCGTCGCCGGCAGCATCTACCAAGGCAAGGTCGCCTTGGGCCGCGCCGGCGTTTCAGGGCACTCGCAGGGGGGCGGGGGAACGCTCATGGTCGGTCGCGACCCGCGCATCCTCGCCACCGCGCCGGTCATGCCTTACACCCAGCAGGGGTTCGGCGGCTTCGATCAGGCATCGATCACCCAGCAGAAGGGGATGATGCTGCTTCTCTCCGCGCTCAATGACACCATCGCGGTTCCCGCACAAAACCAGGCCCCCGTCTTCATGACCACCAACGTCCCGGTTTTTTGGGGGACGCTCGCCAGCGGTAACCACGTCACGTTCTCCCTGGGTGGCAACCCTGGCTACCTCGCCCCGACCACGGCGTGGTTTCGCATGCTCCTCATGTGCGACGACTCGGCCCGCCCCATGTTCTATGGACCGAGCTGCACCGTGTGCACCGACACCGCGAATTGGACGGTGCAGCGCAAAGGCATCTGAGAGCGAGGCCGCTCATGGCGCTGGTTTCTGCGCCGGCACGCTCCAGATGTCGCTCGCGTAACCGCCTGAGTGTGTGCGAATTCTTTCAAACGAGGTAGAAAGAATCTTCGGCGGTGGTGGTTCCCGAACAAGCGGGGCCGCTTCGCTCGCTGGAGGGGGAAATGAATGCCACGACGCGAGACGGAACGAAAACCGAGCTCACCCACGACTTTCTGCATGCCGGGAGAAGGCCTCTGCACGGACTTTTCCATCCCCGTACCGTGGCCGTCATCGGTGCAACGGAGACGGCGAGTAGCGTCGGCCGCACCGTCCTCTGGAATCTAGTGAGCAGTCCTTTTGGAGGGACGGTCTATCCCGTCAATCCGAAACGTCCCAGCGTCCTCGGGATCAAGGCGTATGCAACCATCCGCGACGTACCGGACAAGGTCGATCTTGCCGTGGTGGTGACGCCCGCCGTCACCGTACCGGGTGTGATTCGCGAATGCGTGGAGGCGGGCGTCAAGGACGCCATCGTCATTTCGGCAGGTTTCAAGGAAATGGGAGCCAACGGCGAGGAGCTCGAAAGGCAAATTCTCGAGCAAGCACGGCGCGGACTCATGCGCATCATCGGTCCCAATTGCCTCGGTGTCATGAACCCCATCACCGGTCTCAATGCCACCTTTGCCCACGGCATCGCGCGGCCGGGCCGTATCGCGTTCATCAGTCAGAGCGGTGCGCTCTGCACCGCCATTCTGGATTGGAGTTTCACCAACCAGGTCGGATTCAGTGCTTTCGTGTCGATGGGATCGATGCTCGACGTCAGCTGGGGCGATCTCATCGACTATCTAGGGGACGATCCGCGAACACAGGCCATTCTCATTTACATGGAAGGCGTCGGTGACGCGCGATCGTTCATTTCGGCGGCGCGCGAGGTGGCCCTCAGCAAGCCCATCATCGTGATCAAGGCCGGGCGCACCGACGAGGCCGCCAAGGCGGCAGCTTCGCATACTGGCACGCTCGCCGGACGCGACGTGGTGCTCGATGCCGCCTTCAAACGGGTGGGAATTCTGCGGGTGGATACCATCGGCGAACTCTTCGGCATGGCCGAAGTGCTTTCCAAGCAGCCTCGTCCCAAGGGACCGCGGCTCACCATCGTCACCAACGCGGGCGGCCCGGGCGTGCTTGCCACCGACGCGCTCATCGAGGGGGGCGCCAAGCTCGCCGAACTGCCTCCGTCGACGATGGCGGCCCTCGGGGATGTTCTGCCTCCGGCTTGGAGCCGCAACAATCCGATCGACATCCTGGGCGACGCCAAGGCCGATCGGTACGCGAAGGCCATCGAAGTCGCGGCGAGCAATCCGGAGAGCGACGGGATGCTCGTCATTCTGACGCCGCAGGACATGACCGAACCTACCCAGACCGCGGAGCAGCTCCGCAGGTTTGCCAATCTCGGCTCGAAGCCGATTCTCGCCACGTGGATGGGTGGATCGCTCGTGCGCGCCGGGGAAGACATTCTCAACCAAGCCGGCATCCCCGTCTTCGGCTATCCCGATGCCGCGGCCAAGGCTTTTTCGCATATGTGGCGCTATGCGCTGAACCTGGAGCAGCTCTATGAAACGCCGCTCCCCAGCGCCTCCGACGATCTACCGCTCCATCGCCAGCAGGCGGAAGCGATCATCGAACGCGTCCGCGCGAGCGGGCGCCGCCTGCTCGACGAAGTCGAAAGCAAACAGGTCTTGGCGGCGTACGGTATTCCGACCGTGCCCACGCTCGTGGCGCGCAGTGCCGAGGAAGCCGTGGGGCATGCGCAGCGGATCGAATATCCGGTCGTGCTCAAGGTCTACTCGCGCACCATCACCCACAAATCCGACGTCGGTGGCGTGGCCATCGACCTCACCGACGAAGCGATGGTACGAAGCGCATTCGAGAGGATCAGAAGCTCGGTCGAGTCTTCCATGGGCGCCGAACATTTTCTGGGCGTGACGGTGCAGCCCATGATTCGCCGCGATGGTTACGAGCTCATTCTCGGAAGCAGCCCCGACCCGCAATTCGGGCCGGTCGTGCTCTTTGGCCACGGTGGACAGCTGGTGGAGACGCTGAAGGACACCGTGGTCGCGCTCCCTCCCCTCACCGGCGCGCTCGCGCGCCGGGTCATGAGCGAGACGCGGATCTATGGCGCGCTCCAGGGCGTGCGCGGACGGCCTCCGGTCGATCTCGCTGCCCTCGAGCGCATCCTCGTTCGATTCAGTCAACTCGTCGTGGAGCAATCGTGGATCGCGGAGTGCGACATCAATCCTCTCTTGGCGTCACCGGCGGATCTCGTCGCGCTCGACGCGCGGATCGTTCTCCACGACGGCGCCATTTCGCCGCCAAGCTTGCCCCGTCCAGCAATACGCCCCTATCCGACTCAGTATAGCCGGGCCTGGAAGCTGCGCGATGGCACGCCGGTCTTCATCCGCATGATCCGGCCCGAAGACGAGCCGGCGATGATTCGGTTTCACAAGATGCTTTCGGAGCGAACGGTGTGGCTGCGTTACTTTCACGCCCTCGGCTACTCGGAGCGCGTCGCGCACACGAGACTCATCCGCATCTGCTTCAGCGACTACGATCGAGAGCTCGCGCTCGTCGCCGAGCTCGTCGACCCCAACGAGAGAGGCGAACGAGACATTGTCGCGGTCGGGCGGCTGAGCAAGTTCCCCCTCGGCAACCGCGGCGAGTTTGCGCTCGTCGTCGGCGACCCATGGCAGCATCAGGGACTCGGGTCGGAGCTCCTCAGCGTCATCGTCCAGCTCGCCAAAGAAGAGAGGCTCGGACGGGTCTCGGCCGACATTCTCCCGGAAAATGTGGATATGCAAAAGATCGCCGCAAAAAACGGCTTCTCCCTCGACAGGCGCCTGGACGAGCAACGCATCGTGGCTGACCTCCGATTGCCGACAGCGTTCGACGCCGTCGGCTGACGGGAGGGCGCAGGGCAGCTCCTCGTCGCGATGCGTTACGGGGTGGCGGCGGTCCCGCGAGGTAGTCGAACGCGAAACGTCGTCCCACTGCTGGCCGACGACGTGGCGGCGATCGAGCCGCCGTGGGCACGCGCAATCTGCTGCACGATGAAGAGTCCGAGTCCGAGGCCATGAGTTCCGGAACGAATGGTCCGACCCTTGCGGAACGCATCGAAGATGAACGGCAGTGTTTCCGGTGGGATCGGTTCGCCTCGATTGGCGACCTCGATGACGACTTCGGCGTCCTCCCCGTCGGCCCGCAGATCGATCGGTGATCGCGGCTCGCCGTGGTGGACCGCGTTGGAGATGAGATTGCCGAGTACCTGGTACATCCGATCGCGGTCCCACATGCCGGTCAGGTTGCCCCGAATATCGACGCGCAGGGGCCGGTCCGGATGCGTCAGCTCGGACTCGCCCACGACCTGGCGGCAGACATCGCCCATGTCGATGCGACTGGGCTCGATGGGAATACCGCCGCCGAGCCGGCTCCGGGTCAGATCGAGCAATTGATCGATCAGCCGCGTTGCAGTCGAGGCGCCTCGCGCGATCTTCCTCGTCAACTCGGTTTCCTTCTCGCCGAGTCCCTCGCAAAGGAGCAGAAGGTGGGCCGCCATCTGGATCGTGCTCAGCGGATTGCGCAGGTCGTGGCCGACGATTCCTATGAGCTGCTCGCGAAACTCCGCAATCTCGCCGAGACGCGTCTTCTCCAGCGCGACGGCGGCCTGATCAGCGAGCGCCGACAGGAGCCATTCGTCCTGCGCCGCGCCGGGCGAGGTGGCCGACCGAATCACGACCAAGAGTCCCTTGACCGCTCCCGCCACGACGAGCGGGACCCCGAGGAATCGCTCCGGCGGGACGTGGAGCAGATCTGCCAGACGCGCGACCATGCTCTCGTTGAACGGCTGGCGAAAGTCCTGGGTCAGCGCGACATCGACGCCGTACGACGAGCGCAGCGCCAGGAGACCGTCGTTCTCGGCGACCATGAGGAGCGACTGCTGCGCCTCGAGCAGATCGGCGGCGCGGTCGACGGTCAGGTGGAACACCTCGTCGAGCGAGGCCGCATAGGTGAGCGCGCGGCTGACCTCGGTGAGCTTGCGGATTTTTTGTAGCTTGGACTTCTCGGTACGAAGGGCGGTCTTCACCTGCGCGTCTCGACGACGCGCAGTCCCCTGTCATCAATCAGCAGCTCGCGCGACTGAAGATCGTGGGCGATGCCCCGGGCCTTCGCGATGCGCAGGGTCCGTCCGACGACCTTTTCTTTCTCGCGGATCTCGAGGAAGATGATGTTGTCTGTCATATGGCTCAACCGGCCGTGGGTTTCCGCGCTGGCGAGGACGGGTGGGTCCGTCTCCAGCGTGAGCAGGCTGCTCACGCCCATCACGGCAAAATGTTGCACCAGCGCATAGAGATAGTCGTGCATTCGCGCGGAGTCGCTGGCGGCACCGGCCAGGTCTCCGAGCGCGTCGATGACCACGCGGCGAATCGAGCTCCGGCGAAGTGCGTTGAAGATACTGACCACGATCTTGTCGATGGACAGCTCGACCGACGAGTAATAGAGGAGCTCCAACCGTTGGCGGGCATCATCGTCGAGCGCGCCGCCGATGAGATCCATCTGGTGCCCGAGCTGCGTCGGGTTCTCCTGAAAATTGACGAGCATGCACCGTTCGCCTCGGCGAAGGCCCTCGAGGATGAATTGAATGCCCATCGTCGTTTTTCCAGCGCCAGTGGGTCCGGCGAGGAGCGTGGCGCTCCCCGTCCAAAGGCCTCCCTTGAGCATGGCGTCGAGCCCCGGCACGCCCGACGGCGTGCGGTTGTCATCGCGCTTGTAAGACGCCGCCTCGACCGGGCTGACGAGGCGCGGGTACACCTGCAGACCGTTTTTCGTAATCTCGAAGGCGTGAAAGCCTTGGCGGTAGGAACTGCCGCGGAGCTTGAATACGCGCAGGTACCGCTCGTCGCGCGCCCCCGATGCGTTCCTGGCCAGCTCGATGATGCCATCCGCCACCGCGAACTCGGGGTACGTCGCGATGTCCTCGTGCCGGTATTCTCCGACGAGAAAGACGGTCGTGCTGTAGGCCGCGAAAAGCCCGGCCACTTCGTGCAGCATGAGACGCATCTCTTGCGTCGACTTCGCCAGATCGTGGATGGCCTTGAATGAGTCGATCACGATGATCTTCGGCGACATCGTCTTGATCGCACTCTTGAGTCGGGGAAGCAGCGCGCCGATGCCATTCGCCGACAGCTCGGAGCCGAGCGCCTCGTACTGAACCGCGCCGCCCATTTTGCTCAAGTCGAAAAACCCGGATTGCTGCAGGTACCTGATCACCTTGTCGAGCGGCTCGGAGAGCGTCGTGAGGTAGAGGACGGGGCGCTTCACGTCGTTCGCGTTGGCAAAGACGAATTCCTCGGCGAGGGTCGTCTTGCCCGATCCCGGCGCGCCCATGATGACGTTGATCGAGTTCTCGGGAATTCCACCGCCGAGGATCTCGTCGAGCTCGCGCTTGCCGGTGGTGAGGCGCTTGATGGGAGAATCCGCTGTATTCGAGGCCGGTCCTGCGGACCGCCTGGCTGCGTCGATCATCGGGCGTTCTCCTTGTGGGTGCGCTTCTCGATTCGCGCGCTTCTCGCTTCGAGGAGCTGCTGCACCGTGCCGACCAATTTGTGTTCAGCGAGGGGCTTCAAGAGAAAGGCGTCGGCTCCCGCTTCGCGTGCCCGGTCGCCCGCGGCCAGGATGCTGAAGACGAGAATGGCGATATCGCGCGTCCGGGGATCCGCCTTGAGCTGGCGGCAGAGGGCCAGTCCGTCCATGGTGGGGACGAGGATCTCCGTGATGATGATATCGGGCATGACCTTCCGAGCTTGCTCCAGAGCACCGTTACCGTCCTTCTCAAACCCGACGGAGTAACCGGCTTGATGCAGGAAGTGCGCCTCGAGCTCGAGAATGTGCGGGTCGCGATCGACGGCCAGGATGATCGCCTTGCCCTTTCCACTAAGTTTAGCCAATTCCAGCATGCTGCGCTTACCTTGGTTTCTGCGCGTTCCGAAGCACTAACGCGCGGAGCTGAGCCTGGGGCGGCGCCTTTTCCAAGCAAGTTGGCGAACCCGTCGGCGTGCACCTCTGAGAGAAATGTCTTCGATCAACTCACGAGTCGTGGAATCGTCGTCACCGTGGCTCGTGCGCGGTGGGCAGATTCGCCGCTGGCGATTCGCTTCCTCGAGTAGTGGTAGTGGCAACACCCGGCTGAGAATTAGGGGCGAGCGATCCTTAGCACCATCGCGTCGAGCGCGCCGCACAGCGATCGCGCACGAAAACCGATAGCAGCAGACTGCTCATTCGATGTCATCACTGCCGTTCATGGCTACGATGATTGAGATCGATTGGACATCCCGCAGGGTGCCTCAGATTCGTTGCGGCCCGTGGCGCCGTCAGGGATCTGCCACTCCGTCTCGAGCGCAGAATCGCCCGGGCCTAAGTCCGTCGACACGATTGTCGACATCCGAGCGTCGTCAAGGCGTCGGCTTCACGATCGTATTGGAGTCCAAGGCTACCGCGGCGACGCGGGCCAATGCTCGGCCGTTGAGCGTGGCACCGGTCGTCAGCGTGATGGCCTGATCGGCCATGATCGTTCCCTGGAAAGCCGATGTCGATCCCAGGGTGGCGGAGGTTCCGACTTGCCAAAAGACATGGGCAGACTTGGCGCTCCCGATCAAAAAGACCTGACGCCCCGATGTCGTCATCAACGTGGACGCCATCTGAAAGATGAAGACGGCGCTCGCATCGCCTCGGGCGTCGAGGGTGAGATCCCCCGACGAGATTTCGAGTGACGAGGTCGAGCGGTAGAGGCCAGGGGTCAATGTCTGCCCCCCGAGGTTTCCCGCGATCGTGATGGGGCACAGCGTTCGCCCGGCGGCGTCGTTGTAGGCCGTGGTCAAGTCGGCCTCGCCTTGGGCAGCGGCGGTATCACCAGCGTGCTGCGTTCCGACCATCGTTCCCGGTGGAAACCCGGTCACCGCCGTTCCTGGGCTGACGCCCAAGTCGCCGGTCAACAAGGTGAGCCCCTCGTTGGTCACCGTGGATCCAGCCAGCACCACGAAGTTGTCCGCGGCGCCCAGAACCACCGGCGCCTGACGACAGGCGGCGTCTGGCGTCGCAAGATCGGGCGCGACGATGTCAAAGATTGCATTATCGACACTTCCGATATCGACGATCCCCGTGTCGGGTCTTCCCGCATCGGAGCTTCCCATGTCGCGGAGCGCGTCGACGTCCGCATCCCGTGCGTCGCTCGGGGCGTCGCGCGGCATGCCGTCAGCCAAGCCGGCGTCTGCATGGGGCTGAGCAACGTCGGCTGCCGCCGAATCGGGCGCGGAACCCGCCGCGCCGCCCGCACCACCGGTTGCACTCGAGCCGCCGGTGCCGCCAGCGCCGCTGGCATCTTGACTACCGGCGCCTCCTTGACTTCCCGTTCCCGTACCGACAGCTCCCGCCGAGCCAGTCCCAGCATCGTTGGCGTGGTCAAAATCCTGTCCGCAAGCGGGCAACGCCTGGGATAAGAGCAGGAATAGCGCACTATGCCAGGTCGTCTTCATATGAGATTCGCTCCCTTGGGTGATTCCTGTCGCAGACGTTCGCAAGAAGCGGTCCGCATCGTCCCTCCTTCGCCGATGTGGTCCAGCCGTGACCGCGCGCGAACGCGACACCGCGCCTCGCACGTAGTCGCGTCGATACTGCCCATCGATGAGGTCGATAGGTCACTGCGTTTTGCAGCGCCTTTCTCCCGGCTCGGCGTGCCTCGACTCGACGATGTTCGTCGATCGAACGAAGACGGGCCCCAAGGGGCTACGCCCCCAACCGAGGGAATTACTGTCGCGTGTAAGTGATGACCCGATTGGGATTGGCCGGATCCACGTTGCTAATGGTGGCTCCGTCGGTCGTGTACGTGATGGTCAAGTTTCCCGGCACCGGGCAGCAGAAGACAAACGCCATCTGGTTGTTCGACGTCGTGAACGTCGTCGTGTACCGCACTGGCGCTTGTCCGTTGGTCGAAGCGATCCACGCGTCGATATTTCCAGAGATGATCGATGTCTCCGAAAGGGAGAAGGCCGTGGAATCCCCGTTGTACTGAACGATGCTGGTGGCCACGTACGTACCGTCGAGAATGGTGCCGCCGGTCATTGGCGGCACTGGCCCCTGATCCACCGTCCTGGTGATGGTCTGACCGATGTCGTCGAAGGTGTTGCAACCGCCGCCGCACGTGCCGGGCGGTGCATCGGGGCCATCCCCGACCGTGTCGAGGGGCCCATCCGCTACGACGTCGATGGTCGGTTCCATCGCAACATCGAGGCTCGGTTCGGCGGCCGTGTCTTCCGACGTTACATCTTGCACGGTCTCGATCGCCATGTCTCCGGCGACGTCGCCGGCGCGGTCGTCGTCGAGGTTGGCGTCACGCCTGGCGTCACCATCGAGACTGGCGTCGCTGGCAGCGTCCGCGTCGAGACTGGCTTCGCGTCTGGCGTCCAGGTCGAGACTCACGTCGCGCGTGGCGTCGCCTCCATCGCCGTCGTTGGGCGGGCCATCGCGGGAGGTGTCGTCGGCAGGCGCGCTGTCGATCGAAGCGTCCGATCGGGTGTCCGACGCCCGATCGGCTGTCGCATCGGCGTCGGGCCCCGCGTCGCGCTGCGCTGTGTCGCCGTCGCCTCTACCGTCGAAGAGGCCGCCCAGTTCGACGCTGCAGGCGGCGATGGTGAGAAAGGAGCTTGCCAGCACCATCGACGCGGATCGGCGAAAAAGCAGCTTGCCGTTCATCGATATATCAAACGGGTAGCCTCGCGGGCCTCGACTTGTCAAGCGGCACCCTTTTCATCGCCCCGGCCGAGAGCGAAGCGCTCGATGTAACGAGCCAGTCGCGCGGACACCATCTCCGCCGTAAGCCCATAGTCGGCCAGCGTGTACGTATGCGCGCCGTGTTTGTTTTGCGGATGATCGGCCACGTGTTTGCGCATGGCATCCACGGTGCGCGGCGCGAGCTCCAGCTGAAAAGCAGCGTAGATCTGCTCGGCCGTACCGATGGGATCCTTCACGAATTGGCGATAGCTGACGTCGATGAACCGCGCTGGCCCTAGCTCGTCACGCGCCGCCATGCCCCGCTCCACGGAACGTGCCAGGTACTCGAGAACGGCGGGTCCGAGCTGGCGAGGATCGACGCCTTCGCGGCCGCGCATGAGCATCGCGACCATGCTGCAATACGAACCGATGATCCGCGCCGGGTCGCGGTGGGTTTGGATGATGCAGGCGTCGGGAAACATGCCCACCAGCACGTCGAGCGCCCAGAGGTGCGCGGGCGATTTCAGGAGCCATCGCTCACCGGGCCTTTGCCAATCGAGCATGCGCAAGAGATCGGCGTAGTAGGCATAGGGGGCGCGCAAATCTTGTTTTTCGAACCACTCTCGATAAGGAGAGATGAGCGGCTCCACGCCGAGCTGCACGCCGCTCAAGGTATGGGCAAGGAGCTGCACGCATTCCTCCGGACCGTCCGCGCTCACCTCGTGCACCTTGGCGAACTCCGGGTCTTTCTGGC
Organism: Polyangiaceae bacterium; assembly: GCA_035318465.1. Lineage (GTDB taxonomy): Bacteria > Myxococcota_A > Polyangia > Polyangiales > Polyangiaceae > DASWDH01. Next base: position 64,755 of record DATHES010000080.1, read on the forward strand.
GCAGGTGATGGATCGATTCCCGCAGAGCAACGAGGCGCGGATCGGGCTCGCCACGAGCGACACTTCCGGGGGGCGGATACGGATAACACCCTTCCCAATAGAGAAGAGGGCGACTCGCTTCGTCGATGGCGAGCAAGTTGAAGAGTGCCGAAGTGCCCGTGCGCGGCAGACCGGTCAGGTACATCGGTCGCCGAATGGGGCGCGCCTTGATTTCGGGATGCCTTTTGAACGTTTCTTGAATGAAGAGTCGGTTGTTCAGGAGCTCGAGGATACGCCGGCGGGTGACTTTGCGGCCCTGCGCGCTGAGCCGGGCGGTGGTGTCGTACATTTCGAGTAGAGCGCGGAGGCCCTCGCGAAAGTCGTCACTGCCGAAATCGGTGAGACCGGTCTTGGACCGGGCCTCGTCGAGAAGTGCGGACTCGGAGAGATCGTCCATTTCGAGCTTGGAACCTGGCATGGTGCGCTCCTGACTGGCTTAGTCGAACCATTCGCCGCAGTTGACGTCGAGCGACTGCCCCGTAATCGCGGAGGACATTCCACTCGCGAAAAAGAGCACCGCAGCGGCAACCTCGTCCGATGTGGCGATGTGATCGAGGGCCCCCCGGGAAGCAAAGCGCTGGTACACGTCGGCCTCGGTCTGACCGAGACGCGTCGCTTCGTTCTTGAAGTAAACGCGGAGATGGGCGCCGTCGATGGCGCCGGGGACGACGCAGTTGACTCTGATCTTGTAGCGACCGAGCTCGCTGGCGAACGATCGTGTCGCCGAAAGAAGCGCTGCTTTCGACGCGCCGTAGCCAGCGAGACCGGCCTCGGGGCGGCGTGCCGCCATGGTGCCGATCATGACGATCGAACCGCCGCCGCGCTCTTTCATGGAGGGAATGACAGCTTGCGCCATGAGCAACGTACCGAAGACGTTGACCTCGAACGGCGTGCGCCACGTCTTGGCGATGTCGATCGACTCGATCGGACCCGCTCGGCCAGTGGCGAAGGCATTGTTGACGAGCACGTCGATGCCGCCGTAGGCATTCGCCGCCGCGGCCACGAGCCTCGCGCGATCCTCCGCTTGGGTGATGTCGGCGACGACCGGCACGGCGCGCGCGCCCGCATCCTCGACCTCCTTGGCGATCTCCTGCGCCACGCGCTCCGTGCGACAGGAGAGGACCAGATCCGCGCCCTCGCGCGCGAAAGCAAGCGCGACCGCGCGTCCAGTGCCGGCGCCGACGCCGGACACGAGACAAGCGCGCCCCTGCAAGAGGCGCGTCATAATTGCTCGACTTTGACGACACGCGTCATCGGCTGCGGATGCTCGGTGGCACGCACCCACCGCCAACACATGGTGCCTTCGGTGTGACCAGCGGTGTCGATCCAATTGGGGGCGCCCGGGTCGCGATGCGCCACCACGACGCGAACGGAGCCGTCCGGGCCGAGCTTGGCCGAATGACGGTTGATCGAGATCGGGTGATACCGATAGTCGAGCGACTCCATCCAGTGGTTATTGAGTTGGAAGTTCCAATAGTCGCAAAGGGGCGGGGTCACCTCGATGACGAGCGCTTCGTCAGGCTGAAGCCGCCAATAGCCGTGGTAGTAGGCGATGTGGGGCACACCGCCGGCCGCCGTCGCCACCTTGGGGTCGAAGAGGGGAAGCTCGTTCATATGGCTTTTGAAGCCGTTCGCCCACTGATTGAAAAGCCGGGCACAGCCGTCGACGAACTTCGCCGACGCGAGGAGGCCGCGGTCGATGGCCTGCGCGGTGAGGGGGCGAGGGGCGTGCCGCCCGCCCACCCGCTCGATCTTGAGCTCGGCGGGCTTTTCCTGGCTGCGATCGAGGAACGTCTGCCGAACGACGAGTGTGCGGCTCCTGGCGGTCATGGGCAGCCAGTTGCCCGGCTTCTTCTCGCAGCTTACCGCGATCTCGAGCGAGCCATCGGCCGCGACGACGAGCTGGGAGTCATCGAGATAACCGCTCGTATCGAGGCTCCCACTGGCGCCGTAGTTACCTTCCTGAGTGCCGAATCCCAGGTAGTGGACGGTGCCGCGCTTTCCGACGAGACGGTATTCGTATTTACCGTTGATGGGAGCATTTTGATAATAGTTGTCGGGATTGTCCGCCCCCATCTTGATGGTCTCGTGACAGGTGCGTAAGAGTTCGGGGGCCGTCGGGTCGGCGTCTTCCACGAAGGTCTCCAGCGCCGCCCGCAAGAGGCGCGTGAGGTACCGGTAACCCTCCGCGCGCTGAAAAGGGTCGTTCGGCGAGATGTCGCTCGTGATGACGTTTCCCGCGGCTTTGAGCGCATCGCAGAATTCGTTCCAGGCGATGCCGCCCATGACGCGGCGAGTTGAATCGTCGAATGGCGGTGAATCCATGCTTCGGTCGCAAAACTAACTCGGTTTTCGTTTCGCGCGCAACCGATCGCGATCAACCGACCAATACCGCGCCGCCGTTGACGTTGAAAATCTCGCCAGTGATGAACCCGGCGTGGGGGGTGCATAGAAAGAGGATGGGGGCCGCTATCTCGTCCGGCTTGGCGGCGCGCCCGAGCGGAATTTTGCTCAAAATCGCATGGCGGGTCGATGTGTCGCCCAGGGCGGAGGCGGTCATGTCCGTTTCCACCCAGCCCGGCGCGACGCAATTGACGTAAATGCCGTCCGCAGCAAGCTCGGTCGAGAGACCCTTGGTCATGCTGATGATGGCCCCCTTGGTGGCGGCGTAGTCGCAGTGAAAAGCCTCGCCGCGCTGGCCCGCCGTCGATCCGACGAGCACGATGTGGCCGCGCGCGCCGCCCGCGAGGGACTGCTTCTTCATCTGAGCCACGGCGTATTTGACGAGAGCGAAGACGCTGTCGAGGTTGATGGTCAAGGTGTCGCGCCACTGCTCGTCGGTCATGCGATCGATGGGCACATCCGCGGGCGGCCATACGCCGTGGTTGACCACCAGCGCGTCGAGGCGGCCGAACCGCGCCACCGCGGCGTCCACGAGCTCGCGCGCCGTCTGGGTGCCGGCGAGGTCGCAGCGAATGGCGGCGCAACTCGAGGCGCCGAGCTTCTCGACGATCGCGTTCGCCTGCCCTTCTGCGCTGCGATAATTGAAGACGACCCGCGCGCCAGCGCCGACGAACATCGCCACCGCGGCGGCTCCGATGCCGCGCGATCCTCCGGTGATGAGGGCGACCTTGCCATGCAGTGAGAGATGCATGCAGCGAAGTTTCGGGGTACGGACGTGAGGATGCAAGCCGTATCCCCCGCGAAGGAGACGCTGCGCTGGCCGGCTCAAGTCAAGTACATCATCGGCAACGAAGCTTGCGAGCGCTTCAGCTTCTACGGGATGCGCAACATCCTGACCGCCTTCTTGGTCGACTACTTGCTCCTCTCGTCGCCGCTGGCCGAGCGGGCACCGCACGCCAAAGAGATCTTTCACCTCTTTGCCATGGCGGTGTACTTCACGCCGCTCTTCGGCGGGTACCTCGCCGATCGCCACTGGGGCAAGTACCGCACCATCCTGTGGCTATCTCTCGTGTACTCGGCCGGGCACGCCTTGCTGGCGATCTTCGACGACGAGCCGAAGGGCTTTTATCTGGGTCTCGCGCTCGTCGCCATCGGCTCCGGTGGCATCAAGCCGTGCGTGGCGGCCTTCGTGGGCGATCAGTTCACGGCATCGCAAAAATCTCTCCTCCCCAAGATCTTCGCCGCCTACTACTGGTCGGTGAACATCGGATCGTTCACGGCGTCGCTCTTCATCCCCAAGCTGCTGCGCTACTACGGTCCTTCGGTAGCGTTTGGCGTGCCGGGGGTACTCATGCTGACGGCGACGGTCGTCTTCTGGCTGGGGCGCAAGCATTATTACGAGATCCCACCGGCGCCGCATGACCCGCATTCCTTCCTCCGTGTCGTGCGCTCCGCGTGGGTGGCACCGAGCCCGGCCGGCCCGGAGGGCGCGTGGCTCGACCGCGCGCGCGGTGTCCATCCCCCGGAAGCGATCGAAGGCGCCAAAGCAGTGGTGGGCGTTCTCAAGATCTTTGCTTTCATCCCCTTCTTCTGGATGCTCTTCGATCAGAAAGCATCGGCCTGGGTGCTGCAAGCCAAGACGATGGTGCTCGAGGTTGGCCCCGTCACCTTCGAACCGTCGCAATTGCAGATCGTCAACCCTCTCTTGATGATGATGCTCCTGCCGCTGACGACGGGTTTGCTCTATCCGGCGCTGGCCAAGACGCGGTGGGCGCTGACGCCGCTGCGCCGCATGCCCCTTGGCATGTTCGTGTCTGGACTCGCGTTCGTCTGCGTAGCTGCCATCCAGCATTACCTCGACAACGGGATCAAGCTGTCGGTCTTGTGGCAGTTCGCGCCGTACGTGCTGCTCACGCTGGGGGAAGTGCTCGTGTCGGTGACCGGGCTCGAGTTCGCTTACGCGCAGGCCCCGCGGAAAATGAAGGGGACCATCATGAGCTTTTTCTACCTCGCCAATTCAATCGGCAACCTGCTGGTCATCATCGTGGCGGGGCTGAACGTTTTCACGGGGGCCGCCTCGTTCCTCTTTTATGCGGCACTGGTGGGACTTTCGGGCATAGGAATGCTCCTCGTCGCGCGCCGGCACGTCAACGTCGAGTTCTTCCGCGAAGCGTGAAGGGACGCTGGTTCAGGGACAATCGGCGGCGGTGTAGAGGCGGTCCATTTTGACCACCTCGAAGGCGTCGCCCGGCAACGATTTCAACTGATTGAGATTGTCGTCATCGAAGCTCGCGTTCGAAGTTCCGCTGATATACCAATTGCTGCCGTTGTCGGCGAGGATCATGCCGTACTTCTTGAGCGCCGTGGCGATGACGAGCGACGCGCCCGTGAAACGCGAAGCGTCGTACGACGCTTTCATGCGCACGCGCATTCCCATGGGGGGGTACGGCGCGTCGGTGTGCGAGCTCGCATAGTGCGTGGCCGGGTGCATGTACGCTGCGCGCGTCTGCGACACCGTAAAACGAAGAGCGTGCGCGATGACACCTGCCGTCACCGCTTCTTCGTAACGAACGAGGCCCGCCAGGACCGGCAATCCTGCCGCGTCCGCCGACGTCCAGCATTCGTGGCGGATGGCGTTGGAACGGAGATCGAACTTCGCGCCCGATCCGCACTTCCAACCGGGCCCCACGTACGTCGAGGACCAGGTCTCGTAGAGCAAGCAGGTCCCTTGCTGCACGACGAGAACATGCCGATCGCCCGAGGCGCCGGACCCGCCTTCGATCGGTGCATTGGCAGGAATGGGGTAAGGGCCGGGATCGCTCTCGCCCGCATAGTCGAACATCATGGGGACACCCGCCTGGTTCTGCGGGACGACCACGTAGGGAATGCCGTATTCGAGCGTCTCCCCGAAGTCGGGGTGCACCACCTTGGCGCCATTGGCATTGATGTTGGCAATGATGGCGTTGGAATCGGGATCGAGGGGGTCGGCCGAAACGTCGCGATTCCAAGCGTTGTCGGCGGGGAAAATGGGACAACCGCCAAGCATCGGTCCTCCGCCGGGCGGAGCTCCTGCACTGCCCGCCGCGCCACTCGCGCCGCTGTCTTTGCCGGCGCCCGCCGCGCCCGCAGTGCCCGACGTGCCCGACGCGCCGCCCGTCGCTCCACCCGTACCGGCGGTGCCGCCGCTGGCTCCGCCCGCGCCGCCCGTCGCGCCGCCCGTGCCGGCCGTACCTCCACTTGCACCCGAACCGCCCGTGCCGGCCGAACCGCCCGTTGCACCCGTGCCGCCGGTGGCTCCCGCGCCGCCCGTCGCACCTGACCCGCCCGCGCCGCCCGACGTGCCGCCGCTTCCACCGGTGGCGCCGCCCGAACCCCCTTGACCCGACGATCCGCTGGTGCCCGCGTCGTTTCTGCCGCCCACCGTGTCCGAGCTGCACGACGCGCCGCCGAAGAACGGAAACAAGACAAGGCCGAGAAGCAGCACGGAACCTGCACTGTTGGTCATGAGTAGGCTCCCTGAAAATAGCGGCGCGCCACGCGCAAAGCCCCAGCCGAGAGCACACTTTACCACGGCGCCTCGACGAAGATGAACGGCGTGACGCCACCGGTGGAAGGTTTGGACGGCGTGGCAGAAGGTGCGACTTGTGCGTCCAGCGCGGGACGCGCAACGACGCTCGCGCAACGACGCTATTGACGCCGCGCTCGGGTGGCCGAATTTTGACGAGCGATGCCGCGCGAAGGACAGTCCGTTTCGATCGACCGACCGACCGTGCTCGCTCCCACGCCCGCCGCGTGGGTCGACGCGGTACGGGACGATTTCGACGCTTTCTTGCGCGACCATGCCGCCTGCGAGCGCAAGGCCTCGGCCACGGCGATGACGCTGGCCTCTCACTATCGCGACAAAGAAGCGCTCGTCACCGAGATGGTCGATCTGGCGTGTGAAGAGCTCCACCACTTCCGCAAAGTCTACGCCTGCATCGTGGCGCGCGGCGGACGGCTCGGCGACGACAGCAAGGATCGCTACGTACGGGAGCTCTTGGGTCTCGTGCGGCGGGCGCCGGAGGTGTATCTGCTCGATCGCTTGCTCATGGCAGGCGTCATCGAGGCCCGCGGGTGCGAGCGCTTTCACCTGCTCGCCGCGGCGCTCGAGCCGGACCTCGCGGCCCTCTACGCGGACTTCGCGCGCAGCGAAGCGCGCCACGCCGGACTCTTCGTGCGGCTAGCCAAGATCTACTACGATGCGCAGGAAGTCGAGGCGCGCTTGGTCGAGCTGCGTGCGAAAGAAGCGGAGATCATGCGTGCCTTGCCGCTTCGCCCGGCGCTGCATTAGCCATGGCGGATCTGGCGTTATCCCGGACGCGGGCCAAGGGCGCCATCGGCAAGGCGCAAGAGCAGTACCTCGAGCGTTACGCGGAGCCGGAAGCCCGAATTGCCGATCGGCTGACGGGGACCTTCGGGCACGCGCTCGTCCTACCGGCTTACGACGAGGGTGACGACCTCATGCGGGCTTTGCAGTCGGTACCGAAGGGGCCCCTAGGGGAGGTCCTGCTCGTCCTCGTCGTCAACGCGGCGCCCGAGGCTCCGGCCTGGGTGCACGAACGCAACGCCGAAGTCCTCGGGCGACTTCGCGACGCGTACGGTCAGGAAGAAGCTGCGTACCTCGATGCACCGGCGCCGGCTCGCCTCTTCCGCTTCCGCGCCGGGCGCCTTCTCCATATCGACCGCGCGAGTCCCGCCCACCTCTTGCCAAGCGGACAAGGCGTTGGATGGGCGCGCAAGATCGGCTTCGATATCGCGTTGCGCTTGCACCGCTCCCGCCACCTGACGTCGCGCTGGCTTCACTCCACCGATGCCGACGTGATCTTGCCTCACGATTACTTCGAGCGGGCACAGGCGGTGGGCGCGCCGGACGCAGCTGCCATCGTCTACCCCTTTACCCATGGCGGCGAAGAGGATGTTGCACTCGCGCGCGCCGTTCAACTCTACGAAATTTCGCTGCGCTACTACGTGCTCGGCCTGGCGTCGGCCGGCTCGCCCTATGCGCATCATACCATCGGCAGCACGCTGGCCGTCGACGCGATGGCGTACGCGAAAGTGCGCGGCGTGCCGCGACGCACGGCGGCCGAAGACTTCTACCTCCTCGGCAAGCTCGCCAAGATCGGCGCCGTCGTCTCCCTCAGCGGGGCACCCATTTGCTTGAGCGGGCGCGTTTCGCGGCGTGTGCCCTTCGGCACGGGGCCGGCGGTGGAACGCATCGCACGCCGAGAGCATTTCACGCTCTACCACCCGCGCATTTTCGCCAAGCTCGGCGTCTGGCTCGCCGCCCTCTCCGATCTCACGCATCTTTCCGCGCCGAGCGCGCTTTCCAAACGACTGGTCGCGCGGTGCGGGAAAGCCGGTCTCGATCCGGCGCTCCTCGTGGAAATGGCGTCACACCCCGTTACCGAGGCCGCGCTGGCAGCAGCGCGCCGCCACTCGAAGAGCGGCGCCACGTTCCGTCAACACATGGCGATCTGGTTCGACGCGTTCCGTACGCTCAAGTTCGTGCACGCGCTCGAGACGCGTGGCCTTGCTCCTTTGCCCTGGTTGCAAGCGCTGCGCGAGGCACCGTTCTGCCGCCGATGCGTAGCGGACGTTCGCGATCCCAAAACCATCGACGGTCTCGCGCTCGCGCGGATCAACGATCGGCTGGTCTCGATGGAGCGGCGCGCCAGGGGCGGGTGAGGCCCCGGAAGCGGTCAATCGCTCCATCGAGGAGTCTGCACGCCAGATTCAGTAGAATTCGAGCCGGCCAGCGTCGTTGACGCGAACGCTTCGATGGCGATGTGCGCCGGTGAAGCGCTCGATCTCCCGCACCCAATCCGAGTCGGGGTAACGGTTCACCATTTGCTCCGCCTCCGCTCGAGCCTCCGAAGAAGCGCCGCGATCCGCCAGCGCGTGAATCAGAATCGACGCGCGTTCGGGCGCGTTTCCGGAGTCGGCGAAGCGCTGATTTCCTTCCCGCGCCAACCTGACGGCTTGCGCTGGATCGCGGTCCTTGACTCCCCGCAGTCGTGCCATCAGGTCGGCCTCCTCGGTGAAGACCGCCGAGGTGATCGCGAGGGGCGCGCCGGGCATGGGATCATCGGGCGACGTTCCAAGCGGAGAGCTCTGGCCTCCTGCCTGGGATACGAGCACCGTTGGTAAACGCTCTTCTCTTGGCCAAAGCCGAACGCCCGCGGCCAGGGCGACCCCCAGGGTTAGAGCGGCCACACCAAGGGGAACTTTCGCGCGTCGCTCCACGGGTCAGGGGCAGCCGCCCACCTCATTCGGGTGGGCATCGTACAGGCTTTGCATCGGCGCCTGCATCGAGGGCCAAGGCCAGTCGGAGTTGTAAGCCCATGCCCACGCACCGGCATAACCATTGTCGTAGAGATACGTGTAAATCGACGACGCTTGAACGCCGTCGGTGTCGATCGTTGCAAACTCGCCCATCACGAGCTTCTTGTCGAGCGCCCAGTAGGACGCGGGATGCAGGAAAGCGGAGTTCGAGGTGCCGTTCACGGCGTAGTAGTGCACCTGATAGAAATCGAGCGTTCCGTCCTGTTTTCCGCCGACGGTGCGAAGGGCGCTGTCCGAGTAGTAGTTGGTCTTGCCCGCAATGTTCGAGCAATAGTCGAACGTAACTGCGCTGTTGGTGACGAGTGCCGTCGGATCGGCGGCGCGAATGGCGGCGGCGAGCCAGTTCACCGTTTTCTGAATAAAAGGTAGGGTGGTGCGGTACGTCGCCCAGCCGTTCGGCCCCATGCCCTCTGGCTCGTTGAAGATCTCCCACGCATAGAGCCCCGGCGTACCCTTCACGCCGTTGACGAGCGGAGTGAGGTAGTTGTCGATATACGCTTGGCGGTGGCTGTCGTCCTCCAGCAAGAGAGAATTGTTGGTGTGCGCGGCGCCAGCATTGGCCTGCAACATGTCGAATGACCACAGACTGATGATGAGCTTCACCTTGTTCGCATTCGCCGCATTCAGGATGCTCTTCACGCCGTCGATGTGGCTCGGTGGGATCGGCAGGGCATTGCCACTCGCGTCGTACCCCGGCGTGACAGCGCCGTTGGTGTGGAACCACCAGCGGATCGCACGCCCGCCGGCATTGTAGGTGTTCTGAAAGATCGCGTTGAACGTGCTGATGTCCGGGCTCGGTATGTCGTTGGCGAACCTGACCCAGGCGACGTTGAGACCGCTGGCAAAGGCGCAGACGGACGGTTGGCCGCCGTCGCTGCCGCCGCCGTCGCTGCCGCCGCCGTCGCTGCGAACGTCGGAGGCACTGTCGCCGCCTCCGGCCGCCCCATCGCTGCCGCCGCCGTCGCTGTCTCGGCCGTCGCTCGTGCCGGCATCTGGATTGGCGTCGCTCCCCCCGACTCCCCCCTCTGGACGACTCCCTCCCGAGCTAGCGTCCGACGTGCCCGCTGATCCGCCCGTCGCCGACGATCCGGCCGACCCCGACGCGTCTCCACGGCCGGCGGAACCACCTGTCCCGGCTCCGCCGTTTCCGCTTCCCCCACCGCCCATGCCCGATGCGCTGCCTCCGGCGCCCGAGCTCCCACCCCTTGCGCCGGTCGCGCCCGTACCTGTCGATCCGCTGGAATCCGCAGCGCGGCCTCCGTCGTCCGGGGAGTCGAGCACGTTTTCCGCGCTCGAACAGGAGAGCAGCACGACGAATGTCAGGGCAGAGGTGGCGGTGATCGCGTCGCGAAGAAGGGTCACGTTCTTGATGGATTCCGGGCCTTGGGTGATGTCATTTCCAAATGAATCGTCACCTGACGATCGGACGGCTAGTCGAGCAGGGCGGCTTCGACGGCTCATGATTCCTGCTTCCGCAGCCCCAGGGCGGGCACTTCCTTGTCCGAAAACGGCCAGTTTGGGCCGAGGGGATGCGCTAGGTCATGCGTGTGCAGCTCCTTGGCGATCTCGGCCGTTTCAAGCTCCCTTATCGTCCGCCCTTGGACTGGGAGGCGATCCGCGATTTTCTGCGCCTGCGCGCGGTCCCAGGTGTCGAACAGGTCGAAGACGGCGCGTACCAGCGCACGGTCCGCGCGGGCGATCACACCGGTTGGATTCGCGTCTCGCCCGGCAAGCTCCGCCATTCGCTCGTTCTCGAGGTTTCGCCGTCGTTGCACGCGGCGCCGTCGGCCATCGTCGGCCGCGTGCGGCGGCTGTTCGATCTCGATGCCGACCCCGCGCGCATCGGCGCACGCCTGAGCGAAGATCCGCGTTTGGCGGGGCTCGTGAAGCGTCGACCCGGTCTGCGCGTCCCCCGCGCGTTCGATGCCTCGGAGCTCGCCGCGCGCGCGATCCTCGGGCAGCAAGTGACCGTCGCCGCGGCGCGCACCTTGGCCGGCCGTCTCGCGCGCGCTTTCGGTGACCGCATCGAAACACCGTTCGATTCACTCGATCGATTGTGGCCGACGCCGGCGCAACTCGCCTGCTCGCCCCTGGCGTCCCGTGTGGCCATCCCCCTCACGCGGGCGCGTGCGGGCGCGCTCGGGCATCTGATGTCGGCTATCGTCGAGCGAAGGCTCTCCTTGGAGGACGCCGATGTGGACGCGCCGGCGGCAGTCATCGAGCACACGGTGGCGAAGCTGGTGGAGCTACCCGGCATCGGACCGTGGACCGCTCACTACATCGCCATGCGCGCCCTCGCTTGGTCGGACGCATTCCCCGAAGGGGATCTCGTTCTTCGCAAAGCGCTCGGCGGCGCTACCGCACGCGTCTGTCGCACCGAGGCAGAACGCTGGCGCCCATTCCGCGCCTACGCCGCCCTTCACCTTTGGACGAGCCAAGCAGGAGTCTAACCATGTCGAACGGCATCTTCTTTCATCGAAAACCCTCCCCCGTCGGGCCCTTGCTCCTCATCTCCGACGGAACGGCCCTCGTCGGTCTTTACACGGCGGGCCACCACCCTTCCTGGTCCCGAGTCGACGGGATCGAGGACGCGTCGCCTTTTCGCGAGATGTCTGCGCAGCTCGATCATTACTTCGCCGGCAAGCTTTCGCATTTCGACCTGCCCCTTCGGCTGCACGGAACGCCCTTCCAACAATCGGTATGGGCAGAGCTCGTGGCCATTCCGTACGGAACGACCATTTCCTACCGCGAGCTGGCCGCGCGGATCGGAAACCCTCGCGCGATCCGCGCCGTAGGCGGGGCGAACGGCAAAAACCCGGTGTCGATCATCGTCCCTTGCCATCGCGTCATCGGCGCGGACGGCGGCCTGACTGGCTATGGCGGCGGGCTCGATTGCAAACGATGGCTCTTGACGCACGAGCACGCGCGCGTACCGCACAGGACCGGGGGCTACGGCTCCTGGACCGAGCGCGCCACCGCGGTCGCGAGGTAGTTGCGCGCCCGCAGCGCATAGCGGCCATCGTCGGCCGTGCCGAGATGGTCGCGGAACGCCTGGGCTGCTTCGGGATACCGCCCCAAGCGATAGAAAAGGACACCGCGGGCCAGCACGTAGGGATAGAAGGGGTCGAGACGCGCGAGCTCCTCGATCTTGCGCAGTCGCCATTGATCGGCGACACGGCAGGCGTCCTTGGCGTCGAGCCCACCCCGCCCTTCGACGTAGGGGTGCGTCAGCAGAAATGCGTAAAAGGTCCGGTGCTCATCGAGGGAAATGGCATACGGCGGTCCGGAAATTCCCGTCACCTGGTTCCAGCGGCGCTTGAAGAAGATCCCGCGGACGACATCGTCCATGACGATGGTCGTACCCGTGAGCCATCCGCTCTTTCGCACGAGGTCGAGAAAGCCTCCACCGAGCCCGCTGAGCTCATCCGACGAGACGCCGGCGTTTTCCCACTTGCGAAGCTCAGCCAAAAAAAGCTGCTGCTGGTAAGCGCGCAGCGCAACGAGCTTGTCGTCACCGACGCCACGCGCACGGGCCACCGCTTCCGTGAGTCGCTGGCGCGCACGCACAACGGCATACGTGTCGCCTGAGGCCTCCGCGGCGCCGTAGGCACGAAATTCCTGACCGAAGGCGCGAAGATCATAGAGCTCGCTCGTTCCCGAGCTACGGCCGTGCTCCTCTTCGAGGGCGGCGGCGATCGACGCCGCCATGGCCCTTTCTCGATTGAACGTGGCCAAAAGGGCCTTGCCGTCGGCCAGCGGAACGGGCACGTCCCGGGGGGCCACCGGCAGCGGGACCGCCAACAAAGTGCCAACCAGCGCGATGACGACGGCAACGACGCCTACTTCCCATCCCTCGAGGTGTCGAAGCGGGCCCCCTTTTTTTCTCATCATGTCTGTAATACGATTTTCTCTTGGGTAAGAGGCAAATCAAGTGCAAGAGAAACGACGCCACTTCCGTAAACGGGTCAGTCTCGACGTTGAATTCAACGTCGCGGAGGGCGCTCGGCAGCCCGGTCTATGCCGCGACTTCAGCCTCGGCGGTGTGCACATCGATACGACGGCCCCCGCGCCCTTCGGCGCCAACGTGACCGTCTATTTGCGGCTCAAGGGCGCCTCGACGATGAGCGCGCTCCCCGGCATCGTGCGGTGGGTCAAGCCGGGCTCGATGGGCGTACAGTTTGGCCTCTTGGGGGCGCGCGAGACGTATGCCATCACGGAGATGCTCGCCGATTCACTTCCGCCCGCCGGATGAACGGCGCCCGCGGCCACGCGGCGTCGCGTCACGCTTCAGCGCGGCGCGCGTGAAAGCTGCACCGGAATACGGATCTGGCGAGCCGACTCGCCTCCAGGAAAGTGCGCGGCTCCGATGGCCTTGTTGGCGCACGACATCAGCGTGGGCGAGAGCGGCGGCGTAAAAACGCCTTCTCGGATCGCGCCGCTCGGCAAGATGGTGAGCTTGAGCGAGCTCTCGACGGAGAAGCGTACGCCGAACGAGCTGACCTGCTTTTCGTAGCAAGTCTCCAGCTGGCGCAAGATGGCCGCCATTTCGCTGGCCTCCTGTTCGCTCGGGTCATGCCCCTCGACGATGGCCCCTGAACCCCAGGCCGTCACCCTCGGCGCCCCGACCGATGAAGCAGCGACTTCGCCTTTGGTCGAACCAGCAGTCGTTTCGACGCGCGTCGTCGCGGCCGCCAAGGGACGCTTGCCACGCGATGCCGACGCACCGGACACCGTCGCCGGCGGCGGTTCGACGACCGGTTCGATCGCGGCGCTCGCAGCCTCGGGAGCAGCGCCGAGCCACGTCGCTTGGCGCGCGCCGTCGAGTGAGAACACGGCGCGATCGGGCCCTACCACGAGCCACCCATGGGTCGATCCGCGGTACCCCACCGGGCCCACTGCAACCGATCCGTGCGCAACGTCGACGATGACGCGGTCTCCCTCGCGGACGACCGTGAACGACGTGCCGTGCACCGCAATGCGGGTGCGTTCTACCTCGACCGCGAAGACCTCGCCTTCGGTTCGCGGCTTCACGTCGGCGTGGAGGGAACCCTCGAGCAGCGCGACGGTCATGCCACCCGCGCGTTGCTCATCGATGTCGTTGGCCACGACTTCGATGCGCGAATTCGGCGCGAGCGCGAACCTCACGACGCCCGCCTTGTCGTAGACGGCGGAGCGGCCGTCCGTTCGTGCGACATCGCCCACCTCGAGCGACGCGAGATTCCTGACCGGCGAGCCCGTCCTCGTTACCGCGGTCAGCGCTTCTTCCGGTTCTCTCGGGGCGCGAAGAGCACCGGGCGGGCTGCCATAAATGAGGGCCGCCGCGGCCGCCGCAGCGACGGCCATGGGCCACGGCGTCGACGCCCAAGTCGGAGGAGAGGGCACCCAGCGCGCTACCGAGACGCGCGGGGCGGCTTTCGTCGCCACGGGCGCGATCTCGACTGCGGAAAGCACCTTCGCCTCGATGCGTTCCCAATCGAGGTCGGGGAGGGGCAGGTCGGCAGCCTCACGCGTCAGGGCGGCCAGCGCTTTCTCGCAGGCTCGCTCGGAAGCTCGACGGGTCATCGCGCCTCTCCGGCCGTCTTTCCCAACTCGACGCGCTCCTCGGTTCCGCTTCGCTCGAATGCTTGCGCAAACGCAGCCAGCGTCGGTTCGTGGCGGAGCATCTCGGCGAGCTCACGCCGGGCGTAAAACAGTCGCGTGCGAACGGTCAGGACCGGCGCGCCGACGATCTTCGAGATCTCGGCAGGCGAGAGCCCTTCCAGCTCGTGCAGCAGGAAAACGTTGCGCTTCTTCTCGGCCAGCTGCTCGACGACGCGGCGAAAAGCGCGCATCCGCTCGAGCCGGGCAGCATCTTCGTCGGGCGAAAGCCGCGAGTCGACGTGCGACTCGTCGCTGTGGGGCGGGACGAGTTGCGGGCGGCTCTTGGCCGCTCGCCGGTGCATGAGAACGACGTTGACGGTCACGCGGTGTAGCCACGTCGTGAACTTCGACTGCCCACGGAAATCTTTGAGGCTCCGATGAACCTGGAGGAAGACTTCCTGGACGATGTCTTCGAGCTCGGCGCGAGGACCGACCATCCGAAACACGAGCCGCGCCACCTCAGCGCGGTGTCGAAGGAAGAGCTGTCGGAAAGCCTCCCCCTCTCCCCGCTGGCAGCGCGCGACCATTTCGTCTGGTTCGAGCACAGCATAGAGGCTAACTCGAGCGCGCGGCCCATGCCCGAGCAAAAAGCCGGAGATCGCTGCATCCACCTTCGATCTGATGCTGGAAACTGCGTCCTCATTCAAAACCGTAGCGTCGACGCAACGACCTGCTTTTTCACGGCTTTTCGGTGCCGGGCCCGCGGCACGCGTGGAGGGGAGCCTTCCTCGTCACCAGGGATCATCTGCACAGCCCGTGGCACGGCGCTCGCCGCTTCTCTCGGCCGGATGCCATGCCATCGGTTAACGTCGAGTGGATGGTCGCCGAGATCGACGCGCTCGATGGGCTGGCGGCGGCCATTGCCGCGCGCACGTCGGTTCGACCCGTGGTGGGCGTCGTGCTCGGCTCGGGGCTCGGCGCGTTCGGCGACCTCTTGCAGCAGGCCATCCCTTACACGGAGCTTGCCGGGATGCCGACGGCAAGCGTGGCCGGACACGCCGGCAATTTGCGCCTCGGCACGGTCGGCGATGTCGGCGTCGCGTGCCTTCAAGGGAGGGTCCACCTCTATGAAGGGTACGACGCGGCCACGGTAGTCTTCGGCGTGCGCCTGCTGGCGCGACTCGGCTGCGGCGCGCTCGTGCTCACCAACGCCGCCGGCGGGATTGCCCCCGGTCTGTGCCCCGGCGATCGCATGCTCATCACCGATCATCTCAACCTGACCGGTCGCAACCCTCTCGCGGGTCCGCTCGATAGCGGACCAAAAGCGCGCTCGGAGGCGGACACCTCGGCCCTTCGCTTCGTCGATATGGCCGCCGCTTACGATCGGGGGCTCGCCGAGCTTGCGCACCAGGCCGCGCACGACACGGGCTCGGTGCTGCGCGAAGGGGTGTACGCGGGTCTCATGGGCCCGACCTACGAAACTCCCGCGGAGATCCGGATGCTGCGCACCCTCGGCGCGGACGCGGTGGGCATGAGCACGGTGCTCGAAGTCATTGCCCTGCGCCAACTCGGCGTCCGCGTCGCCGCCATTTCGTGCATCACCAACCTGGCCGCGGGGATCTCGGAGACGCCTCTTCATCACGCCGACGTGCAGGCGGTCTCCAATCGAACCGCGGCGCCGTTCGTGGCGCTGCTCACGCGCCTGGTGGCGCTCGCCGGAAAGGAGCTCGGAACATGACCGACGGTGCCGCAAGGTTGCGGGTGAAGGAGCAAACCTGGCGCGCGCTCGTCGAAGCCGCACGACGCGCGCGCGATCGCGCCTATGCGCCGTATTCCGCCTATCGCGTCGGCGCCGCCGTTCTCGCGCCGGACGGCGCGATCTTCGCCGGCTGCAACGTCGAAAACGCGAGCTACGGCCTCGCTCTGTGCGCCGAACGAAGCGCGGTCGCGCATCTCATCGCCGCGGGAGGCAGCCGCGTCGCCGCCATCGCGGTCGTCACCGCGGGACCGGAGCCGGGACGGCCCTGCGGCCTCTGCCGTCAGACGCTGAGCGAGTTCGCCGACAACGATCTTCCCATCGGGCTCGCCGTGGCCGAAGATGGGCTTCCGCGCGTCGTCGACCGCTTGGGGGACATCTTCGCCCACCCATTCCGAGGCGATCTCGTCAAGAAAAGCTGAGCGTCAGTCGAGTCCGCGGGACTCGGCTTCTTCGATCTGGGCCAGCGCCGCCGCCAGCGCGTCCTTGGCCTGGTCGAGCGTTTTGCGATTCTGGTCCCACTTGGTGTTGGCGGTATCGAGACGCTGCGAGTGCAGGTTGAGCTTGTCGCGTATCTCGGAAAGCTCCGCTCTCGTCGAGGCGAGCTGCGTCTCGGCCGTGGTGAGCTTCTCTTTGGTCTTGGGCAGCTCGCGCGCCAGCTCCTCGCGCTCCTCGATGCGCGCCGAAAGCTCGGTGGAGAGCTCGGCCACGCGCTCTTTGAGTCGATTTTGATCTTCTTCGTGCGACTGCACGAGAGCGGCGATGCGCGCGTCGTAGTCATGCACGAGCGTGCCAATGCGCGTTTCAGAGTCCTGCACGAGCGTGGCGATGCGCGCGTCGTAGCCCTCTACGAGAGCCGCGATGCGCGCGTCGTAGTCTTTTTGCTGCGCCGCGAGCGCGCCGGCTTTGTCGGCTTGCGTCTCTTCCGCAAGCTTGGCCAGCGCTCCCTCGCGCTCACGCTGCTGCATCTCCAGCGCCTCCTCGAGCGACGCCTGCAGTTTCTGATCGGCTGCCTTTTCGGCGGCCTCCAGCGCCGCACGGGAAGCTTCGGCCGCGGCGTCGGCGTCCCTCTGGGCCTGCTCTCGATGCGCGGCCAGGTTTGCGTCGCGTTCGGCGAGCTCTGCTTCGTGCTTTTTGCCGATGGTGGCAAGCTCGGCCAGCTTGGCGTCGAGCTCGACTTTGACCTTTTCGCCCCGCGTCTTGAAGTCATCGGCGCGCTTGGACGCCTGATCCTTGTCGGCCTTGGCGGTATCGGCGAACGTCTTGGCGGAAGCGAGATCGCGCTCGAGACCGGTGATCTTGTCTTCGAGATCGGCCTTGTCGCGCTCCAGAGCGAGGGTGGTGTCGCTGGTGTCGAGCAGTTCCTTCTCTTTGCGCGTGACCTGGTCGCGCAGGCTGAGGATCTCCTTTTCCTTCTTGTTCAGCCCCTCGCGCAGGTCGAGAAACTCGCGGCTGGAGACGCCGGCCACCTTGCCGCCCGAGGCTGGCTTCAGTTTCAGCTCGTCGAGCTCGCGCTGCAGCTTGGTCACTCGCTCGTCGGACTCCGAGCTCTGACGCGCGGCATCCTCGAGCCGTGTGACCTCTGCCCGGGCGGTCTGAAGCTCGCGTTCCATGCGCGCCAGCTCCGCTTTCTGTCGTTCGGTTTCACCGCGCAAACGTTCGACGTCCGCGTCGACCTGGGGGCGGGGTGGCGCCGAGGAAATCTTGCGCGGCAGCGCGGGGATGACACTCGGGATGCGCTCGGCCGTTCCAATTTGCTCGAGCTCTGCAGAGGGCTCTTCCTTGGGGGCGCGGCTGCTGCGCGTGCTGGTGGGAGGCTCGCTGTCCATGAGCCGGTCGAAAGCGGTATTGGCAAACGCCTCGACCTCTGCCTCGACATTGGCGGCGGTCGCCACTTGCGTGGTCTCGTCCGCCGTGATGTCGGCGGCACTCAGCCCTTCCACGCCGTCGAGCTCGATCTCGTCATCGATGATGATGGCATCATCGTCGCTGCCCGCCGACGGTCGGCCGTTTTCGACCTTCACGAAGGGGCGCATGTGCTCGAGCAGCTCCCCAAAAGCGATCGGCTTACGGACGTAGTCCTCGGCGCGTGTCCGCAGCTTGCGATGTTGATCGAACGTTTCCTCGCTGGAATCTGTCGACATGATGATGAGCGGCACATCTTTGAGCGATGGATCTTTCTTGAGCTTGTTGCAGACGGAAAATCCGTTCATGCGCGGCAGCTCGATGGAAAGGAGGATGAGATCGGGCCGCTCCGAGGCGGCGGCCATGAGCCCCGCGTAACCGTCGTCGACCACCTGCGCGACCATGCCCAGCCGCGCCAGCTCGGTGCGCAGCTCTCCTGCGAAGGCAGCGTCACTCTCGAAAACCAAGACTTTGGTCGGCATGGACGGGGGGCGCTCCGGAGACGCGAGGGTATCGATTTTAAACCGTTTTTGGCCCAGACACGAATATTTCGCGTGGGGCGCATAGAAGCGCATCGAGCCCTTCGCGGGCCGGAAAAACCCGGGTTTCGACCGGCGAACGTGCTTGAGAGCGGACCTAACGTCCTAAACGGGGCGCGAATCTCGGAGGTAGGTGTTTACCCTCCAGTTTGCGCGCACTCGCCCTCTCAGCATTCCGCGCGAGGGCGGCGCGCACGACGGCGGCGCAGGGCCGGTAGCAACGCGGCGAGCCCGAGGAGCACCGCGCGCGCGCGCGGCGACGCATTTCCGCCGGGAATCGTGCAGCTGCAGCCGCCATCGCCGGATCCGCCGCTGCCGCCCGTTGCACCGGCCGAACCGCCGGTGCCCGAGCTGCCACCGCTGCCGCCCGCTTCGGGACCGGCGTCGGCCATGCCCGACCCTGCGCTCCCCGTGTCGGGCGAGGCATCGCCGCCCGTTCCACCGCTGCCTGCGTCGGGCATGCCGCCGTCTGGCGTCGTGATCATGGCGCACATCGGGGCGGCGGGCGGCGTCGCTCCGTCGATGCACTTGGCCGCACTGGGCGTGGTGCCGGGGAGGGTCACCTCGATCTTGGCGGTCTCGCCGATCGCAGTCAGCTTGAACGTGGCGCCGGTCGAGGGCTCGGTCCAGCTGGTGTCGACCGTCGCGATCGGGTCGTGGATGTAAAACGGATCGAGCGCATAGTCGAAATCGTGGCCGCCATCGAAAATGATGTCCGTATGATTTCCGCCGTACTCGGCCGATGCGTGGAAATAGACGCCCTTTGGTGACTTCGTGTCCGAACCTACGCTGCCCATTCCTCGGCGATACTCGAGGTAGACGTACTGCGGGCCTTGGTTCGCCGTGGCGTTGTTGGCGATGCGAATGACTTGCGGACCTTCACATTTCGCTTCGATGGGACCGAGCTCGAACGTTCCGCTGCTCGTCACGTCGAGTGTGTTGCAGCCGCTGATGAACCCTTCCGCTGCCGACTCCGGGGCGTTGAGATGCCCGCAACCGCCACCCATGGGCGTGAACGGATCGCCGTATTCGCTGAAGCCCATGCACGATGTGCCACCATACGTTTTGGCGCCGTAAGGTGCGCCCGTGCACTTGTGGGAGTGCAACATGCCGAAGTTGTGCCCGAGCTCCTGGGCGAGCACCACGCAGCCGGTACCGCGGTACCAGCTGTTGACCGCGTTGACGAAACCGCGAACCTCGTTCACGCCGACCTCGGCGATGCCGCCCCACATGCACCCGGCGCTGGAGGGCATGTAATACATGAAGTTGTCGTACTTGGTCGGATCGAGCCCATCGGCCGCGGCAGCCGCTTTCGCGTCGGCGGCGATGTTCCACAAATTGGATTCCTGGCAGTTCGCGATGGGGATCGTGTACGGGCCGAACACGTCTCCTTCCATCGTCCAATCTCCGTACGAATTGTCCTTGTAAAAGGCCGTTGGAGAATCGACGTCGCTGAAGACGCGTGTTTTGAATTTCGCGGCGGCGAGCGTGGCATCGAGGCTGATGGCAGCAATCTTGAAGTTTCGTTTCGCAGGCGCGGTGAGGGGCTGGCGAGCCTCGTTCAAGTCGCGGCCGCGGCGAACGACATCGTAGCCGTCGACCTCGATGTGGTTTCCCGCGCGAGGACCCCGGACGGCGATCCGCTGACCCACGCGTGCCGGTGGCGCGTTGGTTCCAAAATCGAGCGCGATCTCTTCGCCGTCGTCGCGGACGAGGCGGTAGAAAGTCTCGGCGTGGTCGTCGAAGGACGCGATGCGGGCGTGCACCGTCCCCACGATGCCGTTCGGAACCTCGCCACTCTGCAGCACATCGCTGCGGGGGTGCGCCTCGCCGCAACCGAGCATTCCCACACCGGCGACGAGACCCGCGTTGGTAAAAAGCGCGAGAAAGCTGTGGCTGAAAAAAGTGCGGCTCATGAGGCGACTCTTTTTCCGCATCGCACTCTCAGCTCGTTCGGCGCGCGCGACGATTGCGGCGGAGCGCAGGAAGGAGTGCTGCGAGCCCGAGCAACAACGCCGGCGCGCGTGTCGACGCGTTTCCGCCGGGGATGCTGCAGCTGCAGCCGTCATCGGCTGGCGGAGTGCCACCGGTGGTCGATCCACCCGTGCCGCTGCCGCCGGTGCCACCCTTGCCCGAACCGCCGGCACCCGCAGATCCTCCGGCGCCAGCCGCGCCTCCCGTTGCGCCGGCCGCCCCGCCGGTTCCCGATCCTGCCGAGCCTGCGGTGCTTCCGCCGGTTCCGCTGGCGCCGCCCGTACCAGCCGCGCCGCCTGTTCCAGCGGTACCCGCGGTGCCGCCGGTACCTGCAGTGCCACCTGTACCTGCGGTTCCTCCGGTTCCCGCAGTTCCCGCGATGCCCGCGGTTCCCGCGGCGCCACCTGTGCCCGCGGCACCACCGGTGCCAGCCGTACCTGCGCTGCCTGCCGTGCCCGCGCTACCCGCGGAGCCTGCCTTGCCGTCCGTCGACGCGTCGGCGGGGCCCCCACCGGTGCCGCCTGTTCCCGTATCGGGCGGCGGTCCACCGTCCGTCACGATGCCGCACATCGGGGTCGCGGGTGGCGTCCCGCCACCGAGGCACACGGGCGCGCCACTGCCGCCGCCGGGGATGGTGACTTGGACAGTCGCGGTTTGACCGATCGCGTTCAGCGTAAACGTCGCGCCGCTGATCGGCTCGGTGTAGGAGCCGGCTGCCGTCCCGATCGGTTCGCGGAGCTTGAACGGGTCGACGGCGAAGTCGAGATCGTGGTTGTCCGCCATGATGCCCGTCGTGGCGCCGCCGTACTCCGCAGAGGCGTAGAAATGCAAACCCTTGGGCGACTTCGAGTCAGAACCCAGGGTTCCTTTGCCAAGGCGGTATTCGACGTAGATGTACTGCGGTCCCCGGTTGGCCATCGTGTTGGTCGGCACGCGGATGACCTGCGGACCCGCGCATCGCTGTTCGAGCGGCCCGATTTCAAACGTCCCGCTGCTCGTCACGTCGAGCGTATTGCAGCCGGTGATGAACCGCATGGCCCCGAGCTCGGGCGAGTTGAAGTGCCCGCAACCGCCGCCCATCGGAGTGTAGGCGTCGCCGTACTCGCTGTAGCCGGCGCACGAAGTGCCGCCGTAAGAGGGACCGTTGATGTACGGCCCAGCGGTGCAGGTATGCGAGTGCAGTAGCCCGTAATTGTGGCCGAGCTCTTGCGCGAGCACGACGCAACCGGTGCCGGCGTACCAGCTGTGCCTCGCGTTCCAGAATCCCCGCACTTCGTTGGTGCCGACCTCCGCGACGCCACCCCACGCGCAATTGAAGTTGGGCGGCACGTGGTACATGATGTTGTCGTAGTTGGCCGGATCGTAACCGTCCGCTTTGGCGGCGGCCTGAGCTTGGTCCGCGATCGTGTAGAGGTTGCTGTCGGCGCAGCTGGTCGTGGCGATGGTGTACGGTCCGTAGGCGTCGCCTTGAAAGTTCCAGTCTCCGTAGGAGTTCTGGTTGTAAAAGGCCGCCGGAGAATCGGGGTCTTGGAAAACGCGCTTCGCGAATTGCGCTTTCGATAGACTACTGAGCAAGCTGATCGCCGCGACCCTGATCGTGCGCTGGGTGTGTTCACCCGTCAGAAGTTGCTCCTGAGTGTCCCCGATTCGGCGCTGAACGAGCTCGTGTCCATCGACTTGGATGACGTCACCCTTTCGCTCACCGCGAACAGCGATGCGCTCACCGACACGGACGCGCGTCCCGCCGTTTCCGAAATACAGCCCGACGTCGGTCCCATCGTCTTTGCGGAGCCGGTAGATGGTCTCCGTATGGTCGCCATAGTTCGCGAGGAGCGCGTGCAGCGTCCCGACGGTACCGCTCGGTTCGGGCTCGCTGCCGAGGGAATTCTGGGCTGCCTCCCCGCAGCCGAAAATGCCGAGACTCGCGGCGAGACCGAGGTTGACCGATTGCGTGAGGACGACGTTCCGTGACGACCGACGGTTCATAGGCAACTCCTTAATAAGTGGAGGCAGGCGCGCGTACCTTACAGCACTGTACGCAATTTGGCTTGCGCGGTTTTCTCGACGCATCGCGCAACGCAGGAGAAACGTCTACTCGCTCATGAGCGCCGAATCGATCTTCCCGTCCTTCAGTTCCGACGCTTTGGCCGACGGCGCCGTGCGAGCACTCCGATCGCCGCCGCCATCAGAGCGAAGGGGGACGCGCGGCTCATGGATGCAGCCCGCGCAGGTACACGACAACCGCAGCCGCTGTCATCCTGTCCGCTTCCGCCGCTTCCGCCGATGGTGCCGCCTGTAGCTCCGCTCCCTCCACTACCTCCGGTCGCTCCGCCGGACCCCGTCCCGGCTTGGCCGCCCGTCGTGCCACCGGCCCCCGTACTACCGCTCGCTCCGCCCTTTCCACCAGCGCTGCCTCCAGCGCCGGAAGATCCAGCGAGGCCGGCCGTGCCACCAACGCCACCTTTTCCTGCGCCTCCACCCGTCGTCCCGGCGGCGCCACCGCTTCCTGCAGCGCCCGCGGTTCCCGCCATTCCACCACTCCCACCGGCTGCGTCGGGTGCTGCACCGGCCTGGCCCGCATCCGTGGTGCCGCCCGCATCTGCCTTGCCCGCTGCTCCACCGCCGCCGTCGGCGCCGCCCGTGCCACCGGTGCCGCCGGTGCCACTGTCAGGGATCGTCCCGCCGTCGATGGTGGGACCGGCCGTGCAGGTGGGCGCCTTGTTGTCCCAGGGCTGCATATTGAGATCGCAGAAAGGAGCGCTGCCCGCCTTGGGGAAGGTGAGGTCGAACTTGGCCGTGGCGCCGAGCGCCGCGATGTTCACCGTGACCCCTTCGGGCGTCATCCACGACGTTCCCGCGGGCATGAGCGCGTCCTTGGCGCTTCCCCCTTTGGTGTTGATGACCCAATCCTCGGGACAATCCGGACCGCCGTAGTCGCACTTCGACCAGCCGCCGTTCTTGATATCGGCAGTGTAGTGCAAGAGAACGCCGTTCGCCTGCTCGATGCCATAAGGCTGGCGGTACTCGAGGTACCAATAGCGCTGCACGTTGCCCGCCAGATCGGCGGCGATGCGCAAGACCTGCGGCCCTTCGCACGTACTGTTGAGGGGGCCGATTTCGTAGCTGCCGCTCGTCCCGACGGTGAGCACGTTGCAGCCGCTGAAGAAGTTCATCTGAATGCGCTCCCACGCATTCAGGTAGACGTTGTTGCCATTCGCCATCGGCGTGAAGGGGCTGCCGTACTCCGCGAAGCCGGGACACGTTGGCGAAGGCGTCCCCGCGCCCGTGCAGAAATGAACGTGAGCAAGGCCCCAGTTATGGCCAATCTCTTGGACCATCACGTTCTCGCCTTCACCTGTGACGTAGCTCCACGGGTTGTATTGGCCACGCATTCCATCGGTACGAATTGGCGTATGACCATCCAGCCCGAACCCTCCCCAGCTACACGAGATACTGCTCCCGATGTTGAATTGGATCTGGTTGAATTGGGCGGGGTCGACTCCGGCCGCCTTCATCGCTGCGGTGCCGTTCTTGCCGATGTTTTCGTAGAACGGTCCGCCGCAGTCATTGGCGACCGAAAAAGGTCCGTAAAATTCCCATTCCGTCGTCCAGCGGCCGTAGGAGCTCACCTCCATGACCGGCTTGATGAAGTCGGTTTTCGTGAGACGCGCTTTTCCCTGCGTCGCGGTGTACGAAGGCGTGAGGGAGACGAACGCGTTTCTGAGCGGCGGGCTCAAGGCGGGGGGGTTCGCGCCCGATCGCTGCGCTTGCTGCGCTTCTCCGATGCCTTCCGGATCTCGCTGCAGGACCTTGATGAAGTCGACGCGAATGCCGTCTGCCGTGCGCGGTCCGTAGATGCGAACGTCGCTTCCCGGTCGAATGCCCGGGGCCCCATTGAACCCCTCGAGTCGGACGTAGCTGCCGTCCTTCTTCTGTATGGCGTAGACCTTCTCGCTACGACCCTCATCGAAGTAGTCGGCAGTGCCGGAACGAATCACGCCCCTGACGCTGCCAGGATCATCATCGGCATCGAATTCTTTGTCTGCATCGGAGCACGAAGCACCGAGAATGCCGAGTGCGACCAGTGCGGCCAGACATCCGACGTCGAGACGAGTACGCATGGAGAGCTCCTTTGGCGAGCCGATCCCCTGATGTTGGCAACGCCAGCGTGAGGTTTTTCCCGGAAGCAGCGGGGCGTCAAGAAGAAGAAATCGCTCTTCGACGCGCAGCGCAATGAAGGAAACGGTGGGGCTGTGATTGTGTCGACGAGGCGGAATCGCGTCTTTTCCGGCGTGCGACGCATGACGTTTCGTTCATGTTGCCATCTTGTGGCGACGGGGCTTGGCGCTTAGCCTGCGCGGCATGAAAGCTCGGTGTCTCCTCACCATCGCGGTCGCAGCGATCACGTTGCTCGCTGCCCCCACGGTGTTTGCCAATGGACGGTTTCCCCGCGCGCAGCGCCTGTTGGAAGAACCTGGGCACCCGGAGCGACTCACCATCGCCGCGACGTACGGATTGCTCGTCACCGACGACCGAGGAAAGAACTGGTCCTACGTCTGCGACCCGGCCTTCACTTTCCAACCGATGTTCGCGAGCGACGTCGTGGCGAGCCTCACCGTCAACGGATGGCTCTTGGTCGGCGTTCAGGACGCGATCACGATTTCACGCGATCGCGGCTGCGATTTCACCAAGACGCTCGAGCCTACCGAGTTGGCAACCTCGGTCGACGACTTCGCGTTCGCTGCCGACGGCAAGGACGTGTACGCGCTGGTGACGACGTTTCGAAATGGAACGAACGTCATCACGCTGCGATTGTCACAGGATGGCGGCCAGACTTGGCAGCCCATCGGCTCGACGCTTCCCGCGGCCCTCGCCCACACGCTCGATGTCGATCCGACAGACAAGAATCATCTCTATGTGACGGGCTCGAGCTTGTCGTCCGACGAGAAGGCTCCCGCGCTCTTTCTGACCTCGAACGATCAGGGCGCCACTTGGAACGTCGGCACGATTCCCGGCACCAACCTCGACTCGTCCCCATGGATTGCGGCCATTCATCCACGCGACGGCAACAAGATCTTCGTGCGCACCGACTCGTGGAAGAAGGACGCGAACTCGAGCTCCCTGGCGGGCGACGCGCTTCTCTTTTCCGAGGATGGCGGCAAGACCTGGACCGAGCTTTTGCGTGCGGGCGGCAGCGATCCCGAGGTGCCCGGCGCCAAGATGTTGGGATTTGCGCTATCTCCGGATGGATCGACGGCCCTGGTCGGCTATGGCGACATCATCGACCCCGTGCGCGTGGTCGATCCCGATGGCAAATGGGTGGGCCTTTACAAGAGCTCGTCGGACGGCCGGTATTCTTTCGGGGCCGGCGCTCCCTCGATGCCGCAGCGGCTTCTCGACGTGCCGGTGACTTGCCTTTCGTGGACGAGCCAGGGGATCTACGCCTGTCTCGCCCCTCCTTTCCAGGGTCATCACCTCGCTTTCAGCTCCGATCCGAGTTTGGCGCCCGCTTCGTTCGTCACGCTGATGAAGGCCAACGAGGTGCAGGGCGCTCCTCGATGCTGCAACGGACGCGCGGTGAACGCGTGCACGTGGAGCACGGATTGCCAAGTGCTCGGCGCGTGCGATGCCGGCGCGCCCACCCAGGGCGGCACCTGCGACGACGCGGGCGGCGCCGGCGGCGCGCCGATGACGGACGCCGGACGGGACACGGGAACGGGCGGGGCCAGTGGCGACGCGAGTGGCGGCGCGGGTGGGGCCAGTGGCGGCGCGAGTGGCGGCACGGGTGGGGCCAGTGGCGGCGCGGGCGGCGCGGGTGCAACGACGCAGGATGGCGACGGATGCGGCTGCCGCATTTTCGCGTCGCACGGCGCTTACGAACGATCGCCGGCCGCGGTGCTCCTGGTCGGGCTCCTGGCCCGGCTGCGACGGCGCCGCGCTCTCGATCGACCGGAGCGCGCTACACGCGTTACTTGAGGAGCCACCCGAACAAGAGTCGCTTGGTCGTCGCGCGACCGATCTCGGCGATGGAGTCGACGAGGGGGATCTCCTTGGGGCAGACCTCGACGCAGTTCTGCGCCTTGCCGCAGTCCTCGACGCCGCCATTGCCCATCACCGATTCCAGCCGCTCGTTGGCGTGCATCGCGCCGGAGGGGTGCTCGTTGTAGAGCCGCACCAGGCTGAGTGCGAAAGGTCCCACGAACTCCTGCCCCGGTCCGTATTGCGGACAAGCTTCGAGACAACAGCCGCAGGTCATGCAGCGCGAAAGAGAATAGCGCTCTTCCTGCTTCTCCTGGCTCTCGCGCGGACCCGGTCCGAGCTCGTGCGTGCCGTCGAGGTGGATCCACGCTTTGACGCGCTTCATATCCTCGAACATGCGCTGCCGATCGACCATGAGGTCGCGAATGACGGGGAACTTCGACATCGGTTCGAGGGTGATGGTCTCGCCGTTCGGCGCGATCTGGTCGATGAGGGCGCTGCACGATTGGCGCACTTTGCCGTTGATGACCATCGTGCACGAGCCACACACTTCTTCCAAGCAGACGCACTCCCACACCACCGGCGCCACCGTCTGACCGCTCACCGTCTTCGGTGCCTTCTGCACCTCCATGAGCGCGCTGATCACGTTCATGTACGGCTGATGGGGGACGGCAAACTCCTCCCACCTTTTGGTCTCCGGACGATCGGGACCATCTTGCCTGCGCACGCGCAGTTTCACCAAGCGATCGGACATCAGCGTTCTCCAGCTGTGGCAAGGGCCGACGGTTGAGCGGGGGGCGCCAGTTTCAGCAGCGCTTTCATCGCACCTCGATTTTGGCGTTGGCCGTACTGACGACGGGCGCAGCGCTGGTCGTCGCACCACCTTGCGCCACCGCGCTGGCGGCGCCGGCCTGCTCGTATTTGCGCTCGCGAGGCTTGACCAGGCTGATGTCGACCTCGTCGGTGATATGCACCGATTTGCCCGCGCAGGCGTAGTCGAAGGAGCGGATGTACTCCACGCTTCCGACCGTTTTGTGGCGGGCCAGGGTGGTGCGCATCCAGCTTGCGTCATCGCGCTTGGGAAAAGCAGGTTTGTAGTGCGCGCCGCGCGATTCGTCGCGGTTGCGGGCCCCTTGCGCGATGACCCGCGCGAGCAGCAGCATGTTCTCGAGGTGCCGCACGAACTGCGCACCCTGGTTCATGCGGCTGGCGGTGTCGGTGACGCGCACTTTCTTCACGCGATCGTCGAGCTCGCCAATCTTGGCGAGCACCTTGTCGAGGACGGCGTTGTCGCGCTCGATGGTACAGTCGCGCAGCATCGTTTCGCCGAGCTCTTGGTGGAGCACGTAGGCGTTCTCGGGATTCTTCTCGTTCGAGTTCTGTCCCAGGATTCGCTCGTAGCTGTCGCGCTCGCGCTTTTCCGCTTTCTCGAAGAGCGAGGCCGGCAAATCGAAGGCACTCGCCGTCATCGATTGACGATAAGACGACATGGCCGGTCCTGCGACCATCCCCGCGTAGATGCAAGAGAGGAGCGAGTTGGCGCCGAGGCGATTGGCACCGTGGTACTGATAATCGACCTCGCCGGCCGCGTAGAGCCCGGAGATGTTGGTGGACTGGTTGCGGGGCGATCCGACGACGAGGGACCCCTTCGCGTCGCGCTCGAAGTCGCACCACAAGCCGCCCATCGAATAGTGGACGGCGGGAAAGACCTTCATCGGATTCTTGTATGGATCGACTCCCGCGAACTTCTCGTAAATCTCCAGAATGCCGGCCAGTTTCTTGCGCAGGAACGCCTCGTCCTTGTGCGTGAGATCGAGATACACCTCGTTCTCGTTTTTGCCCGTCTTGTCGTTATAGATGCCGTGGTGCTCGTGGTAGCAGGTCTTGAAAATCGCGCGGGACGCGATGTCGCGCGGCACGAGGTTGCCGTACCCCGGGTACATCCGCTCGAGCAGATAGTCGCGGTCCTTTTCCGGAATATCGCGGGGGTTGCGCTTGTCCTTGCCGTCCTTGGGCACCCACACCCGGCCTCCCTCGCCCCGGGCGCTCTCGGAGATGAGCCGGAGCTTGTCGGCGCCGGGGATGGCGGTGGGGTGCACTTGAATGCACTCCCCGTTGCCGTAAATGGCACCTTGGCGATAAACGGCGGCAGCGGCCGTGCCGGTGCAGATGACGCTGTTGGTGGAGCGACCGAAGATGATGCCCGGTCCCCCGGTGGCAAGGCAAACCGTGTCCGCGCGGAAGGCACGTACGGACATGTTCTTCAGGTCCTGCGCAACGATGCCGATGCACGCTCCATCGTCGGCCAGCACCGCGGAGAGGAAGTCCCAGGACTCGAGCTTCTGCACCATTTTCTCGCCCGGGATGGCGACGCCGTGATCGTCTTCGACGTCGATCGTCTCGAAGCGACGCACCTGCTCGTCGAGCGCGTAGAGAAGCTGCTGGCCCGTCGTCGCGCCAGCAAACGCCGTGCGGTGAAAGAGCGTGCCCCCGAAGCGGCGAAAGTCGAGCAGCCCTTCCGGCGTGCGGTTGAAGGGAACCCCCATCCGATCGAGCATGAAGACGATGCCGGGAGCGGCGTCGCACATCCCTTTGATGGGCGGCTGGTTGGCGAGAAAATCGCCGCCGTACGCCGTCTCTTCGAGGTGCACCTGCGGGCTGTCGCCCTCCCCCTTGGTATTGACCGACGCGTTGATCCCGCCCTGCGCGCACACCGAGTGGGAGCGCTTCACCGGCACCAGCGAGAACAAGAGGACGGGCACGTTGGCCTCGCACAACTTGATGACGGTCATCAAGCCGCCGAGCCCACCCCCCACGACGATGGCGCGCCGGACCGCACCGGAAGATGATCTCACGAGGTTCTTGCTGGCCACTTGGCTATCCTTTTCGGTGCGAGGTCGGTGCGGCGCGATCTTTCGAAGGTGTCAGGGGTTCGGGGGGCGGGGAGTTGCGCTCGACGCCCCTTTGGGTGATGGCACCCGCGGCGTCGGATCTACCACGGCGCACTGCTCGAAGGTGGGCGAAGAATTCGGATCCGGCGCCGCGGGAAACTGGGCTCCCGTAGCGAAGTAGAGGGCGGTTTGTGCGCCCATGACGAAGACGATGACGCCCAGAAGACCGAACCCCGCCGCGAACAGGCGCTGGGAACGGCGCGTCAGACAAATGCCCCAAGAGAAAGAGAACGTGAAGAGGCCGTTGGCGAAGTGAAACACCGAAGCCGCGATGCCGACCAAGTACACGACGGCGAGCACCGGAAATCCGCCGTACGTCGACGACAGGTGGGCTTCCAAGGTGGGATAGAAGGCGTCGGCGCTCATGCGGCCGAAGAGCTTGGGGATGCGAAATTCCCAGAGGTGCCAGGCAATGAAGGCAAAGGCGACGAGCCCCGTCGTGCGCTGCAGGGTGTAGAGGACATTGCGCGAATAGGGGTAGCGGGCGACATTGATCCGTCCTTCGAACGCGAGCACCACGCCGTAGATGGCGTGGAAGGCGAGAGGGACGAAAATGCCGAAGATCTCGAGCAAAGGTAGGAGCGGCAGGTGGTTGATATCGGCAACGGCGCGATCGAAGGAGGCTTGCCCCTTCAGCGCCTTGGCGTTCGTCCAGAGGTGCGAAACCAGAAACACGCCGACCGGGAAAACGCCGCTCAGCGAGTGCAGCCGGCGCAAGAGAAAGCTTCGCCGCGAAGGTGCGCGAACTCGCAGGGCGTCGGCTTCCATCGAGCGCTACTCTCTCAGATTCTCGCT